>NZ_JACSPW010000019.1 GCF_014836935.1 Solibacillus merdavium | reverse complement strand
TATACATTTCGAAAAAAATTTTTTGGCACTCAAAAATGGCGTGAGCCATTGATATATCAACATTTATAGAGGGAGGTATTTAGTATGAAACATTCTTTATATTTATTTATTTCAATTTGTTTAATGCAGTTATTTATATTAGTAAACGTAACTTTTTTAAACGGTGAATATGATGGATTGATGATGTGGTTATGTAGTGGCATCTTCATTTATGCATGTGCAGTTTTTGGATTAAGTCGTAGAGATAAAAATGCGTCTAACTAATAGGGGTGACTTCAAAACCGCTTTGGGAATGTTTACAGTTAAAAAAGATATATGCAGTTTTAGTGAATAATTTAAATAACACTTTCAAAGAAGGAGTGCTTAAGATAAGACTTTTAACTGTGCTATTACCAATCTTTATTTTAGTTGGTTGTAGTCAAGGAAATGTGGCAACTACAAATACAATTACTGATAAGAATACTTCTGAAGTATTGGGAACTGTTACACCTCAAGAATCACATTTATTAGTTGAATGGAATTCGGATGCTATGGATAGAGGAAATCACGACTTTAATACAATGTCACATTCTGAACTTGTTGTGGAGCCATACAGTGGAAAACTGCAAAGAGGTGATGTCATTTATTATCAGATGCTTGATTCCGAACTTGAAAAGAATAAGAATCTTCCCAAAATGTATTTAGGAAGAGTTGTCGGATTGCCCAATGAAACCGTAAAAATTAAAGGTGGGCAAGTTTATATTAATGACGAAAAATTAGATACGTTCTATAGTGTGGCAACGAGCTTAGGATTAACAAAAGAAGAATATTTTGAAACAATTAACTTAAAGAATATTAACAAAGAAGAAATGGAAAACTACTTCAATACTTCAATGGAACCAATTAAGGTTGAGGATAATACTGTTTTTGTGTTAGTTGATATGTGGTGGAGAGGAACGGACAGTAAAGATTTCGGTTTATTACCCGAAGGAAATATTCAAGGTAAAGTGTTAGGCTATAAAAAGTAAATCCTAAAATGAATAATAGATACATCTTAATATTAAATAACGTTCCCAAATGAAAAATTAGGAAACCAACACACCCCCCGTTCAATTGAGTAGGGGGTGTGTTGGCTGCTTATGAACAGTAAGTACCCAATGACGCTATGAGAAAGTTATAATTCTACTAACTGTGTACTTTAGTGAAAGAAGGATCTTTATTAAATGTATGAAAAGGGGTTATTTACATTGAAAGAAGAAAAGCTTATAAGAGCACTTGAATTACGAAAAGATAATAAAAAGAAAGAATCCAATCAATTACTTTTAAAAATTGTTGAGGAATACCCTGATAATGCGTATGTTAATTATCAATGCGCTTGGAGTTTTGATGTTTTAGGAGAAGAATCAAAAGCAGTACCCTTTTATGAAAGGGCTATTAAAATAGGGTTATCTGGTCAAGATCTAGAAGGAGCAATATTGGGACTTGGAAGTACATATAGAACATTAGGGGAATACGAAAAATCAAAAAGTACATTCCTAAACGGAATCGAATTATTTCCAAACAACAGAGCAATTCAAGTATTTTATTCAATGACCCTGTATAATTTAAACGATCATAGAAAAGCGATGGAAATTTTATTGAAATGCCTGCTAGATACTACAACAGACTCTGAAATACTTAGTTATAAAAAAGCTATCAATTTCTATGTTGATAAATTAGATGAAGTATGGAAATAGGTTGTAAAAATTTGTACTTATATAAAAGCGTGCTTAAATAAAACAAAATCAAAAAGTATAAAAAATAGACCCTATAAACGTTTCTAAATCGAAGTTTGGCAACACTCATTAGAGGTGATATTTTGAAAAAGGTAATAATCGGTTTGAGCAGCATAGTAATTATAATTATAGCTGCCTATTTTTTAGTGCCAAACATTATGATGAATAGTGTAAAAGATAAAGTTATTGAACATAATCCTGACATTGAAAATATTATTACGATAAATCATATAAGCTCTTGGGGTGAATGGTTTTCAGAATACGTATTGGTAGTTGAAATTGATGGACAAAAATTTCAGATTTGGTCAAATAACAAAGGCGATATAACAGTTAAAGAGGCTTTAGAATAACAAAAAATATTCCAAATGGTTGTTCAATAATCTTATTTAATTATGGTTCCTTTTTTAGCTTTTCGATTGGTGTAAAGACGACGTTAATACCTAATTGTTCTGAATCACTTTCTAACTCTTTTAACGTTAGGGGACCTTTTACTTCGTTTTTATTCATTTCAATTATCCAATAAGAATAATCAGCATCGCTAGGTTTTTTTGGTGGTTCTTCTACACCTCGTCCGTTTGACTTTAAATGCAATTGTTTTGCGATAATATACTGTTCATTCCACCATACAGCTGCCACTTTAGCTGGTACATATAAATGATTGAATGTCGTTTCATCTCCATCGTTTACTGCATCTTCTCCGTATATTTGAATTTGATGAGCTGAAAGTCTATCAATTCGATAACCATTCTCCAATGAAATTGTATAATCTGCTAATCCCGCACATCCGGATAAAATCAAACAAGATACGATCATTAAAATAAAATATTTCAAAGTTGTCCCTCCATTACAAAGCGTTTCGTCCTTTATTTTAATACGTATAAAATGGGAATAAGTTCCTTCCCTGTAATCTTGAAGAAATCGCTAAAAAGACTCTCACTTAGGATACGGTAAAGGTGAGAGTTTTTAATATGGGTGTAAATCTTATCCATCATAAAATGGAATTTATTATTTTAAACTGATACTTTTTTTAGAATGAAAATTCTGCAACAGGTTTACATATTAGTGGAAACATTGATAAATTGCTTGTTTCGATTTACTTTTATTTTCTAACCATTGTATCCACTCAAAATAGTTGTTAGTATTAATTATTGTACAATAATAGTATCGTGAGCGACCTGTTTGGAGTTGGAGGTTGCCGACAACAAATAGGGATTAATTACATACATATCAAGCGAAGATCGTCGTGGATAGCACTACTGACGGGAGCAGTTTCTGGAGAGAGCGCGTGTACCGCGTCGCCGAAGGGTTCATTATCTCAGGCAAAAGGACAGAAGACAGGAATAATAAGGGACGTTATTATTCTTATCTACAGGAACTGGTGAATTATCAGTTCCTTTTTTAATTTTCAGAAAACATGATTGGATGAACCGCGAACATTTACCTATTATTTTGCGCTGTCCTTGTGGCAGACAAAATACTTATCCTTTGGAGGAATTCGTTTTGGAACAACATGAACTCAAGCGCGATCTTAAAAATCGGCATGTACAACTAATTGCGATTGGCGGAACAATCGGTACAGGGCTATTTTTAGGATCAGGAAAAGCGATCTCACTTGCAGGACCATCAATAATCATCGGGTATTTAATCGTAGGGATAGCTTTATTTTTCGTCATGCGGGCACTTGGAGAGCTCCTATTATCAAAAGGGGGCTATGCTTCATTCACGGAGTTCGCTACTGAATATTTAGGAGATTGGGCAGGGTACGTTACTGGCTGGACATATTGGTTCTGCTGGATTATGACGGCCATGGCAGATATTATAGCGGTCGGAATGTATACACAATACTGGTTTGATATCCCTCAATGGGTGCCGGCCATTGCCTGTTTAGTGGTCTTACTTATCTTAAATTTACTAACTGTAAAATTATTCGGTGAACTGGAATTTTGGTTTGCTCTTATAAAAATTATTACGATCGTTGCACTTATTGCAATAGGGATTGTATTGCTCATTATTGGATTTGAAACAGATGCTGGGAAAGTGGCAGTGTCTAATCTGTGGGAGCATGGCGGTTTCTTCCCGAACGGAGCATTTGGCTTCCTTATGGCTTTCCAAATGGTTGTCTTTGCATTTGTTGGAGTGGAATTAGTCGGGGTAGCAGCTGCTGAAACGGAAAATCCTCAAAAAAATATACCATCGGCCATTAATAAAATACCGATCCGTATATTACTGTTTTACGTAGGTGCGCTATTCGTTATTTTAACGATTAACCCTTGGGATACGTTAAGTGCGACAAGCTCACCGTTCGTTCAAGTATTTGCTTTGGTCGGTATTCCGATTGCGGCAGGGCTTATTAATTTTGTCGTATTAACATCAGCTGCATCTGCAGGAAATAGTGGGATGTTCTCAACGAGCCGTATGCTGTTTAGTTTAAGTAAAGGAAAACAGGCTCCGAAATCGTTCGGTAAATTAAATAAAAATGCCGTTCCGCAAAACGGGTTATTATTTTCAGCAATCATCGTATCGATCGGTGCACTGCTCAGCTATCTGATGCCGGATGATGCCTTTAGTATTGTAACGACAATCAGTGCGATTTGCTTTATTTGGGTGTGGAGCATTATTTTAATCTCGCATATCATTTATAAAAAGCGCCACCCGGATTTGCATGCGAAATCGATATTTAAAGCACCATTAACGCCGTTTGTGAACTATGTGGTTTTAGCATTTTTCGTATTTCTATTAATTATTATGGCGATTTCAGAGGCTACAAGAACTTCTCTTATGCTGACGCCATTATGGTTTATTATGCTATTTGTTTTATACGCATTTCGGAAAAAATAAATATAAGGAAGGCGCTCCGCATTTGCGAGGCGCCTCCTTTTTTATTAATTGACGAATATCGTGGCCAAAGTGGCGAATATCAAATGAAGGGTGACGATTAAGAGAGAAAAAGTGTCGAATATATAAATGGAAGTGGCGAATACCTGCATAAAAGTGGCGAATATTCCCATAGAACTGTCGAATATCCGCTTAAAACTGTCGAATATGTCAACTACTTTAGTTTACCCATCATGTGCTTTCTTGCCTCCATGTGGATTTTATCGTCGCAGCTATCACAGGAAAACTTTCCACTCATATTCCGTTTATACTTTTGGTATTTTGTTGTCCCTTCCACCAAAAGAAAGGGCTTTTTACAACAAAAGCAGACGGCCTCATAAGTAATCATTGTAACTCCTCCTGTACGAATAATAATGAATTTCTAATTAAATAAACATACACAAAGCAGGCGATTAGTACGCCAATAAAAGCAAATAAACTTGTTATGAGCTGGATTGAATAGAGTTCAGCTAAAAAACCAATGAGCAGGGTCAGCAATATTTGCATCACACTTTCGATTAAACCTAATGTACTGCCAAACCGGCCCATAATTTCAGTTGGAATCGTATGCTGATAAAAAGTTGCATAGCCCGCATTACTAAATGCCATGAATAATCCTAGTAAAATAAAAGAAGCGATGGCCAAAATCAGATTCGATGAAAAATAAAACACAAAATAGCATACTAAAGTTAATGAAAAGCCTGCTCCTATATATGAAATGAGCGATAGTTTTTTGACATATTTAGCAGCCATAAATCCACCAACGATGGCACCAATTCCTGTTAGTCCGACAATTATGCCGTATGCAGTATCCGACACTTTATGAAAATCCTTTAAAAACGACATTTCCTGTGAATCGAGTGAATAACAAATCATAAGAGCGGTTGAATATAAAACAAAAAAGTATAAAATCGCTTTTTTCTCTCGTATAAATTTCCAGACCACATAAAAGTCATCGCGAATAACGGCAGGGGTAATCGTCTTCAATAATTTTGTCATTTCGCCTTGAACATTTGGCAGTAAGTACATCATGCATGCACTAAAAAGAAGCATGCATGAGTTTATCCACATCGCAGTAGAAGTACTGCTAAAGGCAATGATTACACCACTTAAAGCAGGTCCAATCATAAAGCTTCCGGAGCCTAGCATAGCGTTAATAGAGTTGAAGCGTAGACGATCATTTGGCTGTACAAGCTTTGTAATCATATATGTACTGCTAGGATTTGAAAAACATACTGCGATATTTGCAAGGAATATGAAGCAGTAAATGAGCCAAATGTCCGTAAGTAAAGGCATCAAACAAACAATACCTGCACGGGATAAATCACTGAATATGAGAATCGTCCTTTTATTGGACCGGTCTACAATGGAGCCGGCAAAAAAGCTGCAAAGGATTCGGGCAATTGGACCAATGATATAAATTCCTGCAACTGCTGCAGGCGACTCTGTTAAATGCCAAACAGTTAGATTAAGCGCGATTAAATAAATCCAACTCCCTAACTTGGATACGCCAAATCCAAACCATAAATAAAAATACTCTTTTCTTAACTCCATACATTCACCCTCCTAGCTACTCATTCGTTGTCGTACTTTTTCACTTGCAAATAAAGCTTGTTTATAACATTGACTAGCATGCTTATAGGCATAGAGTTGTTCATAAAACTGTCCCCATAGAGGGGCATAAAAAAGGGTTAACGCATAGTACTGCTCTTCATTAAAATGATGAAAAGCCTGTTCTTCCAACTCTTTTAGACCTTGAATGGTATGCTCGTTCTGAATCGCATATTGTAAAAGCTTTCGCTGATAAATATGGTGCTGGATTGAAAATAGCTGTTCCTCATACCGATGGAATAGCTTTTCTAATTGAGTGAAATCTTTATTCTGATAACATGTGCGCATCCAGTTAATAGCAGAATGTAGATCTTCGTCATATTGATTTGCCGTTTCATAATGTTCACTCGCTTTTTGAAAATCATCCTGGCATTCGTAGCAGTAGGCGATGTTATTATGAAGCGAACTCCACTGCATCGGTGTTTGAATCGATTCAACATTTTCCAGTAGCTCAATACCCGCCTCATATTCCTGTAATGCTTCGCGGTATCGGTGGAGATCATTATAAATAACGCCCTTCATCGAGTACAGCTTCAACTGAAATAACGGTTTAAACTGATGAGTAAAATAATGTGCCGCAAGCTCAATATGCTGCAGAGCCTTGTGAAATTTGTAGCTGCGATGGTTCGCAAAGGCGAGATGATAATGATAATTGGCAAGCTCAAAAGGATGTACGTTAGTTAAATATTGCGCATCCTGTTCTTTTTCAGCTAAAAGGTCAAATTCCGAAAATGATAAATGACCAAATGCGGTAATCGATACAAATAGTTCAGTAATACGATCTTTTTTCCAGCTGACAACTGGTTCAATTTCATTCAAAAGCTTTCTTGCATCAGTATCTTCTTTTATGGAATACAAATATCGACTGTAAATAAGCTTGGCGGTGATTTGAAGTTCTATTGAGTATTCATTTTGCATGAGTGTCGTTAATAGTACCGTATCACTTTCCGAAACAGTAACATTTGATAAAAGCTTTTCGTACACAGATTCCAAAAAGGTTGTGTGTTCGGAAATATCATGCTGAAGGTTTGTAAAATCTATATTTAAATTTGCAAATAACTGTTCATACAAATCATATTCTGCAATGACGATGCCGTTTTCAATGCGGCTTAAATAGGAAGGGGTACACACTCCTAAAGCTACTTCATCTTGTTTTAATTTCTTTTTCTGTCTGTAGTATTTTAAAAGCTTTCCCCATGTTTGCTCTTGTCTTTTCATTTGAACACCTCTTACTCTATTTTATCAAAATAACGTTGGGGAATATTGTGAATTTTTTGATTAATATTAATTGTGAACAACTATAAATGGTCCGACTTACACAATTGTATAAAATAAAGCGTTATTTTATTGCATAATATAACCTTGCTCTTATATGATAAGGAAATAAAAAAGATAGTTTTGTTTTGAATGGGAGATTAGATAGGAGAGATCGTATGTTTTATTATGAAGTGGATAATGAAATACAATTAAAGTTAATTACGCAAAATGATGCAGAGGAAATTTTTGCATTTATTGACCGTTCCCGCAGTTATTTGCGTGAGTGGCTTGGTTGGGTAGACAATACAAAAACTGTAGAAGATACGCGTGCATTTGCAGCAATGAATTTAGAAAAGTTTGCAAAGCGTGAAGGTTTGGACACAGCGATTTTTTATAAAGGACAATTTGTCGGGAAAATTTCAATAAATACGATTAACTGGACGTTGAAAAAATGCGAGGTTGGCTATTTTCTCGATGAAAAGTTTCAAGGTGAAGGCATAATGACACGCGCGGTAAAAGGAATCATTGATATTGCCTTTCACGAATATAAGCTTCAGAAAGTGGAAATTCATGCTGCAGTCGATAATAAGAAGAGCCGCCACATTGCAGAGCGTTTAAGCTTTATGCATGAAGGAACGATTCGTCAGGCGGAATGGCTGTACGATCATTATGTTGATCATGCAGTATATGGCTTGATGGTAGACGAATGGGTAGGGGAATATAAGTAAAGAATGGACCTCATCATTAATTTGATGAGGTATTTTTTGTAAATAAATGAAACCTTTTTGTTATTTAAACAGTATAATAACTGTTATCATTTTTCAATGATATTTAAAATTACTTACATAGGTAAGGAAAGCAGGTGTGGGCAATTGACAAAACCAATTGTTGAAATTAAGAATTTGAACAAAAAAATCAAGGGAAAGCATATTATTAAAAACTTGAACCTCGATTTTTATCCGGGCCAGATTACAGGATTCTTAGGTCCAAATGGGGCAGGTAAAACGACGACTATTCGAATGATGACAGGATTAATGTACCCATCGGAAGGTGAAGTTGTAATTGATGGTCATATGTTATCAAAGAATTATGAAAAGGCGATTAGTAATATAGGGGTAATCGTTGAAAACCCGGAAATGTACAAATTTATGTCAGGCTATAAAAACCTACAGCACTTTGCGCGCATGCATAAAGGTGTAACAAAAGAGCGCATTGATGAAGTTGTAGCTCAAGTAGGATTGCAAAACCGAATTCATGAGAAGGTAAAAACGTATTCTCTTGGGATGCGTCAACGACTAGGTTTGGCACAGGCTATGTTACATCGTCCTAAGTTTTTAATATTAGACGAGCCTACAAATGGTCTGGACCCGGCAGGTATTCGGGAGTTCCGTATGTATTTACGTAAAATTGCGGCAGAAGATAATGTGGCAATCGTCGTATCAAGTCACCTATTATCTGAGATCGAGCTTATGGTAGACCGTATTGCTATCATTCAAAACGGCGAGCTAATCGATATTCGGGAACTCGAGCAACAGGTTGCTGCACAATATTACATTGAAGTAGGTCAACCAGAGCAACTGATCGGATTATTTGAAGAGCCACTGGAGAAAGAAAAGGGTGGCTACGTTGTAAATTTAACAAAAGAAGAAGTCCCTGCATTCGTCCGCAGGCTAGTTGAATCTGGAATTGATTTATACACAATTCAACCAATTCAAAAAGGTCTTGAAGATCAGTTTATCGAGATGACTGGTGGAGGTGCAATCGATGCAATACGTTAAAAATGAATGGATAAAAATGTGGTCACAAAAAAACGCTTGGATCATGCTGGGGCTTGTACTCGCATTGCTTGCATTTGTTTCAGGTATGAACAAATATTACGGTGTTGATTCCGATACGAAAGAAGCACGTATCGAAGCGAATGAAAATTGGCTGACACATAATAATGAAATGTTGAATGCTGAAGGTATGGCAGAGGCAGATAAACAATATTACCAGGATGAAATAGCGATGACTGAATACCGAATCGCGCAGGATTTACCTTCGTTTGATGCGACAATGATATCAGAGCATATGGAAATGTCGATCACTTTAACGATTGTCATGATAAGTATTTTTACTGTAGTTATTGCAGCGGGGATTGTGTCTTCGGAATTTGGGACTGGAACTATTAAAATGCTATTAACACGTCCAGTAGCGCGATGGAAAATATTGTTATCTAAACTTGTTACAACTATTCTATATGGACTAACTTTAATGGCAAGTGGCTTAATTTTTGCGTATATACTCGGCATTATTTTATTTAATACAGATCCAGCTGTTTCTTTATCAATTGTAAATGGTCAAGTAATGGAAGAGACAGTTAAAATTCCATATTTAGAAATGATTTTATATTCTGCTGGTTCAACGCTAATGACCATTCTATTTGCTTTTATGATTGGTACAATTTTTGGTTCAAGCACGCTGGCAGTAAGTTTATCGTTATTCATCCTATTAATGGGTTCAACAGCGACAATGTTTATTGCACAATATGATTTTGCTAAATATATTTGGTTCGCGAATGATTTATCGTTTTACGCACCAGGCAGCATGCCGCTTATTGAAGGGTTAACTTTTACATTCTCGTTAATCGTCAATATCGTATATGCGATTGTTTTTTTAGCCATTACGTTCATCTATTTTATGAAACGTGATATCACGGCATAAAAAATAATTTTGCTCACAAATATATACTAATAAAATAAAAATTATTAAATTAACCTCATCTATTATCTGTCAGGATAATAAGAATGAGGTTTTTTTATTTGGATAAAATTTCAAAATAATAGTTTGTGATATTATTTTAATATTATATATCAGAATTTTCAGAAAAATATATTGTAATTATCCAGTTTCAACCATATAATCAGTTTTAACAAAGTTAACTGGTACGGACGTTATGATGTTCGGACCAATGGAGGTGGACGATGGATGAACTTTGAGAGCCATATTCCATTACATATTCAGCTGAAAGATTTGTTGAAAACTGAAATTTTTGATGGAAAGCATGTTGAAAAAATACCGAGCGAACGAGAATTAATGGAGCGTTTCACGATAAGTCGTTCGACCGTAAGAGAGGCAGTAAGTCATCTTGTAAATGAAGGGGTTCTGAAAAAAATACATGGGAAGGGCACGTATATTACAAAAAACAAAACGGTGCATGACTGGTTAAATACATTGAACAGCTTTACAGATACAGTGCGGAATATGGGCATGAAGCCAGGCGCTAAGCTACTACATGCAAAGATGATCGACAATTTCCCGGAGCTGAAAGATTTGCTGAAGCATTCTACGTTATTTTCAATTGCGCGATTACGAACTGCTGATGACCAGCCCATTGCGATCGAACGACATTACTATAATCCGCATTTAGGTCAGCAAATATCTGCTTACGATTTAAACACTGCCACAATTTATGATGTTCTTGAGAAAAATCTTAATATCGCCATTATTGAAGCGGAACAAACTGTAAGATGTCACCCTATAAGTCTGGAAGATGCAAAACTATTAAACCTTCAGCCTAATATTAATGTCCTCTGTGTAGAAAGAATACTTTTAGGAGCACAGGGTGAAGTAATTGAATACTATAGCAGCTTATTTCATCCGGAATTATATATGTTAAAACTGAAAACGAAACGAGCGGTACAGGGGGTTGGCTAATGAATAATGAATTATTTTTACCTAAGCATGTCGTAAGTGGCATTGGCTCATTTAAGCAACTGCAGCACATTGCCGAACAAAAAAAGTGGGTAGCCCCTTTTATCATCTATAGTGCGAGTGCGCTTTCTGAACAGCTTCATACGATGAAGCAAAAGTGGAAACAAGCAAGCTTTTTTGAAATCTCAAAAGGCGAACCTACCATATCTGAACTAAAGCGAGCCATCGATGAATTGAACAGAGGGCAAAGAGATTGTGTGATTGCAATTGGTGGTGGGAGTGTCATTGATTTAGCAAAAGCGGTAGCTGTATGTGCGATAAATCCGACATTAGCCTTAACCGATATTCCAAATAAGCCTTTTTTAGACCGACTCCCGTTAATTGCAGTGCCAACAACAGCGGGTACTGGTTCGGAGGCAACGAAAATAACGGTGATTACGGATGAAACACTTCAAACAAAGCTCAATCCTGCACATCCAAGCTTAATACCGGATGTGGTCATCTTAGATGCATCGTTTACGGTGAATTTGCCGAAGCACATTACGAGCTTTACGGCTCTGGATGCACTGACACATGCAATTGAAGCTTATGTTTCGACAAAGGCAAATGACATGAGCGATTTGTATGCGTTAGAAGCTATTCGCCGACTGAAAAATGTAGAAAAAGTATTCAAAGAGCCAACTAATATTGATGTACGTCAGGAGCTGCTCATCGGAAGCTTTTATGCAGGGATTGCTTTTTCCAATGCATCTACTAATCTGGCACATGCAACAGGCCGGGCATTAGGTGCAAAATTCCATATGCCGCATGGTCAATGTGTAGCGCTTATGCATCCGTTCATCATTGATTTTTCAATGGAAAGTGCATCTGAACGCTATAAGGATATTGCAAAAATAATCGGACTTTCTGATCAAATGGAGTTAAGTGCTTATTTGGTTCAGTTGAATACAGAGCAACAAGTTTGGGATAGTGCACGCTTTTTAGCACCATTACTTACCGATGAAGTAATTGAATATTTAGCGAACCAAGCGCTTACTGGAAACGGAATCGTGACAAACCGACGTGTTCCAACAAAAGGGGATGTGGAGTCTATTTTTAAAGCATTAAGAAAGCGTTTACAAAATAAAGGGGGAAATGAATGATGGTATTGATGACGGGTGGAGAAGTTGTAGCGAAAATGTTGGCAAAAGAAGGGGTAGACAACGTATTTGGAATTATAGATGGTACGTATTTTGGGTTTTATTCAAATTTACAGAAGCACGGTATCGAACTAATTTCCCCGCGTCATGAAACGAGTGCCGCTCATATGGCGGGCGCCTATGCACGAGTGACAAATCGTCTGGGTGTTTGTATGGCAAGTAATGGTCCAGGGGTAGCGAATATTTTACCAGGCCTCGTTGTAGAAGAAGCAGAAGGTAATCGTGTTCTTTGTATTACGAGCGCAAGACGTACAGGCATCATGTACCCTGATCGTGGTGGAACGTATCAATGCTTTGACCAAACGGCAACGATTAAACAATTTGCAAAATGGAGTGAAGCGGTCCCTTCTTTTGACCGTATTCCTGAAATGCTGCGGATGGCTTTACGTAAATGCTATGAAGGGCGCCCGGGTGTCGTCCATCTGGACATTCCTGAAAATATAATGAACACAAAAGTGAATTGTGACCTTCATTTTTGGGAGCCGTCCGAGTATCGTATGCTGGAGCTGCCGAAAGCTTCGAATTACCAGATCGAACGTACAGCACAGCTTTTAAAATCTGCTACATTTCCGATCATTCATGCTGGTAGCGGGGTGATTCATGCAGGAGCAAAAAATGAGCTAACAGAAGTAGCGGAAAAATTGCAGGCGATGGTCACGACAAGCTGGGCGGGGCGCGGGGCGATGAGTGAGGAAAATCCGCTAATGATGCCAATGGTGCATATTGAAGCGAATAATAATGTGAGAAACGATGCGGATGTTGTCCTCGTATTAGGTTCCCGCTTAGGCGAAACGGACTGGTGGGGGAAAGCACCATATTGGAACGGCAATCAAACGGTTATTCAAGTAGATTTAGAGCCTTCCATTTTAGGAGCAAATAAGCCTGCCGAACTTTTAATTCAGGCAGATATTAAAGCGTTTTTACAGGACCTTTTAGTAGCGCTTAATAATAATGACTTTGATCAGCCGGTCGATACAAACCGTCAACAATTAATTGAAAAGCATCTGGAGAGTAAAAAACAGCATCGTAAAAAATTAAATGAACATATTGCGGATAAAAATAGCCCATTAAATCCAGCACAAATTCCGCATTTAGCCAATAAAATATTCCCTAAAAATACACCGCTCGTTATAGATGGTGGCAATACAGCGATTTGGACGAATTTCTATTATGAAGTAAATGATGAAATGCCGTTACTATCCACTTTTAAATTTGGAATGCTTGGTGCAGGGCTAGGTCAGGCGTTAGGGGCAGCAGTAGCAAAGCCGGAGCAGCCGGTTCTATGTATTATCGGTGACGGTGCAATGGGCTTCCATCCGCAGGAAATCGAAACGGCTATCCGCAATAATCTTCATGTCGTTTTCATCGTACTGTGTGATAAACAATGGGGCATGGTAAAGATGAATCAGCACTTCGCATTAAGACCGTTAAAAACAATGTGGAAGAAAACACTCGATCCACATGAAAGCATTAATGCGGATTTAGGTGAAATTCGTTTTGATAAAGTCGCAGAAGCTATGGGGGCACATGGTGAATTTGTAGACAGTATTGAACAACTTGAGAACGCATTACGCACATCGATATCAGTAGGGAAATGTACAGTTATTCACACTGAAGTTGACCCCGTTAAGCATATGTGGGCACCGGGTCTTCGTTATTTCAAAGATATGCATGCCGAGCCGAAGGGAAAATAGTGTATGGGAATAGATACAATTCAAATCAACTTTAATGAAACTGCATTATTAATTATGAACATCGTGATTGGTTTTATTATGTTTGGCGTAGCGCTTGATTTACAAGTTTCGGATTTTAAGAGATCGTTAAAAACACCGAAGCCTGCTTTAATCGGGCTTGCTTGTCAATTTCTATTATTGCCGGCGATTACATTTGTGCTCGTCAGCATCATTCAGCCTATTCCAAGCATTGCGCTAGGTCTGTTTTTAGTCGCAGCTTGTCCTGGCGGGAATTTATCGAATTTCTTAACGCATTACGCAAAGGGCAATACCCCGCTCTCAATAAGCATGTCAGCTATTTCAACGGTTATGGCAATTGTGATGACACCGCTAAATACGATGTTTTGGGCATCGCTATACGGTCCGACAAAGGAAATCATGACATCGTTCAGTATTAGTGTAGTGGATATGTTTACGACAATTTTCTTTATGCTGGGATTGCCTCTTATTGTTGGTATGTATATTCGGAAAGTAATGCCAAAATTTGCAGCACGATTCAATCAAATTATGATGAAGCTATCGATTGTTATTTTCGTTTTATTTGTCATCGTTATGGTAGCGAACAATTTCGATGCATTTATTGATAACGTTGGTGCGGTTGTATGGGTGGTAATTATTCAAAATGCACTAGCTATATGCATAGGTTATTTTGCATCCCGAGCATTAAAGGTTGTCGATCGGGATCGTCGTGCCATTGCCATTGAAGTAGGGATTCAAAATTCGGGTCTTGGATTAGTATTAATCTTTAACTTTTTTGGGGGGCTTGGTGGAATGGCCCTGGTAGCAGCATTTTGGGGTATTTGGCATATCATTTCAGGACTAATCATTGCTACTTACTGGTCAAGACGTGCTCCGGATAATACCGTTACAGTTCATCAGGAGGTCCATACATGAATGTTCTCATAACAGGTGCGGGCGGTTATTTAGGTCAGCAGCTCGTCCGTCATTTATTACAAACGACAAATCACAGCATTATTGCGGCAGATATTAGGGAAACATCGCCGTTTGAAGCACACGAAAATCTGCACTATATCGTGTTGGATGTACGGTCCAACGAAGCGCAGAAGTACTTTGAACAATATGATGTGGATATAGTCGTTCATTTAGCTTCGATTGTTACACCTGGAAAGAAAAGCAATCGTGAATTTGAATATTCGGTCGATGTTTTAGGAACAAAAAACATTTTGGAGGCATGTGTTCAAACGAATGTGAAACGTATTATTGTTTCATCAAGTGGTGCATCCTACGGGTATTATGCAGATAATGCCGATTGGATTGAAGAAACTGATCCAATACGCGGTAACGAGGCATTTGCATACTCCTACCATAAGCGGTTAGTAGAAGAGATGCTTGAGCAATACCGATTACAGCACCCTGAGCTTGAACAGACGATTTTCAGGATCGGCACGATATTAGGGGCGAATGTACGCAATCAAATTACGAATTTATTTGAACAAAAAATGCTAGTCGGTGTGGCGAAATCCAAAAGTCCGTTTGTATTTATTTGGGATCAGGATGTTGTAGGTTGTTTCGCTCAAGCAATAGATAGTGAAACAACCGGAATTTTCAATTTAGCAGGGGACGGCGCTGTCACAATAGATGAAATTGGTGGTTTATTGAATAAAAAGGTCATCAAAATACCTTCGAATGTAATTAAGGGAAGTTTGTTTATTTTAAAGAGGTTAAATTTAAGTCAATATGGTGAGGAACAGGTTGATTTTTTACGCTATCGGCCAGTGCTCAGTAATCGTAAGCTTAAGGAAAAGTTTCAATATGTTCCACGAAAATCTTCCATTGAGGTTTTTAAATATTATATGAATAGTCGGATGACCGAAAAAGTAAACGGGGAATAGTGGTACAACATTTGATTGGAATCTAATCAAGTGGGGATAGTCAGAAAACGGATTTTCGAGAAGTTTATCGAAACCGTTTTTTTATTTTTTGTAGTTTTTTATATAAAATCATGTTATTTTACAAAATATACAAGATATATATAGCATTTAAAAATAGCGCTTTATACTAGAAAAGTGGCAATCTATAGGGGATGAGTAGATGATTAACGATAAATATAAATGTGACAGGATCAATGCTACAATATAATCATGGGAACAAAAACAAGTACTTGAGGATTAAAGGCGATGAGGAACTAACAACATTGCTATTGACTTTAATTGAAAAATAAAACTAACGGATTGGAGGTGGAAAAATGGCAGCCAACATTATTTTCCATTTAGATATGAATAGCTTTTATGCCTCTGTCGAACAGGCGCACAATCCAAGTTTAAAAGGGAAACCAATTGCAGTGGCGGGAAATGTAAAGGAACGTCGCGGTATTATTGTGACGAGTTCCTATGAAGCGCGGGCAAAAGGTATTTATACGACGATGAATGTAGCAGAAGCAAAACGGTTATGTCCTGAGCTGCTATTATTACCACCGGACTTTCCGAAGTACCGGGCAGCTAGTGCAGCGATTTTTTCTATATTACGAAGCTATACTGAAATAGTAGAGCCAGTATCAATTGATGAAGGCTATTTGGATGTAACGGATCTTGCAAAAACTCGGCACCCATTACAAATAGCAGAAGAAATTCAGCAGCGTATATTACATGAGCTCGATTTACCTTGTTCGATCGGCATTGCCCCGAATAAGTTTTTAGCCAAAACGGCATCGAATATGAAAAAGCCAATGGGCATAACGGTTTTAAGAATCAGGGAATTAAAAGAGCAGCTCTGGCCGTTGCCTGTTGTGTCGATGCATGGAGTCGGGGAGAAGACAGCGAAAAAATTAAATTCCCTTCAAATTTTCACAATTGGCGATTTAGCGATTGCGAATGAACGGACTTTATACAAGGAGCTAGGCAAAAACGGGGTCCGCCTGATTAAGCGGGCGAATGGTATAGATAATCGAGCGGTCGATCCAAACTCAATATTCGATACGAAAAGTGTCGGCAACTCGACAACGTTACCGAGGGATGAAAGCGAATATTACATTTTAAAGGAAACGTTTGAGAAATTAAGTAAGAGTGTTGCGGAACGGTTAAAAGTTAAGTACTTAGCTGGAACAACCGTGACGATTCAAATTCGCAATTATGATTGGCAAAATTCATCACGCAGTAAATCGGTTCGTAATGCCGTTCAAAATGCAGATGAAATTTTTGAAATCGCCTGGAAGTTGTTCACGGATTACTGGGATGAAACACCTGTCCGGTTATTGGGCGTTACTGTTTCGAATGTGGTGGATCAATCAGAATTAACGCAACAGCTCAATCTTTTCAATTTCGAGCAGCATATTAAAGACGAGCCGATTGTCCAGTTAGTCGATTTAATTGAAACGAAATTTGGAAAAGGGACGATCAAGCGCGGTGTCCGGGTGAAATCCAAAAGCTACGCCTCGAAAACAAGCTTTAGCAAGGACTTTTTGGATGATCATATGAAGTGAATTTTTAGGGTGGGAACATGAAACATACTAACATTAGTAGTACAAACCAAGACCATGGTTTGTGCTACTATTTTTTTATAGTAGAAGTAAAGAAAAACCAAACTGACACATCCTTTTCGCCACTTTTGAGCACTGGGACTTTAATCGCCACTTCTTTCGCGATATTAGTCACTTCAGTTCACATATTCGCCACTCACTCCAGCTTATTCGCCACTTCATCATTGATATTCGTCTCTTAACACCATATATTAGTCACTTGCATTTTTATTGTCCACTTCAGTTCACTTATTCGTCACTTAACAATCTATAAATAAAGATAATAATAGATTAGATTAATATTTACCATTTATATTATATTTTGTAATAAATAGGAAATTTAAGTATATGTATATATATATTCAAAATAGAGGGGAGCATATATTTATGCAGAAAAAAGTATCTTTATCATTTCTAGTTGCTGTCCTCTTTTTCTCTTTTACATTTGTCGGATTAGGTAATGCGAAGGAGATTAAAATGGTTCCGGATGATGGAATAAAGAGAATGGCCAATGAAT
The DNA here is from genome assembly GCF_014836935.1 of Solibacillus merdavium. Lineage (GTDB taxonomy): Bacteria > Bacillota > Bacilli > Bacillales_A > Planococcaceae > Solibacillus > Solibacillus ferritrahens. Next base: position 42,442 of record NZ_JACSPW010000019.1, on the reverse strand, counting down.
TAGAGTACATTTTTACTGAAATCCTTATAAAAAATGAATCAACAGGTTTTTATGATGTTAATTTGACAGAATTGAATAATTCCAATTACACGGACGCTGAAAAGAATGCATTACTTGCTTATGCCTTTATTCCATTTGGTGGAGTCCAAATGGCTAGTAATGAATTTACAAGATGTTTGGCTGAAGCATTAGATATTAGTCAAAATGCAGTGAGCCAGTTAATAAGTTATATTGATCAAGGAGATTATTTCGGTGCTGCAACTGTTCTAGGCACAATGGGAATTATGATAAATCCAGTAGTACTTTTTGTTTTCGCTATGACATGTGGACAAATTCGTGCATCATAAGTTAATTACGGGTATAGTTAGCCTAAAAGGGAGTTTATAACTTTTATGGAAATGCTCGAAAAGATTAATGGTATAGGTTCTCTCTTGTTATTGTTATGTGGTTATGTAATAATTTGGCGACTTAGAAAGATTAAATTGGGAAGAAAGCGAACGGGTTTTGAAAATCTTGTTTTTTATATGGCTAATATAGGCGCAATACTCTACGCTCTCACTTATTTAATGATGACTCTAGAAATAGGGATATGAATTAATAATTCATTTAACGGTCTTTATTCACTAGAAATAAAATATTAAATAACTTTATTTGGGGCCGGGACATAATTAGTTTCAGTTCATTTTAAAAGAGAAATTGCAATAGTAGTGACCCCTTAAAGTTAGAGTTTTTATTATGAGTTAATTGGTTGGTATGGATTCGGTATTTCACCGTGCTCATGCCAGCCAATTTTAGTTTCAAAAGTTAGGTTTCGTGATTAGACTTGAATGGCTCACTAAATTATTATAGACAAATCCCTGTAGCCTAAATTAATTGTTATAACTCGATTTGCTTCGTCATATTCAACTTTAAATGGATGCAGTGATTATCAATATTAAACATAATTCCCCCCCAATTTCATGACAATAAAGATTAATAAAAGGTTATTAATTCACTGCAAATTTTGCAAATAAACCAACCTCTCTGTGGGGAACGGTTCGGTTCTACATGAACGTTTCTCTCAGAGATTGAGGCAGGACATTATTTTATTTTTATATTTTCTATATATTGTTCAACATCTTTAAGCAATTGTTTGAATAATAGTTTATTTTTCCTTTTAATATTTATTTTCTTTCTTGCAGACTTTAAAGAGAACTCTTCATGCACGATACAGCTTCTTAAGTTCGCCAATAATTTAGTATTATTTTTAAACGTTAAGTAATCCCCCATTTTCTCCTCTAAATCAAGAATGATATTAATATCGGAAGTATTTTTATATTTACCTTTAAAAATAACTTTATAGATGTCTTTTAACAGTTGTTCAATTAAGGAATATAGCTCAACTGTAAGTGTTGCATATTTCCGATCTCTGCGCCTACCGTAGAATTCTTTTAATTCGTAATCGCTTAATAACTCCACCCATTTATAAGTACCTGAATTATTCGATGTATTTTTTACAACTTGCTGAAATTCTTTTTCAACTAAGTAAAGATCTGCAAATGCATGGTCCTTTAATTTTTTAATTTCTTTCTTTTTACTCATCTGAAACATTCCTTCCATCGATTGTATTTGACAGCAAAGAGGAAATATAATATTCCATTCCTCCCCTGTGCAACAACTCACTTATAAGTTCTTACCCAAACTTTTATACTAGTTAATCTTTTTTTGTTGCGCCCCTTCACTACAATGGATGCTAGCTTTTAAGGTGTACTGGTTGGTGGTCGACCTTTACCGGGGCTATTTTGTAACTAGAATAATGTTTTATTTAATGGGGAACGTGGAAAAACCCATGCATAGGAGGGATGATCATGGATTATAATTTATTTGGCAAATCAGATTTGAATGTTTCTAATTATGCTTTGGGTACGGTAATGTTCAGTACAAATGGTCTTGAAGAAGCAGGGGCAATGGATCAGGCAACGGCAAACTATATGGTGGATTACGCACTAGAGCATGGCATCAACCATTTTGATACAGCGAATATGTATACGAAGGGTGATGCAGAGGTTATTTTTGGCAATGCGATAAGAAATAAACGCCAAGATATGATTATCAGTAGTAAAACTGGATTTCAGCTGATAGATAAACCAACGGATACAGGCGCTATACTTAACGTTGATTCATCTATTGATATACTCTTAAAAAGACTTGGTACGGACTATCTTGATTTGTATTATGTACATTCCTGGGATGGTCAAGTACCGGTAAGCGAAACTGTCGAAATGATGAATGACCTTATTAAGAAAGGGAAAATACGTCATTGGGGGGTATCCAATTACAGTGGCTGGGCGCTAGCGAAGACACATACGTGGGCAGTAGAAAATAATATGATACCGCCAATTGCACAGCAAATTTATTACACACCCGAATCACGTGAGGCAGAGTACGAAATTTTGCCGGCCGGTAAAGAATTAGGCATTGCCAATAGTATTAGATCTCCACTAGGTGAAGGGTTGCTCACGGGTAAATATACAAGAAATAATAAAGCGGAACTAGATACAAGGCAAGAGAATGGTTGGCCGGAAACATATATTAAAAATCCGGATTTATTTTATAATGTAATCGATGTATTGCAAGATGTGGCTTCTAAACATAAGGTGACAGTACCGCAAGTTGTTCTAGCATGGTTACGAGATCGACCAAATGTAGATTCAATTGTCTTGTCGGCAAGAACGAAAGAACAGTTGCATGAAAACATTGCATCATATAGCCTAAAATTAACGGACGAAGATATTTCGCAAATTAATGACTTAACAGCACTTGAACCTATTTATCCATTATGACATCGCGCGATAAATTCATTGGATAGAGCTTCAAATGCAGAAAAGGTGTATATAGATGAATTCGTTAAGTTGATGAATAGCAAGAATCAAAATATATAAAAAAGAAGTAACACATTAAAGAAAACATATAGACGAACAATCTCGAATTTCTTGATATCAACTCGTGATTGTTCAATTTTTCTACACTAAAATTTATTTACATAAGAAGTGAGTGTAAGTGGAGGAGCGGGTGTTCATGCTAACTGGTTCCCTTTACTTGATAATGAGGGGAGAAAGTTGTTCGTAGTGAAGGCGGCGACTCCCAGGGGACAAGCACGCGGGAGAGACTACGGGCTCGAGCCGTGCCCCAGGAAAGCGTCCGCCGTAACGGAGAACAACGGATACGAAGTAGACATTTAATAATGATCACCCCCTGTCCAACTACATTTTATTTTAAATAATGGGAACTTTGTATATCCTATAAAAGTCTAAAATTTGACATTTATATGAGAATAATTTTCATCTAGTTAGGTAACATCGAAATACCCATGCTATAATAGTAGGGATTTCATTCTTCAGGAGGACATAATGGGAATACATCCGATACGTTTTTTACGAATAATGGGCTTACTTGATGGTTTATCGCTCATTACGTTATTATTTATTTCCATGCCATTAAAATACTTTGCTGATTTACCGCAGTTCGTGACGATAAATGGCAGTATTCATGGTGGCATATTTATACTTTATTTAATAGCAATTGCTATTGTTCAATTACGCATTCAGTGGAATATCGGTTGGTCCTTTTTAGCCGTTTTTGTTGCATTTATACCTTTTGGCAATTTTGTATTCGATTCTAAACTAAAAAAAATGCAGCCGTTATTACATATAAAGCCATTTCCAAAGCAGTGGCTTGTCTATGCAATTATTTTCTTCTCATTCTTTGACCTATTTGTCCAGCTACCGATAATGAGTACGTATGCTCTATCTGTCGGTGCCTCAACGTTTGTTGCAGGGATTGTCGTTGGATTGTACTCGTTTATGAATACTTTCGGGAATATTTTTTCAGGCATCTATACGGACAAAATTGGAGCGTTTCGCATATTAGTCTTTGGGTTACTAGTTTCTGTCCTATCGCTGTTATGCTACCAGCTTGTCGATAATACGACGGTACTATTAATTGTACGTTGTGTTCATGGTTTCAGCAGCGGATTTATAACACCGGCCGCATTTACACTGCTTGCTAATATGCGGGCAGCAAATGAACAAGGCAGTGGGAGTGCATTTACGGGCTCATTTGTTGGGATCGCGGCTATTGTTGGACCGGCTTCGAGTGGTATTTTAGCCAGTAAAATTTCAGTGGCAAATGTATTTAGCCTCGTTGCATTATATGGTCTTGTACTATTGATTGGTCTACTACTCTTTTTACGTAAAACACAGTTGCCTAAACGTGAAAAGAAAAAGACTTCCGAAACGCTGGAATGGAACAGTAATTTGTTAAAGGCATATGGTGGGGCCTTCTTCCTCATGTTTTCTCAAGGGGTACTCGCTTACTTGTTGCCGATTTATGTTCAGGATTTAGGATACGGCTCCAGAGTAGCGGGAACATTACTAAGTGTATTCGGTATCGTCGCTGTCCTGATCTTTATATTGCCGACGAACAAAATATTTGATTATCTTAATGCTCAATACACATTATTAATCGGTGTTCTATTAATGGGGATCGCCCAAATCGGTATTGGACTAGCATCCGAAATGACATTGCTATATGGCATTCTTGCTCTATACGGAGTCGGGTTTGCATTTTTATTCCCGTCCATAAATGCGCTCCTAATTGAGGCTACGACGCAGGAAATTCGCGGAAAAGCATATGGTTATTTTTATGCGTTTTTCTCTATTGGCGTAGTTGCTGGATCATCGGTACTAGGTGCATTGAATTTAGTAGGAACACCCGGATTTATGTTTACAGGCGGGATTTTGTTTACGTTCTGTCTCGTTATCATCATTTCATTAATTAAATCAAATAGCTCGTTACTGAAAGTGAGCCGTAAAGAAAATTTACATCAATCATAAAGCTGATGCGCCAAAGTACGTCAAATTTCGACTAAATACTTTCTAATGCGCATTATTCGATTGTCATGTATACTAAACAAGGTGAAATTTACGAGCGAATTATATTTGAAAGGATTTAAAACATGATGAAATTAAATTTAGAAGTATTAGAACGATGCAGTAAAGAAACAGAAGATACAATTACTGCAGAAAGTAGTGCATTTGCATCGACGCCTATTCAGTATTTGAAGGAAAATCAAGGCGAATTTATTTATGTTGAGTGTGCACAGTTTAATGACATCCGAATCGATGCAGTAGCACTTGAATTTGATGATGCATTTAACTTATATACGGCTTTGTTCGGATTAAAATTACAAAAGAAGCATAGCGAAGCAATCCGGGTTTATTTAAAGCAAAATGTTAAATCAGCTCTAGGCAGCAGCAGTGCAGCCTTTTCTGGTCAAGAAGGGCTTTGGGAACTCAATATTGCTGTCGATTGTATAGAAGGATTTAATGAACAATTATCGATCGAAGAAGTGTGTGAATTACTTTATCAATTTGTTGCGCAATTAAATGAAACTGTTGGAAAATAATCGATGAAGAAGTACTTATATAGCTTTGCCTGGCAAAAAGATGAATATGAACTTTCACGACTGGAAATGCGCACATTTTTTAATTTTCATGTGGAAGGTAATGTTTTAATGAGCCAGAGAAAAGTAGAACCAAGTCGAAGTCCTTATATGCGATTAAGACTTGATATACTATTTGAAGGAAATACGTTTGAACAACTTGTAGAAACTGCTAAGCAGCTGCAGTTAGGAGAACGGACTTTTAAAATTCATTGTTTAAATAATAGTAGAGATGCGATTGAACCCACTTTAAACCGTACGATTAGAAATGAGTATATGCTACAGCTTAGCTATGCGATAGAAGCAGAGCCGGATTTAGAAGAGCCTGATATTGTACTGGGGTTAGGCATTCATGATGGAACCTTTTACTTAGGGGAACTTGTTGCTGGAGAGTCTGTATGGCTGAAGCATATGCAAAAGCCCGAAATGTACTCCACTGCGCTTAGTACGCGTGATGCGCGGGCCATTGTGAATATTTCAGCTCCATATCCGGATGGGTTGAAAATTATTGATCCATGCTGCGGAATTGGTACTGTCTTAGTTGAGGCAATGAGTATGGGCATTAATATCGAAGGACGGGATATGAATAAGCGTGTCGTATGGGGTTCACGTATTAATTTACGCCACTTCGGATATGAACCGAATGTTGAAATCGGGCCAATTGAAGAAGCGGATGAAGGTTATGACGTCGCAATTATTGATATGCCGTACAATTTATTTACACATATATCGAGTGAATTGCAGCAGAGCATTATTACGAACGCACGTAGAATCGCAAAACGCGTTGTCATCGTAACTATCGAAACGATGGATGATAAAATTCATCACGCCAATTTAACGATTAAAGACCGAGCTGTATTGAAAAAAGGGAAGTTCGAGCGTCAGGTTTTAATATGTGAGTAACTGCAGGAGTAGGATTACTTTTTGCTTGCTTCTTACGAACAAGGCAGTGTTAAAAGTCAAATGACTGATAACACTGCCTTGTTTTTTATAAGGTATCAGTTAACCGAACGGAATACAATACGCTGGTACCTTGATGGTGAGAATTGCCTCACAATAGGTGAACTGGATTATTAAATAATTGAACCAAAGTGTCGAGTAAATCGAATTCAGAAGAAAGGCCACTTTCTTTAAGAAAGTGGCCTACTGAAACTTAGTCTACTTCAATTCGTATAGCATCAATTTTTTGACAGTCTACGATAAGAGTTGAACCACGTTCTGTTGTTGTATCAATAAAGAATGCACAGCAATTATTATGGTCAAATCTTTTAAAAACGACATCTTCTAATATTTGACCTCCTGATAAGAAAACGTCAACTTCTGTACCTTTTCTTAATTCTCTTAATAGGTCACAGATACAACCATTACAACGACCTTTATTATTCCCAGAACTTGATTCACGTCTACAATCATTACAATTACAACCCATTTGTAACACCCCTTTTCTTGTCTGTTTTTGTAAGGCTAGCATTACATTAATAGAATATGATTTGAAAATAAAAAGAGCTAGGTAACGTAACTAGAGAGAATATAGAACTTTTGATAAAGAATTAGTAGGTAAAAGAACTAAATTGTGCAGTAAGTAAGGTGTGAACTAAATATGTATGTGAAGTTAGGATTATAAAAGGATCACTCGGGGGGCGGGGAAGTGATCCTAATTCCAAAATAATATTAAAAAGATGACAAGCTAATTTTTATTGACTGTCATATCTAACACTTACTACTTTTTGTTACTACTTGTTTGCATGAAAGTAGCACCGACAATAACTAGAAGAATGAAAAGTACAACGATTAGAACGAAAGTTGAACTATTGTTATTGCTATAACTGTTGTATCCTCCATAGCAATTGCCATATCCTGAGTAGTCCATGAAAATTCCTCCTTCCCCTCTTATATTATTCTTTTATAGGGGAAAAGGTAGGGCAAAAGAACAGGGACAAATTTTGTGTGTAGCTAATAGATAAAATTTAGATACTAAACATATCGAACAAACTACGCAATAACTAGGGGAGAAATTCCCCTTGTAACGTAATTAAAATAACGGCTTTTGAAAACCATTAATGTGAGCGATAACTGGAATTTGCCCAACATGGTACGCCTCATGCGTGTAAACATGATGAAACAACCAGCTTAAAGTAGGAACAGAAGGTGGTATCCATCCATCAGAAAACTTAGGAACTTCCACTAGTTTATGGAGTTGCGATTGTTCTAAAGTATGTAAAATGTTATCAGTGTAATTTCTAATTTGTATATAGCTATCTAATATTTCTTTAGGGGAGCTTTCATCATCAAGATGTAAAATACAACTCTTTTTCAGCCCGATTTCATTCACCCAATAGTCTTCGCTACTTGAAATATGAGCTATAACCCAAGCTACGTTATTTGGATAGATATCTGATTTTTTAAGCCAAAGTTCCTCATCCAGTGTATTTAGGTAAGGGATTAAAGTTTTTCTAGGATCATTGCGATATGGGAACAGCATGTATATCCATCCTTTCGTTTCAAATGAGAATCTGATAGAGAAATAAGTGCATTAAAAAAGACTCAAGCTTTAGCTCAAGTCAGGAAAAATTATACAAGACCATTATAGCGCGTATGTTCCTATGCGGGCTACTCATTATACAATATATAATTCTATTCGAAGTAAAATTTCCATCAGATGAAACAGCGATTAATTCATTTACAATTTGCCAATCCTTCTTTTTAAGGAGTGGTAAATATGGAGAACAGATTTTTCATTGGCCTATTGAACGGCTTAATTTTAAGCATCATATTATGGACTTCTATTTTTGGCTGGATAAGATTATTATCCGGTTTATTTAAGTAATAGTGGATCGTGAAATAAAATCAATCGTTTGACAGTGTAAGGAATCAATGTTATATTTATCTCGAATTAAAGATAAATGAATTCGTGATAAAGAAGGAGTGAAACTTTATGAGTGAATTTGATAAACAACTAAAAGCATTTACTGTATTACACCGAGCAACGACAGCTGTACATGAAGCAACGAAGAAGGATATTCAGCAAAGTGATTTAAATTTAACGGAGTTTGCTGTAATGGAACTGCTTTATCATAAAGGCGATCAACCTATCCAAGTCATCGGAAAGAAAGTACTAATCGCAAGCAGCAGCATTACTTATGTTGTCGATAAACTTGAAAAGAAAAACTTTATCAAGCGTGTCGCATGTCCAACTGACCGTCGTGTAACATTTGTATCGCTGACAGACGAAGGTACAGAAATGATTGAATCGATATTCCCGTCACACGAGAAAAAGATTGCTTCCATTTTTGATGTTCTGTCAGAGGAAGAATTAGATACGTTGATCGATTGCTTAAAACGTGTCGGACATCATGCAAATACATTATAAAAAATGATATCTCGATTTCGAGAAAACGGAGGAATTACACATGAACCACATTAAAGGAATACACCATGTAACAGCCATTACAAGCAGTGCAGAAAAAAATTACGAATTCTTTACGTATACATTAGGTATGCGTCTTGTGAAGAAAACGGTAAATCAGGATGATATTCAAACATACCACCTGTTTTTCGCGGATGATAAAGGCTCTGCCGGAACAGATATGACATTTTTTGATTTCCCGGGAATCCCAAAAGGCACACATGGTACAGATGAAATTTACAAAACAGCGTTCCGTGTCCCAAATGATGCAGCACTGGATTATTGGGTTAAACGTTTTGATCGATTAAACGTAAAGCATGAAGGTATTAGTACTCTATTTGGCAAACAAGTATTATCATTTGTTGATTTCGATGATCAACAGTACATGCTTATTTCGGATGAAAAAAATGAAGGCATCGCATCAGGTACGCCATGGCAAAAAGGACCGATTCCATTGGAGTTTGCAATAACAGGCTTAGGACCGATTCATATCCGGGTTTCACAATTTGATTATTTCAAAGAGGTACTCGAAAAAGTAATGGTGATGCGTGAAGTTCAGAAGGATGGTTCATTGCACTTATTTGAAGTTGGTGAAGGTGGCAATGGGGCATCTGTCATCGTCGAGCACAATACAGAGCTAGCACCGGGACGTCAAGGCTTTGGTACGGTTCACCATGCTGCATTCCGATTAGAAAATACGGAAGTACTGCATGAATGGACAAAACGTTTGGAAGGCTTTGGTTTCGGTACATCAGGCTATGTTGACCGTTTCTTCTTTGAATCGCTTTATGCGCGTGTAGCACCTGGCATTTTATTCGAGTGGGCTACTGACGGACCAGGATTTATGGGAGATGAGCCGTATGAAACAGTTGGGGAATCGCTATCATTACCACCGTTTTTAGAAAGCAAACGTGAATATATTGAAAGCGTTGTTCGTCCGATTGATACAGTACGCTCAACTAAAACAATTGAAAAAGAGTATGAATAGTTTCTACTATATAAGAAAGGAGAATGGACTATGAACTATATTTTTAATAAAGGAAAAATTGATAAGCCTGTATTGTTACTGCTGCATGGTACAGGTGGAGATGAAAACAGCCTACTTGCACTGGCAGAAATCATTGATCCGGAAGCATCTGTATTAAGTGTACGGGGCAATGTGCTGGAACAGGGGATGCCACGATTTTTCCGCCGTTTAGCAGAAGGTGTTTTTGATATGGAAGATTTAGCATTCCGTACAAAGGAACTCTATGAATTTCTCGACAAAAAAGCTGCAGATTACGAGTTTGATCGCAACAATATTATTGCAATCGGTTATTCGAACGGTGCCAATATCGCAGCAAACTTGTTGTTTGAATATGAAAATGCATTAAAAGGTGCCATTCTGCATCATCCAATGGTGCCAAACCGTGAAACGACTGTTGCCAAACAGGACGGCACACCAGTCTTTATCGCAGCAGGCATCAATGACCCAATTTGCCCGCAGCAGGAAGCAACCGATTTAGAGCGTTACTTAAAAAATGCAGGTGCTCATGTAACATTGACGTGGGAATCAAATGGCCACCAGCTTACGATGAGTGAAGTGCAAAAGGCAAAAGCTTGGTATGATCAAACGTTTTAGGAAATAAAGAGGACCCTTTCTGAATTGAATTTCAGGAAGGGTCTAATTTTATGTATAGGTTTAACACAAGACTAGTCAAAAATAATTTAAGGTTCACAATATTTGTATTTTAATTCCATATAATTAAAAAATATAATAATCTATAGAGCTTCATGTCTTATGACTAGAGGTAGCTGCAGACAGTTATTAAAAAATTGTAAAATACTGGCGTGATATTGAATGGGGGATGAACTATTGCAAAAGAAAATAAAAATAATTGAGGACAGAAAAGCATTTATTTTAGCTATTGGTTTATTAATTATAATCTGGATTTTTTTCAGTAATTATTGGCATTATCCATCTCCACCGATTGATTCACTCACTGCAAAAGAGGTTATTCGTATTTTAGAGGAAGAGGATTCTGAGAGCGGGCTTATGAAAATCGCTACTGAAAATGATTTTGATTGGTATATATGTAAGGGTATTAGCTGTATAGATGAGGAAATATTTTTCCCGCTTTCAGATAGAGGTTGGCATAAACAAGGATCAATTGATAAACAAGATTATTATGTCCAAACTTTCACTAAAGATCAATTTGCAGGTAACCTAGGCACTACTCTCAAAATAGAAGTATACTACAGTTGGTTGGGAAAGGAAGATGTATTTTTTTTGAAAATACCTCAAGATGTTGAATTTTAGTTACGAGGTGCTTCATATGACCATGGAAGGAAGAGGGGGTTATAAATAAATAACCGGAGGAATTCCCCTTATTTGAAAAATTATTGGTTTTTTCATGAAAATAAGGGTAAAAATTTCCCTTATGTAGTGTGTATCCCCACTTTTTTATTGCTTTTTAGGGTAATAAGCGGAAATTCTCCCCTTATTTCGGGTGTTTTTTGAGCAATTTCGAAAATAAGCGGAATTCTTCCGTCTATTTTTCCGCAAGCTCTATCTATTACCGTGCCAATTTATACTTTGCATTAATTTATTTGCAACCTATAATAAAAACAACGATAGTAAAAGCTTCTACATGAGGCAAACTATACTCGTGTTAGGAGGAAAAGACATGCAAATACAGTTTTTGGGTACCGGTGCTGGAATGCCGTCAAAAGAACGCAATACGAGTTCCATTGCATTCAAACTTTTGGAAGAACGAGGATCAATTTGGTTGTTTGATTGTGGGGAAGCGACACAGCACCAAATTTTGCATACATCAATAAAACCGCGGAAAATCGATAAAATTTTTATTACGCATTTACACGGTGACCATATATTTGGACTACCCGGTTTTTTAAGTTCCCGGTCCTTTTTAGGTGGGGAGGGTCTGTTAACAATTTACGGGCCAGCTGGTTTAAAACAATGGATTGAACAAACATTACAATTATCGAAAACTCATTTAACCTATCCAGTCGAATTTGTTGAAGTAACAGAGGGAATCATATTTGAAGATGAGAAATTTACCGTCCATGCACTGCCGCTTCAGCATGTCGTCCCATGCTTCGGCTATCGGATTGAACAAAAGCCGATGCAAGGCGAGCTACTGATTAAAAAAGCGTTAGCATACGGGGTGCCAAAAGGTCCGTTATTAGGCAAATTAAAAGCAGGTCATTCCGTACAATTAGAGGATGGAACGATTGTTGAAAGCAGTGATGTGACGTCACCCCCGCAGCAAGGATTTACCGTGGCGATTTTAGGGGATACAAAGTATTGCGAAAACAGTATCCGGTTAGCACAGAATGCGGATGTTATGGTACATGAAGCGACGTTTGACCATTCGACAATCGAACTTGCCGCCCAGTACGGACATGCGACGAATACAGAAGCAGCTAAAATTGCAAAAAAGGCACAAGCAAAACATCTGCTGTTGAATCATATTAGCGCCCGTTTCCTGAAGCATGATTTAATCCCGTTTTTAGAAGAAGCTAAAGCGATCTTCGAAAACAGCTATCTAGCGAATGATTTCAGCCAGTATGAGTGGCGGAAAAATGAACTGATGGAAATTGAATAAGCAAATTTATATTGAGGCGTATAGTAAATGCTAGAGTATTTACTATACGCCTCTTTACTTATTTGAGAAAAATCTGGTCATTTACAGAAATAATTCGCTATAATGGAGAAAAGGGGGATGAATGATGCAGCAACCGACAATTTCACCGAAAGTATTACGATTGCTAGTTATTTTTCCAAATGTAATGAGTTATATTTTATTATTTGGAGTAGTCGTCTACATACGTACCAACCTAGATATGCTTAAGGCAACAGATAGCTTAAATACGTGGCTGATTATTGCCGCAGTATTAGGTCCGATTTCTTTGTATACGACATTCAGTATTGTGAAGCGAATTAAGAATGGAATGTTGTAAAAGATTACGGTTCCCATAAGGGATGAAAACAATTAAATTATTAATCATATTTCTAAACACTCAGTCATTATTTAAACTGAGTGTTTTTAATATTTAGCTTAAACTGGTGAATCAATCTATTAAATATTTACTTTTGAAGCCCAATTTGTGAAACCGATTTTCATTAATTTTTCGGCAGCTTCACTTGGACTAATGAGGAAGTCATTTTCTACCCAATTTTTTAAGAAGCCAATTGTGCCGAAACTTGCAAAAATGGCATAATCTAAATCGTTATAAACGTGCATTAAATAGTTGCTCAGTTCAATGGAAAGATGATGAAAATCGAGTGTATCTTGTAATGCATGTTGATAATAAGAGCGGTATTTAATAATGTGTTGACACAGGTTGAGAGTAGTTGTACTACTGAATTCATGAGGATTTTTTATTTCATAATGCATGAAAAATTCCCTGTGAATCTGCTGTTTTACATACAAATGGAGCTGCTCTCGATTGTCGAAATGGGTGTAAAAGGAAGAGCGTGATGTATTAGCAACTAGAACAATTTGTTTTACTGAAACCTGGGTAGGGAGATGTTGATGAAGGAGTTGCAAATAAGCTTCCTGAAACGTGTTTTTTAATGATTTCAAATGTGACACTCCTCGGACATTTTCACTTGAAATGTCTGAATTATATTAAATGAATGCGGTTACAATTAAAATATAAAAGTATAGGAGGTATGTCAAATGACAAATCAAGTTTATGTAATTACAGGTGGTTCTGGTGGAATGGGTAAAGCGACTGCTGAACTCGTAGGGAAATACGGTACAGTATTACTTGCAGATATTTCTGAGGAGCGTTTAGAAGCAACAAAACAGGAGTTAGCTTCAAAAGGGATTACGGACGTTCATTATCAAACAGTTGATATTACTTCTAAAGAAAATGTAGATGCTTTAGCAGCAAAAACGAAACAACTAGGTACATTAAAAGGTTTAGTACATACAGCAGGGATTTCTCCCACTATGGGTGATGCAAAGAAAATTTTAGATGTTAACCTAACAGGAACAATTAATGTATTAAATGCATTTTATCCGCTAGCAACTGAAGGTACATCTGCAGTTATTATTTCATCTATGAGTGGCTATATGGTACCCCCACAAGGACCTCATATGGAAGTAATCCGCAATCCATTTGGTGAAAATACTGTCGAAACGCTAGAGCAATTCTCTCAAGGGAATTCTGGCGCAGCATATACGTTTTCTAAATTAGCTGTACAAGTAATTGCTGAAGATCAGGCTTGGCATTGGGGTGAAAAAGGCGCACGTATTAATTCACTTTCTCCAGGGACGATCAATACATCAATGGGTCGCCAAGAGGCAAAGCAGTCTGAGCAAATGGCACAATTACTTGCGATTACACCATTAAAAAGGGAAGGGGAAGCACGTGAAATTGCAACGGCTGTTGAATTCTTATTGAGCGATGCAGCTTCTTACATTACAGGTATCGATTTACGTGTAGATGGCGGAACAGTGCCAAACTTACGTAAAGTACAAGCAGCCCAACGATAATATATTCTTTTAAAAATGTTCATAAAGAAGAGCTTGGGTGCAAAAATACCTCAAGCTCTTTTGCATACAAACTATTTTCATTTGCTATTATATTAATTGCCATGTCCGATACGATTTTGTTTAGCATGTGATTTATCAAACGTTCGAATTAAGTTTTTTACTCCCCGCGCGCCAATTCTCTAGACCGGTTTTCTGCGCTTCTGACACAGTTTGCAATTGTCTCGTTAAAGGACATCGATTCCAGTGCTTTAATCCCAGCCTCTGTCGTTCCACCTGGACTCGTTACTTTTTTGCGCAGTATTTGCGGTTCGACATTACCGGATTTCAGCATTTCCGCTGATCCCGCAATCGTCTGAACCATTAGTTCCCGTACAATTTCCTTTGACAAACCATATTCAGCCCCAGCCTGTTCAAATGCTTCAACCAAATAGTATAAATAGGCAGGACCACTTCCGGAAAGCGCTGTAACGGCATGAAGCTTTTCTTCCTCAACTTCAATGACAATGCCGACCGCTTCAAGCATTTGAATATAAAGTGCATGCTGAACAGTTGTGACGTGTTTATTGAATGCTATACCTGAAGCAGACATTCCAATAGTTGCGGAAGTGTTTGGCATGACACGAGCAATTGGTCGGCTGCCGAGATATTGTTCGATCGTCTCAATGCTTACGCCAGCCAGTACGGATAAAATCGCGGTATCAGCACCTAAATGTGGTGCAATTACCTCCATTGCAGCGCGGGCATCTTTTGGCTTCATCGCTAAAATAACGAGATCAGCATCGTGCAGCTGCGAAATATCCTCCATTAGGTTGACATTATAGGCTTCAACAAGCTCCTGTAAGCGTTCTTTATTGGATCGATTGGATATGAACAGAGCCTTTGGGTTAACGACACTCTTTTTGATCCATCCATGAATGAGCGCTTCTGCCATGGAACCAGCACCGATAAATATAATCTTTTGCATATTGTATCCCTCCGATTTTTAAATGCGATTCCTGTAAACGTTAAGATTTTTTTATGAACATAAAAAAAGCATCTTCATCCCTACAATCAGTAAGGACGAAAATGCATTGATTTCCGCGGTACCACCTTTATTCACACATAATGTGTGCAGCTTCAGCCTTTTTATCGCAAAGGGTACGGTTATGTTGTCATAACGGCTCAAAAGGAGGTTCGATTATTTCAGCGGGTTATGCCGATTTCAGCAAAGACGGCACTCTCTAAAACCTTAAAATAATGTACTTAGCTTTCTCATTGCCTGTAAATTTCGAATTATCAAAAATTATAGTGGTGTATTGAAAAACTGTCAACCTTTAACGTGACGAATAAGAAAAAAAGAGTTAAAATAAATGAATAGTCATTCAGAACGAGCAAGCCAAAGGGGATTAAAACATGGAAGTACATAAAATTGTTATACCAACACCATATGCAGTAGGGGATGTAAATGCTTTTCTAGTAAAAGGAGATGCCCTCACTTTATTCGATGCAGGACCAAAAACAGAAGAAGCATATGAGGCGATCAAATGGGGTCTACGCAGTGCAGGTTATGATTTGAAAGATGTGGAACAGGTCGTATTAACTCATCATCACCCGGACCATGCAGGATGGATTGATGCATTTCCTGGCGCGGAAGTGTTAGGTCATGAATATGTCGATTACTGGATGAAAAAGGAACCATCATTTCTACAGTATCATGAGCAGTTTTTTAAAAAGCTATTAAAAGAGCAAGGTGTACCTGAAAAATATGTGAACCGTATTTTACACGTAAAAGGGGAAATCGAGCTGTTCGGTACGATTCCGCTAACAGGTTATTTAAAAGAAGGGGATGAAGTGCCAGGCCACCCAGGTATGAAAGTATACGAAACACCCGGCCATGCACAAAGCCATTTAATTTTCGTTGATGAGCAGACGAGAGAATGTATCGGCGGAGATTTACTACTGGAACGCACATCTTCCAATCCATTAGTCGAGCCACCAATTGATTTATCGATGGAACGTCCTAAATCACTTCTGCAGTACAATGAATCACTAAAACGCCTGAAAAACTTAGGGATTTCAAAAGTGTACTCAGGACACGGCGGGGAATTGACACAAATCGAACCCCTCATCGATGAGCGTTTGGAAAAACAAAGACAGCGCGCTTTCAAAGTATACGGACTGCTTGATAAGCCGCAAACAAACTTTGAAATGACGACCCAATTATTTGAACGGATCTATCAGCAACAATTAGGCCTGACACTGAGTGAGACGTTAGGGCAGTTTGATTATTTGGTTGATCAGGGAATGGTTGAGATTGAGGAGCGTGGGGGAATTCAGTACTATAAAAAACGTTGATTTATTCTCTTTGTATTTAATGGAGTTTTTGGACGCGGGTTCGACTCCCGCCGTCTCCATAATATGGATTTCATTGAATTTCACCTGATTTCAATGAATCTCAAAACCCTTGATATTCAAGGGTTTTTTGCTTTTTTAGAGATCCATTTACTTTCATCTAATTTCATTGAATTTCAACTTTATATGGTCAATTTTATGGTCAATTTATGGTCACGATTTTAAGAAGTCTGCGAACAAATTGACTGTTTCTTTTTCGGCATGCGCAGTTAAATGCGTGTATATATCCATAGTAGTTTTGATGTCGGAATGACCAAGGCGCATTTGGACCTGTTTCATGTTAGCGCCCGCCTCTATTAGCATTGACGTATGTGTGTGGCGTAATCCATGCGTTGTAAGTGGCGGAAGTTTATACTTCTCGATGACATAATTGAGCCATTTCCGTGTTTTAGTCGGTTGCAAATAGCTATTGTCCTCGTTCGGTAAAACTAACTGCTTTTTCTTTTTAAATCGTCTACCTAAAGAGTTTTTAAGGTCAATTTGCCATTCTTGTAGAAGATTAATTGTTTCATTGTCTAAGCTGATAGTTCGACTAACACCAGTCTTCGTTGATTTCTCATACATAGTATTTTCTAATCCGCGCGCAATCGCTTTATTGATTGTCATTTCCTTTTTCTCGAAATCAATATCCTCCCAAGTGAGCGCTAATAATTCACCTTTACGCATCCCAGTGAAAGCTAAAACATGAATTGCAACGTATGCCTTTCGATTAGTTTCTTCTTTCATTAAAGAAAGGAGTTTGTTTAATTCTTCTTTCGTATAAAAGTTCCGCTCAACGCGATTAACGCTTTTTTTAGGTGCGCGTTTCTTCGGCATTTCGACTAATTTAAATGGATTAGTGTTAATAAGGTTTCTAATGACAGCGTAATCTAATACCTTTGAAGCGTATGCTTTAACAGTGCGCGCTTTTACTAACTTCTCATGAAGTTTATTAACAAATCTCTGGCAAATATCCACATTTAGCTGTTCAATACGATAGTCGCCAATTGCAGGGAGAATATGATGCTCGAAGTATTTAGTTGTTTTATTTAGCGTACTTTCTTCTACTGTACTTTTATATGATTTAAACCATGCTTCATACAGTTCTCGATAAGTTTCGTAAGTTCGCTTTTGATACTTCCCGTTCGCAATTTCAAGTTGGATACGTGCCAGCGCAATTTCTGCTTCTTTTACGGATCTAAAACCTCGACGCGTTGTATATTGTGGTTTGCCAGTCATAGAATCTGAGCCGAGATATACTTTGAACATATAATATGTTTTACCATCTTTTTTCTTATAAGCTTTAATCGCAGAGTTTGATTTCTTTGGCATAGTTAGTATTCCTCCTATAATTACGGGGACAAATTACAAAGGGAATATAACCAGCGTTACTCAAATTTTAGTAACACTTATATTATAAAATTACGGGTTCGAGTTGTCTAAAAAATAGCGTAATTTGCCACCGTAAGTTTTGAAATGATGTTGGATTTTTTCGGGTTTTTTAGAAGTTGATGAATGTGGATATGCTAATCGAGGATAGCTTACTTATTTAATTGAATTTCAAGTAGAATTTGTTTGTAAGCCATTTCAGCGTCATTGAAAGTTTTATATCCTCGTCTTGTTGTATATTGGTGTTTACCTGTTAATGGATTTATACCGATGAAGACTTTAAACATAAAATAAATTTCACCGTCTTTTTTCACATACGCTTTAATTACTGAATTAGTGAGATTGTTCATCTTCAATATTCCTCCTGCAATATAGAATTTTTGGATAAATAACATAGTAGGTTATAAGAAGTTGTAAAAAGGGATTGTAAAATTATTTCGAAAGTGAAAATGGTTTAAAATGAATTTTCACGAAGGAAGCGATCAATTTCACTTTTGGCTACGCGTTTTACACGATCAACTTCAGCAACTTTTAGTCCCATGATGCGGAACTTGTTGAACGTGTTGTATGAAATATTTAAATATTTACATGCCTCTTCAATGGACATCCACTCCTTTGGTTCGTTTTTATTGTTGCTAACAATTTCCTCCAGTAATTCAGCGAGTGTATTTAAAACAATCGCTTGTGTGGAGGATTGAATTTCTAATGCATTTAGCTCCATTTATATTGACCTCCTAATCAAAGTATTTATTAAAATGATAAGGTTACAAATGTAACTACATAAGGTGTTCCTCCTTTCGTAATATGTAGGTGGTTTAATTGGCAGGAGGAGGGCGGACAAAATAAAAAACTGGCTTATTTAAAGATACATTTATACTTAGAGTGCGCAATTAGCCTATAAATGGGTGCACTACACCCATTACTTGCTAAAAAAGCATTCTAAATAAAAACATGTACTTTTAAATAAACCAGTTAAAAACTATTAAACAAAAATTTATATGTTAAATTGCCTATATTCAATTTTTGATTATAATTTACAAAATATTTTGTTTGTTGTCAACAAGAAAGTTTTAAAAAATTCGAAGTGAGTGCTCAGGTCACCCCCAGGAAAATAGAATCCTGTTCCCATTATTTAATTTATAGTATGCCTTATAGGTGAAATTAGCTTAAATAAGTAAATAGATTTCTCGATTTAATGAAAAATAGTTGTATTAGTAAGCTTAAATTATTTATTCGCTCTAATAAACTTGATATTTTTTACATTTATGTAAATATAGTATATGTAAATAAATAATATACTAAAGGAGCGTTGTTTATGTTAAATAAAGGTTCTGAATGGAGTCGTTGGGATTTACATATTCATACACCATTTTCTATACATAACTCATATGGTGGCCAGAATGAAGAAGTTTGGGAAAGCTTCATAACTCATTTGGAAGGTTTGCCAAGAGATGTCGATGTAATTGGAATAAATGATTATTATTTTATCGATGGTTTTGAGAAAGTAATGGAATATAAGATGGAGAAAAATAGATTACAGAACATCAAAAAAATATTTCCGCTTCTTGAATTTCGAATAGATACCTTTTCAAGTGCAACAGAAACTAAGCTTCAAAAAATAAATTTTCATATTTTATTTAATATAAATGACGCTGATTGGAAAAATGAGATTAGAAGAATAAAAGAAGAATTTATTCAACAAATTAAAGTGTCTAAGTTCCACCCAACTAAGTCATTAAGTAAACAAGCATTTACTGATATAGGAGGGTCTTTACAAGAAGGGTTTTCACAATTTGTTCCAGATACAGATGAAGTGTTAAAGCTAATAGATAATGAAGTTTGGAGAAGGAAAGCGTTCATACTAATTGGTTATAAAGAATGGAATAACTTAGATAAAGGTTTGCAAGTAAAGCCATACAAAGAAATGCTTTTTGAGGTAGCTGATGGATTATTTACAGCATCACCTGAAGTAGACGTTAGTAGAAAAGAAGCTATCTTAGATGATTTCGGTGGTAATGTTTTAATCCATTCTGCGGATATTCATAATTTAAATGATTTAAAGCCAGAAAATTATAAGTGCTTTACATGGATTAAAGCAGAGAAAACATTTGAAGGGTTAAAACAAATTTTATTCGAGCCTAAAGAGCGTATTAAAATTCAAGCAAATAATCCTTATTATGATGAACAAAAATCTGTTGTGTTAGATTCTATCCAAATTGAGAGCACTAATAATTGGTTTGATACGCAACCAATTCCATTAAATAGGGGATTGATTTCTATTATTGGTGAAAAAGGTGCGGGAAAAACAGCACTTCTTGATTTACTTGCAATTGCAAATGAAGAAGGGATATATGAACCTGATAAGTCTATTTATTATTCATTTATTAGTCGAGCTAAAAAAGAATTACTTAATTCTAAGGTTTTGATGAATTATGTAGGAGGTTCAGAAACTAATACATATTTATTAGATGGATATGTAAGAAATGAATCTAATGTTAATGCTAAAGTAAGATATTTATCATTGAAAGAATTGGAAGGTTATGTAGACGAAAAAGATAAATTCCAGGATTTCATTAAATCAATTATCCATTCTAAATCTCCTGAATTAGATAACTTTGCAAATAAAATTAAACAAGAAGTAGAGATTATTGCTAAGTTAAATTATGAGATAGCTGAATTGGAAAAGAAAACGGATAGCTTCGTAGAAATTTCAAAAGCCTTAGAGAATAAAAAAATAGAATTAGCTCTGCATGAAAAAAATGAACCAGAAATAAAAACAAACCTCTCTGCAGAGGATGTCGAACTATACAAACAGTTAATTACACAAAAACAGCTTCAAATAGCAGAGATTCAAAAAAATACAACCGCAAGTAATAAAATTCAAGAAATAATTACTTGGATTGATAAAGAGATTGAGGTATTCAAAGAATCTTTTAGTAATAGACTTACTTCAAAACTTATTGAAGTTAATGGGTCACAATTAAACTATAATGGTGATCAATTTAAATTGAACATTGTTGTAGAAAATTTAGAGTTGTTAAAACGTACAATTGATAATTTATCAGAATCCAATAAAAATATTAATGAGTATATAACTCAGATTAATAATCAGATAACACCATTAGCTGAGAAAAGTGAAAATTTTGAAAAAGAACAACAAAATACCGTTAGTTGGATTCAAACAAAAGAAAGATTAAAGACAGAAATAGATAGTTTTATGAATCAATTGGCGTCTTTTGAAAAAATAAAAGAGCAAATCTTGGAATTAAAAAAGCAAAGAAAAAATCATTATAAAGAAATAATTATGATTAAAATTAATCAAAAAGAAAAATATATGAGGTTAAAATCTGAATTAGAGTCAAATAATAATATAACATTTAAAGTAAAAATAGAATTCAATAAAAATAAATTTTTGGATAAAGAAAACGCGATTATTAACCATAGAGTTGGAAATTCTCAAGAAAAAATATTAGAGGCACTACAAGATATTATTTTTTCAAAAGTAGAGCAAATAGATAATATTGATCTTGATGATAATTTAGATTCTTTGACAAGCTTTATAGATGTTGTTGAAAGCGATTCCTTTGTTAAATATGTTTTTGGAGAAAAACGTACAAAAGATAATTTAATGAAAAGTAGTTTTACAATTAAGGATTTTTATAACTGGATTTTCGATGATTATTTTGACGTGAATTATTTTATTGAGTTTAAAGGCAAACCATTAGAGAAATTATCACCAGGACAAAAAGGTTTAGTGCTGATGAAAGTATTTTTACGATTAGATAATAGTACAAAACCATTACTAATTGACCAACCAGAAGATAACTTAGATAATAAGTCCGTTTTTGAAGATTTAGTGGAGGACTTCAGAGAAATTAAAAAGAAAAGACAAATTATTATAGCTACACATAATCCAAACTTAGTTGTAAATACTGATAGTGAACAAGTAATTATTGCGAAATTTGAAGACAATAATGATTTGGACAATAAACCTAAAATAACATATATATCAGGTGCATTAGAAAATGAACAAATCAAGAGTGAAGTGTGTAGTATTTTAGAAGGAGGAAATGATGCCTTCATTCGAAGAGAAAAAAGATATTCACTTGTTTAAGTTGATTTAGTTAGTATAAAGACTCAATAGATAAATATTAAATGCGTCAGTTTAAGTGGTCTTAATTGAATGTTTTTATATAGTAGGAGCATCATTAAAATAAACTAAGCAGTTGTAATATTGAAAGGGTTTGCTACGTCCTCAGTGCATATTATTTGCGACAAATACAACAAAAGCTGGGCGTATTATGCCCAGCTTTATTCTTTTTGTACAATATTGAATATTCGCTTAAAATTTCACCAAAACTCAGGCACTTCAAAGGGCATATTGAAATAAGAGCTTTGTCCATGTTCATCTATTAGCCAATGCTTTTTATAATTCTCATTAAAGAGGTTCAAAAGAGATTGGTCTAATTCTGACTCTATAGCTGGGTCAACTAATGGTGGAACTAAGTAAAATGTATCTGCTTTGATTTTGCTATATGCTTCATCTCTAATATCTGCAAAGGCAGTAGGTGCATTGTTAATATTCACCCATTTTAATCCAGTCCATTTCTCTAAGGAGTCGGATGTTGCGTTTATGTATGGAGCGAAATCAACGTCCGTCAAAAAGCGATTATAAAAGTAGATCGGGTGCAAATATAGGACGTCTTCATCATGGAAAAACACCATATAGGATTCTACAATTTGTTTTGCTTCATAAAAGCGGTAAAAATGCACATGAAGTTCAATTGATAAACCGCAGTTTTCGTCTTCGACAAATGTATAGTTGTCTATCATATCTTTTGAGATTTTATCTTTGTTATGAGTAGAAGTCCTTTTGAATTTGTGGACTGAACCATTGATAGTTACAGCGATACGCGAAGGAATAGTTTGTTTTTCGTTGTAATAATTAATTAGCTCAGTCATAGAAGAAAATACTGCCATTCAGCTACCTCCAAGATACTTAATTATTATTAATGGATTTTGGTAAAATATAATTTACAATAAAAGGATAAATTTTTCAAGAGTGCAGTGAGGACAAAATGAACCGTTTAAAAGAGGGAAGATATATACCGTTACAACAATATTTAATGAATGTAACAGCGAATGAAATAAAGCTTACATTTAGTGAGATAGAATCGATTTTAAAGGAATCTTTACCAGCCTCAGCATATAAGTACAAAGTGTGGTGGGGCAATACTGAGCGCTCACAAAAACATGCAGTTACATGGTTACATGCTGGCTATAAAATTAAAGAAGTTGATTTCGGCAATTATGTAATATTCATTAAAGCAGATGTGGCTGAAAATAAGGTGTTATTTAAAGTAGAACATGGCAACCAAGCTAATGTAGTTGATTACACGGAAGCGGGATACATTGAAAAAATCTCGAACAAATTGATAGAAGCACAGGCTTATTTAAATAATGCAGATGTTGACGGCTTTTCAAAGTTAGAAGTAATCGAGCAATTTGAACTTTTAAAAGGACTTCGAAGAATACTCGGCAATATAGATAATGATATGAGTTTCTTAGGCTGTTTGTTAATAAAGGAATTTTTGCAGAGTAGACATGGTTTGTCCGATTTAAAGATGGCTCTAAAACCAGGTTTGGATATAGATGAATTGACTGCTGATGGCAAAAGAGTAATTGGAGAATTAAAGACAACATATCCATATTTGGAAAATGATTTTGGTTCACAGCAAAAGAGTAGTTTTCTAAATGACTTTGAAAAATTGCAACGTAATGATGCGCAATTTAAATACTTCTTCGTAACGGAGCCACGTACTTATGAAATTGTATGTGCAAAATACTTAACATATTTAGAAGGAGTTAAAGTCGTGTTGTTACCGAATGCTTTAAGAGATAATAATTTTATTGTGGATGTTATGAAATAATGATATATTTTTGATGTTTGTTTTAATTTTAATGGATAAATTTGTATATTATTAAAAATTTCCGAGAAAATGTGTTGACAATAGGCAAAGAGTGTTTTAATTTATACTTGTATTTTGTAAATAGTTTTTTGTATATATTATTTTTTCTATTTTTAAATGGCTTTGTATACTTATATAGATAGTTAGACTGGTTTTTATATACATGTTTATTTCAAATGAATACTTGAGTGGTTTTATAAATGGGATTCTTGTGTCCTTTTATGAATCTATGATGGTTATTTTTTTTGATATTGCATGTATGTAATTAACCAGTCTTTTTTGTGTTTTCATCAGTTTATTAAGTAATACAAGGAGTGGATGTAATATGAAATCAGCATTAAAAAAGAAAAATTTAGTGGTGCTTAAAGTGAAGGATGTTAAAAGAGATAAGGAACTTTATTTGCATCAAAGAGAAGCAATGATGGCATTAGATCAATCAATTATAGATAAGGAAAACAACCGATTTGCGGGACTCATAGTTTTACCGACTGGCGGTGGAAAGACAGAAACGGCAGTTCGCTGGGTATTAAAAAATTTCATTAATCAGCATAAGAAAGTAATTTGGATTGCACATCGTCGCGAATTGATTGAGCAAGCTTTTGAATCAGTTGAGAAAAATGCTATTACAGCATTAATCGATAAGCGAAAGCATTTTAACTGCCGTATTATTTCGGGCGAACATGGAAGCGCATCAACGATTGAGCGTAATGATGACTTTATTATTGCCAGTAAGGACAGTTTGTATCGAGGCTTGCATCATTTAGAAGAGAAGTGGTTGAAATATCATAAAGAAGTCTTTCTTATTATTGATGAAGCACACCGCGCTACTGCAAAAACGTATCGCAAAATAATGGAAAGCATCGATAAAAATGCAAAGAAATTTCAAGTAATTGGCTTAACGGCTACACCATTTCGAACTGCACAATACGAAAAAGGACTACTAAAAAAGGTATTCAAAAACGATATTGTGTACCAAGTGTCTTTACGAACATTAATTAGTAGAGGGATCCTCGCTCAACCTATTTTAAAAACATTGCAGACGTATATTAATGTTGCAGAAGATGTTTCAGAGGAAGAAGCGCAACTAATTGAGAAAAATGATACTATTCCACCTGATATTGCGAATTTTATTTCCAAAAATAAAGTTCGGAATAATCGTATTGTTCAAGAGTATATCGACAACAAAGATGAATATGGTAAAACGCTTATTTTCGCAGTTAGTCAGACACATGCAGTCGTATTAAATACGCTGTTTCATGAGCGTGGTATACGTTCAGAATATGTCATTTCAAATGGCACAGATCTATTTGGTAAAGGCATTATATCCGATTCCAATAAGGAAAAAATTAAACGCTTTAAGGAAAATGCGTTGGATGTTCTGATCAATGTGAACATTTTAACAGAAGGAACGGATATACCAGATACGCAAACCGTATTTTTGACACGACCAACAACTTCTGAAATTTTAATGACACAAATGGTAGGGCGTGCATTACGAGGTGAGCAAGCTGGCGGAACGAAAAATGCTTATATCGTAAGCTTTGTAGATGATTGGCAAAATAAAATTGCTTGGATTACGCCAGAGAAGCTATATGTTGGACAAGGTGTTTGGCAAGATTGTGAGAATAATCCTGCCAGCTTCCGAAGGTTATTGCCATTAAAGCAAATTGAACAATTTGCAAAAATCGCAGACGATACAATTGACACAACAGAATTAGAAAAAATAGAGTTCATCAAAACTGTACCATTAGGCTTTTACTCATTTTCATTGGAGAAAACCAATGAGGATGGCTCTACTTTTAATAAAAGCTGTGAGGTATTAGTTTATGAAAATAATAAAACGTCGTTCGAAAAGCTTATGGATAAGTTGACCGCTTATTACAGTATTCCAGATGCAAAAGGTGCAAAAAAGTTAGCGAAAATCTTTGCAGATGCAGAAGATCTTTCGGTTATTTCATTCCTGGCATCGTTTGGCTTTTATAGCTCAAATGATTCTCCGACAATTAATTTAATTGATGATGTAAAAGATATAGTAAGTCATTTTGAAATAAATCGAACAGCGCCACCATATATCGAGTTTAAAGAGCGTGAGCAAATTGATATTCGTGGTATAGCGCAGAAAGTCTATGATATGGAATTAGGCGGAAAGAAGAAAAAGGCGTATATCGATGATGTATGGGAAAGAAATAGCTTCCTGCAAGCGTATTTCAATCATAAAAAGCTCTATTTCAGAAAAGCGATAGATACTGAGTTACTGAAATTAGAGGAGCCAGAGCTTTATTCAGCATAATCAATTTCATTGAAAGGGGGTGTTCGACCATGTAAGGACAAATTTTAGTAGTATTTTTGTAATTGATGCTTATAATTTATTAAAAAATTTAAAGAAAGGACTGGTTACGCATGTACCAAACTGAATTATTATCTATTGTATCTACTTTACTACAAGAAAATGCAATTTCTTGCGAGGACTACCGACCAAATGAGGTTCTTGTTAAATTGGAAGATATTGATCAAGAAATTAATGGGAAAGATGTGTGCATTTATCTTAGAGAAGGATTGTTAATGCACGGATATGAAGAGATTGAATTTGAATTTGATGACGATGATGACAAAGTATTAATTGTAAGCGCTATTCAACCTCGTAATGATGTAGAAGAACGAACACGATTAATAACTACTGTATTAACGCTTTTAGGAGAGAATGTAATCGAACACGAGAGATTCCAACCCGATTCGATTACGATGAATTTAGTGAATATAAATAAAAAATACGAAGGGAAAAGTATTTTTGCTTTCCTTGTAGAAGCATTAACATTCCACGGTTTTGAAGATATTCATTTTAATTGCGGGGATCGCAACTGGATGACTGTCTACGCAAAAGACCCTCAGGATTCCTTTGCTGAACAATCCAGATTAATGACAACAGTGCTGGTTTTATTAGGCTCACAAGTGCTTGAATTTGAAGAGTATCAGCCAAACTCAATCACTGTAAACTTAGTAGATGTAAACCAAAAAATTAATGAGAAGGATCTTTTTGAATATCTAAGAGAAGCATTAGAATTCCATGGATTTGAAAAAGTTCACTTTAATGCTTGTGATGGCAATTGGATTACAGTGCTTGCTAAAGATGGACGAGATATGTTCGCTAAAAAAACTAAACTGACAACAGCGGTATTAACTTTATTACAAGATGATGTAGTCGAATACGAACAAGTAGAGCAAGATATGATTGCCGTAAATTTAATCGATTGTAATATGAAAATTCAAGGTAAAGAGGTGGAAGTCTATTTAGAAGAAAGATTATCACAACAAGGCTTTGAAGATATTCGATTCACATTTGGAGATGGGCACTGGTTGTTTATAGAAGCGCAAGATCCACAATACAACGATGTAGAATTGTCAAATTTAGCTACTACGGTATTAACTTTATTAGGAAACACCGTTTATGAGTATGGTATGTATTATCCTAATTCTATCTCGGTCAATTCATTTAATTGCAACAAAAAATTTAATGGAAAACGTGTGTATGAGTTCCTTAGTGATGCATTAGAGCTTCAGGGCTATAAAGACATTCAATTCTTTGGAGAGAACGGGCATTGGTGGACAATATTCGCTACTGAACCTGAAAGTTTTGAAACAGTAGATTTAGTAGCAGTCTTAGATACACTTATAGGAAACGATGTCCTTGAATACGAAGAGATTGCTCCAGGGTGCTTAACAATGAACCTGACAGATTGCAACAAGCAATATGGTAGAAAAGATGTGCACACGTATTTAGAGGAAGCCCTAAAATTATTCAGCTATAAAGAACTTCAATTTAACTACGGTGACGATAACTGGTTGACTATCATCGCTAAACAACCTCAGACCATTTAAACTTCAAATAAAATCCAATTAAAAAATCTATTAAAATAGTTATAATCCTCTTCTTCAAATCTATCATAATAAAGATCATCTG
The DNA here is from genome assembly GCF_014836935.1 of Solibacillus merdavium. Classification (GTDB taxonomy): domain Bacteria; phylum Bacillota; class Bacilli; order Bacillales_A; family Planococcaceae; genus Solibacillus; species Solibacillus ferritrahens. The sequence continues at coordinate 14,361 of NZ_JACSPW010000019.1, read as the reverse complement.
ATCAGAGAAATGGCATTCCATTTGTGGAATAATGCATGAAGGAGAGGATTTATAATGGAAAAAGATGAAATGTTGATTTCGGATGAATTCGGTAAGATGCTGAAATCATTGCGCAAGAAAAGAGGGTTGACATTAGCTGATTTGAGTGACTTGAGTGGCATATCGATTTCGTACTTGAATCGACTTGAAAAAGGTGAGCGTAAGAGTCCAGGTTTCACTAAGATTTTAAAACTTGCTAAAGTCTTGAAAGTAGATCCTGCTTCGTTAGTAGGTTCAGATTTAAATATGTCTGATAAGCCTATGAGTATTAGCGAACTTCTTTTCAGCACACAGATTGAGCACAATGATGAAATTCTAACAGCATCACAAAAAGAGTTGTTGGTCGAAATCATTGAAACGGTATTGCTTGTAAAATTTGAAGGAACAGGTGTTATAAACGACCTTCAACAAATTGCCGAATTGATCAGCGAACTAAAAGAGCTACAATAAAAGCTCTACGGTGACAGGCATACTGTTGCCGTGCTACATAATCATTAGGTAATTGTTATATAGTTTTGCAATAGCTGTTTAGCACTGATGCAAATGTTATATAAATATTACACAACAGTTAACTAACTTTTATGTAATGAGGAACGTATGTTTCTTTTTGTTTGACTATAGCCAAATCGTTTTTTATAATTTTCTCAAATTAATCGTGAGGTGATTTATATGTTTAAGCGATGCAATTTAAAATTTGAATACGATTAGCACTTACCTGTATCTGAGGTGAGTGCTTTTTTTGTGCAATTATTATTTACCAAAAATGAAATTAGTGATGTAATGGAGGCGAAGTACATGAGTAGGAACGGTTCTATGAAAGAAGCAATATTGGGCATATATTTAAAAGAACGCCCTAAGATTATTAGCGAAGTATTGGGTTTTGAAGTACATCATATGGCATTAGAGCAGAAGCACGGAGCGTATCATGTTGATGTAAAAGCTGTTGATAAGAAAAGACGAATTCCAGTATTATTTGAACTGCAAGTAAAGCCAGCAAATAAAGCTTACTTGAATCGCGTGAAGAAGATGATTACTTCAACTCAAGAGGGTGTCATTGTTTGGGTGGCGCGTGAATTTGATAAAGAGATGATAAATGAATTACAGCATTGGCTCAAGGGTAATCAATCTTCTTATGTAGACTTTTATGCAATCACACTCAATAGTGAAGTGATTCCAATATTACAACAGCTCAATGACATGTATAAATTAGAGATATATGAAAATCTGCATCTATTAGATGAAGTAGAGGCACGGTTATCAATAGTGTTACAAAGTGAACGAATTCCACCGAGCCATTGCGGACATTTAATTGTTGATCCACCGCCATTAATTTACGAATTAGACCAAGATATAAAGCATGGATTACTTTTGCATTTAAGAAAGAAGATACCTCAATTTTTGAACTTTCATTATGACAAGAAAGCAAACCAGTACGACAAAATATTGAATATTGGGGCAGGTAAGTATGGTGTTGTATATCGATGCAGTGCCATCGACCGCCGTGGAAAAGCATATATAGAATTGTATTTCGATAAGTGTCTTACGGGAGAATATGACGCTTTTAAGGAACAAAAGAGTTTGCTTCAAAAAAAGATACATCCAGAATTAATTTGTAATAAACGTCGCATCGGCGTCTACTTCACGCCAGAGGATACGCATGAACAAACATTTGAAAAAATCACGGAAATTTTCCGCAACATGATTAAAACCTTTTCGCCATATTTCTACGGAGGAAAGCCAATAGAACTATTGAATCCGCCTGATAGTCGAGAAGAGATGATAAGTCACCATCTCTTACTTTTTGAAGAACGCGATTTTGAAACGGAAGATAGCTACCGCATACGGATGGAAAGCTTAGGAGAACGGTTTAGTGCACATTAATGAGATGCTCAAACATGGTAAAGCACTTGTTGTATTGAAAAGTATTTGACTTGTAAATAACATATAAGTAGATGCATTGGCCTTGCATTAAACAAAGAATTTAGCTTATGAAAGGAGTAATTATTTTATGAGTAAATTAAACTTTGAAAACACATTTGGTCTAAAAACTTATGGTGTTCCAGTGAATATCTATTTAGCAGTTAAGCAGGTGGAAAATGCAATTCGACTTTTCGCGTATGATCATTTAAAGAAACTTCAATTTGATGGGTCATTTAGTAGCTTGCCAAATATTCTGTCAGAAATGTCAATCGATATGGTATTAAGTATGGAGAAGATAGAAGATGATTTTGATGCGTATTATGTGATATATAACCGACTTATGATATTTGAAAAAAATTTAGTGAGCTCACTGAAAAACGCTGATTTAATTGAAGAAGGGATATGGGTGTTATTTGAAATATATCGAGCCCTGCAAGAATTAGATAAATTAGATGTACCAATTAAACCGAAAATCCGTGATTTAGAAGAAAGCTTTGAAAAGTATATTGAAAATATCAGTAAGAAACTATTGAAGTGAATTCTGTATGCAAGAGGTGATGCTAACGAGAGCACACCTCTTTTTGTTTGGAGAAAACTTTAATAGTTAATTGAAACCGTTATCAAACAAGGTTAGAATAAGAATAGAGTAAGAAAAAAATAACGAATTAATTAAAATTGAATAATGATTTTAACAATGAGGTGAGCTCTTGGAACTGAAGCGTTTTTATCGAACTCAAAGGGAATTAGCGATTGCTTTAAATCAATTAATTGATAGCTATTGGGAAAATGAAATCAATGAAGATGAACTAATGGGAAATATTAAAGTAATTTACGAAAACAATAATGATAAACTATTGAAGGGTAATGATTATACAAAAGTTGTTTTACAGCAATGTGGCAAAAGAAGGTTATCGATTGTTAGTAAAATTTTGGATATTTCGAAGAAGAATAGTATTGTTTGAAAGGATATAATATAAGACAATATATAGTAGAAAATGTTTGTTCTAAACTCAATGTCTATAAAGTGTTATGAAGAGTAAAAATTCGACAACGAGAGGGAAAGGAGAACAACATTCATTTCTAAAGTTTAGTATCAATAAAGTTTTATATATTAATGTAATAAAAATTTGATATGTAATTGTAGGAGGAACTTGAATGAAAACTTTATTTGAAGCATGTAAGCCAAGAGCGAGTGTTTTTGATGAAACCAAAAGAGACGATACTTTAGATTTAGCTAATCTAATAGATGATTCAGTAGATGCTGAAGCATTTTTTAACGAAACATACGTTACTGAAGGCATGCAATTATTGTTTGATACGGCTTTTAAAAGATTCGATGGAAAAGGTACGAGTGGTATTGTAAAGTTAACACAATCAATGGGTGGTGGTAAAACCCACAACATGGTAGCACTTGGACTTTTAGCTCAAAATCCTGAAATTAGAAAACAATATTTGAATAGTTCGTTTAATTTTGATCAAGAAATTAAAGTTGTAGCTTACACAGGGCGAGAAAGTGATATTTCATATGGGATTTGGGGAGAAATTGCTCGTCAATTAGGCAAAGAAGAATTATTTAAAGATTACTATTCACCTTTAAGAGCCCCAGGTCAATCTGCTTGGATTAACTTATTAAAAGGTGAACCAACATTAATATTACTCGACGAGTTACCACCGTATTTAGAATATGCTCGAACAATTCAAGTTGGTACAGGAACACTTGCTGATGTTACTACTAATGCACTTTCAAATTTATTTAATGCAATTGGTAAAGCTGAGTTACATAATGTTTGCCTTGTAATCTCAGATTTACAAGCTACGTATGAAGCGGGTTCAAACTTAATTCAAAAATCGTTTAAGAATTTAGAAAACGAGATCGGTCGTCAATCAATTAATATTGAGCCTGTGGGAACTACCTCTGACGATCTTTATCATATTTTAAGAAAAAGACTTTTTGAAAATAAAGCTACAGATGAAGAAATTCATGAAATTGCTTTAGCTTATCAAGAAGCTGTTAAAGAAGCTAAACAAATGGGGTATACAAATCAATCACCTGAACAAATATATACAGGAATTAAGGATGCATATCCTTTCCATCCGTCTATCAAGGATTTATTTGCGAGATTTAAAGAAAATCCTGGTTTCCAACAAACGCGAGGATTTATACGATTAACAAGAATAATGGTAAAAAATCTGTATGATGGTACTGATCCTAAGGCGAAGTCAAATTATTTATTAAATGCATTCGACATGGATTTAAACAATTCAGAAATGTTTTCAATGATAAGAAGTATTAAACCGAGGTTATCAAATGCAATTTCTCATGATATAGCTCAGAATGGAAAAGCTGTTGCTGAAGATCTTGACGCATTATCAAATTCTAATGACATTCAAGATTTAAGTAAATTGTTATTAGTTTCTTCTTTAGGTGATGTGACAGGTATAGTCCAAGGCCTATCCATACAAGAAGCTATTGGTGTTTTAGCTAAACCAGGCAGAAATATAACAGAAATTAAGAATAGTTTAGAACAGTTTAAAACGAAATCTTGGTATTTATATACTGATTCTAACAATAGATTATTCTTTAAAGATGTCAAAAATGTAAATGCGGAATTGTTATCTTTAGTGGATACTTATACAGATGAAATTGCAAAGCAAGAGATTAAAAAAATATTAATGGAAAAATTCTTGCCTAATTTAAAGGATTGCTATCAAGAAGTTGAAGTTTTTCCAGCTATTGATGAAATTGAAATTAAACAAGATAAAGTTACGTTGATTTTATTTGAACCAAACCCAAATGGTATAGGGCTTAAGAGAGATTTAGAGGAATTTTATGAAAATGTTAAATATAAAAATAGATTAATGTTTTTAACTGGGCAACGTAATTCAATGGAGAATTTGTTGGAAGTTGCTAAACAATTAAAAGCAATCCAATCAATTATTAATCGAATGAAAGAAGAAAAAGTACTCGAAAATGATACACAATTTCAATCAGCCCAAGAAATTCTTCATAAAGTAGAATTGAATTTGTTACAGAATTCAAGAGAGACATTTATTACTTTATACTATCCAACTTCAGATGGTTTTGAATCAAGTGACTTTAAGATGGAATTTAAACATAATAAATTTGACGCTGAAGAACAAATTCGTAATGTATTAGTTGATGTAATGAAATTTGATAAAGATACCACAAGTGATACTTTTAGAAAGAAATTTGAAGCACGAATTTTTACATCTCGCCAAATGCGTTGGATTGATTTAAAAGAAAGAGTTGCAACTACTACATCTTGGTCATGGCACCCACCTAAAGCTTTAGAGGATTTAAAAAGTGAGTGTTTGAAAAAGGGAATATGGATTGAAGAAGGTGGTTATCTTGATAAAGAACCACCTGCACCTGAAACTTCAGTAAATGTTCGCGAAACACATAGAGACGAATCAACGGGTGAAGTAACCTTAAAAATCACGCCTCAAAATGGAGATAAGGTATATTATGAAATTAATGGAGAGGCTACTCCTGGATCATTAGAAGTAAAAGATTTAAATGCATTTAAAACAACAGAATTATCATTAACGTTTTTATGCGTAGATTCTACTGGGAAACATAAAACAGGTACATTAACACCCTGGAATAATAACGTTCAATTACAATACAATGTATTCGATAAAAACGGAAGTAATTACATCGAACTGAAAGCGTCTTCTCCTAAAGTAACAATTAAATATACAACGGATGGATCTAATCCTAAAAATAGTGGTGGAGTGTATGATGATATATTTGAAGTCCCTAAAGGTACTAAATTTATCCAAGCGATTGCAGTACATGAAGGCTTTGAAATATTCTCTGAAACTATTACAATTCCGATTACAGAAACAAAATTTGAAATTGATAAAGAGAAGCCTTTAATTCTTAATCAAATCTTAAGAGCATCTGTGACATCAGAAGTTTATAAACAGCTTGAGATATTAGATAAGCATAAAGTGAAAGTCTCAGGGGTTAGTTTACAAGTATTCGAAAAAACGAATTCGATACAACAAAGTTGGTTAGAACTTTCCTTTGACAATTATGTATTCCATGAAACGAAATCCTTTGTTAAACAATTGGATGAGTTACGAGATGTTTTCTTTAATGAAAAAAATGTAGAAGTATCTATGAGTATTGAAAAAAGTAAGTTTGAAAAAGGTCAAAATTTTGAGGATTGGGTTGCCGAGAATAAACAGAGTATAGAGGCTTATAAAAATAGCATTAGCCAATAAGGAGGAGATTAAATGGCGAAAAAAAAGGCGTTAGGTTTTGGTTTCGTGCCAGAAGAATCTAAGCATCATTTTTTACTTGTAACGCCTAAAAGCCAAAAAGAGGATGTGGCGGTATACGAACGTTTTGAATGGGATAGTGATTCAGAAGAGCAACATGCTGGCCTCCTTGAAACTAATTTAAAGGTTGTATTAGATAGGCATAAATGGAATTTAATCAAGGATTCTTTAGCAAGTTCTTTTAATAATCGATTGAAGGAAAAGGATGTAACTGTTGGCAAATTTAAAGCTGGTCATATTCCCATTGAACGTTTGTTAGGAAAAGAAATGGTATTGCTAATGTGGGCTATAGAGGATTCAGACCCACAACTTATCTCAACAGCTATTAAAAATTGGGCAGGGCTTAGTCGGGAAGAAAGATGGTGGTTATTCACTATGGCAAATGCAGTTACAGGCCATGCTGATGATAAAAGAGGTTGGAGAAAAGCAATTAGATTCGCATTAACAGAAAACCCTGTCGATGATATAGAAAACAATCAAGGAAGTATCTTGGAAATGTTGTATAAAAATGTATAGTTTGGAGGAAGTTTTTTGTTAGATTATAGTAAGTCGTTTATTGAAACACAATTTCCAGTTTCAAAAGTATCCAAGGAAAGTTATAAAGAGCGTAAAGCAGTCCAAGGACAAACCTTAACTGGACTGGGGAAATGGTGGGGACGAAAACCCCTTATTCTTGTTAGAGCTACAATATTAGGTATATTACTTCCTGTATCTGATAATCCGAAAAAGGATAGGGAAGTATTTCTAAAATTACTTACCATGGATGATGAAGGATTGTTATTAAGAAAGTCAAAAAATTTATCGACTAAGGACGTTTTTAGGCTTCTTACTAACAAAGAGAAGGAAAAATATTTTTCTGCATCATCAACTGATGAAAAACCAATTTTTAAGAAAGAAATAACTAAAGCTGAAAAATTAAGCTTACAAGAATTATCGTTTAATAGATTATCTTACGATGAAAAGATGATGTACTGTGATCGACCTGAACATGTGGCAAATTTAAATAAAAAAGCTTGGATGGAAATAAATAGTCATTTAGGTACCTCGGCATCCAGTATTAAGGAATTAGTAAAGGAAATTGGTGGAAAGAGGTATGGGCATACTCCGAAAATTGGAGACTGTTTTGCAGGGGGAGGAAGTATTCCTTTTGAGGCCGCTCGGTTAGGTACGGATGTTTATGCTTCAGACTTAAATCCAGTAGCGTCATTGCTGACTTGGGCTTCTTTAAATATTGCTGGAACAAGTGATGAAGAAGTAAAAACCTTAGTTGAATTTCAAAAAAAAGTATTTGAAGAGGCAAATAAGATTATTCTATCTTGGGGAATAGAGGAAAATGAACGAGGTTGGAGAGGAAATGCATATTTATATTGTAACGAAACAACATGTCCAGAGTGTGATTACAGTGTTCCCTTGCTCCCTACAATGATTATCGGAAGAGGTCCTACTAATACAATCGCTAAATTAGTAAAAGAACCTTTAGAAAAAGCTTTTAATATTAAAATTGTAGAAAATGTTTCAAAAGAAGAATTAAAGCAATCAGAAAAAAATGTAACACTTTTTGACTATTCCCTTAAATGTCCAAATTGTAACAAATTAACACCTATACCAAGCATAAGAAAAGACATGGATGATGGGGTTACAAGGGAATACAGATATAATACTCCAAACCAGTTAAGAAAATGGGGTATTAACGATTTTAAAAACTTAGAAACTGATATTTATAAAGAAAGATTATATTGTATTAGATATGAAGAAGTAGTGAAAAATAGTAATGGAGAAGATAGAATTATAAGGCATTTTGTAGAGCCAGATGAAAAGGATTTAGAAAGAGAGTATAAAGTTGACCAATTATTGAGAGAGAGATTTACAAAATGGAGAGAACTTGGTTATATACCCAGCACATTAATTGAAAAAGGTTGGAATACCAATCAATTAACATATGAAAAAGGGTGGACTTATTGGAGTAACTTGTATAATCCAAGACAATTGTTAGTTACAGGTTTACTTATGGAGTTAACTGATAAATTAGCTGAGAATAATAAACAAAGAGTAATAGGCTTATTAGGGGTAAATAAAAGTGCTGATTGGAATTCTAAATTGTCGATGTGGGATAATGGTAAAAGTCCTTCAGTAAAAAATGTATTTTATAATCAATCGCTTAACACTTTATTCAATTATGGATGCAGGGGATTAACATTGTATAAAACTATTTGGTTTTACAATATTAACAATTTTAAAATAGATTCGCACACATTAGTTAATCCTTTAAATGCTACAGAAATTAAAGAAAAATGTGATATTTGGATAACTGATCCCCCATATGCAGATGCTGTTCATTACCATGAATTGACTGAACTTTTTTTATCATGGGATAAAACAATGATTGAAAAAATATTTCCTGAATGGTACTCAGATACTAAAAGAGTATTAGCGGTACAAGGTGTAGGAGAAAGTTTTAATAAAAAAATGATTGATATCTATAAAAACCTTGCATCAAATATGCCTGATAATGGTACACAAGTAGTTATGTTTACACACCAAGATGTTAAGGTTTGGGCTGAATTAGCAATGATTCTATGGTCTTCAGGTTTGAGAGTTATATCAGCATGGAATATTGCAACTGAAACTGAGTCAGGTGGTTTAAAAGATGGCGGGAATTATGTAAAAGGTACTGTATTACTTGTACTAAAAAAACAAACTTCTAACGATATTGCATTTCAGGATGAATTATATAGAAAGATAAAAAAAGAAGTTCAATTTCAAATTGATAGTATGAGAGAACTTGATGATAAGGAAGATCCAAACTTTACGGATGCAGATTATCTCTTAGCTTCTTATGCATCTTCATTAAAAGTGCTAACAGCATATAAAGAAATAGAAGGAATTGATGTACAATATGAGTTATCAAAACCAAGGAATTCTAATGAAGAAAGTCCGATAGAAGCACTAATCAATAAGGCTGTTAAAATCGCATATGACTACCTAATTCCAGACGGTGTAGATAGTCTCGTCTGGAGAGATTTATTACCTGAAGAAAGATTTTTTATTCGCGGACTCGAATTAGAAATGGGAAATGTGCATCAAATCAGTGCTTATCAGGAATTAGCAAGAGGATTTGGCGTAGGTGATTACCAGGATATGTTTGAAAACTTTAAAGCAAATTCTGTACGTTTAAAGACTGCTTCGGAGTATAAAGTAAAAGGAATTGATAGAGATGCCTTTGGGAGTTCATTGATGAGACATGCACTAATGGCTATTTATCAATGTGTTAAGGCTGAATCCACAGCAGAAGGTAAGAATTATTTAAAGGCAAAATATGATCAAAATAATGAATATTGGGATAAACGTTCTGCAATAATAGAAATCCTTGGGTTTATATCCAGATTTGAAAATATTACACATATGGGACATTGGCATCAAGATGCTTATTACGCACGACTGTTAAGAGAAGCTGTTAGAAATGATGGTATTTAAGGTAGGTGCTGTATATTGATACGGAGGTATTCTACGAGAAGAGAGGCTATCAACGCCTCTCTTTTAAATCATAAATTAAAAAATGCTAAAAGTTACGATAGAATTGCTGGTTATTTTAGTTCTTCTATTTTGGAAGTTGCTGGCGAAGCTATTGAACAAATTGAAGGGAAAGTTAGAATTGTCTGCAATTCAGGTCTGAATATTAAAGATGTGGAAACGGCAAGGCTTGCTCAGTCGGCAATTAGAAAAGAATGGTGTGAATTTAAGCCAGAAGAATTACCTAACTCGTCTAACAGATTTAGAAAACTATATGAATTACTTTCATCGGGAAAAATGGAAGTAAGAGTTGTACCAGATGAAAAATTTGGCTTGATACATGGAAAAGTAGGGGTTATTACTTTAGAAGATGGGACAAAAACTTCTTTTTTAGGTAGTGCTAATGAAACATATAGTGGCTGGAAGCTTAATTATGAACTCATTTGGGAGGATGATTCCCCAGATGCAATAGAGTGGGTACAAGAAGAGTTCGACGCACTCTGGAATGATCCAACTGCCATACCTCTATCAGAATTTATTATTGAAGATATTAAACGTATTTCTGAGAGGGAAGTCATAGACGACATAGATGAATGGAAATCGGATCCTAATCCTGCTTCGACCGCAGTAGAGTCTCCTGTCATAAGAGGAGAATTCGGTTTATGGGAACACCAAAAATTCTTTGTCAATTTGGCATTTAGAGATCACCAACGAAGTTATGGAGCAAGGTATATACTTGCGGATCAGGTTGGGCTTGGGAAAACGATTCAACTTGCAATGTCTGCCCAATTAATGGCTCTGTATGGAGAAAAGCCCGTACTGGTTATTGTTCCAAAAACACTTTTATGGCAGTGGCAAGATGAACTAAATACATTATTAAACATTCCTTCTGCAGTGTGGAACGGTAAGGAGTGGATTGATGAAAATGGATTTAATTATCCAAATAAGGGTTCGGAAGATATAAAGAAATGTCCAAGAAAAATAGGAATTGTTTCGCAGGGCCTAATTGTCTCTAAGTCTCCAATAGCTGAGCATTTATTAACAAGAGATTACGAATGTGTAATTGTTGATGAAGCACATAGAGCAAGAAGAAAAAATTTAGGTGAAAATAAAGAATCTCAAAGTCCAGACCCTAATAATCTCTATGAGTTTTTACTTCAAATTTCATTGAAAACAAAAAGTATGTTGTTGGCAACGGCCACACCAATTCAAATGTACCCAATAGAATTATGGGATTTAATGAATATTCTGTCTCAGAAGAATGATAGTGTTCTTGGGAATAAATGGTCGAACTGGCGTAGGAAAGAGAAAATATCAACAGGTTTAAAGCTAATAACTGGCGAGGATAAGCTGGAATTTTTTGACCCTGAAAATTGGGAATGGATAAGAAATCCTTTCCCTCCATCTTATGAAGATGAAATGACGTTTGGAATGATCAGACGAAAAGTAGGTTTAAAAGATGATCAATTTGTAATTAATATTAATCATTTTGAACTTTCAAAGCCAGATCAAGCTAAGATAGGTCGTATTTTGGATAATGGGTTTTACCAGAAATATAATCCATATATTCGACATGTAATCCGCAGAGAAAGAAGTTACTTAGAAAGTACAATTAATCCCGAAACTGGTGAACCTTATCTGCAAAAAGTTGAAGTCGAGTTACATGGGGAATCGGATGAAGATGCTTTAGTATTATCCAGTTACTTAAAACAAGCTTATATGTTTGCAGAGGAATTTTGTAATTTATTAGGTAAACGTAATAAAAGTAGTGGTTTCCTTAAAACATTACTATTAAAACGAATAGGAAGTTCCGTAGTAGCAGGATTAAACACAGGAAGAAAAATGTTAAATGAATGGAATACTTCATTTTCTGAATGGGCGAATGAAGAAGATGAACAGTTTGATGAAAGTGACGTTAAAAATCTTACTTCTGAAGAAGAAGAGCTTCTTGTTAAATATGTTAAAGCTTTGGAGACTAACGAGTCTACAGATCCTAAGTTTGAAAAGATAATTCAATTACTTACCGAATGGAAGTGGCTTGAAAAAGGTTGTATTATCTTTTCGCAATATTTCGATACTGCCAGATGGGTAGCTCAGAAGTTGTCTCAAAAATTCCCAAAAGAAAGCGTTGGGCTTTATGCTGGAGGAGAAAAATCAGGTATATTCATCGACGGTAATTTCACTAAAAAGGAAAAGGAAGAATTAAAGACCTTAGTAAAGCAGAGGAAGCTAAGATTATTAATTGGTACTGATTCTGCAAGTGAAGGGCTGAATCTTCAAACTTTGGGAACTCTGATTAATCTTGACTTACCTTGGAATCCAACCAGACTTGAACAGCGAAAAGGACGTATTCAACGTATTGGACAAGTGAATGAAGTTGTACACATTTTTAATTTAAGATATAAAGACTCAGTTGAAGATAGAGTTCATAGTTTATTATCAGAGCGTTTTAAAAATATACATGGTGTATTTGGACAATTACCAGATGTCTTGGAAGATGTTTGGGTAGATATTGCTTTGAATGATATTGAAAGAGCTAAACAACGTATCAGCGAAGTACCTGAAAAACATCCTTTTGAAAATAGATATAACAATTCAGTTGGTAAAATTGACTGGGAAAGTTGTACAAAAGTATTGGATCGAAAAGAAATGCGTAAATATTTTTTAGAGGGTTGGTAATTAATTATGTACCAATGGCAGTATAAAACTGCCTTTTTAAAACAACTGCTCTATAATCATTTTTCATCAAAGTCTACTTGTTCAGATTGAACAGTAGGCTTTTCTGCATTTGTAACTATTTGCACTGCACCCAGTTTGTCCGCAATCGCTTGTGCTACTGCGTCGATTGAGATGTTATTTGGAATGCCTCTCATATCCTTGTGTATTAGATTTCTGATATACCCACTAATACTTTGTCCCTGCTCCCGAATCGATTGCAAGTGTGCTACTATATCGTGGTCCTCCGCTAAAAAGCTTATCGTTATTCGGTTTCTCATAAATTATTTTTGATTTTTAAGATGGATAAGAAACTCTTTACATTACAAAATTGCGGATTAACAACGATATGAGCATGTGGGAAATATTCTTTAATACAATTGTGCAGTAACAAAGCTCCACCGCCACAGAAGCAAATATTTGTGTTGTTAAACGTATAGCCACGACTTTTCGCAAAAGAGATAATCTCCTGGAAATGTGCATCTTTTAACTGTTCAATTAAGTGATGGCTGTCGGAAATAATAGCTCCCTCGGACATTAAAAATCCATCGTGAATGATTCGCTCAAGGTCATTAGATGCAACAGCGACGTTGAACTTTTCATTTATCATTCGTCCGATTTTCCCTTTCAAAATATTACATCCGTTATTCGAAACGACCATACTATCGAAGTTTGGGGTCAAAGAATCGAATTGACATAGGGTAGCATTTAGACCTCCAATATCGATTACGGTTGTATTAACATTTTTAGATGCTTTCACATCATGAAAAATGGCTCCCACGCCTTCAAATACAGCAATTGTATTATGAAGTTCAAAGATAAAAGGTACACCGTTGACTTCGATCATAATAGGGTTATTAAAGTTTTCAATGAATTCAAGGTAACGCTTTTTTGTAGTAGCATCCTTATACGCTGAAATGGGGATATTTACTGCGACTTTCAAATCGACAATTGAGGGATTAATATTCGCTTGCTTCAATAACTCGGCAATGGCAACGTAAATGCATAATTTATGAATATCCTTTTCTTTGGATAAATCATAGCTGGAGAAACTTTCGTCGACCATATTACCGATGATATAAGTTTTACCATTATATTTGACCACATACGAGCCAGCAGGAACATCGATGTCTAATGCTGTTGTCACTTCCTGCATTTTGGTTCGGAAGTAGACGTAATGCTCTTTGTTATTGTGCAAGAGGATTGCTTTCGTTCCATATTTTCCGCTGTCGACAGCAATGAGTACTTTTGGTTTCATAGAATAATTCAGCTCCCTAAAGTTTTTCTTTTATACTATGCACTCGTAAAAAAAATATAAGACATTTCATAAATTTCTTGCCGAATTAGGTTCGACGTTTATGAAATGTCTTATTTTTGTTGGTTTGCAATTGTGAAGAGAGTTTCTTCTTCAAATTCATATAATATTTGGTCTATCACTTCTGTTGAGTAAATTTTTTCACTTATGAAATAAGCGATAATCTGATCAAACATACTTGCATCATTAGAAAATGCACGATTGAAATTAGATAGGAGCGTATTAGTTTCTTCAATCAGACAGTTCAAAAGCAATTGTTAATTTGTAGAACCAGCTCCCTTTTAATGGATTCCAGGCTGTAGTTGAAAGTATAGCTCTCTGATTTTGAAGTGCAATCAAGGCAAAAAGGAGGTCAAACAGGGTCGAACACACATGCTATTGAAAGGGACTTGCCTTTTTAATATTTTGTAATTAAGCAAGGAGGTGAAGACGAAAAAATAGCAACTTGGCTAAAAAGTGAAATTTAATACTGATAACTTAAGGAGCATTCCTGTTAGAAAGATTTTCGGGGACTTGAAAACAAAAAAGCCCTCTTGTATGATGCTTGAGTGTCA
>NZ_JACSPW010000018.1 GCF_014836935.1 Solibacillus merdavium | reverse complement strand
TCCGAAGTAGCTCAGTTGGTAGAGCATCCGGCTGTTAACCGGCAGGTCGCAGGTTCGAGTCCTGCCTTCGGAGCCATAGGCCCGTTGGTCAAGTGGTTAAGACACCGCCCTTTCACGGCGGTAACACGGGTTCGAATCCCGTACGGGTCATATATGCACATGAGAAAAACACATTGCAATTTTGCAATGTGTTTTTTGCATTTAGAAAATTATATGTTTTCTAGTATTGTAGAAATGTGTTTGTATTATAGAATGGATTTATAATAAATGTTGGAATATACTAGAAATTTAATTCATTATAAAAATAGACAGAGAAATTCTGTCTATCTCACTAAAAAACCAAAAATAGACTAATTTTTAATCAATAGCTGGAAAAATTCCCTTTATTTTATCTCAAATTAGGACCACTCTAAATATAACTGGAAACTTTCCGCTATTTTAACTTTTACATATTCAACCGAAATTCCAGAAACAGAAGTCACCCACAAATTGATGAAAGAACATTTAGGTAGGGAGAAGATATATATGGATGAAATTATACGAACAGATGGAAAAACAGTTTATCCCATTATTTTTCCAGTGAATTATAGTAATATGGGTAGCATTAATTGTTATATATACCAGAATGGAAACGAGTATACACTCATAGATGCAGGCATAAAAGGGGAAGAATTTGAACAGTTTTTTTACCGGAAATTAAGTGACTATAGTATTGAAATTAAACAAATTAACCGCATTATACTTACTCACTTTCATGAAGACCATACTGGACTAGTTAATAAGCTTGCAAAGGATTACTCGATTCCTGTATATGCAAGTCAAATTGCCATTACCCGTTTAAAATGTGAAGGGGACTATTTACAAAAGAAGCTTACTTTTTACCAAGAATTATATAATCAATATGGGGTTATGGAGTATGCAATTGAGCGGTTGGCTAAAATGGAAAACACCCTTCATAATAAGGAAAAAGTAATATTGCTACCAACTATACATCGGCTAGAAGAGGGCCAGCAAATTGGAGGTCTGCAAATAATAGCTGTTCCGGGGCACTCACCGGATTCAATTGGGTTTTGGGATAAAGAAAACGGTTGGCTATTTGCGGGTGATTTTTTATTGGCTTCTGGGATGACAAATGCATTAATCGATCATGATGAAGCAGGGGAAGTAATAAATCCTCTAATGCAATATATTGATTCAATTAAAAAAGTAAAGTCCTTTTCTATTGAATATGTTTTTGCAGGTCATGAAGCTGTTTTTCAAAATTTAGATGAAGTCATTGAAAAAAGTTTAAGTAAGACGGAATATAAACTGCAAAAGCTCGTAAAGAAAATTAGAGAGGGTCATCATACGGCGCGGGCTATTGGTGAAGCAATTTACGGTCCTCGATTTGCAAAGCACTTTATTTTTATAATCTCAGAAATAATAGGCTTAACACTACTTGCACAGGAGCGTGGAATAGTTGAACGCCATTGGCAAGGTGGTCAATGGATCTTTCAATTAAAGGAAAGCTAATGATAAATGGGAGCGCCGGAATGTAATTTCAGGCAGCTCCCAATTTATTTTTCCAATGTAAGATTGCCGTTATAATCCGTACCCCGTTCACGACCTGCCTCACAATAAAACTCAGTTGTTTTGATTGTGTCATTTAATCCACGTTCAAATTCAATGACGCATCGTTCTCCCTCAGCTGTTTTGGACATTCTTGCTTTCGTATCAGATATTAGAGTTGCTGTTCCTTCAATCGTACCAGAAGACCAGCCATCAAACGTATAGTAAGTAACATTAAAGTTTTCCTTCGTGCTCTTTGATATTGTAAGTACACGGCCCCGAGAATCTAAATCCCCTTTTCCATACGTATAAAAGTACGTATATTCTCCATCCCACGTTTTCTTCGGTTTATTTGCTGCAGGAGCCCAGTTTCGTCCGCTTTGTAACGAACGGTCGAGCATGTTCCTTGCTTCATTTGCCCTTTTATAGAGGGGATGGGCCCCTATATCCGCATAGCTTCCTTCTGCTATTTGTGACCTATAGAAAAAGTTTTTACTTTGCATTTTGTAGAATAGGGAAACGAGCTGGGCACGCGTTAAATTATTCGAAGCCCCGAAAAAGCGTTGCACGTTGATTTGCTCATACTTTGGGTTTTGCCCATTCGAAATATCATGGTCGAGCAGAAACTGGATAGCCTTATTTAATGTCGTCTGTCCATCTGCTACATAAGCAATCGCTTGTGCAACAGTTCCACGCTTTACTGCAGAACCTCGAATAGTATTTTGGAAGTAGCCATTTAGCGGCACCCCATAGGCAGCAAGTGTATTGTAATTACCATCAGACGGAATTTCGTTAGGCGTAAACTTTTCAAGCGCTTCTGTCACGGGCTCTAAATCAAAATAACCGACTAAAATACTTGCAAACTGCTGCTCAGTTACAGGTTGATTTGGACGGAAGGTACCGTTTGCATAGCCGTTTACTATATTAAAGTCATACGCCCATTTAATTGCATCGTACGCATAATGGTTAGTCGGGACATCTTTAAAAACTTGCTTTGCCTCCATTTCGGATGGGAATGCAAAGCAAATAAAAATCCCAGCTATCAATATGAAAGCCTTTAAGAAAAGCTTCATGAAAGGAACCCCCTTTTATAATTGGATTAATTTGACTGTAGCATGTCTCTCCAGTTCGTGCAAATTGATAAATTATGAAAAGGGTATGGCATGACTATTTATGGAATCTAGCTACACAATAGTAAATATCCTATATTTTATGATATGTTACCTATTTTTGTTCTAAAATATGGTATATGAACCGATATAAAAAGTAATAGATTTTTATACATAAATAGAGGCGAGAAGGAGAAGTGTCATATATGAAATCAAAAAAAATACTAGCAGCGTTAGTTGCCATTCCTGCGAGTGTTGTTGTGGCAGGGGAAGTGCAAGCTGAAGAAGTAACAATTACACAAACGTTCGACATACAAAATATTTTTACTGGTAGCTCAACTATTTTAACTCAGTCAAGTACCAAATTATTCTTAATCAATGATGAAGAAGATTTAAAAAATCAAATTCTTATTGAAATGTCTAAATTTAATAAAGGTTTTACAGTAATGTATACAGGTCCAAAAATTGCATCATATGAAATATTAATAGAGCAGCTAATGGCGGAGTTGACGAACAGTTTAAATACCCAAAAAACTGTGACTACAACATCCAATGACACAGCAACATTTGATGTAACAGAAATATATGGCCTCTTTAATAATATGCGAATGAAAGCGACCGAAACGAAAGCAGATGATGCAACTTCTGTAAAATTAGAGTTCTCTTTAAATTATTACGATACTATTACAAATAATCAACCAAAGAATCTGAATGCTGCAAAAGCTAAATATGATGATATTAAAACGAAGGTAGAGGCAGCACCAAATGACGTTGCTAAAATTAAAATTATTCATGATTACGTAGTTCATAATACAAATTATGTAGAGGGAAATCATCATTTAATTCCGACAAGCGGTTTATCTTCTCATGCATATGCTTTGTGGATGTACACGTTATTAAAGCAGGTACCTTCCATTGATGTTAAGTATGTATATGGAATTGTGAATGGTGAATACCGCTCATGGAATGTGGTGAAAATCGGTACACAATTGTATCACCTAGATGCAGGCAGTAATGATACAGCAATAAAAAGTGACAAGCTTATTCAATACCGCTATTTTTTAACAAACACACCAAATGAGCGTCGTATTGCAAATGGAGCAGAAGGGTTAACAATTACGTCTACTACATACAATCACTTCAAAACAATTGATAACCAAGCACAATCAAGCACACATATTTATTATCCTAATGCGCATTCATCTGGCGAAATTTATCAATTAGATTTAGCTTCACTTACAGCAACACCATTAGCTATTGATCGTATAGATGCAACAACAGGAACAGGTCGAATCGTATATTACGAGCAAACTTCTGGTGACTCTGCAAATATTGAAACTGTAGGAAAATACCTTTACTTTATAAATGATAGTCAAGGAAAGTATTTATATCGTTATGATCTTGATTCATCAAAAAAACCTGAATTAGTGTTGAAGGAGCAGTTGCAGTCGATTAAGTTAGGTACAAATATTTTAACTTATACCCCAGTAGAGGGCTCTCCTGGCTTCTTACCATTGGCACGTATGAATGATTTAAACGAAGAGAAAGCAAATAAAGTTATTATTGAAATTCAAAAATTGATAGACACAGCAAATCAAACAACACCTTCGTTTAAAAATGCTGTAATGGTTGCACGCCAACATTATATGGAGTTAACTGAACAACAGCAATTACTAGTGACCAATTATTTTGAACTGCAAAAAATTGAGAAATCATTTTCGCTAGGAGATGTAAATAGCTCTGTAATTATTGATCTTATTAATGATTTAGATGAGATGAGTGCAGAGTATGTAAAAAAAGTAGATGATGCCTTAAGTGGTTATAACACTCTTAATAATAAAAGCGCTGTTTATAATTACCCTATACTTCAAGAGGCAGTAAAAAAAGTAGAGGCAGCTCGTAAACTGAAAAAGGATTTAGATACGAAAGTAGAAGGCGTGAAAAACGGTGATCCATTTGAGGAAATTCCAGAATTTATTGTATTTGTTGAAGATTTTTTAAAGAAATATGATGGCTACTTACCATCAATTCGTTTTGGTATTCAAGGGTTAGGAGATATTGAGGCGTACCGCCAACGTACAGAGGAACTTCGTGGAGAGGCCCAGGATTTCATTCATGCAGTAAAAATAATAGATGAAAGTGCCACAGACTTTCTAACAAGTATGAAGGATATCCAAATCCAGTACGATGATCTTTTAATCAGTCAAAAACACCTCATGAGCAGCACAGACGGAAATATAGTTAGAGATAAGCTAGCTTTAATGCAATCTATGAATAATCAAATCGAGCGCTTTAATCTATTAATGGATGATCTTACGACTTCCGAGCAGGTAACTGAAGAATTGGTTGAAAAAGTACGAGAAGCAAAAAAAGTCTATGATGAAATGAAGCAATCCCAAAAAGCCGCTATTTCAGTAGAAAATACTAATAAATTTACAACGCTTATAAACCGTTTAAACGGGCTTTCTGAAGACACAGCATTAAATGCATTAATAACGTCCATAACAAATCTTGATTTTGCCAATATGGGTTCATTAGACAGTTTGGTTAGTCAAATAACTTCCGCAGATTCAGTTAGTGTAGTGGCTACAAAATTAAATATTACAGTTGAACAAGTACTTGCTTTATTATCAGCAGAGGTTAGAGAGAAATTACTTGAATACCGTAAATTAAAAAACTTAGCTACTACGCTTGGTCAGCCACTATTAAAAGATATGGCAGCACTTCATAACGGATCTATGGCAGTGGTTATTCAAGAAATAAGACAGCGATATACGGATTTACTAGCTACAGATAACAGATTTGAGATGTTCTTTACCGAAGAACTAAAAAATTTAGTTGAACAAGAAGCGCGGATAATGGAAGATGGGTATGCTAAAGATGCTCAGACAGTTATCAATAAAATTAAGGAATTAACTGAACAGTCTTCCTATATGGAGGTGCAATCTGTTTATCAGGAGTATCAAGCCCTAACGGCAGAGGCTAAGAATCTTGTAAATAACAAAGAGGACTTAATTGCTTTATGGGAAAAGGTATCAAATGACGAAGCAGTCTTCCAAAAAGCTATTGATGATGTGAATAAAGCAATTGAAGCATTAAATAACCAATCCACTAAAGAGGACATTGAAAAGGTTCGGGAAGCTTATAATAGTCTTTCACAGGACCAACAAGAAAAAATTAACAATTACGGTAAACTTGATATCCTTTTATTCGCTTTAGAGGAGTTAGAAGTAGAACTTACAAACAAAGCAGCATCTGAAAGAGTAATCGAAATGATTCAAGTCCTAAATAATGAATCAACATCTGGAGAGATTAAAGCTGCTCGGGCTGCTTATGAAGCATTAACTGAAGAGGGTAAAAAGTTAATAAATGAACGAGTTTTACAAAATTTAGTGTATTTCGAGTCTTTATTAGCAACCCAAACAGAACAAGCCGAAAAAGAAGCAAAAACAGTAATGGATCGTATCAACCGTATCGACAAAACAAAATATACAGAAGCACAAATCAAAAGTATTCGTATGGCGTACAATGCGCTAAGCGATCTTGCAAAATCACTTGTCACAAACTTGTATCTATTAATTGATGCTGAAAACCAGGTAATTTATCAGAATACAGTTGTGAAGCAGGCTAAGCTTGATGCAAATGCATTTGATTTATATATGGATACGATTACCCGCAATTCAACAACGCAGGAAATTGCAAGAGCGCGTTCGCTATATAATAATTTAGCAGCCGAAGCGAAAAGACATGTCACAACTTTAGAAAAGCTTGTACGTCTTGAAACTATGTGGAATGACCCACAATATCTTGAACTTGTATACACATATTATCCAGATTATGTCCATGCAGTAAAACCAGGTGCGATTGTGGTCGAAAAACCAACATATGACCCACTCTACATTCCAGATGATTCTATCCGAACACCAAGTTCCATGGCAACAAAAGTTCCTAAAACAGCGAATTGGACACAATATGAAACAATGACGTATCAAAATGGTCGCTATACAACGCAAATTACGTCAACACAAGTGAAAAATATAGCCGATCGCAATATGCGCCTAAAAGCTGGCGATGTTGAAATTATTATTCCGACATCAGAAATTCAAGCATCTACTGCTGCAATAGGAGTAGCTTTAAATATTACTAATAATCAGTTAAACATTCAATTTACAGAAGGTAATCATGCAAAAACCTTCTCAAGCTATGTTGAAATTCGTGTTCCGATAAGCACATTAAAGGCGAACGCTTCTCAAATAATTGAGCGTGTTACAGCAACTGGTACGTCTCCTGCCTCATTTAAAGTAGATGGTTCGAATTTCATCATTCGTACAACATCGGGTGGTACTTTTAAGTCGACTACAAGCGATATTCGATATACAGATATTCAAAACACCGCACAAGGTAATGCAATTCGTGAATTGGCCAAGCGCGGTATTACATTCAATACGACAAACCGTCTTGTTGAAAGCTATAAACAAGTAAACAAGCTGGATGCTATGACAATGATTGCTTCGGCACTTGATTTATCAGGCAACTCAAAATCAGAATATCTAGACTTAGAAAATACAAAGCAATCACAGCTCGCACAAGGATTATTAGAGGCGGGAATTATGAGTGGAGCTACATCTTCACGCTTTAACCCAACTGCCCCTATTACAAAGCAGGAAGCTGCCATTATTATTGCAAACATATACCGCTATTTAAATCAAGATTTATCAAAGGGGTATAATGATTTAACATCAAATTATCGTGATATAGCAAACCTATCATTTGAAGCACGTCAAAGCATCTCTATTTTAGAGCAATTCGGTGTAGTGGATGGAACGGGTGCATTCAATCCAACACAAACACTATCACGTGGTGAATTTGCTGAGCTATTTTATAAAGCATTAAGCGCAATTGATTACTTATAAAAAGGAAACGTCTCTAATTTAAATTAGGGACGTTTTTAATTGGATTTTAATAGCCCTTTAACCTATCCTCATAAAAATGAGCTATAATAAAATACTAAAGTAACTAGACACAGAAGGAGTGCTCTCATGGTCTATTTATCGATGATTTTCTTCAAGATTGTCGCACCTATTTTAGTATTGCTTATCATCGGCGCTATCTTACAGCGCAAGTTTCAATTTAATTTAAAAGCATTATCACACCTTATTACATACTGCTTCATGCCCGCGGCCGTTTTTATCAATATATATGAAACTTCTATTGAAATGAGTGTTCTCGGGCAAATTACGATTTTCATTATTTTATTTATTGGCTCTCAAATGCTGCTTAGTCAGCTACTGGCAAGGCTATTAAAGCTCGATAAAAAAGAGTCTGCTGTTTTCAAAAATAGTGTGGTTCTTATTAACTCAGGTAACTACGGAATTCCAGTCGCTCAGATGATTTTTGCGACACAGCCAATCGGAGTAGCGATACAAGTCATTCTCGTAATTTTTCAAAATATGACGACGTATACTTACGGACTGTATAATCTAATTTCTTCTACAAAGTCAGGATTGGCAATTGTACGGGACTTTTTGAAAATGCCCATAGTGCACGCACTTATACTAGGTGCTGCATTGAATTATTTTAGTGTACCCATCCCAGAGACGTTCAGCATACCGCTCGAACATATTGCAGATGGCTTTGTAGCAGTGGCCCTTATTACGTTAGGAGCACAGCTTTCAACGATTGAAATGCGTACAATGTTCAATAAAACAATTTTTGTCAGCTGCTTCACAAGGTTAGTCATCGGCCCAGCCGTAGCATTACTCATTATTTTCGCATTAGGCTTAGACGGTGTTGTTGCACAGTCGCTCTTTATCGCCAGTGCGTTTCCGACATCCCGGAACAGTTCCAGCTTAGCGCTTGAATATGATATTGAGTCGGCAACAGCTGCGCAGACAGTCTTATTTTCAACCATTATTAGCTGTTTAACGGTAACCATTGTTATTTATATATCAACTATTTTATTTGTATAAAATTGTCCATGAAGAGAGATTTCTTTTCATGGTTTTTTTTATGGGTTGTGTGGGGGATGGATGTTCTAAAATGTGACCTGAATGTTCTAATAAAATGAAAGAAGTGCTAATAAAATTGTGACTTTCTAATATATCATTCAAGTCTTCTAAAATGAATGTTTAAGGTGCTAATATCCCCGTCGAAAGTGCTAAAATCACCCTCAAAGCTTCTAAAAAATCAAAAAATCTTCTAATAACTAAAAGCAGCTCAAAAAAACCGCAAGTATCTGAATAAGATACTTGCGGCCGTAAGCGATTATAGTTTGGATATCAATAACGCTTTCGTAATCTAGTAAAACTAAATCAATGAAAAGCTTTTGAATTTAGGACTCTGAGCAAGAAGCTAAATTCATAATTAACTATGCGAATGCATAACGTATGGATTAGACAGGTCCATACCATCTAATGAAAGACCCATTGCCTTCGCTACACCTTCACCATAAGCTGGATCAGCTAAGTAGCAGTGTAAAATGTGGCGGCGTTTGATGAATTCTTCAACACCGTTCATTTCAGCAGCAGTTGTTTCGAATAGACGTTGTTGTTGTTCCGGCGTTTGAAGACGGAATAACTTACCTGGTTGCTCGAAGTAGTTGTTGTCATCTTCACGGAAGTCGTAGATATCAGCTGGACCATCAAGAGCTAATGCAGGATCTTTGTATTGTGATTGACCTTGTAATGCACCGTAGCTATTTGGATAGTAAGTAATAGCTGCACCACGGTTTCCATCAGCACGACCTACGCCATCGCGGTGGTAAACCATGAATGGGCATTTTGGTGTGTTTACTGGAATTTGGTGGTGGTTAACGCCTAAACGGTAACGAGTTGCATCTTGGTATGCGAATAAACGAGCTTGTAACATGCGGTCTGGTGAGAATGAAATACCAGGTACTACGTTTGATGGAGCGAATGCAGCCTGCTCAACATCAGCAAAGTAGTTTTCCGGGTTACGGTTTAATTCGAATTCCCCAACTTCTATTAGTGGGTACTCAGATTTGTACCAAACTTTTGTTAAGTCGAATGGGTTGTCCTTAGAATTGCGTGCTTGCTCTTCTGTCATCACTTGGATGTACATTTTCCATTTCGGGAAATCGCCTTTTTCGATTGACTCGAATAGGTCACGCTGTGAAGATTCGCGGTCTTTACCGATAATTTCAGCAGCTTCTGCACCTGTTAAGTTTTCGATACCTTGTTGAGAACGGAAGTGGAATTTCACGTATACGCGTTCGCCACCTTCGTTAATCATTGAGTAAGTATGAGAACCGAATCCGTGCATTTTGCGGTAACCGTTTGGAATACCACGGTCAGACATTACGATTGTTACTTGGTGTAATGCTTCTGGTAATGAAGTCCAGAAATCCCAGTTTGAGTTACCGTTGTGCATGTTTGTTTTTGGATCACGCTTAACAACGTGGTTTAAGTCTGGGAAGTGTAAAGGATCACGGAAGAAGAATACAGGTGTGTTGTTACCAACCATATCCCAGTTACCTTCTTCAGTGTAGAATTTTAATGCAAAACCGCGAATATCACGTTCAGCATCAGCCGCACCACGCTCACCTGCTACAGTTGAGAATCGTGCGAACATTTCTGTTTTCTTACCAACTTCAGAGAAAATTTTTGCTTTTGTATATTTTGTGATGTCATGAGTTACAGTGAATGTACCGAATGCACCAGAACCTTTTGCGTGCATACGACGCTCAGGAATTACTTCACGGTTAAAGTTTGCTAATTTCTCAATTAGAAATACATCTTGTAATAAAATTGGACCACGACGACCAGCTGTTTGTGAATCATCGTTTGATACTACTGGAGCACCAGTAATTGTTGTTAAACGTTCGTTTGTCATGTGTAGTTCCCCCTAAAATGAATTTGAAAACTGCTTCTTTTATAATATAACAAATGTAAATCATAATTTCTACTAGATTATAATAATTCTTTTTAAGGAATCTTTATATTAAAATATTAATTATCCCTAAAGTAGGTACAGGGCACTTTTATTTGAAAATTCTAACTATAAATCTATATTTAAATTATAACGTACTTATAGGAAAAAATTACAAATATTGCATCATAATTCTCGTCAATATTGGCGTGATTTCACTTTAATGACAAAATTGAGGGTGGTTGTTAGTTTTTTTCTTATATAATGGGTGATAGTACAATTGGAAAGGAAAAGGTTATGCAACTCACGTTAACATTTATTATTTTGGCAGTTACAATCCTTTTATTTACGACAAATAGAATTCGTGCGGATCTAGTAGCAATGATGGCGTTATTGTCATTTGTTATTTTAAATATTTTGACTCCGGCTGAAGCACTCGCAGGTTTTTCAAATTCTGTAGTAATTATGATTGCAGGACTATTTGTTGTAGGTGCAGGGATTTTAAGAACCGGTCTTGCAGGAATGGCGGGGAACCTTCTATTGAAATGGTCCGGTGATAATGAGCTTCGTCTCTTTGTATTATTGCTCGTCATTGTAGCAATTGTAGGGGCATTTATGAGTAATACAGGGACAGTGGCGCTCATGCTACCGATTGTTGTCTCAATTGCGATTAGCATCAAGGTTAGTCCATCAAAGTTTTTAATGCCGCTTTCCTATATCGCAAGTATGTCGGGGTTAATGACACTCATTGCTTCGCCGACCAATTTAATAGCTTCCCAAACACTTGTGGACCATGGATTTGAAAAACTAGGCTTCTTTACAATCACACCAATTGGCATTATCGCGACAATTACCGTTATTATTTATTTAGTTCTCGTCCGCAATAAATTGCTACCAAATGAAAAAAGCCGTTCGCAATCAAGTGCAGGGTATAAATTATCTCCACAGAAAATTGCACAGGAATATGATCTACATGACAAGTTATTCCGGGTTGTAGTAAGTGAACAGTCAACAATCTTGGAGCAAAAACTGGTCGATTTAAAGCTCCCTGCAACCTATCAAATTTACATTATGAAAATTAAGCGCGGTGCTGCACAAGAAGGTATTAATTTACGCCCGATGACTTATCAAGAGCTAGCTGGTCCGACGAGTGTCATACATGCTGGCGATGAGCTTTATGTTCAAGGTTTATCGGATGATGTTGAGCGTTTTGCTCATGATTTTGCGTTAACCATTCAGCCTATTGAAGACAATGCCGAAGATCTCGTGTCAAAAAAAATAGGAGTAGCCGAAGTTTTATTGACGCCGCAATCTCGTTTAATTGGGGAAACAGTAAGTAAAATAGGTTTTCGTGAAAAGTATAATTTAAATATTTTAGGGATTAATCGGAAGGGTGACTACTTACTTAACAATATGGCGGATCAAAAGCTGCGGTTCGGGGATGCGATTTTAGTGCAGGGGACATGGGATGAGATTGAGCTCCTATCCCGTGAAACGCATGATGTTGTTATAGTAGGGCAGCCACGTGAGCAGGCAGGAACGATTGCCGCAAATGGTAAAGCACCTATTGCCGGAGCGATTATGTTGCTTATGATTGCATTGATGGTTTTTGAAGTGTTTGATGCCGTTATTGCAGTACTAATAGGCGCTGTCCTCATGATAATAACTGGCTGTCTACGCAATATGGATGATGCGTACAGTAAGATGAACTTCGAAAGTATCGTACTTGTTGCGGCGATGCTGCCAATGGCGACCGCACTTGAAAAAACAGGCGGGATGACTATATTGGCCGAAGGGATTATTAATGTTCTAGGTGATTTCGGTCCCTACGGTGTACTAATGGGTATTTATTTACTAACTGTTGTTTTTGGACAATTTGTCAGCAATACGGCCACTGCTGTATTGTTTTCTCCTATTGCCATTGCAGCAGCACTTGCCATGGATGCAAATCCGTATACATTCATGATTGCTGTGGCAACTGCTGCAAGTATGGCGTTTGCTACACCAATTGCCTCCCCAACGAACTCACTCGTTTTAACGGCGGGCGGCTATAAATTTATGGATTTTGTTCGAATCGGTGTACCTTTGCAGGTCATTATGTTTATTGTCATGATGATTGCCGTGCCTTTGCTGTTTCCGTTTTGACGGGTATAAAGTGATAAACAAGCTAAATAAATTTATTAACAGGCTGTGTTAAAAGGTAAATGGACTTTTAACTCAGCCCTTTTATTTGTAATAAATAGCGAAATAGATTCCGCCGTACACTTTCTTCATCTCGGTATTATGGATTTACGTTTCCATCCGTTTTCCTAACCTGCACCCGATAGCGGTAGGGCGTTAAATGATAATATTCACGAAATACTTTTGTGAAATAATTACTGTCCGTAAAGCCGACCATTTCTGCAACTGTTCCAATCTCCACGTTAGTCTCTATTAATAATTTTTCTGCCTGTTGGATTCGGTGCTGCTGCATAAACTTTCGAAACGGAATACCTCGTTTTTTTGAGAATATATTGCTTAAGTAGTTGGCACTTATATTTAACTCATTTGCAACGACTTGTAATGTGAGTTCAGGGTTTTTATAGTTGCGTTCAATCATTTCAACGGCTATTTCTGTATAATCCGCAATCTGTTGTTGTTGCATATTTTTTCTTGCTTCGATTAATAGCTGCGTAAACAAAATAAATTCCTGCACAATCGCATATAAAATCGGATGTTCTAAAATAAAATGGAACAACGCGCGATACTGTTCTTCCAATTTTGCCTGCTGTTGAAGGTGGTACTTCATCATGAACCGGCGAATTTGCGCTAAAATACTCGTTAAATGAATTCGGACATCATCCTGGTGATAATAGGATGAAGGATGTGTGAGTTTATATAAAAAAGCTTTGATCGCTTTCAAATCTCCATTTTCAAGACTGGTAATCCACAGATGCTGCTCCTCTGGTGTCAGTAGGGGTTCAAGCCTTTTCACATATAGCGTTTGCGAGCTTCTGAAAATATGGGAGTACCCTTTATAAAAACGCTGGGTTAATGTTTTTTTACATGCCCGGTACATCTTCAGAAGGGTTGTTTCCTTGCCATCATAAACAGCAATATTCAGCGCATCCCCACTGAATTTCTCCCATTCCTGGCTCATAATTCTAAGTTGTTTCAATAGCATGGGAAAATCATCCGTTTCAGTGATGCAAATAACCCGTTTCTGTAGCGGAAGGGCAATGAGATTCTGAAAAATGGGCAATTCAATTAGCCACTCGTATAGCATTAAATTGTCTTCGTAGTCGGCACATTCAATTAAAAAGAATCCCCGCCCCTTTAAAGTGAAAATATCCGGCTTATTTAAATATAAATCCGAATACAATGATGTTTCGATTGGAAAGGCACTGCTTGTAAGGGTCTTTTGCTTTGGTAAAGGAATTTGCAATAGGGTGGACTTTAGCTGCTCCAATGGAATTGGCTTCACAAAGAGGTCAATAGCCTTTAAGCGAATGGCCTTCATTGCTTGCTGGAAAATAGGCTCTGCTGTGACCCCGATAATGGGAATCTTCTGTTTACGCAAAAACTGTTCGACAGAAGATGACGCCAGTTCCATTTCCATTAAAAGTACATCTGGCTGAATACGTTGAAAATCCTCAATTATTTTACTGCTATCCATCATTCGAATTACTTCAATATCGCTCATAAAGTAGTTTTTTAAATACCATTCAATTCCTTTAATTTCTTCCATATCCCGCTCTACAATTAAAATTTTCACTGAACAAATCACCTTGCCTTATATAAATGCTATTTCTTATATAAATTCTACTTTTAAATTAGATTAATTTTATTTTATTTAAATTTTACTATAATGTAGTTTTTTATTCTATTTATTCAGAATATAAAGAGATTTATAGTTTGTATAACAAAGGGGTGGTGAAATGACAAAGTATCAACAAGAGCAGGAAATTCCAAAAACAAATCAGTTTGAATTAGGCATTTTTACTAAAATGATTATTTGTAGTTTAATCGGTATTTTCAGCTTTTTCGTGTCATTTGAATGGAATGGGAAATCATCGATATTAGTCGACCATGTAGTTAGTGCGCTTACTGCATATGCTCCTACACTGGTAAATGGATATGTGTTGATTCTTTTAGTGCTCGGCGCATTTTATCCATTTGTTACGAAAAAGTGGAAA
The DNA here is from genome assembly GCF_014836935.1 of Solibacillus merdavium. Taxonomy (GTDB): domain Bacteria; phylum Bacillota; class Bacilli; order Bacillales_A; family Planococcaceae; genus Solibacillus; species Solibacillus ferritrahens. The sequence continues at coordinate 46,629 of NZ_JACSPW010000018.1, read as the reverse complement.
ACATCAAAAGTGAATATGGTGCTATCAGTTTTTAAACTAGGCGGATTAGTGGCAGGTGTCATGCTGATTTTTGGTTTTGGTCCTGCATGGTTATTTAACCCGGATATCGGTCCATTTTTATTAGAGAAACTTATTAAGCCAGTTGGTTTGGTCATTCCAATAGGATCAATTTTTTTAGCATTACTCGTTTGCTATGGTTTGCTTGAATTTATAGGGGTGTTCATGCAACCAATCATGAAGCCTGTTTTTAAAACACCGGGGAGGTCAGCGGTTGATGCGGTAGCTTCGTTTGTTGGTAGCTATTCAGTTGGCTTAATATTGACGAACCGTGTATATAGAGAAGGAAAGTATACAGCAAGAGAATCAGCCATCATTGCAACAGGGTTCTCAACGGTATCGGCTACATTTATGGTAATAGTGGCAAAAACATTGGATTTAATGGAATACTGGAACTTATTTTTCTGGGTGACATTAGTCGTGACATTCGTTGTAACAGCGATTACGGCGCGGATTTATCCACTAAATAAGATTAAGGATGAGTATTATGAAGGTTCTACTCCCCAGCCCGAAAAGATTGTAAAGAAGGATCGTCTTCAAGTGGCATGGGCGGAAGCAGTTGAAGCTACAAAGCAGAATCCTTCCTTACCGAAAAATTTATATATTCATTTAAAGGATGGCTTTATCATGGCGATGGGTGTCATACCGTCGATTTTATCAATCGGGTTATTAGGTATGGTACTGGCGATTTATACACCCTTATTTGATTGGTTGGCATACATCTTTGCGCCATTTACGTATTTACTGCAAATTCCAGACCCTATGCTGACGGCTAAAGCATTGTCCTTATCGATTGCCGAAATGTTTTTACCGGCAATGATTGTTACAGAAGCTGCAATGATAACGAAATTTATCGTGGCAGTTGTATCGATTTCGGCTATTTTATTCTTCTCAGCGGTAATTCCGGTTATTTTATCGACAGACATTCCGCTAACAATTCGCCAAATGATCATTATTTGGTTTGAGCGAGTTGTATTAACACTAATTTTAGTAACACCAATAGCATTTTTCTTCTTCTAAATAATATTAAAAATAAAGGGAGCGATTTTTTATGGTATTCAAAACAAATATTCGCGCACCACGTGGTTCGGAACTTTCATGTAAAGGGTGGACACAAGAAGCGGCAATGCGCATGCTTATGAACAATTTGGATCCGGAAGTGGCAGAGAATCCAGATGAGCTTGTAGTTTATGGTGGTATCGGAAAGGCAGCGCGTGATTGGGAAAGCTATGATAAATTAATCGCAACATTAAAGGAATTAGAAAATGATGAGACGATGATTGTGCAATCAGGAAAACCGGTTGCTGTTTTCAAAACACATGAAAATGCCCCGCGAGTATTGATTGCAAATTCCAACTTAGTTCCTGGATGGGCAAACTGGGACCACTTTTATGAATTGGAAGAACGCAATTTAATGATGTATGGACAGATGACAGCAGGATCTTGGATTTATATCGGGGCACAAGGAATTTTACAAGGAACGTACTTAAGTTTTGTTGAAGCGGGAAAAAAGAAGTTTGGAACAGCCGACCTTCGTGGTAAGTGGATATTAACTGGAGGTATGGGCGGCATGAGTGGTGCCCAGCCGCTAGCAGGAAAAATGGCGGGTGCGGTAATTTTAGTTGTTGAGGTAGATCGTGCACGTATCGAACGCAAAATAAACGAAGGCTACTGTGATTACCTTGTCGAGTCAGTGGATGAGGCAATGGAGCTAGTGAACAAATTAACTGCTGCTAACGAGCCTGCATCAATCGGTTTAGTAGGAAACTGTGCGGACGTGAACCGTGAACTGTTAAACCGTGGCATCATTCCGGATTTTGTGACAGACCAAACATCTGCTCATGACCCGGTAAATGGCTATGTTCCCAACGGCATGACTTTAGCTGAAGCGCTGCAATTACGTAAAACGGATGTCAAAACATATGAGCGTCGTGCAAAGGAAACAATGGCAGAACATGTACGGACAATGCTTGAATTCCAACAAGCGGGTGCAGAGACATTTGATTACGGTAATAATATCCGTGCCTATGCAAAGGAAATGGGTGTGGAAAATGCATTTGATTTCCCAGGGTTTGTACCAGCCTATATTCGTCCGTTATTCTGTGAAGGAAAAGGACCGTTCCGATGGGCGGCATTGTCAGGCGATCCTGAAGATATTTATAAAACAGATGCATTAGCAAAGGAAATGTTCGCAGAAGATGCGGCATTAGTAAACTGGATTAATATGGCGCAAAAAATGGTGAAATGGCAGGGCTTGCCGGCACGAATTTGCTGGTTAGGCTATGGAAATCGCCACCGCTTTGCACTACGCGTTAACGAAATGGTGGCCAACGGTGAATTAAAAGCACCAATCGTATTTGGCCGTGACCATTTAGATTCAGGCTCTGTGGCATCGCCAAACCGCGAAACAGAAGGTATGAAGGATGGATCGGATGCAGTATCCGACTGGCCATTGCTGAATGCATTAGTCAATACAGCAGGTGGCGCAAGCTGGGTAAGCTTACATCATGGTGGAGGCGTAGGTATGGGCTATTCACAGCATTCAGGTCAAGTATTGGTAGCAGACGGAACACAGCTCGCAGCAGATAAAATTAACCGCGTGCTTATTTCAGACCCGGGAATGGGTGTTGTACGTCATGCGGATGCAGGATATGACATTGCAATCAGCACAGCAAAACAAAAAGGTATTAACATGCCGATGCTAAAAGGATGATGAACTTTGGCTATTTTAATAAACAATGCAAATGAAGTATTAACATTGGCGAGCGAGGTAAAATTGCCTCGCCGCCGTGAACAGATGAGCGAGCTAGGTTTAAAAAAAGAAGTGAGTATTCTAATTGAGGGCGATCGTATCGCAATGATTGCCCCTCTTGAAGAGATTAAGAACGAGTTTCCGCATTTGGTAAATAACGCAGATGTCATTGATGCGCGCGGCAAAATTGTCATGCCAGGCCTAGTCGACTGCCACACACATTTAGTGCATGGTGGAACAAGGGAGCATGAACTCAATATGCGCCTTGCCGGCAAATCATATATGGATATTATGAATGCCGGGGGCGGTATTCATTACACGACGACAAAAACGCGTGAAGCGTCCTTTGACGAACTATATGATAAAACATATGAGCATTTAAATAATTTTTTACGTCATGGTATTACGACGGTGGAGGCTAAATCAGGTTACGGATTAGACATGGAGACCGAACTGAAGCAACTGTATGTAACGAAAAAAATACAGGAAAATCATCAAGTGGATGTTGTTTCGACCTTTATGGGTGCTCATGCCGTTCCAAAAGAATATAAGGGTAATGAGGATGAATTTGTGAAAATAATTATTGAGCAAATGATTCCAAAGGTGGCTGAGCTTGGACTTGCTGAATTTAATGATGTATTTTGCGAGAAAGGCGTATTCACGCCTGCACAGTCTCGCCTAATTTTAGAAGCAGGGAAAGCTTATGGGCTAACACCGAAAATTCACGCAGATGAAATTGAACCATACGAAGGAGCCGAGCTTGCTGCGGAAGTTGGTGCCATTTCAGCGGAACATTTACTTGTTGCATCTGATGAAGGGATTGCTGCTATGGCAAAAGCAGGAACGATTGCAGTGCTATTACCGGGAACAGCCTTTTTCTTGCGTGCCCCTTATGCAAGAGGGCGTCTGATGGTGGATAGCGGAGTGCCGGTAGCGATTTCCACAGACTTTAATCCGGGTTCATCTCCCACAATTAGCCTACCATTTATTCAAAATCTGGCATGTATGAACATGGGGATGACGATGGAAGAAGTGCTTTGTGCAACTACAATTAATGCGGCTCATGCAATTAATCGAGCTGATAATGTTGGGACGCTTGAAAAAGGGAAGCTGGCAGATGTCCTTATTTTGGACGTGCCAAACTATAAGCAACTTCAATATTTCTATGGTATGAATCATACGGATACCGTTATTAAAGCAGGGAAAGTAGTCGTGAAAGGTGGCAGCTTACTGTGAAATCGTTATTAGTAAGCCCAGCCACTACTTGGAATCGTACTGAGCATGAAGATATGAAGGTGAAGGACTGGATTGAACCAAGCTACGGGGAATGTTCAGATGATTATGATGTAGTCATAACAGGCGTTCCGTTATCTCGTTCTTCGATTAGTGCATCTGCAGCTTCGGAGTATCCCGATTATTTCCGTAAAAGCTGGAATTATTTCACGACATATTCAATTGATGAAAACGTTGACTTCCGAGCGCTCCGTGTTGCCGATTTAGGCGATGTAAAATTGCACGGGACAAATATTTTGCAGTGTCATGAAAATATTGAACAGGCGATGACGGATGTAATGGAAGGTTGCCCGAATAGCTTTTACGTGCAAATCGGCGGCGATCACTCGATTACAGCACCCATTGTCCGAGCATTTGCAAAGCATTCAGGGAAGCGTATTGGCATTTTGCAATTTGATACCCACCTTGATTTACGTGCAACGGATTCTGATGGCCCGACAAATGGTACACCGATTCGCCAGCTACTAGATGCGGGTGTTGTGCGTGGTGAAGATGTTTACAATATCGGACTGCACGGCTTTTACAATGCCTCAAGCCTTATCCGTGCTGCTGATCACTATGGGGTAAACCGTATTACATTAAAGGATTTCCGGCGTCATGGAGCGGCTACAGTTATAACGGATGTCATGCAGCAGCTTGCTGAAAAAGTGGATCTTGTTTACGTGACTGTCGATATGGATGTACTCGATATTGCATACGCACCCGGAGTACCTGCTTCAACACCAGGCGGAATGCGAACAGATGAGCTTTTTGATTTGCTGCATGAAGTAGGGAAGTACGAGATCGTCCGCGGTATGGACTTCGTATGTTTAGATCCGCACCGAGATACAAGTGAACTCCAAACAGTAAAAGCGGGAGCCTATGCATTTTTAACGATGATGGTCTCGCGGTTTGTGCATTTGAAATGAAGATTAACCGAATTTCCTTTCATAGATGGGGAAATTCGGTTTTTTGTATCCGCTGAACCGGAACAACTTTGGTTTTCTAATAAGTATGAGGAGTTTCTAAAAAACCTCTGAAACTTCTAATATCGCTCGATTTCTTAAATAAAAAAGCGTCCCAAATAGGAACGCTTCATTTCATGTATTTTGTACAACGCCACTTCGGATATGCTTTGTAACTTTCTTTTCAATTTTTGCCGAAAGAACTTCGATTAAAATGGAAATGACCCAATAAATAACCGCCGCCGCGATAAAGGCTTCCAAAAATTTTAAATTGCTTGCCGCAATAATATTGGCTGTACCTGTTATTTCAGTCACAGAAATTAAAAAGGCGATCGATGTGGCATGTAAAAATGCAGTACATATATTTGTTAAATTAGGGATCGCCGCAACAATTGCCTGTGGAAAAATGATACGTCTAAATGTTTGGCTCATCGTCATTCCAATGGATTGGGCTGCTTCAATCTGCCCCTTTGAAACACTTAAAATACCACTACGTATAATTTCAGATAAAAATGCTCCTGCATTTAAAGTTAACGCAATTAATACGAACACATAAAGAGGGATGCCATTAAGGGATACGTTGAGCACTTCCTGGGCCAAATTTGTAAAACCGAAATAAATAATGAAAATATGCATAATTACTGGGGTTCCACGGTAAAAGGAAACATAGAAGTTTGCACATGCTTTTATAATTTTTAAATCACTCATGCGAATAAAGGCAACGATTAGACCAATTACAAACCCTAAAATAATTGGGGTAAAGGCTAAAAACAATGTAAAAGGAATGACTTTGCTGAGTTCTTTTAGCGCATACATAATAAAATTGAAATCCAACTGCATCGTATTCCCCCTATATTGCCTCTTTTACAAGATAGCGATTTAAATAACGTTCAATAAATTTATAGCCGTACTCCAGCAGCAGAACAATAACATAATAAATAATAGCGAGTGCTACATATACTTCGAGCGCATTCATCGTAGCTGTAATGAGTGTATCGCCTCGCCCCATCATATCCATTACTCCGATTGAGAAGGCAAGCGAGGTATCTTTTAATGAGCTAATGGACGTGCTCGCAATGTTTGGGAAAGCTACGCGCAATGCTTGTGGAAACACAATACGCGAGAAAGTTTGCCAACTTGTCATACCGATTGATTGAGCAGCTTCAGCTTGCCCGTAATCAACCGATTGAATTGCTGCACGGAATATTTCTGCAAAAGCTGCTGCATTGCTGAGTGTATATGTAATAACGACAAAGATGAAAGCATCCATTCGCGTAATATCAATCCCGACCATCCCTACAATAAACGGTAGCCCATAAAAAATTAAAAATAATTGAATTAAAATTGGTGTCCCACGAATAAATGAAATATAAAGTGTAGCGATTTGTTTAAGGATAGGGATTTTATAAAGGCGTGGAACGGCAATGATGATGCCCAGAATGAGCCCAAAGAAAATCGATAACACTAATATTTCGATTGTTATGTGTAAATAGCTTAGTAGTTTTGGAATGGCTTCAAATACATAGCCAATATCGAAGAAGCTCGACATGCATCATTACCTCCTTTTTATAGTTCAACCGAGAAGTCGGCACCAAGCCATTTTTCACTTAATTCCTTAACAGTACCATCGTCAATCAACTCGACTAATACTTCATCGATATCTGCAGCTAATTGTTCATCTTGCTTATTTAGCATGAAGAAGATTTCAGAGAAGATTAGTGGCTCGCCAACTAATTTCAACTGTGCATCAGATTCACGGTTAAATATTTCCACTGAGAAGGGGAACTGGAAAATCGCCTGAATGCGATCTGTTTTTAATTGATTTAAAATATCCGGTGTAGATGTAATGTACGTTAGCTTAGTATCCATGTTGTTTTTCGCTACGTAATCTTCAACAAAGAGTGCCGCATTACTTGTTGGTGCAAGACCAACTGTTTTCCCGTTTAAATCATCAATTGATTGAATATCAGTATTTTTTTCATTAACAACGACATGAGTAGGTACTGCATTATATGGCTGTGAATTGAATAGGAACTTTTCCTCACGCTCAGGGTTTTTAGCCATATTATGTGCGATTACATCAATTTTCTTCGTCTCTAAACTAAGAAGTAAATTCGAGAAATCCATTACCTCAAAATCAAATTCATATTGTGGCAGGCGCTGATCGATTTCCTTTAACAATTCGATATCATATCCAGTTAAATTGCCATCCTCATCATAAAAACAAATATTAATAAACTGGGACCCAGTACCGATAACAACCTTTTTTGCATCCTCATTGTTATTTGCATTCGTTGAAGCTACATCCGAATCACTGCCACATGCTGATAGTAATGCTCCGGCCAATAAAATAGCAGATAGTAATCGTTTTTTCATTATGCTTTCACCTCTTCATATGCTTTCAATGCTTTTTCTAAATGCTCAATTCCAAGCTCTGTAACCCCTACATATGAATTATCCTGACCGATTTCAACAACCGGTACATAGCGAATACCATATTTAATATCTAAAATATCCCGGTAGGAATCATTATTTGTCACATCGACTACGCGATAGTCAATTTGGTTTTGCTGTAAATACGTTTTTACTTCCTCACAATAAGAACAACCATCTTTAGACCAAACAATTACTTGTGTCATTTCTTTTTCCTCCTATTTATACCGTCACTGCCGCAAGCAAATGTTTTGGACTAAGTAGCTCATAAGATGTGCGACGTGCTTCGTGATTTTTAATGGGTGTATGAAAAATGAATTCTGTTACACCTAATGCATAATATTGATCAAGTGTTTCTTTAATTTGTTCGGGTGTACCGCTTAAAATGTTTGCTTCATACCGTTTGACCTCATACGATTCACCGGATTGCTGCCCGAATTCTTCTGCAGCTTCTTTTGTATGAAGTGTGAGTGTACGGCCACTTGCTAAATGCACTTTATAAATTTCATGACCTTCTGCATAAGCGTGTGCAGTTGCCTCATTCTTCGCTGCAATAACAGCAAATGCGACGCCGAATTTCCCGTTTGGAGAATGCTTTTTATATGCAGCAATTGCATCAATAAGCACTTGCTTATCGCTATTAATAAATTGGGCAAACACATAAGTAAACCCTAACTGACCAGCATATTCGGCACTTGCAACACTACCACCCAGTAAAATGATCTCTGGAGCGACTTCACTAGTTGGCGTTACTTCCAGCTTTGCAAAAGGATCGTCCTCAGGAAGCTTGTTTTCAATAAAACCCTTTAGTAAACGTAGACGTTCATTGAAATCGTTACTTGCTTCAGCTACGCCATATTGTAAAGCTGCCGTAGCTAAAGGAAGTCCACCTGGTGCTTTCCCAACACCGAGGTCCACACGATCTCCTGCCAAGTTCGTTAAAACTTGAAAGTTCTCGGCCACTTTATAAGGGCTATAGTGAGAAAGCATTACACCACCAGAACCTACCCGAATCTTATTTGTTTTAGCAAGAATATAACTGACGAGCACTTCTGGAGAGGAGCTCGCTACTTCATGTGAATGATGATGTTCAGAAACCCAAAATCGTTTATACCCTAGCTGTTCTGCAAGCTGGGCAAGCTCTACTGTTCGTTGAAGGGTTAGCGCGTTTGAAGCGTCTTCTATAACAGGAGCCTGATCTAAAATAGATAAGTGATAACCCATTTTTTTCTCTCCTTAAATATCAAATGTAAGCTCTGGCGTTAACCGTTTTAAAAATTGTTTTGTCCGCTCATGTTTTGGCGTATTAAAAATGATCTGAGGTTCTGCTTCTTCCAACACAACGCCACCATCCATAAACACAATACGGCTTGATACTTCTCGGGCAAAATTCATTTCATGTGTGACAATAATCATCGTAATACCTGATTTTGCGATTTTCCGAATGACATCCAGCACTTCACCGACAAGCTCCGGATCTAAAGCAGAAGTCGGCTCATCAAATAAAATGACCTCGGGATTTAACGCCAATGCTCTCGCAATACCGACTCGCTGCTGTTGACCCCCTGATAACTCGCTTGGGTAAGCATCCGCTTTATGTTCAAGACCTACTTTTTTTAATAGCTCTAATGCAATTTCTTTTGCTTCCTTCACAGGTTTCTTTTGAACAACGAGCAAGCCTTCAGTTATATTTTGCAAAACCGTTTTATGCTGAAAGAGGTTATAGCTCTGGAAAACCATCGCTGTCTTTTTGCGTAATGCAATAATGTCCTTTTTAGCTGCAGTTTTCACATTGAGCGATAGATTATCAATTGTGATAGTTCCTTCATTTGCCTTTTCCAAAAAGTTGATGCAACGGAGTAACGTTGTTTTTCCTGAGCCACTTGGACCAAGAATTGAAATAATATCTCCCTTGTTTACTTCAAGGTCAATCCCTTTTAAAACGTCCATTTTGCCAAAGCTTTTATGAATATTTTCTAGCTTGATCATTTGGTGGCTCCTCCTTAAGTTATTTAATAAGCTGCTTCGAATAACGGTTTTCTTTAATTGGTAATCCTAAGTTCTCACGTAAAGTCGAAGCAGGGTAGTCTTCACGGTAATAACCCTTTTCTTGTAGAATTGGTACAACTTTTTCAACGAAATCTTCCAATGTATGTGGTGCAACCGTTGTAATAATAAAGCCGTCTGCAGCATCTGCATCAATCCAGCGAATGATCTCATCTGCAATATGCTCCGGTGTACCAATGAAATTCGAGCGCGGTGTAGCTTCACGAAGTGCGACTTCACGCAATGTTAGTTTTTCTTCTTTTGCATATTGCTTAATGCGATCCGTAAACGCCTGGAAACTGTTTCGTCCTAGGTCACCAAGTTCAGGGAACGGGGCATCAATATTATATTGACTGAAGTCATGATGATCGAAATAGCGACCTAAATAGGCAAGTGCTTTTTCATCCGATACAAGCTCGGCAACTTCCCAATAACGCTTTTCCGCCTCTTCGGCTGTATCTCCAACAATAGGGGAGATGCCCGGGAACAGCTTCAGCTCCGTATTACGCCCTACATTTAAAGAAGCATCTGCTAGTTTTTGTTTGAATTGCTGGCTTTCTTCAAGTGATTTAGGTGCTGAAAATACGGCATCTGCATCACGTGCTGCAAGCTCAATTCCTGCAGGAGATGAACCAGCCTGGAAAATAACAGGTTGACCTTGGATAGAACGCTGAATATTCAAAGGACCACGAACGTTGAAGTATTTCCCTTTGTAGTCAAGCACATGAAGCTTTTCTTTATCGAAAAACAAATCCTTTTCAATATCTGTAATAAAAGCATCGTCTTCCCAAGAATCCCAGAGTCCTTTTACAACATCCAAATATTCCTTCGCAATCTCATATCGCTCAGGATGTGATGGGTGATCCTCAATTTTTTTATTGAAATTTAGTGCCGTACTTTCAAGTGGAGTAGTTACGACATTCCATCCAGCACGCCCGTTACTAATCAAATCAAGTGATGCAAGCTGTCGAGCGACATTGAAAGGTTCACTGTAGGAAGTTGAAATTGTTCCAACTAAACCAACCTGATTTGTAACTGCAGCAAGCGCTGATAAGATAGTTACCGGTTCAAAACGATTTAAGAAATGTGGAATAGATTTTTCATTTATAAAAAGCCCATCTGCGATAAAGACAACATCAAACTTTCCTCGTTCTGCAATTTGAGCTTGTTGTGTATAAAATTGTAGGTCAACACTTTGCTTTGGATTTACTTCAGGATGTCGCCAGCTTGAAATATGGCCTCCTACACCATGTATCATTGCACCGAAATGTACCTGTTTCTTCACCATGACGCCATCTCCTTTAATTCCTATTGAATTACTTGTATTTGATGAATGAATCGTAACATTATTCAGATAATTATTACAAGGGGGTACTGATAGAAAAATTCTATCAGTAAATAGGAACATACTGGTGCATGGAGGGATTTTTAGGCCAATAAAAAACACCATTTAAAAAATGATGTTTAAAAGTTAAAGTTTCTGAATTTCTATTTGGCTTTTACGGTAAAGTGAAACAATTTCTCGGGCGTAAGGTAAAAAGTGCTTTCCTTCTTTTGATAAGGTTAAACTACGTCCAGAACGAATAAACAATTTCACATTTAGACTTTCTTCAAGTGATTTGATACGTGCCGAAATAGTAGGTTGTGAAAGAAACAATACATTCGCAGCTTTATGGACACTTTTGTACTCCACCACGTATATAAAAGACTCAATATGATCTATATTCAAATTTACCCGCCCCTTTTATAAAGTCTATAAGAATAGTGGGTTTATTGGCAAGGGTATAATTGAGTATTCTGAACTTTATGCCGAGTTCGGCTATGCTTTCTAATAAATGCTTCATAGTAAAAACCTCTGAAACTTTCTAATATCAGTGCTCGAACTTCTAAAATGTGCTTCGAACCTTCTAATATCAGCCAAAAAGTTCTAATATCGCTCAATTACTTAGAATAAATTGAACAGGTAAAATTTTCCTCACCATTAAAGTTTAACGAAACTTATTATCTTCTCAGCACGTAAATACTACCAATTGTTTCATAAAAAGGGGGTGGTATCTTGAAACGTAAATTTATTTCCGCATTACTAGGTGCGTTACTTCTATTTATTCTTTATATTCTAGCTCAACTTATATTTGGTCTTATTCAAACTTTTTTATACCGGCCTCAATTCGCGCCAGATGATTTCGTTTTACAATCTGAAGTTGCATTCGGTTTCATTATACAGGTGTCGCCTATCATGTTAATCGGAATCTATATGCTAGTAACACTTATATTATTTGCTCTATTGATGTTGAAAAAAGAAAGGCGTGAACAGAATTGATCGAAGTTACCGGGAAATTTACGAACGCAAAAATATATACTAATACACCACAAGAAACAGCGATCCAGCAAATTAATGAGCTCGTCAATCAATCGTTTATGGAAGGAACGAAAGTACGTATTATGCCTGATTATCATGCGGGTAAAGGTTGCGTAATCGGTACAACGATACAGCTGAAGAAACATGTCGTACCGAATTTGGTCGGGGTAGATGTTGGATGTGGTGTACTCGTTTCTGAAATTGGTTCAGGGGCAGTGGACTTTAACAAGCTCGATGCAACGATTAGACATTTCGTTCCAAGTGGCAATGAAATTCATGATGATACTCCAGAAAGTCACGAGCTTTTTGCAAACGAAAACTTTATTGCACGCGGCTTACAAAATGATTATACGAACCGATCTCTTGGCACATTAGGCGGGGGTAATCACTTTATTGAGCTGGCAAAAGATAATGAAGGTATCTATTATTTACTTATTCATACAGGTTCTCGCTATGTCGGGGCAAAAGTAGCAAACTGGCATCAAAAGCGCGCATTTGAATCGTTACAGCGCGAAGATTTAACAGAAAAAATTAAAGCTTTAAAAGAAGCGGGACAGTACAAAGAAATTCAAAAAATGATAGAAGCGTATAAGAAGGAAAACCCCTTCGTCCCAAAAGATTTAGCTTATCTGGAAGGGGATCAATTCGATGATTACATTGCCGACATGAAATTGGCACAGCGTTTTGCAAATGAAAACCGTATTCATATTGCGAAAACGATCGCTGAGCATATGAAGTGGGATTTTGCAGAGCAGTTTGATTCTGTACACAATTATATAGATACTGATGCAATGATTTTGCGTAAAGGAGCTGTGCGTGCTGCAAAGGATGAAAAGCTCGTCATCCCAATGAATATGCGAGATGGCTCGTTAATTTGTATCGGTAAAGGCAATGCTGATTGGAATGAATCTGCCCCACATGGAGCAGGTCGTATTTATTCAAGAACTGCAGCGATGAAAAATTTATCAATGGATGATTTCAAGGAAACGATGAAAGGCATTTGGACAACCTCTGTCAGTGAGGAAACATTGGATGAAGCACCAATGGCCTACAAGCCGATGCAGGAAATCGTGGAGCAAATCGGTGAAACGGTGACAATACAGAAGCGTGTAACACCTGTTTATAATTTCAAAGCGAGTGATAAATGGAAGAGATAATGGGCTGGGCATTAAGCCGTACTCTATTAAATAGATAACTTCAAAAAAAGACAATTTAGCCACTTGGTGCCGCTTATTATTCAGCGCTAAGCGGCTGATTCATTTTCGGAAGCATCCTGCTAAGCTCATTAGCATAAATTGCAGTGGGGTTGTTGAATTATTAGAATTGAGGGAAAATTCTTATGCTATAATCATCTAAAGTAATAATTGCCAAAAATAGGGGTAATAGCATATGGAAAGAAGCTCATTAAATTTTCGTTTTTTCAAGTATAATACCATTCTGGCTGTAATGATTTTAGTAATAAGTTTAGCTTCATCTTATTTTGTTATTGGGGAAATCGTAGAAAAGGAAATTGGTGAGCGTGCACTCGGTGCTGCACAAGTCGCTTCGGAGCACCCAGTAATTATAGAGGGACTGAAGCAACCTTCAACAACTGAGGAAATTCAAAAAATTGCTCTGCAAATTCAACAGAGTATTAATGCCGAATATGTGGTTGTTGGAGATGAGAATGAAGTTAGGTATGCTCATCCAGTAAAAGAACGAATCGGTGAAAAAATGGTCGGGGACGATAATGCCAAAGCGCTTAGTGATGGGGAAGCTTACATTTCAAATGCGGAGGGGACATTAGGTAAAGCGTTGCGCGGCAAGGCCCCCGTAAAGGATGAGAATGGGGAGATCATTGGTGTCGTTTCAGTCGGCTTTTTATTTTCCGATATCTTTTCGGCGAATATCGTTTATTCCAAGTATTTGATAATAATATTTGCCATTACGATTGTTTTATCAATTATTCTTTCTAAGTATTTCTCCAATAAAACAAAAGCACAATTATTGGATTACGAACCTCAGGAAATCGTTAAAATATTGTCCGAGCGAAATGCTATATTAGAATCGATTCGAGAAGGAATTATCATGGTTGATCGAGAGGGCACCGTTACATTGATTAATCACTCTGCGAAAGCAATTTTAAGGAGCGGGGAATCTGAAATAGGCAAGAATATTAGTGAAGTTATTCCGAATACCCACTTAATCAAAGTGATGGATTCCGGTCATGAACAATTAGATCGAATGATGACCATTAATGGCGTTAAAACATTAGTAAACCGTGTTCCGATTGTTAATAAGGGCGAAGTAACCGGTGCTGTGTCAAGTTTCAGGCCATTTGAGGAAATAGATTTAGTGGCAAATGAGCTGTCACAAGTAAAGCAATATATAGAATCGTTACGAGCTCAAACACATGAATACAATAACTTTTTATATACAATTTCAGGGTTGATTCAACTGAAGGAGTATGATGAAGCTCTCTACTTGATTCATTCTGAGAGGCTTGGGAATCACGCATTAATCTCATTTTTAAACGAAAAAATTCAAGATACGTTTATTTGTGGTCTAATCATTGGTTTTTATAATAGAGCAAAGGAATTGAAGGTTACGTTATTACTAGATGAAGATAGTTTTTGCGGGAAATTAGGACAGCATATTGAAAAGCATCTACTAATTTCGATTTTGGGGAATTTAGTAACGAATGCCTTTGAAGCAGTGGAGCATTTAGATGAAGAAGAACGTATTGTGCGAATTTATATTTACGAAGATGAAAAAGAGGTCGTTTGTGAAATTGAAGATTCAGGGAATGGTATCGATCAACAAGTAATCAACAGTATATTTGAAAAAAAGCAATCAACAAAAGACAAAGAACTTCGGGGTTATGGCTTGTATATTGTCAATGAAAACCTTAAAAAACTAAATGGTTCAATTGCAATTGAAAGTGGAGAATTGGGTGGGGCACTATTCATTTTTTCAATTCCAAAAGAGGGGTGAGTCCGTATGGGGAATACAATTGAAGTATTGATCGTTGAAGATGATATGCGGATTGCTCAAATACATGAAAAGTTTTTAGAGCAAATTGAAGGTTTTAAAACGATAGGAATGTCCCATACAATTGAAGAAGCAAAAATTTGGCTGGATACAATAAAACCAGATTTGATTTTGCTGGATATTTACTTTGCCGATAATTTGGGGACAGAACTAATTGATTATATTAGGAAGAAGGATATGGATACCGATATTATTTTAATCACGGCAGCAGCGGAGGTTGAAATTGTAAAGAAGGCATATGCGAGCGGTGTTATTGATTTTTTATTAAAACCTTTAACATTACAGCGTTTTAACGAATGCCTTCTCAAATACAAAGAGAAAAAAACAATATTGAACTCAACCGATCGCTTACAGGCTGAGGATATAAAAAAACTGTGGAATAACCTTACATACGCTGGTGAACTGGAAAAGGGAAGCAACCCTAAAGGCATTGATTCTGTTACAAAAGAAAAAGTGGTAACCTATATTCAAAATTGCGATGAAGGAATTACTGCTGAAAAGCTGGGCAATGAAATAGGGATAAGCAGAACAACGGCAAGGCGTTATTTGGAGCATCTAATGCATGAAAAAGTAATCTTTGTTGAACATATTTACGGTTACGTTGGCAGACCCGAGCGCAGATACTTTATAAAAAAATAAACGAACTGGAGTATGTCGTATTGTTGACATGCTCTTTTTTTATGTCGTGAACAATATGAACAATATGGACTCTATGAAAATAAAAGATAATAGTTACGTTATATATAAAAAAGACAAAATATCCTTTTTAATTAAGATAACGCTTACATAACGCGTGAAACAGAAGGGGGACTATTTTTATGACAATGAAAAAAAAGCTACTAACTTTATTTTCAGCAGCAGCGTTAACACTTACATTAGCAGCTTGTAATGATAGTGAGGAGACATCATCAGGCGACAAAGACTATCCAACAAGTAACTTAACAATCGTAGCACCATCAGGGGCTGGCGGGGGATGGGATTTAACATCTCGTTCGATTGCAAAAGTTATGAATGAAACAAAATTAATCGAAAAACCAATAACAGTAGAAAACAAACCAGGTGGTGGTGGTGCCGTATTCATGGCAACATACGCAACAAAAGAAGCTAAAAACGATTATATGTTAATGGTAAAATCACCACCAATTTTAATTAATAACTTAAAGGCAGAAGGGAACAGCCCTTACGGATATAAAGATACAACACCCTTAGCTCAGTTAACGAAGGATTTTGGTGCTATCGTTGTTCGTGCTGACTCTCCTTACGAATCGTTAACTGATTTATTAGACGCTGTTAAAGCAGATCCAACAGCGCTTACAATGGCTGGCGGTTCTGCTCCAGGTTCAATGGATCATTTAGTTACAATCTTACCTGCATTCGAGTACGGCATTGATCCAAAAGCAGTAAAATACGTTTCTTATGATGGCGGCGGAGAAGCGATGGCAGCATTATTAGGGAATAACGCGGATGCGATCGGAACAGATATTTCAACTGTAACGGCTTATGTAAAAAGCGGAGACGTTCGAGTTTTAGCAGTTACAGCACCAGAGAAATTAACTATTGAAGGCTTAGAAGAAATTCCAACATTATATGATTTAGGCATTGAATCAGAGTTTACTATTTGGCGTGGTATTTTTGGACCGAAAGATATGTCCGATACAGCTAAGGAATATTGGGTTGAAAAGTTAACAGAGTTAAATGAAAAAGAGGAGTGGAAGGCAGAATTAGATCGTAACGGCTGGGCACAAGACTTCCGTGCAGGTGATGATTTCACAAAATTCCTTGAAGAACAAGAAGGTACAATTACTGAAATTTTAACAGCTTTAGGTATGAAAAAATAATTTTACATGATGTGGGCATTTATTTGCCTACATTTCTTTTCCTTCCTTTAGCGGGAATCCAAACTCCGGTTTAATGAATATAAAGCCCTGGCGGATGTCACGGATTCGATAGAGGAGTACTTAAAAGTATCTTATAGTACGACAGCGACTGATTGGTCCACATCATATGGGCCTAAAATGGAATCTAGCCTCAATTACTCCGAGGTGTAGTTGATAGGAGGTGTACAACGAATGAATTTAAAATTTGACCGTGTTGCGAGTATTGTATTTTTAGTGCTAGGAATACTAATTATTATCGAATCCCAAAAAATTTCTGAAAGTGCGTACGGCTCTCAAATTGGCCCGAGTACATTTCCTTTTGTATTAGGGATTGTTTTAATTGGATTAAGTATTTTACTATTTTTCGAAACAATTCGTCATCAGGCGATGTACAAAATCGTTCAAGAGAAAGAAGGGGGCAAATCCTCTAACTTTAAGCGATTCCTAATTATTTTCATTTCAGCGGTTGCTTATGCATTTTTGCTCGAAAAACTAGGTTACTTAATTACAACCTTTGCATTTTTATTAATCTCTTTTCAAACCCTTGAACGAGGAAAATGGGTTAGCTCTATCATAGTGGCAGCAGCATTTTCGGCAATTATTTACTTCGGCTTCGTCAATGTGTTAGGCGGATCATTACCTAAATTCCCACTCTAAATAGAAAGGAGGAGCTGATTTGTCAACGATACAGTACTTATTAGATGGATTTGCGATTGCTTTTCAATGGCATAATATTTTATTCGCATTATTAGGTGTAATTATTGGGACAGCTGTAGGTGTGTTGCCGGGAATTGGCCCGATGAGTGGGGTCGCTCTATTAATTCCTGTTACGGCTACATTAACATCAGGGTTACCAATAGAGATGGCTGCAACTAGTTCAATCATCTTACTAGCGGGAGTATATTATGGTGCAATGTATGGTGGATCTACAACATCTATTTTATTAAATACGCCAGGTGAATCTTCTTCAGTTGTTACGACGTTAGACGGGTATCAAATGGCAAGGCAAGGAAGGGCTGGAGCAGCCTTATCCATTGCGGCAATCGGCTCGTTTATTGCAGGCATTATTGCATTAATCGGATTGGTTTTATTGGCTAGGCCATTATCTAAAGTAGCAATAAATTTTGGTCCTGCAGAATATTTTTCGCTTATGCTATTAGGATTGGCAGCGGTAAGCGGTTTAGCAGGTAAATCAATTACGAAGGCATTAATAATGACGGTTCTCGGTTTATTATTAGGAACGATTGGAATAGATGCCGTTTCTGGAATTGCACGATTTACATATGACCAGCCAGTTTTATTTAGTGGAATTGAGTTCTTAACAGTCGCTGTAGGTTTATTTGCATTAGGTGAAGTTTTTAAAACTATTTTTGAGAAGGATGGGGCCGATGAACCTATCGCAAAAATTGATCGTATTTTACCCACGAAAAAGGATTTAAAAGACAGTGCAGCACCAATCGCACGTGGCTCATTCCTTGGCTTCTTCTTAGGGGTACTACCAGGTGCGGGAGCGACACTTGCTTCATTCTTTGCGTATATTACAGAAAAGAAGATTAGCAAAAATCCAGAATCTTTCGGTAAAGGAAATATTGCCGGAGTTGCTTCTCCGGAATCTGCAAATAATGCAGCATCGGGTGGTGCGATGATTCCACTACTAACATTAGGTATCCCGGGATCAGGGACGACAGCTATTTTAATGGGTGCGTTCATCATGTACAACATTCAGCCGGGTCCATTATTGTTTGAGGAACACCCAGACGTAGCGTGGGGCCTAATTGCCAGTATGTTCCTTGGAAACTTAATGCTGCTTATATTAAACATGCCACTGGTTCGTGTTTTCGCAAAAATTATTCAAACACCGAAAAGATTTTTGTTACCTATCATTATTGCTATTTCAATCTTCGGTGTATACGCAGTTCAATATACGACATTTGATTTATTCTTATTATTAGGTTGCGGGATTGCAGGCTATTTCTTTGCAAAAAATGATTTTCCTGTTGCTCCTTTAGTTTTAGCGCTTGTATTAGGTCCAATGATTGAGAATAACATGCGTCGCGCTTTAACGATTTCAAATGGGGAATTCAGTATTTTCATAGCAAAACCACTCTCATTAATCTTTTTAGTTATTGCCGTTTTATGGATATTAATTCCGATTCTCATGAAGTTGCGCGGTAAAAATGTAATTATTAATGAAGAAGGATGAGCTATAGCTACTAGAGTATATTTCGTGTTTAAATAAAAAGTTGCCGTCCGAATTTGGGCGGCTATTTTATTTTAAATAACTCGTAATGAAGACCCTGCTCGCTTAGCTCCTGTTGTTGAGCGGATAAAATAGATTTTAATAATCCTACACTCGACATTATGAACACTTTTAGTCATGTATGAAAAATACATGTTTTAATCAGTTGTTGTTTCATTGAGTTTCCTTATTTTAAGGGCCAAAATGAAGGAATAGGGAGATGAACTGATGACAACTACAACGAAGGAATTACAAGAACGAATTGAATTTCTCACTTTATATAAACAAGAAACGAAGCAATCGGATGACTGGCTAAAGTTACGTATAGAGGAAGCTAAGCATCCGGCATTTATTTTAACGACCGAGGAACTTACTTATGGTGCGCGAGTTGCATGGCGCAACAGTAATAAGTGTATCGGCCGGCTTTTTTGGAATAGCTTAACCGTTTTTGATCAGCGTCAATTGCTAAATGAATACGAAATATACGAAGCACTTGTAAAGCATATTGAATTTGCCACAAACAACGGTAAGATTCGGCCAGCAATCACTTTATTTGACCCGAATCGTGTACGGATTTGGAATCATCAGCTCATTCGCTATGCAGGATATGAAACAGATGAAGGAGTAATTGGGGATTCCACGTCTATAAAGTTTACGAAAACTTGCGAAAGTCTCGGCTGGAAAGGTGCAAAAACAAATTATGATGTATTACCGCTTGTAGTTCAAGTAGATGACCGCGAGCCAATATTCTTTGATTTACCAAAAGAAATAGTGCTTGAGGTGCCTATTACACATCCAGACTATGATTTTTCTAGGCTAAACATGCAATGGTATGCAGTCCCAATCATTTCGAGCATGCGTTTTAATATTGCAGGAGAAGACTACCAAGCTGCGCCATTCAATGGATGGTATATGGGTACAGAAATTGGAGCACGTAATTTGGCTGATACGGACCGTTATAATTTCTTGCCGAAAATCGCCGAGGCAATGGATTTGGATACAGCACTAAATGTCTCTCTTTGGAAAGACCGGGCACTCGTAGAATTAAATATCGCGGTACTCCATTCTTATAAAACTGCTGGAGTGAGTATAGTTGATCATCATACGGCAGCACAGCAGTTTCAACTTTTTAGCCAGCAAGAAAAAACAAGCGGCCGTGATGTAACAGGAAACTGGGTATGGCTCATCCCACCATTATCACCGGCGACAACGGACATTTATCACGAGCCGATTGCGAATACGATCAAAAAGCCAAATTACTTTTATCAATTGCAGCCATATTAATGGGACGGCACTACAAAAAAGGGTTATGTTCAAAATCAAATTGACTCTGAACACAACCCTTCTATCTTTTATTTAAGATGATTTGAATTAATTCATCACGATCGATTAAATAAACGTCATTAATGTCTGCAAGTTTTTCGGCCTGCCGGGTAAAATGACTGTTTGTTACAACCCATGCTTCTGTTGCCTCATACATTTTCACCGCACCGATAATCTCCTGTACAGCCTTTACACCGACCGTGCTGGAATACCGTTTTGCCTGCACGGCAATGATGTCTTTCCCATCCTTCAAAATGAGGTCCGCACCATAATCGCCACTCGTTGCAGTATAGCTCACTTTAAAACCGCGGCGTTTAAACAATTCTCCTAAAAACTTTTCGAAATCTTCACCGCTCATTTGGTCGACTTCTCGAATACCGGATTTCCGTAACTTTCTTATTTTTCGTGTTTTCAGCCAAATTATAAAACCGATATAGAGTACGAAATAAGTGATAATTCCAATACCCATACCTTCTAAAGTTTTCGTTGCATTAAAACCAACTGCAGCAGCTAAGGTAATGAAAAATAACGGAATAATCGGCAGCCTTTTTTTATTTCGTCTTCTTTTTTTACGCAATAGTTCAGTACTCCTTTTATTTACTCACCTTATTATAGCATAAAAGGGTACATACGTTTGGCTAGATTGTTTGATTCTTTGCGCTTATAAATGAAGCAAAAAATAACAAAACTGAAATCAAAATAAATAACAGAAGAGGCATGGACCAACTATTCGTCAAATCATGTACATAACCGAATAGAACAGGCCCGACAGCTGCGACTAAATAGCCAATTGATTGCGCAAAGCCGGAGAGCTCGGCTGCATCGTAAGCAGTTTCTGTACGTAGTGAAAACAGCATCAATACTAAACCAAATGAAGCTCCGCCTGCAAAACCTAAAAAGATCATCCATAAAATCGCAAGGCTTGTCCATTCCATCAACACACCAGTAAAGCCAATTAAGTAGCAAATCGTAAAGAAAATGACGATTGGACGCTGTGAAATGAGCTTCCCTGCAATAATTGGAATAACAAACGTCATCGGAATTTGTGCAAATTGCATAACAGAAACCATCCAACCGGCCGCGGTAGCATCCAAACCTTGGCTAACAAAAATTTCTGGCAGCCATGCAGAAGAGCAGTAAAATAAAAAAGATTGAAAGCCCATTGCTCCTGCAACTGCCCAAGCGAGCGGTGATTTCCACATCTGCGTTTTCATTGTCTGTGATGTCGACATATGCAAGTCCACTTTTGGTGTTCGCAAAATCGGTATCCATATAACTAATGTCAGAACACCTAAAACAATCGAAAAGCCTAAAGCCATTTGCCAGCCTGCATTTGTGGCAATCGGAAAACTAAAGCCAGCTGCAAGTCCGGAAGAAATATTCATCGATACGGAATACACCCCTGTTAACAAGCCGATATGCAGCGGGAATTTCCATTTGAAATAACTCGGAATAAGAACATTTCCAAAAGCGATGGCAATCCCTATAAGAATTGTTCCTCCAATCAGAAGTGTTGTTTCACCTACTGAACGTAGTAATATTCCGATACAAAGTAAAATTACTGAATAAAATAAAGTCCATTCCATACCCCATTTACGTGCTATGCGTGGTGCAAAAGGAGAAACAATAGCAAACGCGACTAACGGAATAGTTGTTAAAAATCCTGCAAGAACGTTTGAGATGCCGAGGCCATCCCGAATAAAAGAAATGATTGGACCTACTACAGTAATTGGTGTACGTAAAGTAGTAGCGAATAGGAATACAGCAACCATAAAAAAGAGAAGTGGTTTATTCGATAGTATTTTTTTGCTGTTTTGGTTTATTTTTTGTTCATTCATGAATGAGGCTCCTTTTCCTGCAACAACGCCGTTGAATAGTGAGAATAATCTTAAAAAACTGAAAAATATCAACGCGTTGCCATCAAAAAAATATTATGTTAGACTAATAATCATTATTTCAATTAAATATATTACCTCATGTAAATGTATGGGGTAGAGGTCGCAATCATTAAAATTAGTATAGCGGAGATTGAGAAGAATCTGTGAAGCTTTATGAAAGGAATGATTGCCGAAGTGTTATTTTTCTTCTTAAATATAACGCTGGGGCTGTCTCCGATAAGGAACAGAACTGTCACATGTGTAAGCATGTGTTGAGCTATCTTTCAAGTTTGATGAGGTGTAATTATAACCATCACAAAAACTTGTGGTGGTTTTTCTTTTTACACTTCACCGAACAAAACAAAAAGGGAGTTTTATAATCATGAGTGAAATTAAAATAGATCAGCTCGGCAATAAAAACGAGCTGAAAAGAGGATTAAAAAGCCGCCATGTTACGATGATTTCGTTAGGTGGAACGATTGGTACAGGACTATTTTTAGCATCAGGTGGTGCCATTGCACAGGCAGGTCCTGGTGGGGCATTGCTCGCATATGCATTAATCGGGGTTATGGTATATTTCCTAATGACGTCATTAGGTGAAATGGCTGCTTATATGCCGACATCAGGTTCGTTTAGTACGTATGCAACGAAATTTGTAGACCCGGCATTAGGATTTGCGCTTGGTTGGAACTATTGGTACAACTGGGCAATTACGATTGCGGCGGAAATTGCTGCCGTTTCATTAATTATGAAATATTGGTTCCCGGACAGCTCGTCGATTGTATGGACGCTTTTATTTATAGCGGTCGTATTAACGTTTAACTTGTTATCTGTAAAAGCTTTTGGTGAAGCAGAATATTGGTTCGCGATGATTAAAGTTGCAACGGTTATTGTATTTATCATTGTCAGCTTTTTAATGATTTTCGGAATTTTAGGTGGGAATGACCCGGTGGGCTTCACGAACTTTTTTGCAGGAGATGCACCATTTAACGGGGGCTTCCTGGCACTATTCGGTATTTTCTTGGCAGCTGGTTTCTCATTCCAAGGTACGGAAATGCTTGGTGTAACAGCAGGTGAAACAGACGACCCAGGAAAAAACATTCCAAAGGCGGTAAAATCAGTGTTTTGGCGTATTTTACTGTTTTACATTTTCGCTATTGGCGCAATTGGATTACTTATTCCATATACAGATTCACGCCTTTTATCAGAAGATATTGCGACAAGTCCATTTACATTAGTATTTGAAAACTTAGGTGTCGCATTTGCAGCATCTGTTATGAATGCGATTATTTTAACAGCAATGCTTTCTGCAGGGAACTCAGGTCTTTATGCAGCAAGTCGTATGCTTTATCAATTAGCAGTAGATGGCAAAGCACCAAAACTGTTTATGAAAGTAACGACGCGCGGCATTCCGATGTATGCCTTACTTGCTACATTAGCAGTAGGTTCACTAGCATTTTTAGCTTCATTCTTTGGCGATGGTGTCGTATATATTTGGTTATTGAACGCTTCAGGTATGTCCGGCTTTATTGCATGGCTCGGTATTGCGATTAGTCATTATCGCTTCCGTCGCGCATATGTCGCACAAGGAAAGTCATTAAGTGATTTACCATATGTATCAAAATTCTTCCCATTCGGCCCGCTGTTTGCCTTTGCATTATGTATGATTGTTGTACTTGGTCAAAACTATATGGCCTTTATGGGCGGGACAATTGACTGGTATGGCGTTGTTGTTTCATACATCGGCTTACCGTTATTTGCTTCATTATGGATTTTCTATAAGGTAAAACATAAAACAAAAATCGTTCCTTTAATGGACTGTGATTTATCAAATAAATAAGATTAAAACGTAATGTTAGCATCAGCTTTCATTGCGTTTTTTTTGTGGAGTGAATGGAGCTTGTGCTGTTTAATTTAATTAGTTTTGAAAGTGGACATTAAGGAGAACGAAGTGACGAATATGTAAGGGAGAGTGTCTATTAAGTGAAACAGAGTGTCTAAAATGTTCATGTAGGTGGCGAATATATGTATTTAAGTGTCTATTATCGCAAATGTAGCGGTGAAAATAATTTTGCTCTCGATTATGAAATGCCCTTTAGCCTAACTTTTATACTTTAAAAGGAAGGAATGGTATTATAGAAGAAATGAAAAATCTCTATAGTTATAAGGAAGTGTTAGGAATGCCTATTTCAACAGGTTTATATAAGAAAATGCATCAATGGTTAATGGGCGAAGATGGAAAAATTGTAGCGTTTCGTCCGTTTTTAACAAATGGAAATCCCTACAAATCACGAATTTTCCTAATCAGCACAAACGCAGTACCCTTTTTTAAAGTAGAAGATAGAAGTGAACAGATTTTTGCAGAGTCATTAGTAAATAGAGAGCTTTTAAAAGAGCTTTATTTGAGTGAAATAAAGGGAGCCCCTCGTGAATTTAAAGGTTCTTTACAATTTGAGGCATGGCTAAAAAAGCATTATAACGAATCGCTTATTTATACTTCTTTAAATACGTATCAAATAGAATTGACAGATCATGCAAAAAATGCAAAAAAAGAAGATGCCGCTAATTTTGAACGCGGGCAAACAATTTTCAAAGAAGTAATGGAAGAGTTTCAGCCGGAAATCATTATTTTACAAGGGTCAGCTACCTTCAATCAATTTAAAACTCTATATGCAGAGAATATTGTTATTTTCAATGAAGATGAGATGAAAGTGCAAGTTCTGGAGGAAATGGGTGCAATTGCTGAGGTGAGTTATGGTAATGGAAAGAAGACCCTCGTTTTTGTAACACGTAGTATGAGCTATTTTGGCTCTGAGGGGAAAAATTTCGAACGATTCAAAGAAAATTTAGCCAAGAATTTATTGGTAAAAGCCTAAAGCCGAACATTCACTTCGGTATTATCACTTTTTTGTTCAAATTTCCGAAAAATAAGAATAGTTTTACTTTTGTGAGATTATTGCAATATAAGATTTACATGATTATAATTGGGACATTCAATATTAAACTTAATAACTTTACTCATATAATCGCAAGGATAAGGCTTGCAAGTTTCTACCGATTTACCGTAAATGAATCGACTATGAGTGAAGCATGTTAACGAATGACCCGTCCAATATTTATTTGTGCACCTCATTTGTTATTACTTTTGAACTGTATTCGGAAGTCTTGCTCCACTCATTGTAGGGAGCAGGTCTGCCGATTTTTTTTATCCAAAAATAGAGGGGGAATTGTATATGAAACTTTTAAAAGAAAAAATTGAACAAGAGGGCGAAGTTCTTTCAGACGTGGTACTAAAAGTAGATTCATTTCTAAACCACCAAATCGACCCGTTTTTAATGAAGGAAATTGGCGATGAATTTGCAAAGCGTTATTCTGACCAAATAATAACGAAAGTACTGACAATTGAATCATCAGGAATTGCTCCAGCAACATTTTTGGGTTTAACGCTTGGTGCACCAGTTGTATTTGCACGTAAACGCAAATCACTTACGTTAACGGATAATTTGTATACATCAAAAGTTCATTCTTTTACAAAAAACGAGACAAACGAAATCTCGGTATCGCAGAAGTTCATAACAGCTGATGATAATGTTGTTATTATTGATGACTTCTTAGCTAATGGTGAAGCGCTAAAAGGTTTAATTGATATTGTAAATCAAGCAGGCGCTACAATTATTGGTGCGGGAATTGTAATAGAAAAAGGCTTCCAACAGGGTGGCAAAGCATTACGTGAACAAGGATTACGCATTGAATCTTTGGCAAATATTAAGTCGCTGGCAAATGGCAAAGTAGAATTCTACGATTAAGCATTAAAACAATACAGTTCAAATCATGTAATTAACATATTAAGAGTGCATCTATAATTGGAGGAAAACTTTTTATGAATAACACAAAAGCAACGATGCTTGGTATTCAGCATCTGCTGGCAATGTATGCAGGAGCGATTTTAGTACCGTTAATTATCGGTGGGGCATTAGGGTTCAGTTCGGCACAAATGACATATTTAGTAGCAATCGATATTTTCATGTGCGGTGTGGCAACACTTCTGCAAGTTTGGAAGGGTAAAGTTATCGGAATCGGTTTACCGGTTGTACTCGGTTGTACATTTACAGCAGTAAGTCCGATTATTGCAATCGGTTCTGGCGGCAGTTTAGGCGATGTTTATGGAGCGATTATCGCATCGGGTATTATTATCGTATTAATCGGTGGTCTTTTCGGTAAATTAATTCCGTTTTTCCCTCCTGTTGTAACAGGTTCTGTCGTAACAATTATCGGGATTAGCCTAATACCGGTAGCAATCAATAATATGGCTGGTGGTCAAGGCGCAGCTGACTTTGCATCAGGTTCAAACGTAGCCTTAGCATTTATTACGTTACTAATCATTTTAGTGATTTATAGATTCACAGTTGGCTTCGTTCGTGCCATTGCGATTTTACTAGGAATGGTGACAGGAACAATTATCGGTATTTTTATGGGCAAAGTCGATTTCGCACCAGTAGCCGATGCTTCTTGGTTACACATTATGCAGCCATTTTACTTAGCAACACCGACATTTAACGCTTCTGCCATTTTAACAATGACATTAGTAGCAATGGTATCATTAGTAGAATCAACAGGTGTTTATTATGCTTTAAGTGATATTACTAAAAAAGATTTAACTTCAAAAGATTTATCTAAAGGGTACCGTGCAGAAGGATTAGCATCGATTATCGGTGGTATTTTCAACGCCTTCCCGTACACAACATTCTCGCAAAACGTAGGATTAATTCAAATGTCAGGCGTACGCGACCGCAAAGTAATCTTCATTACAGGCGGTATGCTAGTTGCACTTGGATTCCTGCCAAAACTTGCGGCATTAACAACAATCATCCCAACACCTGTACTTGGTGCATCAATGCTTGCAATGTTCGGTATGGTGATCACACAAGGTGTTAAAATGCTAGCACCAGAAATCCAAAAATCAATGGAAAACGCAATGGTCGCAGCACTTGGTGTTGGTTTAGGGATTGGTGTTGCAACTGTACCAGGTATCTTCGAAAACCTTCCATCATGGATGTCGATTTTGACTTCTAATGGGATTGTTGCGGGGTCTGTAACGGCGATTTTCTTAAATGTGTTGTTTAATATGATTGGGCCGAAGCGAAGAGATCCAATGCATGTGATGGAATAGAGTAAAGAGATTATTCTAAAATAAAGCACCTATTACAATATTAAATTGGATAGGTGCTTTTTTGAATTTTATTGTAAGTAGAAGTCTTATTTGCGTTCTACTATTTCATGTGCACTAAGAGATTGAATATATTCTTCTTCTTCGTTACGTAGAAGCTCTGTATAAGTTGAAGGTTTATGACCTGGTGCAAGAAAGAAATCTATTAGTTAATTTCTCTCTACAAATTTAGGAGGATCGACTTTATAAATTAACTCTTCCTCTCTGTTTAATTCAATATAAGTGTTAATTACATCTTCGTTATAATGAATTTGTAATCGTGAATGGTAATCATAGCATTTCTTTTGGTTGCTTTTAGTAGGGAAATTACAACGAGAATCACCGACTAACTGATTTGAACTTCTAGTGGTAATATCATCCTGTATTGTCTCTTTGAAAACGTACAAACCATTATAGTTGTTGTAACTAGTAGCATCACTACGAGAAGGGGCGGTCTCTTGCGTATTACCTCTAGTAGCATGTAATGTTATTCTACTTCCATATACCCCGCCATGAATCTTCATATTAGAACCTGAACCATAAATTTCAAGCTCCTTTCCAGAGTAGAAAAAGCCATATATTTCGCTAGGTTTATCGTGTAGGCTCGATGTAGAGTTATTAGATAACTTTACTTTTCCTCTAGAAAAAATAACTAACGTTCCATTTGCAGTTTCATTCTTTTCATTTTTGTAAGGAAGACTGTTAATAGTTGAATATTGAATGTCCACAGGTTCATAATAAACCCAACCGTTTCTAGTATATCCGTCGGGATTATTCACATAAATTAAAGCGTTTGTTTTTAAATTTGATTCATGGATCTTTAATCTGCCATTTACAAAAATACTTCCAGAGAGTTCAACATTCCCATCGATTATCAAATCTCCTTCTACGTATAATGTATTTTTTATTTTTACTTTTGTTGTACTCTTATTTTGACTAGTTATTTTTAAACTTGCGGAAGTCGCTAACTGATCAAATTCATAATCTCCATTTAGCTCAAAGGTGCTATTCTTATCTTCGGGATCGTATTTATTACAGGAGGATTTGTTACAAGTGCTATAATAGTGAACTAAAAAACTTCTATTTTTATAGACACCGTTTGGTATACTGTATTCATTTTTATTTGTTAGAATATCATTAGCTGAATTTCTAGTGAAGATGTAAGTATTTTTTTTAGCAGACACATCTACTGTATTAATATTAGAATCAGTAGTCACAACTGTTGGTACTTTATCAAAAATAGTCGTATCAAAAAGTTTTGAAATATCGCTTTCCATTGTTAAATAAGAGGTATTCAAATTATGAATACCTGTGTATAGAGAACTAGCATTACTTGAGTCTTTTACATGGTAAAAATTACTATTCCTACTAACTACTATTCTTGGATTACTCCGTGAACTAGTGGACTTGATGCTGGGTTTTAAGCTGTCAACCCAATAATGGCTTCCTTTAATAATATGTGCTTTGTTATACGTAGTTAAATTACCTTTATATCTTAAATCGCCTGTGATTTGCACAGCTCCATTTAAATGAATGTTCCCATTGGAAGTTAATGTATATTTGAGTTGTTCAGGTATGTGATCTGCTCCTATTTCAAGAAAAGTAATTAATTGTTTGTTTTTACCATCTACTTCGCCGAAGCTGATTATTTCTAACTTTTTCTTTAAGTCATTTAATCCATTTGCATCATTCACTTCATGAACGGATTTGATACAAGCTAACGATGTATCATTTTGACTGTTACTTGTTGTAATTTTTAGCCCCTTAATTAGGATACCTTTTGAGTCAAAAGTACATTTATATCTTAAATTATTTTGATTAAATTTTTCTAACTCGCCTATAAAGTCATCTCTGGATTTTCCCTCTTTTGTGAATTCCGCTAAATGTGTATTAATTTCATTAAGTATAAAATCTAACCCTTTTTCTGCTAGATTTAGTGCCTGTGTATCGTCTTCACGAGTACTGTTTTTGGCGGTGCCGCTCATTGTTAGAGTCATTAAAGATAGTCCAAGAACTGTGAATAAAATAAGTATGCCTAATGTTAACAATAACGCATAACCATTTGAGTTTCGAATTGTTTTCCTGATTACATTAATCATCCTCTTCATCTTCTCTCTCTAGATCATTTATAGAACGTACTTCCGATCTGAATGTTTTTTTGACATTTTTGTTTTTATTTTTAAGTGTCAATGTAATATGGTAAGATCGGTCGCTATTTGTTCCTTCAATAATCTTAATATTTGTTTCATCCCATATAACTTCAAGTGTACTATTATTAAGTGTTATTTTTTTGCCTTTGATTACAATATTATTATCCTTAAAACCTGTCTCTGATGATGTTCCCACTATAGGAGGAATTTTAGGTTTAATATAATAATTATGATTAGAGGTATTTTCAGTAAATATAATTTCTGAATCTTTAGAAATATATATTTCTTTAATTAAATTAGCCATTACTAAATCTGCCTCATCTCGAAGGATTGTATCTGAATTAATCTTTGCATAAGTTTTTATGGAGCTTAAAAGAATTGTAGTTGCAAATATCGCTATAAGACTAAAAATAACAATCGCCGCCAGAAGTTCTACTAAAGATAATCCTTTTTGATTATTCATATCTAATGTACCCCTCTACAGTGCTTTTTGAATTCCTATACTTTACCGTTATTACGATATTAATAAGCTTTCTGTTTTTTTCCTCGGAAGTTTGTGTTGCTTTGATGTTTAAGCGGTAATTATCACCGTCAGAGTATAGTTTCTTCTCGATGTCAGATATTGTTTCAAAATTATATAGCTTTGTTGAATCTATAGAGGGGAGGTATTCTGCGAAGGGCATTAGTTTAAGGCGTTCAAGCTCTGCTTCTGCCATATTAATCGCAACAAGTTTTTCATTATTATAAGCAGCTGTTTTATTCGATTGAATAAACAGTTGTGAAAAACTAAGAAGCACAATTGTGATAATTACTATAGAACTAACTACTTCTATTAAGGTGAAACCTTCCTCCTTTTTTAAGACCTTCATTTTAAAGTCCCCCCTTGTTTTAGAAACACATCTAAAGAAAAATGTAGAAAAATAGCGAAAAAGAACTTATTTTATCGGATTTTGTTAGGTAAAATGAATTAAAGATAAAAAAGTTTTTCTGGTTTTATAAAATATATAGTCAAAAAGTAATCGTTTGTGTATTATGATAGATAATAACATAAAGTTTAATTATGGTAAAACTTAAATATTTTTGGATATATTTAAGTACTATTGCTCATTTTAAGTGAAATAGGTTGGGGAATTAGTAACTTGAGCTTAGTATTGCCTTAATTTGAGGAAATAAAGATAGTATAGTTGATAGTTTACTGATAATTGGAATTAATAGATTTTGATATAAAAGGAATTTAGTGGGGTGAATATATGAAAATAGTCTTTAGGTCAATTGCACTTCTTGTGTTAATAGTAGCGTTACTAGCTATTTGGGTACCACATTTTATAGCAAGTTCCAATGCAACCCCTACTGGTAATTCAGGGGGTTCCACAATTGGTGGAATGGAAGTAGGGGATTTAAAGGGCGATGAATTAAAAGCAGGATTACAGAATGCTGTAAATGACTGGTATACCAAAAACCTAATTGTTACAGGCGGAGGGACTTCAATTGAAGTCAGTTCTCCCACCTTGCAATTTGATATTGAAGCCACAGTTAATAGCTTTGAAGATAATTACCGCAAACCATGGTATGCATTTTGGGCAGATGAGGCAGCAGTTCATCTTCCTTTGAATATTCTTCCAAGTGATATTGTTAAAAATGAGATTAGTAATATTTCTGCATGGGACGCAGATTTAACTTATGAAAAAGTACAGTTGAATGCTTCCTATTTAAAAACGGATGAAGTTAAAGCTGTTGTAAATGATTTTTCGATACTGGAAATAGATCGTATTTCGCTGTTGGTTGAAACTATACCTGAAGGTGCGATGGGTATGAATGAGCTTGTCCTTGAATTGCAGGACATTGTAATCGAACCGCAAATGCCATTTTCAATGTTGGAGAACTTAGGAGAAACAATTAATCTTGCAAACCGTGAGGCAATTAATTTTATCGCATCAAATATTTATAACGCTGCACTTAATATTAATGCTGAAATTTTGGAACGTCATTCGCAAAATGAACGCCCTTCCTATTTAAAGCCTGGGTTAGAGGCAAAGGTAGATGTTTTAACGAACGAGGATTTAAAATTTATTAATACATCCACTAATCCGGTTGTATTAAAGCTTTCGATGAATGATGGAAAGCTGCAAACAGAAGTATATACACCTGCAAAGGAAATAGAGATTTCTGTATCGGTATCAAACGATGAAGAAATTCAACCACGTACAATTACACGCTACTCGGAGGACTTGGCAATTGGACAAACAGAACAATTGCAAGATGGTGTAGAGGGATTACGTATTTCGGTTTATCGAACAGTGTATGGAGAGCAGCAACTTGTGAGCCGTGATTATTATCCACCGGTAAACCGTGTCATTGTTAAATCGTCTCAGCAACCGGTAATACAAGATTCAGTAGTTGATGTGAACAACGCAACAGATGATTCAATCGATTTAGATGGTGACGGCTTCCCAGATGAAGATGGAAGTGGAGGAAACCCACCAATTAATAATCAGCAAAACACAAATTCAAATGAATTAAGTAGTGAATCACGAATTGAAGAAGGGTCAAAGGATAATCTTCCACCAGGCAGCTATTACGATAAAGGTGGAAATTTAATAACTCCGTAGAATAGGAGGATAACAACATGAAGGCAAATGCGAGAAAACGTTTAGGGGACTTATTGGTAGAAGCTGGAGTAATTAATGATCAGCAGTTGAATTATGCGCTACAAAATAAAAGCCGTGATGAAAAGCTGGGCGATTTTTTAATAAAAGAAAACGTGCTCACCGAACAGCAGCTGATTGAGGTATTGGAGTTCCAGTTAGGTATTCCTCATATCACATTAAATAAATATGCGATCGACCCAGAACTATTACAGCTTGTCCCAAGAGAATTGGCGAAGCGTGCCAATATTATGCCGGTACGTCGCGATAGAAATAAGCTATTAATCGCGATGTCAGACCCAATGGATTATTTTGCGATAGAAGAAGTCCGGATGGCGACAGGTTGTCAAATCGAAACTAGTATTGCAGCAAAAGATGATTTATACAGAACAATTACAAAATACTATGATTTGCAGGCTTCGATGGACGCAGCATTGTCCGAAATGGCAGCAAATACAACAGAAGTCCAGCAGGAGATTACTGATGAAGATTCGCCGATTGTCCGTCTAGTCAATCAGATTATTGCCAATGGGGTAGCCCAACGTGCTTCTGATATTCACTTTGATCCTCAGGAAACTGAATTTAAAGTGCGCTACCGTGTTGATGGTGTGTTAAAAACAGAGCGATCTCTGC
Organism: Solibacillus merdavium; assembly: GCF_014836935.1. Classification (GTDB taxonomy): domain Bacteria; phylum Bacillota; class Bacilli; order Bacillales_A; family Planococcaceae; genus Solibacillus; species Solibacillus ferritrahens. Next base: position 13,765 of record NZ_JACSPW010000018.1, on the reverse strand, counting down.
CAAAACATATGCAAAATATGATGACCGCTCGTGTGAAAATTATAGGTGGACTTAATATTACAGAAAATCGAATCCCACAAGATGGCCGAATTAAAGTTAATATCGAGTTTAAAAGCATTGATATTCGACTTTCTACATTGCCGACTGTATACGGTGAAAAAATTGTTATGCGTATTTTGGATGTAAACAATGCCGCAACAGATATTGCACACCTAGGTTTTACTGAAAAAAATGAAGTCTTGTTCAAAAAGATGATTGAAAAACCAAACGGAATTGTACTAATAACAGGCCCAACTGGTTCAGGCAAATCTTCTACATTATATGCAGCACTTTCAAATCTAAATGATGAGGAAGTTAATATTATTACGGTGGAAGATCCGGTCGAGTATCAGCTAAACGGCATAAATCAAATTCAGGTGAAAGAAGAAGTTGGGCTAACATTTGCAGCAGGTTTACGTTCGATTTTACGTCAAGACCCGGACATTATTATGATTGGGGAAATTCGGGACTTAGAAACAGCACAGATTTCGATTCGTGCTTCACTGACAGGTCATCTTGTATTAAGTACACTGCATACAAATAGTGCAATCGAATCTGTTTCGCGTCTGCAGGATATGGGCATCGAGCCATTCTTGATTTCGTCTTCGCTTGTGGGAATTTTAGCCCAGCGACTTGTACGTCAAATTTGTCGAGATTGTAGTGGAGAAGTTGAGCCTACAAGCAGGGAAAAGGAAATCTTCGCAAATAATGGATTCAGTGCTGAAAAGGTACGAAAAGGTAGAGGCTGTTCGGCTTGTGGAAATACCGGTTACCGTGGACGACTTGCCATTCATGAACTATTACCGATTGATCGAGAGCTAAAGGATTTAATTCTGAATCGGGCAAGCGGGAATGAAATTGGGGACTATATGAAAAAAGCAGGCTACTACACATTGTTGCAAGATGGTCTGCAAAAAGTTATAAATGGCGTCACAACTACTGAAGAGGTATTGCGAGTTGCAACAATTGACTAGTGAGGGGATGCAGATGACACTAAAAATTCAAGACTTATTGCAGCATGCATATGATGAAAAAGCGTCTGACTTACATGTAACAATCGGAATTCCTCCCGTCTACCGTGTAAACGGTCAATTGAAGCAGTATGGCGATATTATCGTTACGGAAGAAATGGTTAACGAAATGGTACAAGATCTTCTACCAGACTATAAAGTGGCGGAATTTGAGGAGAAGGGCGAAACGGATTTTAACTATTCCTTAAAAGGCCTATGTCGTTTCCGTGTAAATACGTATCATCAACGAAATGCAGGGGTAATTGCAGCACGTTTAATTTCGAGCAAGATCCCTACAATTGAATCGCTGAATTTGCCAAAAGTAGTGTATGATTTAGCCGAAAAACCTCAAGGGCTTATTTTAGTAACAGGTCCAACAGGCTCAGGGAAGTCTACTACATTAGCGGCGATGATTGATTATATTAATGAAACAAAATCGAAGCATATTATTACACTCGAAGATCCGATTGAATATTTGCATTCTCATAAAAAGTCAGTGGTTAATCAAAGGGAAATCGGTGTCGATACAGCCTCGTTCGCAAATGGATTGCGTGCATCACTTCGCCAAGATCCGGATATTATTCTAGTCGGTGAGATGCGAGATTTAGAGACAATTTCTACAGCAATTACTGCAGCGGAAACAGGACACCTAGTATTTGCAACACTTCATACATCAAGTGCACCGACGACAATTGACCGAATTATCGATGTTTTTCCGCCACATCAGCAAGGGCAAATTCGTATCCAATTAGCGAATGTATTACAGGGAATTATTTCACAGCGACTGTTCATTCGGAAAGATAAAGAAGGACGTGTTGTAGCAACTGAAATTTTAGTAAGTGTTCCGGCTGTAACAAACTTAATACGAAATGAAAAAATACATCAAATACCAAGTGTCATGCAAACAAGCCGTGCGCTAGGAATGCACACATTGGAAACATCAATACAGGCACTGGTTTCTTCCGGTGAAGTTTCGGTGGAGGAAGTGCGTACTTATTTGAATGTAGGTGATTACAGTTGACTGTATTTAAATATGTAGGGCGAACAAAGATGGGAGTCACCCAAAAAGGAACGATTGATGCAGCAAATAAGGCCACAGCAATTACGAAGCTTCGGGAAAAGGGGATTAATCCTCGTGAAATAGAAGAATCGAAAAGCATATTGCACATGGATATTAGCCTTGGAAGCGGAAAAATTAAAACGCAGGATTTTGTAATTTATTGCCGTCAGTTTGCCACATTAATTCGTGCCGGAGTATCCCTCGTTGAAGCAACAAATATTTTAGCAAAACAGGCGACAAGTAAGCCGTTGAAGAAAGCTTTGGAGAAGGTCGAAGAAGATGTACGAGCAGGTATTCCCTTCTCGGATGCAGTTCAAAAGCATCCAAAAGTGTTCCCTGAGCTATTCGTCAATATGATGAAATCAGGTGAAGCAACGGGGAATATCGATGACACATTAGAACGGTTAGCAAATTCATATGAAAAGTCGTTTCGATTAATGAAAAAAGTGCAATCAACATTAACGTATCCAGCAATGTTATTAGTATTAATCGTGGTAGTCGTGTTTTTCATGTTAATTTTTATTGTACCAACATTTGTCGAATCGTTTGAATCGATGGATGCAGAACTTCCTATGTTAACAGTATTAACGGTAGCGTTAGGGGAATGGTTAAGGCAATATTGGTGGTTGCCAGTTGGTGCTGTTGTCATAGGTGTGGTGGTTTTCCAATATCTATACAGGAACAATGAGCAATTTCATTACACTGTACATTATATGCTTCTGAAGATGCCAATATTTGGACAGCTTTTACAAAAAACAGCGATTGCGAGATTAACGCGTAATTTATCGTCATTATTTAGCAGTGCAGTTCCAATTTTACAGGCATTGACAATTTCCCAAAAAGTTTCCGGTAACCCTGTTGTAGGAAAAGTAGTACTAGATGCTCGAGCTAGCCTTGAAAAAGGAAGTACATTAACAGAACCATTTGAAAAAAGCTGGATATTCCCGCCTATGGTGACGAGTATGACGAGAATAGGGGAATCCACTGGGTCACTTGATTATATGCTTGAGAAAGTTGCTGACTTTTATGAAGAGGAAGTTGACCGCAATGTTGATACATTAAAATCTATGATAGAACCGTTAATGATTGTGATCTTGGCTGGAGCGGTGGGTATTATCGTAGCGGCAATATTCTTGCCAATGTTCAGTTTATATGAACAAATGTAAAAAACGGAATATAAATGGACGTTTTGCAAGGGGGCATCTAAGCAATACAAAGCGTCAGTGCAGAAATATACCAAATATAAAACTAAAATAAGAGGAGGGTTTAATATGTTTAACACATTAAAAAAACGTATTAAAAACGAAAAAGGTTTATCTTTAGTAGAACTTTTAGCAGTAATCGTAATCTTAGCTATTGTAGCTGCAATTGCCATTCCAGCGATTGGTAACATCGTTGAGAATTCACGCTATAATGGTGTGAAGGCCGATGCCGTGAATGTATTAAGTGGAGCACAAATATATTTTACTGATAATCCTGAAAAAGCTGATGTTACAATCACCGCATTAAAAACTGGGGGTTATTTAGAAAATGCAGGATCATTTGAGAAAAATGCCTCTACAATAACTATTACTAAAGCTACAGCTGGAAATAAAATTGTGAGTGCAACAATTGAATTTTCAGGTACTAAAAAGGCTGTTTTTACTAATGCAACAATCCCATTAATTAATGGTGATAAGCAAAAGGGAAGCGCAATTACGGACAGTTGGACTGTTGGGAATACTGTTACTAATCCATAATCACCCCCCAAAGAACACCCAACCCAACAACGATTGGGTGTTCCATTGGGCGATGATTTCGCTAGTATAATAGCTTTGAAGATGAGCTTGCCCTAAAAATAGAGGCAAAGTATAAAGGGGAGGGTCCCTAAATGTTTACAATGAAAAGAAAATCACATGCATCTATTCTCTTAAATGACTACGTGATCCGTGCACTTGTCTCCAAAGGGCCAACACTTGATCAACCTGTTATTTATGAAACGCCATTACCTAGAAATGCCGTCCACGAGGGCGCCATTATGGACGAGATGGCGATATATGAATTAATAAAGGAAAATATCCCGAACTGGGGTGGCAAGAAGCAAAATGTCCGTTTCCTCGTACCGGATACGTCTGTATTATTAAAAACTTTTGAGCATCCTGCAGATGTAAGCGGCAAAAAACTAAAGGAATTTGTGCAGATGGAGCTCGGGAACTCTATTCATTTGCCGTTCCAGGAACCGCTTATTGATGTTCATGATTCAGTGGAAGGCGATGGGAAAGCGGTGTTGTTTGCTGCACCTCCTGATGAAGTTGGGAAAATGATTGGTCTATTATTAGATAATCATTTAAATCCACAAATAGCCGATATTCGAGCATTATGTAATTTGCGTTTGCTAGAGCATATTGAGTTTATTGATTCAAATCGTACATATTTAGTGACTGATTGGTCCATTAATGAATTTTCTATTTGTATTTTTTCAAATGGAGAGGTCGAGTTTTTACGTTTCCAGACAGTTGATACAGACCCGGATAAATGGGAGCAAGATATTCTTGAAAACGATGAAGTTGAGTTTCATTATACGGGTGATTTGGATGATTTTCGTAGAGCGACTACAGACCAAGTGTTGGAAATCGACCGTATGATGAACTTCTTTAAATTCTCGCTCCACAAAGGGGAAAAAGTTGTCGATGAAATCATTGTGATGGGAGATCATCCATTACTTCATCTTATAGAGGCACTGTTACGCGACAATTTACCGACACCGATAAGTATTGTGGATGATGCTGTTATAGAAGAGCACTTTCCAAACTGCAAAGCAAAGCATGCGACATTGTTAGGCCTTGCTCTAAAGGAGGTTAACGAATGATTCCAGATATTAACCTCATGCCCAAAATTGAAAAGGGTGAGGCTAGTTTAAATTTCGCATTTTATTTGGTTGGCATATTATCTTTGGTAACACTTGGACTTATGGCATGGACATTTTTCAGTGTGAAAAGTGAAATCGCAAGTGCAATACCGGAGCGGGATTCATTAATTTTAACGCGCGATCAATTGAGTGCAGAAGTCGCCTCATTTGAAACGATGAATAAAGGCTCATTAGAAGAATCAGTAGCTTTTGTGGAAAGAGTATCATTCCCAGTTTCTCCGGTTATTAAGGAAACACGAAATTTATTGCCTTTAAATACATATTTGCGAGCTTATGTATTTTCTGAAACAGGTGTACAAGTGACGGTTGATTTTGAAACGTTAAATGCAATTTCAACATATGTGAGTAATCTTGAAAAAAGCCCGTACTTCAATGATGTTCAGCTAGGCACGATTCAAAACTTTGATGTAAATCCTTCCGGAGAAGAGTTAAGTGCAGAGCAGCAATTTAGCGAAGTACCACGGTATAGTGTAGAGCTTATGTTATTAGTAAATCAATTACATGTAGCTGCTGGAGGTGACGAGTAGTGAATTCCATCTCAAGTAGTAAAAATGGGACACTTTTATTAGTGATTGCTTTAGCGATGGCATTGTTATTTGCTGTTTATTACTATGTCGTCAAACCAAAACAGGATGAGGAACTGGCGATCCATAGTGAAATGAGCAGTTTGAAAACGGAAATTTCGACATTGGAGGAAACAATCGCATTTCACCATACACAGCTATCTCAAACAAGTGCAAATGAATTTGTACTACGCAAGAAAGTGCCGGCTAACCGAGAAATCGATGCGTTGATTCTTTCAATTGAGGAAATTGAATACTTAACAGGCTCTCGTATTCAAAGTATTGATTTCAACAACTATGATGCTCTCGTATCGAGCTCAGGCTTACAGGATCCAACGGCCAACTCTAGAACAGAAGAAGGACAAGCTACGGAACCAGTGGAACAAACAGAGTCCATTGAAACGGAAGCTACTGAATCCGTGGAACAAGTTGAAGATACAGATGCACCGGAGGAATTGCCTGTTTCTACAATAGCAGTAGAAACATTACCACCTTCATTAAAGTTAATAACATTCAATATAAATGTGGCATCACCAAATGATGTTAGCTTGATGCAGTTTATAGAAGAAATAGAAAAGAAAGACCGTGTAATGCGAATGGATCTTATTGATTATGAACTTCCAGGTGAAGAAGACCAATTTACAGAAGAGGCATCCGAAATCGTTACAGCCAACATTCAAATTACAACATTCTACTACGAATAATAATTAAGCAGGTAAAAGTAAGGAGCGTTCAACATGGACATAATGTATACAATTTTTGCGGGGATTTTTGGACTTGTTTTAGGTTCTTTTTACAACGTAGTAGGTTTACGTATTCCGAAAAAGGAATCAATCGTTACACCACCTTCCCATTGTGTAAAGTGTAATCGCCGTTTACGCGCTTTTGAACTCATACCTGTTTTTTCCTATGTATTTTTACGAGGTAAATGTCGGACATGCGGGGTAAAAGTATCTCCAATCTATGCATTTACTGAGCTAGTAACAGGCCTTTTACTCGCATTTGCAACATGGCAGCTTGGTATTACATGGGAACTTGCAGTAGCGCTCCTATTTATTTCTCTATTGGTTATTATCAATGTTTCGGATATTGCATACATGCTCATTCCGGATAAAATTTTACTATTTTTCCTGCCCTTATTAATTGTCGGAAGAATTCTTTCTCCACTGGAGCCTTGGTGGGATAGCATTGTTGGGGCAGTGCTAGGGTTTTCGCTGTTATTATTAATTGCCATCATTTCAAAAGGCGGGATGGGTGGCGGAGATATAAAGCTGTTTTTATTAATCGGTCTTGTATTGGGAACTTACAATACGTTGTTAACATTATTTTTAGCGTCTATTATTGGGACGATTGTTGGAATCGTTATTTTAAAAGTCCGACGTAAGGGGCGCAAAACTCCGGTTCCATTTGGACCATCCATTGCAATTGCTTCGATTGTCGTGTACTTTTACGGAGAGCAAATCATCGATTTGTATTTAAATTTGCTTTTATAAATTAAAAAGAAGGGGTGCTCTAATACGATTTTTAGAGCATCCCTTTAAATATGACTTAATAATCTATTATAATTTTCTCAAATGGGTGATTCGTCAGTAGCTCATGTGTTGCTAGTTCTACCGCTTTATCCACAGAATCTGCTAAAACTAATATGCGGTATTTGCCAAAGTCTTTATAATAGGCATCTGCTTCAACATATTTAGTGTTTTCGTTCTGTATATTCCTGAGAATATTTACGACGATTTCATAACCATCCTTTATAAATTCGATTTTTTTCAATAAAAAACAACCTCCTCAACATTAGTTTATTACCTGATGAAAGTAATTGACTAAACTTGTTGGAAGGTTGTGTAGGATAGTTAAAAATTATTCAGCATTTGGGTAAATCATCGTTTTTGGATCGACATAACGGTCAAATTCTTCTTCAGTTAAAAGACCAGTTGCAATCGCTGCTTCCTTTAATGTTGAGCCTTCTTTATGAGCTGTTTTAGCAATTTTGGCTGCATTTTCATAGCCAATATACGGATTTAATGCCGTGACAAGCATTAACGAATTTTTCAAGTTCGCTTCCAATACTTCCATATTCGGCTCAATGCCAATTGCACAGTTGTCATTGAATGATTTCATCGAATCTGCCAATAAGCGTGCTGATTGCAGGAAGTTATAAATGATAACGGGTTTAAATACATTCAGCTCGAAATTACCTTGTGATGCTGCAAAGGCAATTGTTGCATCATTACCTACAACTTGCGTCACGACCATTGTCATCGCTTCACTTTGAGTTGGGTTTACTTTACCTGGCATAATGGATGAACCCGGTTCGTTTTCTGGAATGGTAATTTCACCGATACCAGAGCGTGGACCACTTGCCAGCCAGCGAACATCATTGGCGATTTTCATTAAATCTGCAGCCAATGCTTTTAGCGCACCGTGAGCTGTAACGATTTCATCATGACTTGTCAGTGCATGGAATTTGTTTTCAGCAGTTGTAAAATGAATGCCTGTTAACTTGCTGATTTCAGCTGCTGTATGTGCACCGAATTCTGGATGAGCATTAATACCGGTACCAACTGCAGTACCCCCAATTGCCAGTTCCTTCATGAATTGTGTGTTTACCATAATCATTTTTTCACATTTTAAAAGCATATGGTGCCAGCCGCCGATTTCCTGACCGAGCGTTAATGGTGTTGCATCCTGTAAGTGGGTACGGCCGATTTTAATAATATCGTTGAATGCGATTGCTTTTTCTTTTAATGTTGCCTGTAGTAATTTTAAGCGCGGCATTAAGTAGCCTTCCACAATTTCGACTGCTGCAATATGTAGTGCAGTAGGGAAAGTATCATTTGAACTTTGTGACTTATTCACGTCATCATTTGGATGGATTTTTTCTTCAGAACCACTGGTAGCTAATTTTTTATTTGCTAAATAGGCGATTGTTTCGTTTACATTCATGTTTGTCTGTGTTCCGCTGCCTGTTTGCCAAACAACAAGAGGGAAGTGATCATCCCATTTGCCTGTCAGAATTTCGTCTGCAGCTTCGACAATAGCCTTTGTTTTTACATCAGACAGCTTGCCTAATTTATTATTTGCGAGTGCCGCTGCCTTTTTTAAAATTGTCATGGCGCGGATAACTTCAATGGGCATTCTTTCGGTACCAATTTGGAAATTTTCTTTACTGCGTTGTGTTTGCGCACCCCAAATTTTATCTGCCGGTACACGAATTTCACCTAAAGTGTCTTTTTCAATACGGAATTCCAATTAAATCATCTCCTTTAATATATGTATACCCAAATTTAGATGAAAAAATGGCAAATCGTGTGAGGGGATTTGCCATTTTTTCAGGAGAAAAGATAAAGATCCTTTCAAAATATGAGTAAAGTGATTAATGAGTTTCGAATCTGAACTGGGGGGAACAGTATCGAAAATATGCTTTAACTAACTTGTCTGCCTTACAATGATAATGATAATCTTTATCAATTAGATTGTCAATAGATTGCTTCATTAATTTTTAGAAAAATTATTTAATTCGGATAAATGTAAAACAACGTCTAAAGCATCAATTAGGCTCGATACTTTAGACGTTGCTATGTGTGTTATACATTTAGGAGTCAGCCCCTTATAGTAGTTAAACAATTTTTACATAAAAATCTTGTCCGTTCGTTAACTCTGGAATTTCCGTATTTCTTTCGCGCTTGTAATAGTCTGAAATAGCACTTGCGAGTCCGGCATAGCCATTTAATAAAGTACCTTGCTTAATTTCTTTTGCGAGATTATGGAATTCGAAATAAATATGTGCATCGTAATCTAATTTACTTAATATCTTTTCTATATCTCCAAGGGGGATATTTATACCTCTCATATAACGACATTCACGCTTATATGTATGGTGTGGGATATTTACTGGTGTTGTTTCGTTAATCATTGATAATTGATTCATAATGTTGCGCCTCCTTGAAATTCGATATAAAAGTTCCTTTAATATATTATACCGCAAAAGAGAGTTTTATAATCTGAATCTTTAATCAATTTAGAAAATTAATAGAATCTTTACCAATCATCACCTTGCTGCATTTCCTCGGCCACCATCTGCAAATCGTAGGCATTGATCATGAACAATTCATATTCATCATGCTGTTCTTTATACTTTTGAATGAGTCGGAGCACATATTTAGGGGAGCCTTCGTTTTCTTCATCATAAACGAGCAATGTCGCATCGGTATTATCAATGATGAATTTATCCTTTTCGATAAACTGCCAAGGTGCTTCATATGGACGCTTCGTCACGCTAGTCACAAAATCAGCATTATTTACCATTTGCATATAGGCTGCTTGTTTATGCTCATTCCAGTTTTTCTCTTGCTCTAAAAAAGGGGTTATAATTGAGTATTTGAGTGTGGCATATTCTTTTTTTAGTTCCAGTACAACCTCGGCCGCCCATGTTTCAACACCTGGCTGTCCGCTGATTACAACCCATTCCAGTCCATCCTCTATAAGTGTTCGTAATTGGTTTTCCAATGCAGCTTTAATAATAGGGACACCTGGATGCTTGTCGTTAAAAATGCCAAGCTCATGTGGACGGTACCCGGTAATATAAAGTGATTTCATTATAAATCGCTCCTTAGAAAAAAATAAAAATGGGGCACTATGCATTCACAGTGCCCTTAAAACCTATTTATTCACTGAATACAGCTTTAATTTGCTCGATGGCCCAGTCTAAATCTTCTTTTGAAATGATTAAAGGTGGGGCGAAACGGATCACTGTGTCATGTGTTTCTTTGCACAGCACTTTTCGTTCTGCAAGCATTTCGCAATATGGACGAGCCGATTCATGAAGCTCCACACCAATGAAGAGACCGCGCCCCCGTACTTCCCTTATCACCGCATTGTCAATTGCCTGTAGTTGCTCTTTAAAGTAATTGCCAAGCTCCAGTGAACGCTCCGTCAATTTTTCATCCAACAGAACATCGATTGCAGCTATGGAAACTGCACATGCTAATGGATTTCCACCGAATGTTGAGCCGTGCGAGCCAGGATTGAATACGCCAAGAATATCATCATTCGCAACAACTGCAGAAATTGGATAAACACCACCGCCTAGGGCTTTACCTAAAATATATACATCTGGAATAACGTCTTCCCATTCACAAGCAAAAAGTTTTCCCGTACGTGATAAACCAGTTTGAATTTCATCTGCTATAAACAGAACATTATTTGCTTTACATAATTCATAGGCAGCTTTTAAAAAGCCTTCCGTCGGGATGATGATACCTGCTTCACCCTGAATCGGCTCTATAATAAATGCTACTGTATCGGGAGTAATGGTAGCTCTCAAAGCTTCAATATCACCGTATGGAACTAAAGTAAAGCCTTCCAGCATAGGACCGAAGCCGCGTTTATACTCTTCCTCTGAGGATAACGATACAGCACCCATCGTACGGCCGTGGAAATTGCCGTTACAGCCAATAATTTTGGCCTGATTTACAGGGATATCTTTTACTTCATAACCCCAGCGACGAGCCATTTTAATCGCTGTTTCAACGGCCTCAGCCCCAGTGTTCATCGGGAGCACCATATTTTTTCCCGTAAGTTGGCACATTTTCTCGTACCATTCTCCTAAAGTCGCGCTATGGAATGCACGGGAAGTTAATGTTACCGCATCTGCCTGATCCTTTAACGCTTGAATAATTTTAGGGTGACGATGTCCTTGGTTTAAGGCTGAATACGCCGAAAGCATATCTAGGTAGCGATTTCCTTCAGGGTCTGTTACCCATGCACCTTCTGCTTTTTCGATAACGATAGGCAGCGGATGGTAATTATGCGCCCCGAATTTTTCTGTAGTTGAAATAAGTTGTTCTGATTTTGTTGTCATGATGAAATCCTCCTTAAGCAAATTTTACTTTTTAAACAGAGAAATCAATTACATAAGACGAAAAATCTACATATACGATGCAGGTTTCTTCCATATTAATGTTAACAGAATACCAAAGAAGATGACAACAGTTGCAAAGTAATATGGGTAGTTAACATCAATATCAAATAGCATGCCGCCTAAAATAGGACCGAAAATATTCGCTAAACTCGTAAACATAGAGTTCATTCCGCCAACGAAACCTTGCTCGTTGCCCGCAATTTTTGATAAATAGCTTGTTACCGCAGGGCGGAATAAATCAAATCCGACAAATACGATACAAGTAACGAGTAAAATCGCAAAATACGAGCTGACAACGGTCATTAAAAACACTAAAATTCCCGATAATATTAAGCTATAGCGAATCAGTTTAATTTCGCCCCATTTTTGTGCTAAACGGTCGAACAATGCGACTTGTGCCACAGCTCCAACAATTGCGCCACCTGTAATGATGACGGCGATATCTGTAGGGGTAAAACCAAATTTATGATCAACGAATAGGCTGAAGAACGATTCAAATGCCGCAAGTCCAAATGATGCGACAAAAATTAATATAAAGGCAATTAAGTACATTGGCTCCAAAATACGTTTAAATCCAGATGTTTGATTCGGTGCATTTTCAGTGTTTGCTTCATTGCGCTCTGGTTCGCGCAGTAAAATAATCGATAGAATGGCAGCAGTTGTACCGAGCGCTCCCGCAAAGTAGAAGGGCACACGAGTACCGAAATCTGCTAAAAATCCGCCGATGCCAGGACCAATAATAAACCCTGTGCTAATCGCTGCACTCATATATCCAAGTGCTTTCGGACGTGTTTCCATCGTAGTAATATCAGCGATAAAGGCTGTAACAGCAGGCATAATAAATGCGGCACTAATCCCGCCTAATACACGGGAAATAAATAATACTTCGATTGTTTTCCCTAACCCGAATAAAAATTCCGAAATACCGAAAATAAACAATCCAAGGACAATCATAATTTTACGTCCATATTTATCAACTGCTTTACCAGCGAGGGGTGAAACAATAAGTTGTGCAATAGCAAACGCTGCAGTTAAATATCCGACAACGGTTCCGCTTATTTGCAGTTCATTCATTAATGTTGGGAGTACTGGAATAACTAAACCGATTCCTAAAAAAGCGATGAATAAGTTTAATAACAGTAGCCCTAACGTTACTTTATATTCTCTCATAGTTGTTGCTCCTTATTTAGTTGAAATGACTCTAGCAATATAATCCGCACTATTTAACATAAACCCTATAGTAGCTATAGAGTCAATAAAACGGATTTAAATTATTGTGAAAAACTAATTACTTAATTTTTACTTTTAATTCCACAATAAATTCGTCTGCTTTATTAGGGGAGTAATTAATGGGCATAAAAATTTCATAAACGATGGGTACGACATTTAATGCGTTTTCTTCTATATAGTGATATAACTTTTGGTAATGAACGAGGTACGTATCCTGTTCGAAAATAAAAGCAATACATACATAACGACCTGCAGGAATTGTTTTAACTTCCATATCAGCGGTTAAGTGTGTAATATACCGGTCTGTAATAAGCGGAGTAAATATATGACTATAATGTAGCTCATCTAAGCTATTATATGGCTGATAAGGATAAATACATCCGTATCGGTTACTCAACAGACTATTTTCGACTTCCAGTGTTTTGATTAGTAAACTGTAGTATGTGTTCGGTATATAGTATGGTGTTAGCTCGTTTGTATGGATCGATAAAATACGGTTTGTTTCTTCATTTTTAAAATAAACCGTATCAAGCATATCAATCGCAAGCTGCTCCTCCATCTGTTTTTTTGTTTTATATAAGGATTGCTTAATTTCATACATACGATTAATCTGTTTTTCAATTACGTGTTCCTGCTGCTGTAAAAAGGATAATAACTCTGCAGGGGTAAATGCTTGTGCCGCTTTAATTTCTTCTAAAGAAACTCCAATATATTTCAGTGATTTAATAATGTCCAAATAGTATAGTTGTGCGTCTTTGTAGTACCGGTAATTTGTTTTAGGATCGACATGTGAAGGTTTGAATAAACCGATTTGATCATAGTAACGGAGTGTTTGTATTGATATATTTGCCAATTTCGATACTTCTCCAATTGAGTAAAGTTTTTCTTCCATAATAAGCCTCCGAAATACGTTATTAACGGTATCGTAGCATTAATGTTGGGTTGGGTAAATTAGTAGGGAGCATTCCTGTTAGAAGGATTTTCGGGGACTTGAAAACAAAAAAGCCCTCCTGTATGATGCTTGAGTATCAA
>NZ_JACSPW010000017.1 GCF_014836935.1 Solibacillus merdavium | reverse complement strand
TGGTTGACACTCAAGCATCATACAAGAGGGCTTTTTTGTTTTCAAGTCCCCGAAAATCCTTCTAACAGGAATGCTCCGTTTTGCAATATATTCGATATTTCCAGTTGAACTGGTTCATAATGCTTTACATGATAAGGAAGCAGCATTTCAATACTATGTGCAAATGTATAGCCTTCATTTAGTAATGTAGAAATACGTTGAAGTAATGTAGGAAATTCGGAAGGTTTAATTATTGGTTTTTGAAATAATGGGAATGGAATGGACGAAAATTTTTTATTGAGAAGTAAATTCATAATCTTCTCCTTTTAATAATGCTTTTTGTCCAGCTATTGTTTGATGATAAGGTAATGAAAAACGGTTTCCTTCTAAAATAGATTCTATCGCCCTCTGTAATTGTTCTTCAGTCAGAAATTCAAAAACTGCTTTATACCCTTGTTCATTAGTTTCGACTAGACGCTGTGAAATGACGGCTTTAAGCATTTGCCTCATTTCCTCATATGAGATGGATAAATCCTGAAGCCTGTATAAACAATTGACGGTATCTTTTGCGTGAATTGTTGAGATAACTAAATGCCCTGAAAATGCAGCTTCCATCGCAACCTTTGCTGTTTCCTGATCACGAATTTCCCCTAGCATAATCACTTCCGGGGAGTGCCTCAGTACTGCTTTCAAACCAGCAGAATACGTAATGCCTGCCCTTTCATTTACTTGAACCTGCAGTAGGTAATCTTGTGTACTTTCCACGGGATCTTCAATCGAAATAACATGTCGAGAAAGATGTTGAGCACAATATTGCAACAACGAATATAAAGTTGTCGTCTTCCCACTGCCGGTCGCACCACTAATCAATATTAACCCACTATCCAAACGGGCTAGCCTATCTAGATGTCGAACGCTTTCATGAAAATGACATAATGTTTTTAAGGGGACTGTATGATTTTGACGCAATAAACGAATCGCCAAACTCTCTTTGTAAAAGCTAGAAGGTAATGTAGAAATTCGGAAGGCATACATCGATTGACCGATAAACTTTTGGAACGCACCACTTTGGGGTTTTCTTTTTTCGCTAATATCGAGGGATGACAAAAATTTAAAGTAGGAAATCATCCTTATGGCAAGTTCATTCGGAATTTCAGTGGCTTTTTCGAAACGTCCGTACTTCCTTAGCAGTACATCAAAACATTCCTCTCTTGGATTTAAATGAATATCTGTCGCATCAAGCTTTGCTGCACTCGACAAAAGCTCTAAACATTTTTGCTCAATTATAGATTGCTGTTCGATAGTAATCACCTCGTTTAAGTTGATATCTTCAATCTATTAATATTATAAATCCGTCTATTTAAAATTAATATAAATGGTGGAATAATTTCTTTTTAAGTTATTTTTTGTATGAATATTAACAATTCCAATAACATTTCATGTAGAATAATAGAAAAGTAAGCCATTTTATAATATATTTAGCTTGATGGAGGTGGAAAAATGCTACATCCTATTAAAATTACTAGCACATTGGCAGATGAAACTCGATTTTCCATTTATGAATATATGTTACAGTACAAAAAAATTGTATCGGTACAGGAAATCGCGGAACAATTTAACATTCATTCAAATGTGGCACGTTTACACTTAACAAAGCTTTCGGAAATTAATGCAATTTCAGCGGAATATTTAAAAACGGGAAAAGGTGGACGGCCTGGACGAGTTTATAAAGTAAATGATGAAGGAATTAGCCTAAGTTTCCCTAGACGAGATCCAGCTTCTCTAATCAGATGGTCGCTTGAACTTATATTTGAATTAGGTGACGAGGCTTTGAACAAAGCGCGGGAAATTAGTTATGAGGATGGAAAACAGTCGATGCAGGAAATGCTCGATGAGATGAAAAGGAAATTCCCTTTAACATTTGAAGATAAGATTGCCCTGCTAACAAAAAGTTCAAAACTAATCGGCTATGTTCCTGAAGTTCTTGAAAATGAACAAACAAAGACATTAATATTTTCAATTTTCAACTGTCCTTTCCATACCCAATTAGAAAAATACGGAAATATTGTATGCCAACTTCATGAATCTTATTTAAAAGGACAAGTTGATATATTGTTTGGCAATAATGAAATTTCCCAGGTAGAAAGCATGATGAATGCATGTTCTTTCTGTAAATATAAAATCTCAGTTCACAATTAATGGGAAAAATCACGCGATTGTCACAACTCTTCCATAACTTCCAGTTTACATTATTAAGAAACTTGATTTATAATGGTTAAGAGATTACTCTATTTTTTTGAAAAAGGAGGGAAATTCATGAGCAATATGTATAAAGTTATGGCATTCTGGACTGCTATTTTCGCCGTTATGTTCTACCTTGGTGGTATGAACGAGGTTTCGCTATTATTCGTAGGTAATACAGGTTTATTCTTATTATTAGGCTTCTTAAATCTTTCAGAACGCATGTACATGTACATTTTCGGAGCATATTTAACAGTATTCTTCGCCGGATTCACATATTATACAACATTTATCCACACACCTGGTGGTGGACATTAAAAAACGCCCGCTCTTAATTAAGAGCGGTCGTTTTTTTATTTTAAATTTAATTGCATTATATAAAGACCATACTTTTAAAATCCATTTAAAAATGGATTGGAATTCATTTCCGCCGCTGGAGTCGTATACTCTCCATGACCTGGATAGATAATTGTATCTTCCGGTAATGATAATAATTTATCATGTATCGACTTAAGTAAAATCTCCATTGAACCTCCGAGTAAATCCGTTCGACCGACGCTTTGTTCAAATAACGTATCCCCAACAATAGCAAAGCCATCTTCTTTAAAAATAAAAGATATACTACCTGGTGAATGCCCAGGTGTATGTATAACACCCATTGTAAATCCGCCAATTTCCAGCTCGCCTTCCTGACGAATAATATGCGCTTCATCAGGTTTCCCCACTTTATAATTTGGCAACTCCGCATACTTCCCTGAGCCGTTTTTCAGCGGATCAGCTAACCAATCCACTTCCCTTACGTGTACATATAGAGGAATACTATACGTTTCTCTTACGGCATCCACTGCACCGATATGATCAAAGTGTGTATGCGTCAATAAAATGGCTAATGGTTTCAATCCATTTTTACGAATCTCACCAATAATTCGTCCCGCTTCTTCACCAGGATCAAAAATAAGACATTCCTTCTTCTTATTACTTACAATATAACAATTTGTTTGTACTGGGCCTAAACTATACTTTCTTATATTTAACATCTCTATCACCTCAATTCTCATTATACATTTTTTCTTCTTCCTAGATAGTGAAAACTAACGTTCAAACAAACGTCATTTTTAGTTCTCGACAAACGAATTGGAAACCTTTACAATAAAAGAGGAATATTGTTGCGACATTTTTTGGAATGTCTTAAAGGAGTGTCAATTTATTATGAACTTATTAATGGTTATTTTTGGTTTAGTTGCAATTTTTGGCGTAGTTGGCATATTCCAATCAATCAAGGAAAAAAATCTTTTAGCTGTAGCATTCAATGCTTTAGCAGCAGGAGTATTTGGTTGGTTTGTTATCATGACAGTTTTAAATCAAGGTTATCCACCAACACACTAATTGCAAAAAAAGGAAAAGCGTATCGCTACTTTGGCGGTGCGTTTTTTTCATACAGATAAAAAAGCTGTTCTTGAATTTAATATTCAAGAACAGCTTTTTGTTATTTATAATCTTGATCTGTTAATAAATTACCTGTTTCCGAATCATAAAAGCGTAATAAATCGCCATTGATAATCTGATCGGAATATTCTAATTCCTGTGTAGCGCGGTCAATATATGGCTGACATTCATCGATTTCAATTGATTCACCTGAAGCACGGTCATAACAAACTTCCCCAGCGTAAACTACTTTATCCGTAATAAAACGGCCATCACGGAAAATAACGAAATCTTCATGTTCCTCTGAAAATAAATCTGCCCCAAGCTGCATATCTTTGGATGTCTCAATACCTAGAAGGTGCAATAATGTTGGACGAATATCCAGTTGCCCTGATACATTATCCATCACTTGTCCCTCATTGTCGCCCGGAATATGAATATATAATGGTACAGCCTGTAATAATGCGCTGTCATAAGGTGTGATTTCTTCTTTACCTAAATATTTCGCCATCGCCTTATTATGGTTTTCTGATATTCCGTAATGGTCACCATACATAACGATAATTGAGTTTTCATATAAGCCTTGTTCTTTTAGATCGTCGAAGAATTCCTTTACTGATTCATCCAAATAACGAACCGTTTGGAAGTAACGATTCAATGTACCGGAGTTAGAATCATATTCTGGAATCATCATATCTTCCGGATCCAGATAGAATGGATAATGGTTTGTTAATGTAATTAATCGGCTATAGAACGGCTGTGGCATTTCTTTCATCAATGCTGCTGATTGTTCAAAGAATGGAACATCCTTTAATCCCCAGTTTACAGATGTTTCTTCAGTTACTTCATATGATTCAATATCGTAAAATTTATTTATATTAAACGATTTATAAATCATATCACGGTTCCAGAATGATTTATTGTTCGCATGCATAACATTCGTGAAATAGCCATTCTCTCCTAAACGCTCTGCAAAGGAGTTATACGTATTTTCACCATGTGTAAAGAATACTGCTCCACGGCCTAGACCATATAACGAGTTTTCAAAGATAAACTCTGAATCGGATGTTTTTCCTAGTCCTGTCTGATGATAAAAATCACTAAAGTAGTACGTATCTTTATCTTGTGTTAATGAATTAAGGAAAGGTGTAATAACTTCCCCATTCATTTCATTATTAATAACAAAGGATTGCAATGATTCCAATGATATAGCAATGACATTGCGTCCTTCATACTTACCTAACATTTGGATATTAGGCTCTGCCTGATTAGCACGTATATAGTTATTCACTTCTACAAGCTCACTACCATCTGCTAAAGCACGTTGAGCAGATGATTTAGATTGCACATACACATCATATAGATGGTAATTATAAGTTCCGATATTTTTAACTAGCAGCTCACGATCAAACGCACGAGTTAATAGCTGTGGACGTTCTGTTTCTGCTAATCCCAAATTCAAAAATAATACTGCAGCTGTCATCACAAAATATGCTTTACGTGCATCTTTGCGAATTGGCTGGAATTGATCAGCTTTTGGCATTAGCTTCAGTACAGTTATTATAATCGCAACATCGATGAAATATAAAATATCCGTCCAATTGATAATTGCTGCCGCGGATGTTCCTAACTCTCCGAAATTGCTTGTTTGAAATAATACCGGCAATGTGACAAAATCATTATAAAAACGGTAGAAAGCTACGTTTCCATATAAAACGAATGCCAGTAATATACTACCGCCAACGATAAAACGATTTCGTGCCTTTGATGATTTTAAAAATAATGCCAATCCATAGAAAAATAACAAAAAGCTTAAAGGATTGATGATTAAAATTAATAATTGCATCGCATTCTCTATTTTCATATCAAAACTTGTTTCATAAACAATTACAGTTTTAATCCATGTTGCTATTACGGCAATCGCTAATATCGAATGTTTAGGCCATTTAAAATCTTTCATATCCTATACATCCTCTCTTTACATATTCAAATTTATTAAATATATTATTTTTATTTGTGTAAATCCCAAATTCCAAGTGAAACAAAATATATCTTAAAGCTTTTCAGTCTAATACGCAATAGTAATACTTTGAAAAAATACTGAAAATGCATTTTGAAAATTACACTATTATTTAGTACGTATTACAAACGAAAAGGTTTCGTAAAATATGAAAACAGCGGTTAATTTCCGCTGTTAAACTAAGGGTATAATTATCAGAACGTTTAAAACCCCTAGTTATAGCAGTCAAGTAAACGATACCTAGTATTATACAATAACTAATAATTATTTTCACGCTTAAGCCTTTGCTCTTCTTGACGTAAAATTAATAAAGCCATTTGAAAATCTTTAATATCCAGTACGTTTGTCTTATATAATTCCTTAATCTCATCTTCCATCAAATATAGATCACCAATACGATCCTTCGTATAAATGTAAATTCCGTATTGTTTCAGCAATCCAATTATATCCAACATTGACTTCATTTGTCGTTCCTCCAACATTTATGCACAAATTATGCGCTCTTTGTCTGTAAGTAGTATATGTACCGGAAGATCATGTGATTCTCTCGGCACTTCATTCAACAACTGTTCTTCAAAAGCAAGGGAAATGCGTTTTCCGTTATATCCAACCAAAAAGCGATCATAATAACCACCACCAAAACCGATGCGGTAGCCTTGACGATCAAATACTACACCTGGAACAACTATCACGTCTATTTCCTCTTTATCGACTAATTGTGTCAATTCCGGAATGGGTTCTAAAATATTTTTGTATGCCCGTTCCGTTTCAGCAAAGCTATCTATTTTATAAAACTGCATCGAACGATCTGCAGGATTGCATTTTGGAACGACAACCTTCTTATTTAATAACCAAAATTGCTCGATTATAAACGTTGTTTCTACTTCAGGTTGATTTGATAAAGTGATTGCGATGGTACTAGCGTTTTTAATGGAAGGTTCTTGTAATAACTGTCTGGCTAAATTCAATGAGCGCTCACGATATGTTTGATAAGTCATACGCTTCAAATTTTCCTGCACTTGTTTACGATAATCCCTTTTATCCACCAAATCTCCCTACTTCCCTCATATAAAAGTTAACAGTTATTATCATAGATCAATTTTTAATCCATCCATCATAAAAACGTTCAACATTGTCCATGTTCAAGTAAAAAGCCAAAACCCACAAGTGGTTTTGGCTAACTGAGCGATTATTACTTTGTTTCACGGTGAAGAGTGTACTTCTTCTCGCGAGAGCAATATTTTTTAAGTTCAAGACGCTCTGGATTGTTACGCTTGTTCTTTTTTGAAATGTAGTTACGTTCGCCGCAGTCTGTGCAAGCTAAAGTAATGTTTACGCGCATCATTAACCCTCCCACTCTAAATTAAGAATAAATTTATTTGAGCATGATTTATACGACTTACCTATTATAACACACTCTCTCAAAAAATCTAGTATGATTTATTATTAAGTTTTACTATGTTAAAATAAAGTGAATCTGTAATGAGATGGCAAGTTTTTATACAAACAAGTGCCAGTTTCATTACATCTTTAATAAGATTAGTAAATTAAAACGGAGGAATATATATGGAACTTTCTTCGATATTAATGATTGTAGGAATTATCGTCATTATCTTATCGTTATTTTTAAAAGATAAGTCCGTACAGGTTGAAAAAGATGTAGAAGATTTATCTATTAATATTTATCAGGAAACTAATGCTTTAAAACGCCGGATTAAGCTATTGGAGGAGGAGTTACTGGTAGAACCGAATTTCCAGGTGAAGCAACCCGAAACCAACCAAACAGATGCTTTTACTTCTTTTCAGAAAGTGGCTGATCAAATGAAAACAGCCCAACACAATAGTACCCAATCGGGATTAAAATCTGAAAAAAATAATAAGCCCATTAACGGAATTTTAGTAAGCCAGGTTTTGGCATTAAACAATCAAGGTTTATCAATTGATGAAATCAGTAAGCTTTCCACTTTATCACATGCTCAAATCCAATCGATTTTGGCAAATGGAGGTAAACAATGAAATCCTCGTTGCGAGCATTTGGAATCGGTCTATTTGTTGCGGGTGCAAGCATCGCTGTAATTGATCTACCCTCTATTGAAACTGAATCCGAACAAAAAGATATAGCGCTATATGAACAGCAGTTAAAAGATTATGAAGATCAAATAACCTTGTTAACCGAGCAATTGGACAAACAAAATTCTAATTCAGAAGAAAAATCTAATAATGAAACACCTGAAAAAACGAATCGCTCAGAGGATTCCTCTTCTTTAAATGAAGAAACAGCGAATAATAAGCAAACTACAGAAGCGACGATTTATATATATGAAGATGTTTCCATTTATACAATCGGACAGCAGGCAGAAGATTTGGGTATTGTTACAAATGGACGCGAGCTCGAGTTGTATTTATCCAAACCGGATTACGCACGCTCCATTCAAAAAGGTGCCTTTGATTTGAACTCTGACATGACAATTGAACAAATTGCTAAAGTGTTAACAGGACAATCAATGGAATAGCGAATACGAAAAGCTGTCCTTGTGGTCAGCTATTCACGATTGATGGGGGTATTATGGAATACATAAAAAAGGGAACGAAAGCATTTACAATGACGAATATCGCTCTGTTTTCCGCGGGCTTTATTACTTTTGCAAATCTTTACGTTACACAGCCACTTCTGCCCCAGTTTTCAAAAGACTATAATGTTTCCCCGGCTATAGCAAGCTTGTCGCTCTCTGCAGCTACTTCTGCCCTTGCATTTAGCCTTATACTATTCAGCTCCTTATCCGAATCGTGGGGACGGAAAAAGTTGATGACAATCTCGATATTTGCGGCATCTTTCCTAACTTTCGCATTAGCTTTTGCACCTAATTTTGAAGCTATTCTTGTACTTCGAATTCTGCAAGGTTTTGTATTTGCAGGGGTTCCCGCAATTGCAATGGCATATTTAGGGGAAGAAATGGATCCATCAAGTTTTGGTGCTGCAATGGGACTTTACATAAGTGGAAATGCTGTTGGAGGACTATCCGGGCGAATCATTATTGGTACAATGTCTGATCTTTACAGTTGGCAAATAGGTATGATTGTTCTTGGTGTAATCAGCATTATTATAAGTTGTTATTTCGTCTGGGCACTTCCGGAATCGAAACATTTCAAGCCACGACCATTACAGTTTAAACTGTTATCAAAAACATTGCTTCAGCATATTAAAAACAAAAAACTTGTATTATTATTTGGGATTGGTTTCACATTAATGGGTAGCTTTGTCACTATGTACAACTATATTGGATTCAAATTAGTCGAGCCACCGTATCTTTTAAGCATGACAATTGTCAGTTGGCTTTTTATCGTATACCTAGTCGGGTCATGGAGCTCCGCTTGGTTTGGCAGCTTGTCCGATACATATGGACGTCAAAAGGTTTTATATAGCGGTATAATTATTATGCTGGCCGGGACCTTATTGACTTTTCCAGTAAATTTAACATTAAAAATTATGGGTCTTATCATTTTTACATTTGGTTTTTTCGGGTCCCATTCCATAGCAAGCAGTTGGGTAACTCAATTAGCAAAGACCGATAAGGCACAAGCCTCTTCCTTATACTTATTTGCCTATTATATGGGTTCCAGTATAGGAGGAACCATCGGAGGTTTGTTTTGGTCAAAATACGGCTGGACAGGTACGGTAACCTTTATGGCATCTTCCCTTTTAATGACATTGATTTTCGCTAGCTTAATTCATTATATTAATTTAAACTTCAAAAAAATGCAGGGCATCTGAATGATACCCTGCATTTTTCTATTCACGTACCCAAGTTAGACCTAAAGTCCCTTCACCCGCATGAACACCTACACATGCAGATAATGGTGTCGGAGTAAAAATAATTTTGGGAAACTGAACTTCTAGTTCCTTTTTCCACTCAATTGCTCCAGCAAGATTATTACAATGTATAACAGCCACTTCTTTTACCTGTGATTTTTGAATGGCGTGCTGTAGTTTTTCAATAACGGCTTTTTTCGCACGCTTATCGGCACGTACTTTTTGTGCAACCTCTACGCCGCCTTCTTTATTATATTCAATGACTAATTTAATATTTAATAAATTACTAAGAAACATAGCTGTCCCTGAAACTCTTCCACTTTTATTCAACTGTTCTAAGCTCGCTGGTATAAAGGCAAGTTCTGCATTTCCACGCATTGCTTCAATTTTCTCTACTATTTCTTCAGGTTCTAGGCCTTCTTTTTCCAGTTCCAATCCTAACTCCAGCATGTATTGCATTGGGTAGGACCCAATTTTTGCATCAATAACATAATTTCTAAAACCCGCTTGTGCAGCGGCCATTGGAGCACTTAATACTGTTCCCGATAATTGCTCGGATGTATGAATGGCAATTGCACAATCATAGCCTTCTTGTTTTAATTTTTCATATAGTGCTACATGTTCACCAAAAGCTGGTTGGGATGTTTTTGGATGTGCTTTTGCATTTTTTAATTTATCGTAAAATTCATCATGTGTCATATCAATTGTTTCGCGCAATGCGCCCTCTTCAAAAACAATATTCAATGCAAGCACGTGTATGTTATGCTTCTTTATAAAATCCGGTGATAATAATGCCGCTGTATCTGTAACCCATGCAATTTTTTTTGTCATTGTAAATCCCCTTGATGTATAAAATTATTTGCTCCACATAATGTAAGCGCAAACATAGTTCTCACACAGTGACAACTGTCACGTTTACATAATAAAATTCCTCATTCGACATTTTTTCGACAATAATTATATTTTAATTTTTCATTCTATTGGAATGGATTATTTTACATACAGGTATTTTTTCCGTACGATAATAATACAAAATATAATATTAGTAGGTTTTTAGGAGGAGAGTATTAATGAATATTTATGATATCCCGGTTAAAACAGAAAAAGGGGAACAATATGAATTAGACCGCTATAAAGGGCAGGTAATGATGATCGTCAATACAGCGAGCAAATGTGGCTTTACGAATCAATTTTCTGAACTCGAAGAACTTTATGAAAAGTATAAAGAAGAAGGATTTGTCGTACTTGGTTTCCCATCAGATCAATTTAAACAGGAATTATCTTCAAGTGAAGATGCTGCTGAATTTTGCCGTATGGACTATGGCGTAACTTTTCCAATGCATGAAATGATTAAAGTAAACGGCGCAGAGGCTCACCCATTGTTTAAACATTTATCTTCCGAGGCAAAAGGACTTTTAGGTCAATCGGTAAAATGGAATTTCACGAAGTTTTTAGTCGATCGGGATGGCAATGTCATTAAACGCTATGCCCCAAAGGATAATCCAATGAAGGCTGAAACTGATATTACAAAATTACTATAACGTTGACATATAAAGAGTAACTGCAGCCGAACATTTGAATTCGGCTGCATTTTTTTTAAAATTAAAATTTTTCCTCCTGTTGTATTTCTAGATATAATGGCATGATTACGAAAAACGTTACGAGTATAAAAAATACAATACATAGAATGGTTAATGGAATTAGTAAGCCAAAATAAGGAGAGAGGATTAAAATTGCCGAAGTTTGCATCGTTAATATTCCTATTATTTAACGGTATTTTTTAGAGTAATACAGTTTTTATAGACGGATATATATTTAAAATTGGACTCATTTTCTTTTCAATTCCCTCAAAAATATAGCCTAACCAGATATCTGATTAGGCTATATTTTTATGGTTCGAAACTTTGTAATGCCTCTTTAGCAGCTTCAATATTACTTTCATTAAATGGGTTTTCCTCCAGAGCAGCAATTTTCTCCACTGCATCTGCCAATACAAGCTTCGAATAAAACGGTAGCTTCGGTACGATGCTTACTAAGCACCAGTAAATCCACATATCATCGTCTCCACGAAGAACCTCTTCAACAAGTGGAGTTATCTCATTTGGATAGTGAAGCAATAGTTCGACCATTGGCTCAGCTACCGGCCAGTTCATATCCTGAATCCATTCAAGCAGTTGTGGCAATATAGGGATGACAAATTCAGCATCTGCTTTTTTTAACTGTTCCACTGCCGCTAAATCATGTTTATCTTTTGGAATCATACACGGACCTCCACCTCTTTTAGAAATTTCCTAATCATCTCGGAACCAAGCTTTGTTCCAATAGACTCAGGGTGGAACTGTAAACCGTATACAGGGAACTTACAATGTTGAATCGCCATAATT
Organism: Solibacillus merdavium; assembly: GCF_014836935.1. GTDB lineage: Bacteria > Bacillota > Bacilli > Bacillales_A > Planococcaceae > Solibacillus > Solibacillus ferritrahens. The sequence goes on along the minus strand of NZ_JACSPW010000017.1, from coordinate 57,962 downwards.
TCCTTATCATCCGCGCTTATTGCAACAATCTCAAATTCCTCATGCAATGTCTCTTTTTCGATAATAAGTGAATGATAGCGCATCACTTCAATTTCCCTTTCAAAATGCTCAAACAAACCTTTTTTATCAAATCGAAGCTTACTCGTTTTGCCGTGCATTATATTTTTCGCCTGGCTCACTGTTGCCCCAAAAGCTTCCCCAATTGATTGGTGCCCTAAGCAAATACCTAAAATCGGAAACTCTGTGTATAGCTGTTGGATCATTTCTATTACAATACCCGCTTCCTTTGGCTCACCCGGACCTGGTGAAATAACAATGGCTTTCGGTTTCATTGAACGAATATCATTAACTGTTACAGTATCATTCCGAACAACCTTTACTTCTTCACCAAACTCTGCAATTTGATGATACAAATTATACGTAAACGAATCATAATTATCGATGAGTAAAATCATGAGCGCACCTCCAGCAATGCCTTTGCCTTATTTAACGTTTCTTCGTATTCTTTCTCCGGCACTGAGTCATACACTATACCGGCACCCGCCTGAACATAGGCTTTCCCATCTTTTACAATCATCGTCCGAATCGCAAGTGCTAAATCCATATTGCCTGAAGTGGATAAATAACCTATTGCCCCAGCATATATGCCGCGTTTGCGACGCTCCAAGTCATTAATAATCTGCATCGCTCGAATTTTCGGCGCTCCTGAAACAGTTCCAGCAGGCAGGCTTGATGCAAGAACATCGACTAAATGTGCATCATCTCGCAATTTGCCAGACACTTCCGACACGATGTGCATAACGAATTTATATTTTTCGATTTCCATATATTTCGTCACTTGCACCGTTCCGATTTGTGCAACGCGACCGACATCATTTCGTCCAAGATCGACTAACATTTTATGCTCGGCAATTTCCTTTTCATCCTGTAAAAGCGATGTCGCCAATGCTTCATCTTCTTGTGGTGTTTTCCCACGAGGTTTCGTTCCTGCAATCGGATTCGTCGTCACAATACCATCCTGAACTTTTACTAGGCTTTCAGGTGATGTTCCTAAAATCGTATAATCGTCAAAATCAATATAAAACATATAAGGAGATGGATTTGACGTACGTAATTTCCGATAAAGCGAAAATGGATTTTCACTATAATCCGCTTCAAAAGTTTGTGATAAAACAACTTGAAATATATCACCTTTACGTATATGTTCTTTCGCAGTTTCAACCATTTCGATAAAGCAGTCCTTTTTAATCGTTGGAGAAAATTTCACTTCAACAGGGTTATTAGGTGTTAACTGTGTTGCTTTAGTAAGCATCTGTTCAATTACATCCACTTTCTGCTGCATTTGTTCAGCGGAATAGCCTTTTTCAAAAAGATCGAGTGCAACAATCGAAATTTGCTGCAATAAATGATCAATTACGATAAATGTTTCATAAAAATATACATGAACATCTGGCATATTATAGTTGTCGCCTACAATTTCCCCTATATTTTCAAAGTGGAAGGCTGTTTCATAGCCGAAATAGCCAATTGCTCCACCGAAAAAGGCAAACGGAAATTGCTCATCACAAATCGGCAGTAATTCTTTTAACTTTGCCAGCACAGGGAGTTGCTCGGTTGCTAAAGGCTCGTCATGAATACGGAATGTGCTCGTTGTTGCATCACCTTTTAACTCCCCTACAGGATTAAATGCAATAAATGAATAGCGCCCATTATGTTTAAATTTAGCATTCGATTCAAATAATACTTTTTTTGTCCCCTGCACTGATTCATAAATAGAAATCGGTGTATAAGTATCTCCATTTATTTGCTTTACTACATAACTTCTCATCTCAACTACCATGCTCATCTCTCCTCAACTCAACTAAAAATGCATACAAAAAGGCCCTTTCGTTATTAAAGGACGAAAGAGCCGTGGTGCCACCTTTATTGACTAAAAAAATTAGTCCACTCAAATCTCGTAACGTGAGAGCTACGGCACGACATTTCCTTCGTGCAGCTAGAAATTCCATTCATAAAGTGCGTTTACTAACTTCCACCGACCGTTAGCTCTCTAGAAAACGAAACTTTACTACTCTTCTTTCATCATTGCTTTTACTATACATTATATTGTAAAGCTTAAATATATTTTTTTCAAACTATTTCGAATTAATTATAAATATAAAGTTGCCCGTGTGACTTTGCATAATATAGGCTTGCATCAGCATGAGCTGTTAATTGTTCATAAGAAGCTTGCTTTTCTGGCAATTGATTTGAATGTATAAAACCAAAATGTATCGGTACTTCCAAAATCCCCATTTTAGAATGTACTACTTTTGATTGTAGCTTCTCTTCTAACTCCATTAACAGTTCGAAAAATTCCGATTCTGATATACCCCTTATAAATGCCTCTCCTTCATTTTTGGATAGGACATTAACTTCTGCATTATGTTTAAAAATGAAGTGATAAACCGTTTCAAATAATGTAAACAACAACTGTTCTACGAATAACTTACCAAATAACTCTTCAATTTCATCCGTAATAAAACACCAATGGAAACAATACAGTGTTTCATTATTTTGAAGGGCATGTTCAACATGCTGTACGATTAGCTCTTTCGAAATGACATTTGGATACTTGATAGATAAGGTGGAAGTATCATCTTCAAATAAATCTGACAATACACTTTTAACATTATTTATATCCAACGGTTTTCGATGTGAATTTTTAATAATTTCTCTTAGCTCTTTTGTATATTGAAATTTATCACCTAGATTAAAATTATTAATATATTCTTCTATATTTATTAAAAACATAATATTTTGTTGCTCTTTAAATCGAAGGTATGCATATTCAAAAAATATAACACTTTCCTCTAGTTGCCCTAAGTTTAATGTTAAGATTGCTTCTGCAAACGAAATCTTTGCATCATAAAATGTTTGTCTATCTTTTATAAGTTTTAAAAAAACCTGCTTTACTTCTTGAAATTCCTCATTGTTGCCCATTGTTGCAAAATAATAGAGCGCCCCTATATACCCTCTAACAATCGTGATATTTGATTCGCAAATGTTATTTTTATAAAACTTCGCCAAGCTCATTCCTATTCTTGCTTTTTCCAATTCCTTTTTATGGACTAATTGGGCAGCAATATTATAATAATTCACCACAATTAGGTCATGATACTTTAAAAAATGTGCATATTTGATTGATTTTTTTGTTGCTTCTACCGCTGCATCAAAGTCTCTAACAATAACTTGTAAAAGGCTATATAAATAATAAAAATACATTTTATTTTCATCTTTCCCATATGTTAAACATAACTTTTCATACTCTGTCATAACAACGTGGAAATTTTCATAGCTTCCGTTTTCATAGTAAGCAGAAGCTAGATACTGATAACAGATCAGTGCATCATCATACCGTTTTTCTTGGAGCGTAATAGGTAACGTAATTGTTCCAAATTGGATAACTTCCAAAAATTTCAGGTCTTTATACAAATTTTTTAAATGTTCTATTTGATTTGAAATAATCATGGAACACGTCCACCCCAATCATTTATTAGCCCGAACACCGCTTCATAAACTTTGCTTGCATCATCAATTGCTTTTTCGAAAGTCCAAGACAATGGTATTTCATATTTTTTATGTATTTCGTGCAATTCATTTACGACAGTATTCTGCAACATAGCTAATTTTTTGGGATAATTCTCATATTCAATATATTTCGAGTCAAAAAAGGGTCTTAAACTTTTATTGCTATATTTCTTTAGTGCATCAAAGTTTTCCTTAACTTCTTCTTTTATAGCCATTTTCTTAGAAATAAAATCATCTAACTCATTATAAATATAAATAGCACATAAAAATGCTAACCTTTCATTCTCATAAAGAGCAAGCTGTATATAACGTTTTATTGGTAAAGTTTTAATAATCCCTAATATTGAATTCCTATATGGATAGATCATTGTATTTTCCGGATTGGATATACGATTGATTTCTTCATTAGATATTGAATACCAAATATCCAATATCCAAATAGAACGTTGGTAAGATTCTTCAACAAATGGAAGTACAAGTGTAAATAAATCAAGTTCATCAATCATTTGTTGAAATTGATTTAACTTCTCATCCGAAATTAAAAACATACAGTCTGATTTATCTAATTTAGCTTGCATGTTATCACCTCAAACAATTGTCAGTTTAATCCATCATATCATAATGTTTTCATAATATATATTTCATTTCTTTATCATTATTAAGTCAAAAAAAGTGATGAATGAAAAATAATCTTCAATCACCACTCCTTTATATTTTTTATAGAAATAGACACTATTTAATTTGAACGTTGGCAAATCATATCATATAAATATTTCGCCTGTTCGAATTCTGGCTGTAATGTATAAGCTTGTTTTAAATGATATTTTGCTTTGTCTGTATCTGTCGTGGAAACTGCATATAATACACCCAAATTGTAGTGTGCATCTGCATTATTCCAATCCTCTTCAATTACAAACTCCAATTCTGGTTTTGCAAAATCGAACATTTCCATTGTACAAAGTAATATGCCGTAAGCTAAACGAATTTGCAGATCTTTTGGCGCAAGCTCTGCAGCACGCTGCATATATGGCAATGCCAATTTAAAATGTTGCTCACGCTCAAAGGATTTCGCCAACATATAATACGCATCTGCTCCTTCTATACCAAAATCAATCGACTTTTGATACAGTTTTGCAGCTTCCGTATAACGCTCTGCTTCATAATATAGATTTGCTAAGCCATAATATGCCGTGGCCGCTTTTTCATCAACCGTTATCGCTTTTTGGAAAAATCGTTCTGATCTTTCGATATCTCCCATAGCTGCAAGGAGTGTACCAAAATTCACATAACCTATTGCATCATTTGGATTTGATTCAATTGCTTGGGTAAAAGCTTGTGCAGCTTCTTCATAACGCTTCTCCTGAAATGCTTTAATTCCAATTTCATTATAGTTTGTATCCATTATTCCACCTCAAAACAAAAGTATAGACGCTCAATTATTATGAACGTCTACCGTAAATTACCCTACATATGTTAACTTTTCGCTATTTTTAAACACGCCATCGATTGTACCGCCACCTAGGCACTCTTCTCCATCATACAGAACAACAGCTTGTCCTGGTGTGATTGCTCGAACCGGCTCGGCAAATTCAATATAAGCTGTACCGTCTTCACGCATTGTTACGGTTACCGGTGAGTCTTCCTGACGATAGCGGAATTTAGCCGTGCAGTTAAATGTGCCCGTTTTCGCTTCCCCTGTAAAACTCATTTTTACGGCAGTCAATGCATCGGAATACAGTGCATCGTGATGGAAGCCTTGGCCAACATATAATACATTGCGTGTTAAATCTTTACCTACAACAAACCATGGTTCGCCGTCTCCGCCGATTCCAAGGCCGTGACGTTGACCTAATGTATAGTACATTAAACCATCGTGTGTACCTTTTACTTCACCATCAAATGTTTCCATATTGCCTGGCTGTGCAGGAAGGTATTGGCTTAAAAATTCTTTAAAATTACGTTCACCGATGAAACAGATACCTGTTGAATCTTTTTTCTTCGCTGTAGCTAAACCTGCTTCTTCCGCAATTTTACGAACTTCAGGCTTCGGTAAATGTCCGATTGGGAACATGACCTTTTCAAGCTGATCTGAAGTTAACTGATTCAGAAAATACGTTTGATCTTTATTATTATCAATGCCTCGAAGCATTTTCACACCGTTTTCGTCATGTGCTACACGTGCATAGTGGCCTGTCGCTAAATAATCCGCGCCAAGTGCCAGTGCGTGCTCCAAGAAGGCTTTAAATTTAATTTCTTTATTACACATAACATCCGGATTCGGTGTACGACCTGCTTTATATTCTTCCAGGAAGTACGTAAATACTTTGTCCCAATATTGTTTTTCAAAATTGACCGCATAATATGGAATGCCGATTTGGTTGCATACTGCGATTACATCATCATAATCTTCTGTCGCTGTACATACGCCAAATTCATCTGTATCATCCCAGTTTTTCATAAAAATACCGATTACATCATAGCCTTGTTGCTTTAATAAATAAGCGGCAACTGATGAATCTACTCCACCACTCATACCGACTACAACTCTGATTTGAGATGGATCTCTTGTTTCTACCATTTACTATTCACCTTTTCTTAGACAAATCGCGTAAAAGGCGCGAAGTCTTCCTTATATATTTACGAAGTTAGACGTTTCACAATTTCAGCAGTACGCTTACCTGCTTCTCGCACTAACTCATCTGTTAATCCTAACCCAAAACTGAAACGAATGGAACTACGAAGCTCAGGCGCATCTTGTCCAAACATTGCCACTAATACATGGGATGGATCGATCGAACCTGCTGTACATGCAGAACCACTCGATACAAGTACTCCAGCCATATCCAGATTGATTAAAAATGACTCTACATCTGTTCCTGGGAATGTCACGTTAAACACATGTGCCAACACGTCTGTTTGATGACCATTTATATGGAAATCGATATTTGCCACTCTGAACTGTTCAATTAAAATATTTTTAAAATTATTATATTTTTCTTTGCGCAGCTGAAGCTCTTCTTCGACTAAGTCTGCAGCCTTTGAAAATGCTACAACAGCCGGTACATTTTCCGTTCCTGCGCGTCGTTTTTTTTCTTGAGAACCACCGTGCAGTAAGCTTGAAACTTTTACACCTGTTTTTGCATATAAAAAACCGATGCCTTTTGGACCGTTTATTTTATGCGCAGAAACACTTAATAAATCAATATGAAGTGCTTCAACATCAATCTTCTCTAAGCCAAAAGCTTGGACGGCATCAGTATGGAATGTTGTTATATGGTTTTTTAAAACCTCTCCAATTTCAGCGATTGGCTGAATCGTACCAATTTCATTGTTGCCATACATAATCGTTACCAATATCGTATCTTCACGTAAAGCAGCCTTTACTTGATCTGCACTTACTCGGCCTGTGCGATCGACAGGTAAATAAGTCACCGTAAAGCCTTCTTTTTCAAGCTTTTCACATGCATGTAAAACGGCGTGGTGTTCAATTTGAGTGGTAATAATATGCTTCCCTTCATGTTGGCGGGCATAGGCAGTACCAAAAATAGCCATATTATCGGCTTCTGTACCTCCACTTGTGAAAATTATCTCAGACGATTTCGCGTTGATTTTTTGAGCCAAGCTTGTTCTCGCCTCATCCAGTGCTTTACGTGCACGGCGTCCTACTGTATGAATACTTGATGCATTTCCACTTTCCTCCGCCATTGCACGGGCCATCACCTCAATGACTTCAGGTGCTACTGGTGACGTGGCTGCATGATCGAGGTAAATTGTATTTTTCAAACTAACTAACTCCTTTAAATAACACTAAATGTAAAACATATAGCCGTCAGATACTTCATTATTTGTATATTTCGCTAAATCTTCAATTGTAGTTGTGTCCAAAACATTTTTTACTGCATCCCGGATGCGCATCCACAATTCACGTTGAGGAGCCTCTTCATTTTCAATTCCTTCGACCGGTTGAATCGGACCTTCCAATACGCGAATAACATCTGCAGCTGAAATTTCGTTTGGCTTATGTGCTAACATATAACCGCCATAAGCGCCACGTACACTTTTTACAAGTCCTGCATTACGGAGTGGAGAAACTAACTGCTCCAAGTATGCTTCAGATAACTCTTTGTCTGCTGCAATTTGACGCAAAGGAATTGGTCCTCCTCCATATTGTTTAGCAAGTTCTATCATTATTGTTAAACCGTAACGACCTTTTGTTGAAATTTTCATTGTAACACCTCTATTTTCTAGTCCATTTATAACATCTATTATACCATAACTCCTTTTAAACCACTCGGAAATACTTTATTATAAATGATATAAAGTTTATGTTCTATAAAAAAGTAAAGGAGCGAACAATTGTGCAGAACGAACCGCTCGCCTATAAAATGAGACCTCGTACCATTCGGGAAATTGTCGGACAACAGAATATTATTGGCCCACATACACCACTTTTTAAAATGATTGAAAAAGACCATATTCCGTCAATGCTGCTATATGGTCCTCCAGGAGTAGGAAAAACTTCAATCGCAAATGCCATTGCTGGTAGTACAAAGCTCCCTTTTTTCGCTTTAAATGCAACTCATGCCGGAAAAAAAGACATTGAACAAGTTGTGATGGATGCACGGATGAGCGGAAAGGTCATTTTGTTTCTCGACGAAATACATCGCTTCAACAAATTACAGCAGGATACATTGCTGCCGCATGTTGAAAACGGCTCAATTATCCTTATTGGTGCAACAACTGAAAATCCATTTCACGATGTCAACCCAGCCATTCGTTCAAGGTGTGGGGAAATTTTACAGTTGGAACGGCTCACAATAGAAGATGTAAAACAGTTACTTCACATGGCATTAAAAGATAAAGAACGTGGATTAGGGAATGAAAAAATAGAAGCAACAACTACACAAATCGAAAATATTGCAAATGCTTCAAACGGCGATGCGAGGAAAGCTTTAACATTGCTTGAATCTGTATATTATGCTTCAGATGAAGTGGATGGAGTTACTGAATTAAATGATAATGCGATAGAGGCACTCGCTAAACGGATTGGTGTTTTCGGGGATAAAGGGGGTTCGAATTTCTATAATTTATTATCAGCCCTTCAAAAGTCTGTCCGCGGCAGTGACCCAAATGCAGCACTTTATTATTTAGCCCACTTATTGGAAAGTGGAGATTTAATTGCAGTATGCCGGCGACTTCTCGTCATGGCGTATGAAGATATCGGTCTTGCAAATCCAAGTGTAGGTGCAAATGTACAGGCAGCAACTGAGGCAGCCGTAAAGCTCGGTTTACCTGAAGCCCGTATCCCCCTCGCAACGGCTGTAGTGGAAATGTGTCTTTCTGACAAATCAAATTCAGCCTATAAAGCGCTCGACAAAGCAATAGCTGCGATCCATGATGGAAAAACAGGTGCTATTCCGAACCATCTTAAAGATGCACACTACGCGGGAGCGGCAACCCTCGGTCATGTCGGATACAAATACCCACACGATTCCCCAATTGGAACATTTGGAGGCTGGGTTCAACAGCAATACTTACCGGATGAACTAGTAGGGTTGGAATTTTATCAACCTGTCATTGCTGGGGAAGAAAAAAGAATGGCTGCAATTTATGAAAAATTAAAATCATTCCGCAATGAAACAAAAAGTTAATCTGCGGTATTCTAACTCATAATTATAAAAAGAGCCATTTTCAGCTTAAGAAAATGGCTCTTTCATTATTTTATTCGTAGGACTTCGTAAAAGCATAAAATTTTTCCATGCAGTTTTCTAAATTTTCTGCAACTTGCAACTCTACTTCTTCTTGACCACTTAATTGCTGGATACTCTTTTTAATTTCAGAAATTAATTCTTCATTATTTTCCAAAAGGGCATTTGGAATGCAGCCTGCGCTAATATGATAAAGCTCAATAATATGTGCACGTGCATCCGCATCATCTTCTGCAATTAAATTCGAATGAGCTAAACCAGTAAAATAAAGAAGTTTTGAAGTAATGTCCATATATAAAGTCCAGTAAGTAGTTGATGGTGGCATTTCTCCATTGCTTTTTGCAATATAATTAATAAAATTGAAAGCTACCTTCTGCAATAGCTCGTCAAGCTGTTCATAAGCTTTTGACCAATTAGGCTTTGTATCAATATTATCAAAAACGATATTATCCATTTTCAATTGTAGACTAGGTAAATTCAATAAATCATTTTTCATTTCAATTGTCATTCTATTGTCCTCCTTGCATCCCCATGCATTATAATCAATACGTATCTTTACTATAACAAAAAAAAGGTATTATACTGCAAAAACGAAGAATTAACTTAAATCCTGCCATATTTTTGCCATTATTAACCCCTTTAATAGAATATTATGTCATTTGCCATTGAAAAATTCGCCCTTCAGACGAGAAAAGTACTTTTCGTACAATAGCATATCTTCAGAACATGTGGCTATAGAGTGTACTTTAATCTTTCCATCTTCAAAAACTTTAATTAATTGATTAGAACTATAAAAAACCCATTTAAAAGGTGTAATCCACATTTCCAGATTACTTTCTTCATTTTCAAGAAAAAATTGTTTTTCTTTTATCGTTTTAGCCATCTTCCAAAACCCTTCACTTAACATGTAACTTTTCGTTGAAAAATCATACTCAGGTTCTACAATTTGCTGCGTATCATAAATGTGAATCATTTGTAAATCGGCATCAATCGCGATTTCTACTGTATCCACCAAATCGTATAGATTAAGCCCCCGGTACTCCAACTGTAGAATTGGCATTGTGGTAGTCCCCTTTCACACTCTTCTTATTATTTTATCACAATAATAATAACCAAAAAAATGAAATGAATAGTCATTCAAAAAGACGTGACAATGTGAGGAAAATACTGTATAAATTAATAAAAGCATGTAATTTGTTGTAAAATAACGACATTTTATGGAAAGGTGATATTATGATTCATCAATTAAATGCAAAAGATTTACAAGAAAAAAACACAATTTTAATGATTGTCTACGGGATGGCCGCTTTTTTAGGCAGCGTTGCCCAACTTATTATTGATCGTCCCATCGGAGTCGCTCTATCGTTAATTATCCCTTTGACTATTACACTTATATGTTACTTTATCCAACGAAAAGTAGTAGTATTGCATCCTTATTTTCCATACGTCGTTATCATCGCGTCAGTCTTGACTGTGTACGGTACAATCATTACCAATAAAGTAACATTAGCGACAATTATTTTAAGTATTTTTGTACTAATTTTAAGTAGTGTCCACAATCGAATAAAAGTTCTGTGCGCAGGATATATTGCCTCTACTCTTGGTTTGGTATTTAATTTCACTATGGATACTGAAGGTTTTGCCGTTGATCCAGCAAATGTTTTCGTAGTTCAAACCTTAATGTTTGTCGCTATTCTTCTACAAGTGAGACAAAATAAAAAAATGTTCAGCAATATTGAGAATTATATGATTCAGGCAAACGAGCGCGCTGTTCATGAAGAACAATTGCATCAGCTTCTGGAATCTTCCGTGCAAGGTATCACTTCGAAACTTGAACTTATAACAGACAGTACTAATCAATCGAGTGCTGCACATCAACAAATGTTGGCTTCTCTAAAAGAAGTGAGAACCGGGGCACATAAACAATCCGATCACGTACAATCCATTGTTCAAAACACCGATTTAACGAATAGAGAGCTACACTCCATCGTTACAGAGCTTAATAAAATTGTCACTGAAGCGGAAGATGGAAGTGTGAGTGCTGTAGATGGAGTCAATTCCATGACAAAGCTCAAGCAGGAAATTGATCAGTTTACTGCATTTTTCAATGACCTTAATATGACATTTATGTCCTTATCAGATAAAATAAATGAAACGAATCAGTTTGCTTATTCAATTCATAAAATTACGGAACAAACCAATTTATTGGCATTGAATGCCTCTATAGAAGCTGCGCGTGCAGGCGAACATGGAAAAGGATTTGCGGTAGTTGCACAGGAAATCCGTAAATTGGCAAGCTTGACAGATGATACTGTACTAAAGATTGATGAAAATTTAGCACAGGTCAATTCGTATAATAAACTTGCTCTTGATCGATTAACGTATGGATTAAATCATGTCGAAATCCAAGTTCAAATGATTGAAAATTCTAATAATACTTTCACGAATTTATTTCAAGCTATGAATAATTTACAGCAAAATTTAACTCAGTTTTCAACAAGCGTAAAATCGATAGAAAAAAATGGCGAATCAGTACAAGTTGCAACAAACGAATTCGCTGCAATTATTGAGCAAAGTACTAGCTCCATTGATGAACTATGCAACGTTTTAGAGAGAATTTCTAAAGATCAAGACGATGTGACGAAAAATATTGAAGAAACTTATCAACAAGCATTAAAAATAATTCAATAAATATATAGGTATCCGAAAGGACATCTCAGTAGACATCCTTTACGAAAAAAAGCTGTGTAAAAAGTCATTTTGACTTTTTACACAGCTTTTTCCTTATACTATCCTTGAACGCGGTTAATTTCCACATCTTTTAAAATGGTATTGATTACCCAGCTTGCTGAAATTAAACCAGCAACAGATGGTACGAATGCATTTGAAGAAGGCGGTAATTTTGCTTTACGAATTTCTGCTTCAGGTTTCCCTACATATTGCGCGACATCTGGACGTACAACAATAGGTGATTCATCAGAAAACACAACTGTAATACCCTTTTTGATACCCTCTTTACGGAGCTTAGTACGGATTACTTTTGCAAGTGGATCAGTATGTGTTTTCGAAATATCGGCAATTTGGAAACGTGTTGGGTCCATCTTATTAGCTGCACCCATACTTGAGATAATTGGAATATCACGCTTTAAACATTCCTTCATAATATGAATTTTGTACATGACTGTATCGGATGCATCAATAACATAATCAATCCCCTGTGCAAAAAACTCTTCATATGTCTCTTCCGTATAGAACATATGCATATCAATTACTTCACATTCTGGGTTAATATCTGCAATGCGTTCTTTCATAACTGCTGATTTTGACTTCCCTACTGTTGATAAATACGCAACTAACTGACGGTTTACATTTGTTATATCGACATTATCTTTATCGACTAAAATTATTCGACCGATACCACTGCGTGCACATGCCTCAGCTGCAAAAGAGCCCACCCCTCCTACACCTAAAATTGCGACTGTTGTATTTTTTAATTTTTGTAAGCCCTCTGTACCGATAGCTAGCTCATTTCGTGAAAATTGATGTAACATTTAATTTTACCCCTCAATCTTTATCATTCTACTAGGCATTATAACGACAACAATTCTTATATGCAAGCAACATATTAAAAGTATTCGAGTGTTGATAAAGTTTTAATTTAATCTTCCAGTTAAATAAAATAGTGTATTTTTCAACAAAAAAAATACCCTTCTAACTTATTAGTCGAAGAGTAGAGAAATTAAATACGAATCCCAAATGTGCCGTCTTGCTAAACAACATCGTTTTGATCCCGCATGAATAGCAAGGGGGTGCACTAGTCGTAACTTTAAACGTCCCGCTCCAAATGGGGCATGTTTGCCGCTACGGTAATAAGTAGCTCCCAACGATTTAATGTTCGGTCAAAAGTGTTAAGTAACAAATTTAGCGACGAACACTTTAGGATTCGTGTTAAATAGATATTAACATCAAATTTCTGATAATTCAATTAAAATATCATTTTTAGTTCAAAATAATAAAAATGTACTATTTCACTTGAAATATTTAGAAAAACTCGACAGCTTTAAACTTCTTTTCAAGCTGTCGAGTCCTTTGTTTTATTATTTTTTCAAAGCGACGCGAAGACTTAACTCTTCTAGCTGTGCATCTGAAACTTGTGATGGAGCCTCTGTTAATAAACAGCTTGCCGTTGCTGTTTTAGGGAATGCAATTGTATCACGTAAGTTAGTGCGGCCAGCAAGTAGCATCACTAAACGGTCAAGACCCATTGCTAAACCACCATGTGGAGGAACACCGTAGTCAAACGCTTCCAATAGGAAACCAAACTGTGCACGTGCCTCTTCTTCAGAGAATCCTAGAAGTTCGAACATTTTCGCTTGTAAATCAGGCTCATAAATACGTAATGATCCCCCACCAAGCTCATAACCGTTTAATACGATATCATATGCTTGTGCACGAACTTCTTTAGGGTTTGTATTCATTAACTCTAAATCTTCATCGAATGGACGAGTGAATGGGTGGTGCGCTGCATAATAGCGACCTTCCGCCTCATCGTATTCGAATAATGGCCAATCAACAATCCATAAAAATTCGAATTTCGACTCATCGATTAAGCCTAATTCTTTTGCTAATTTTAAACGTAATGCACCAAGTGCATCTGCTACTACAGAAGATTTATCTGCAACGAATAATAATAAGTCGCCTGCTTGTGCTTCAGTTGCTTCGATAATCCCGTTCGCTGCATCACCTTCAAAGAACTTTGCGATTGGGCCATTTAAGCCTTCTTCTGTCACTTTTAACCAGGCTAAACCTTTCGCGCCATATCGTCCTGCAAATTCACCTAATGCATCAATGTCCTTACGAGAGTAATTTGCCGCCGCGCCTTTTACGTTGATTGCTTTCACTTCTCCGCCATTAACTACAGCATTTGCAAATACACCGAACGCTGAGTCTTTTACGATATGAGAAAGTTGTTTTAACTCTAATCCGAAACGTACATCTGGCTTGTCTGAACCGAAACGATCCATAGCCTCCTTATAACTCATACGTGGGAATGGCGTTACAACATCAATTCCCTTCACATCTTTCATAACTTGTGTTAAAAGACGTTCGTTCATCTCAATAATTTCATCCATTGATAAGAATGAAGTTTCGATGTCCACTTGTGTAAATTCAGGTTGACGGTCAGCACGCAAGTCCTCATCACGGAAACAACGGGCAATTTGGAAGTACTTCTCGAATCCACCTACCATTAGTAGCTGTTTAAATAACTGTGGTGATTGTGGCAACGCATAAAATTCACCGTCATGAACACGAGATGGAACTAAATAGTCACGAGCACCTTCTGGAGTCGACTTAGTTAAGATTGGTGTCTCCACTTCAAGAAAACCTTCATTTTGCAGGAAGTTACGAATCGTACGTGTTACATCTGAACGCATTTTAAATGTGTCATACATTACTGGACGACGTAAATCTAAATAACGATATTTTAAGCGTAACTCTTCCGAAACTTCAACATTGTTATCAATTGCGAACGGAGGATTCTTTGCTTCGTTAATAATTGTTAACTCAGAAGCCACCACTTCAATTTCGCCTGTTTGCATATTTTTATTTACTTGTGACGCATCACGTAAAACAACTTTACCTTTTACTTCAATTACATATTCATTACGGATTTTTTCCGCTATCTCCAATGCATCCTTCGCTTGATCACCGAAAACTACTTGTACGATTCCTTCACGGTCACGCATATCCACGAAAATTAATCCACCTAAATCACGTCGTTTTTGTACCCAACCTTTTAAAACAATTTCCTGCCCTGCTTCCGCAGCAGTTACTAAGCCACATGCATGTGTTCTTTGTGCCATTATAATTCCTCCAACTATTTGTTTTCTAAAACGTAATGTACAAGCTGACCGAATTCCAATTTCGTCTGATCACCTGTTTTCATTGCTTTTACATTTACTACTTGTTCTTCCAGCTCTGTCTCACCTAGCACAATGACAAACTTTGCTTGGGCTCTGTCAGCAGCTTTCATTTGTGCTTTCATCTTGCGGTCCAAATAATCCATATCTGCTGAAATGCCTTTTGCACGGAATGTACTTACGAGCTCTACAGCTTTTAATTTCGCCTCTTCACCCATTGCTACTACGTACATATCTAACTCATTTTCAGTAGGCAATTCAATGTTTTTCGCTTCAAGCGCCAATAATAGGCGTTCAATTGAAAGGGCAAAACCAATACCTGGTGATTCTGGTCCGCCTATATCTTCCACTAACCCGTTATAGCGGCCACCACCACAAAGTGTTGTAATTGATCCGAAACCATCTCCAGTAATCATTATTTCAAATGCTGTATGGTTATAATAATCCAAGCCGCGCACTAAGTTTGGATCCACTTCATAGGAAATCCCTAATACATCTAAATATTGTTTTACTTTAGTAAAGTATTCGGCAGATCCTTCCGTTAAATAATTCGTTAATGCCGGAGCCGTTGCCATCGCTGGATGCTTTGAATCAACTTTACAATCTAAAATGCGTAAAGGATTTTTTTCCAGACGGCTTTGACAATCACTGCAAAGCTCCCCCACTATTGGTGTGAAATGCGCGATTAATGCACTGCGGTGTGCATCACGTGTATCTTTGTCACCTAATGAATTAATAACTAATTTTAAATCTTTTAAACCGAGTGTTGTATAAACATCCATTGCAAGTGCCATTACCTCGGCATCAATTGCAGGGTCGGCTGAACCGATTGCCTCAACACCAAACTGTACAAATTGTCTGTAGCGGCCCGCTTGTTGACGTTCATAGCGAAACATTGGTCCTGTGTAATAAAGTTTTACAGGTTGGTCTACTTGACCAAACATTTTATGTTCGACATAGGCACGTACTGCCGATGCTGTGCCTTCCGGACGTAATGTTAACGAACGATTTCCCTTATCCATAAATGTGTACATTTCTTTTTGGACAATATCAGTTGTATCACCTACGCCACGTTGAAATAGCTCAGTGGATTCAAACATCGGTGTACGAATTTCGTTATAACGGTATTTATCGCATAAATCTCTAATGACACGCTCTACATACTGCCATTTTTCTGATTGACCAGGTAAAATGTCTTGTGTTCCTTTAGGTACTTTAAAATTCATGAAAAGGACTCCTCTCTTATTTGACCAAACATTCGGGGAAAATAAAAAAGCTTCCGCCCCTTGCAAAAAATGCAAGGGACGAAAGCTATTATCATCTTCCGCGGTTCCACCCTAATTGATGTATTTCTACATCCTCTCGTATTCGGATAACGGCCGATTCCGTCTTCCCCTACTAGAAATTTTTTCGAGGAAACGCCTCTCAACTGTTGTTCACCTGTTACATACTGTAGGAAAGATTACAGCCCATGTCTTTCCCTCTCTTTTCAGCATTGGCAACCGCTACTTTTTTGGTCATTGGCAATGTTACTTTTGTTAAATTAACACTAATCTTAATGATGTCATGTCAAGTTGTCAACCATTTTCAATAAAACGCTATATTTTTTGTCATATTTACTTTTATAATAGAGGAGTATATATTTTTAGCATTGTAAAAGTACAAACCAATTAAAAGGAGGAAGCTATGAATAAAAGCAAAATATTAATAGGTCTATCACTTTTATTATTATTTACAAACATTCTCCCGTATAATTTTTCCAATAACCAAGTATCGGCAAATGGCGAGCACTTATTTGTAAAAGCAGAAAAATTATATTTGCGTGAAGGTCCTGGACTTTCCTACCCTGTGCTTGAGACATTAAAAGAAGGAACAGAGTTGCTGTCGATACAAAAAGAAGGAGATTGGCAACATGTCAAATATGGTGACGTTGAAGGATGGGTTGCAGCATGGCTAGTCAAATCAGTCGAAAGTAAATCGGCTGCTAAATCCGAAAAAACGGTCATTGCTCAAGTAAATGATTTAAATCTTCGTGCTGGTCCGTCATTATCTTCTTCGGTATTAACAAAGCTTTCTTCCGGGACGGAGAGTAAATTTTTACATCAAGAACAAGATTGGATTCAAATTCAAAATGGAGAACTGGTCGGTTGGGTATTTGAAAAATATGTGACGATTAAAGAAGAGACGATATTGGAAACACCCTCTACACCTTCGAACACCAACAATGAAGAGTCGAGTGTATCACCTCAGCAATTTGATCCAAATACATTCACCATTAATGTAAATGCCGTAAACATTCGGAAAAAACCTGATTTAACCGCAAAAAAACTTGGCGTGGCAACAAATGGCCAGCAATTTAAAGTAATTAGCCGGGATCATAACTGGGTTGAAATTGAATATAAAAAAGGAGATAAGGGTTGGATTTATAGCTTTTATGGAACATTTACAAAACAGCTGAAATCTGAACAATCTTCTGAAAAAGAACAAGAAGAGGCGAATAACTTTGTCACAGTAATTTATAACGGGACAAATTTACGTGAATCTGCATCCACTTCTTCAAATGTCGCGACTCGTGCAGATGCTGGTAATACATATCCGATTGTGGGAAATGAAGGCGATTGGTATAAAATCGAATTAAATGATGGGAGAACAGCCTATGTTGCAAACTGGGTTGTAACTGAGAGTAGTGCAACAGGCCAAACTTATCAAAACAATACAAAACAGTTAGAAGATCGAAAAAAAGGGACTTTAAAAGGCGTAACGATCGTACTGGATGCCGGTCATGGCGGAAATGATCGTGGGACTACAGGAGCTCGTGGGACAGATGAAAAAGATATTAACATCATGACAACAGAATTGCTCAGATCTAAACTGCAAGCTGCTGGTGCAAATGTTGTGATGACACGTGAGTCCGATGTGTTTGTCGACTTGCGAAAACGTGTCGCTGTTTCGCATCAGACAAATGCCGATGCATTCATCAGCATTCACTATGATGCAATTGAAGATAGTTCTGTTAGTGGCTTTACAACTTATTATACGAATAGCTATCAGCAGGAACTTGCCGAATATGTTCATGCAGGACTCGCATCCAAAGTTGACCTTAAAGACCGCGGAGCACGCTTTGGTGATTATTTAGTATTGCGTGAAAACCGTCAAAACGCTATTTTATTGGAGCTAGGCTATTTAAGTAATCCATCTGAAGAACGAGCAATTACTACAGATTACTACCGAGAACAAGCAACACTTGGAATTTATCAAGGTTTACTCAACTACTTTGATGCCCAACTTGAACAATAAGAAAAATGAGCTGTGTTATAAGTCCAAATTGACTTTAACACAGCCCTTTTTAATTATTCCTGGATTATTTGATACAAATAAAACAATTCATCTTCATTTAAAATTCGTGGGACAGGATACAACGGATTCGCCTCCTGTATAGCACGCTCGACCATTAATGGCACATCTCGGTTGGTGATTCCCTTTATTTTCGAAGGTATATTCATTTTTAGATTTAATGCTTCAATCTCCTCTATAAATAGCTGAGCTTTTCTTTCGTCATTATCATTAATATTCCCGATTCCTACAATATTGGCAAGTTCGGCTAATGGCTTTGTTGCACTATCCCCGTAAAAACGCAGGACATGCGGTAAAATTACAGCATTTGCAAAGCCGTGGGGAATTTGATAAAAGCCACCTAACGTATGCGCGATTGCATGAACATAACCAACATAGGCGCGTGTAAATGCAAGCCCTGCTAAATAAGAGGCGCGTTGCATTTCAGCCCTCGCTTTCATATCGGACCCATCCTCATATGCCCTTAACAAGTGCTTAAAAATAAGAATAACAGCTTCTCTGGCATATTTTCTTGTTTCTTCAGTATTGCTTTTTCCTATATAGGCTTCTACAGCATGTGTTAATGCGTCCATTCCTGTTGTAGAAGTGATGTGTGGCGGTAAATTAACAGTCAATACAGGATCTAGAACAGCATAATGCGGTACAAGTACAGGATCCATAATGGCAAACTTTTCATGTGTATCACTATTTGAAACAACTGCTGCAATCGTTCCCTCACTTCCAGTACCGGCCGTTGTAGGAACTGCAAAGAAGGGCGGTATTTCTTTTCTTACTTTAAATAAGCCTTTTAAATCAGGAATAGATTTTGTAGGTTGTGCGATACGAGCCGCGACCGCTTTTGCACAATCTATCGGCGATCCCCCTCCAAAGGCAATAATCCCCTCACAATCATGCAAATAATAAAGTGCCAATGCTTCCTCAATATTAGTGAATGTCGGGTTTGGCACAGTTTTACTGTAGATGACGTACTCAATATTTTGCTCATGCAGTTCTACTAATAATGAATCCATCAATTGGAGCTTATTAATCCCTTCATCTGTAATAATCAGGACAGTCTTCAAATTTAACTTCTGGATAAGTACCGGTAATTTCAATATACTGTTTTCGCCTTGCAGTAAATCAGGCTTTCTCCAGTTCATCAGCTTCATACCAATACGCATCGAACTTTGAAATGTTCTACAATAAGCTGTATACATCGTAACACTCCATTTCTCTCTATTTATGTACCCCTCCATTTAATATTCCGCATATCTGCTGGAAATTCCTTGCTTCACATAAAAATACCCAAATAAAAACGAACCCATTTCGGATTCGTCATTTCAATACTTATTCATTTGCAAAAAATACTTTATCTGCAAATGGTATAGGCTGTACTTCAAAGTCAGTTTCACTCATTGCTATAACAGATATATCTATGGACAGTTCGCGTAAACGCTCCGTGAAATCCGATTCAATTAATGGTTGGAAATCGTTAAACTGATTGTCCGTAATGATCATTAAATCGCGTTGATTATTGATTTTGTCCTGGTCAAATAGATCAAGTGCCTTCTGTAAAGCTGGGACAATTTGTGCATTACCATTTAAATGTTTGTATAAGAAGCGTTCAAACAATGTAATCTGCAGAGCTCCCTTTTTAAAGATAAGAGGTTCAGCTATTGTATGACTAAACGGAAGAATAATTAGATCCCTCTTTTGCAAAGCACAAAGGTTAAACAAGGGCAGAATTGTTCCTTTACTAAAGCTTTCATACTCACTCATTGAGTCAGATTGCTGTACAATCACAATCATAGGTGAGTATAGATTTTCCATTTCATCAAAAGGAACGTACAATACATTTCCACACGTTACTGTTCGATTCTTCAGTAATAGTTTTTGCTGTTCTTGTGGAAATAAAAAGTCCTTATCCTGTATTTTGGGCAGCGTTGCCTCTACTTCTTCAATCATTTCTTCAAGAGCAATGGAAATTTCAACTACTTCTTTAAACAATGGTTCATGCTTAAATTTAGCTAAAAGTATTTGTTGCTGCTCTTCTTCTAAAGCCTGAAATGATGCATTACGATATAGAAAATGAAGAATTTCATCTGTTAAAACAGTCCTATCATTTGTCATGCGAAACTCCTCCACCTGTTTTTCAAATCAATATCGATAGTATAGCGAAAAATAAAATGAAAAAGTAGTAATTTTAACTGACAAAGTCCAACTAACTTGTGTTAAGAACAATGCAAATTTGAATAAAAAAACGACATCCATAATTAAGGATGCCGTACCATACCGTTTAGTATGTAATTATAATTTTTGAGTTAAACCGTGTAATGTATCTTTTAACTCGCGGTCATGGTTTGAAAGCTCTACTAGGTTAGCTAAGCGTTCATGCAAAATTGGACGCTCAATTACCAATTGCTCATCTAACACTTGAACTAATAATTCAAGAAGCATACGATTTTGAACTAATAATGCTTCTTCCACACGATCAGGATTAATTGTATATTCTTTCACTTTTTTTGCCATTTAAAAACAGCCTCCCTTTTGTTTATACAACGTTATTTTAGCATATGTAGTTTGATTTTGTGAATTTTTTTCAAAATCATAGAGCCATTCAGACATTTTTAGTAATTTTACAGCAAACAATACATAGGCAAATTATTCCTTATGATATTTATACATGTGTTATAATTATTTTTACCTATTAAATAGGCATTTCTATTAATCAGCATTAGCTCGATGAAAGGAAGATTGATTTGCTACCAAATATTTCTCAAGTGGACTACGAAATTCGGTTAGTGACACAGTTACTAGCCATCCGTTTTTTACGTCCATTTAACGGAAAGCTGGCAACTTCCCGTGCCATATCAGACGATACGTATGGCTTTGTAACAGAAGATAGCTTATGCCGGGATTGGTTATTATCCATTTATAAAAGTTATTCATTTTATGATGGTTTTGAGACAATGGAAGATTGTCTATCATACATCTACTCGACGAGCTATGACAACGAATTATATCGTATCGTTAAATTTTATAATCAATATTATGCTGTTGTTTATGAAAATTCGCAGCACCAACAAGTAATTGGAAAAGATATTTCCTATTATGCGAAAAATAATCTTTTTTTATGTTCAAAACGTCCTCCATCAAACTTAATGGTAAGAAATCGCAGTAAATCAACACCTATTCCAATCATATATTATGAATTGAATGCCTTCGATCCCACAATAACAATATACAAATTATTAAACAATCATCCAACAGGTTATATCGAAGTTCCTAATGATGATAATATTGAGTATGCGGTATTGCTGGGAATAACCTTTAAAGATGTTTGGTATCGATGTGATACCCCACACGCCATCGCTCATAATCGCGCTATTTTAAATCTCTATTTTATGAAGGGCCATAATTTGACTTTATTTGGAAAATATTCGAAAGCAATTGCGATTAATCCCTTCCAGCGTCTCATCTATTTTCAAAAAGGAAGAATTGAACCATTCCAAATGGATGTAGAGGATTATCGAAATCAGCAACGGTTACTACCCTATCGTGAAGTTCGCAGATTCCAGGAATTCCTAAGAACTAGACCTGTTGATTTAATTTAAAACCGTCATACAATGGCACGGTATAGAAAAAGATGTGCTGATTGTATGAACAATCAACACATCTATTTGCATTTAACCTTCTATTTTTTTAACTTTTTCAATTATCTTTTCATAAATCGGTATCATATGCTGCTCCGAACATTTTTGAGCTACTTCATCGATGGCAATCCATCCTACCGCGCTATTTTCATCTGGTTTTGATTTAAGAGATGCGTCATCCGCAACTTCAAACACATATGTTGCATTAAAATGCAAATGCGCAGCGACATATTTCCCATTTTTCATATGTCCGATAACCGGTAATATATCTAGGGAAATCATTTCTTTTTGAATAGGCTTTACTTCTGTAAGTCCTGCTTCTTCCATAAGTTCCTTTTTTGCTACATTAAATAGATTCGGGTCCCCATCTGCATGACCGCCAGTCCACCCCCATGAGTTGTAAATATTATGGTAAACCATTAAAACATGTGTACGGGCAGGATTAAATACAAAGGCTGAAGCAGTAAAGTGCAGCACTTCATTATTTCGTGTAAGTACATCCGATAAAGTTACCATTGCACGCAACATAATATCCTTATCTGTTTCTTCCTGTTCATTAAAAGGTACGTATAATTGTATTTGATCATGTAAATTCAAAATGATTTTCCCCCTATCAGTTTCCCTTTTTTATATTGTAAGGGATGGAAATATAAAAACATAGCGAAAAGGAGCGCCTAAAATAAAACTTTAGACACTCCAACATATAATTCAAATTAAGAAATCAGTGATTTTACAACTTTTGAAATTGTTGCGCCATCTGCTTTGCCGTCCAATAATGGCTTTGCAATTTTCATTGCATCCCCCATATTCATGCCAGTTACAATACCGGCTGCCTGAAGTTCTGCGACAATCTCTTCTTCAGTTAGCTGTTTTGGTAAGAAGCTTTTTAAGATCACTAATTTTGCTTCTTCTTTTTCGATTAAGTCTGCACGGTCCGCTTGCTTTGCCCCGTCCAGTGACTGATTCGTCTGTTTAATCTCACGGTTAATGATTGCCGTTTCCTCTAGCGGTGTTAATTCAGAGCCTTTTTCTTTTTCGGCTGAATCCAATGCAGATTTTACAAGTGTTAAGACACCTTTAGCCAATGTGTCCTTATTTTTCATTGCTAGTTTTAACTGATCAAATACAATTGTTTTTAACATGTTTCAGACTCCTTTGAATTTATAAGCATAACAGACGCTTATCGTATTACCTTTATTGTAACATGTATCCAAGTAATACATGAATTATTTAGCTATGAATTGCAGGATAAAACTCTATTCCTGACTATTTTCTGCATAAAAAGAAAAGTATAAGAAGTCACCCCCCTATACTTTAAAAATTAGTTATTCAATTCATAGTGCTTGCCTTTTAAGAGATAGAATAAATGCTCTGCAATATTTGTCGCGTGGTCTGCTGAGCGTTCGATGCAACGGCATACATAAGATAAGCTCGTTATTTGTGACACCTGCTCATTGGAAACCGTTAATTTCATTAAATTACTGATTGTATTGCCGGTCAACTCATCAACCTCGTCATCAAGCTGTGCAATTTCTTTTGCTTTTGTCGTATTTTCTTCCAAAAATGCCTCGACAATTTGACGTAACATTAATATCGATTTATGGAACATTTCCTCAATTGGCTCAATACTCGATACAAATGGTTCTTTTCCGATTCGAATTGTTTCCTTTGCAATATTTACCGCATGATCTCCTATGCGTTCCATATCGGTAGCTGCTTTAATTACTACGATTAATCTTCGTAAATCCGTAGCAACAGGCTGTTGCTTTGCTATAAGTAAAATAACACGGTCATTAATTGTTTCTTCCAACCGATTAATTTTTAAATCCGTCTTTATTACCTGAAGAGCTAAATCAATATCTTTGTTAACAAACGCTTTAAATGCAGTTTGCAACGAATCTATACTTAAATCACAAATTTCCATTAAATCTTGTTGTACCGCAATTAAATCATGTTCAAATCGCTCCCGAATCATATTCACAAAACCCCTTCCCTATCCAAATCGACCTGATATATAATCTTCTGTACGCTGATCTGACGGCGTCGAGAAAATCGTATCTGTTTGATCAAATTCAATCACTTCTCCATTTAGGAAGAATGCAGTTTTATCCGAAATACGAGCAGCTTGTTGCATATTATGTGTGACAATTACAATCGAATATTGTTCTTTCATTTCCTGCACAAGTTCCTCTACTTTCAAAGTCGAAATTGGATCAAGCGCTGACGTCGGTTCATCCATTAAAATTACATCAGGTTCAATTGCTAAACACCGCGCGATACAAATACGCTGCTGTTGACCACCCGATAAACCATATGCATTTTCGTTTAAACGGTCTTTCACTTCATCCCAGATGGCTGCCCCCCGTAATGACTTTTCCACAATTTCATCTAAAATTTTCTTGTTTTTAATACCGTGGATCCGCGGACCGTAAGCGATGTTATCATAAATCGATTTTGGAAATGGGTTTGGCTTTTGGAAAACCATGCCGACTTTTGTTCGTAGTTCTTCCACCTCATAACCATTTGCAAAAATATTACGTCCTCTATAACTAATTTCACCCGCTGTACGTACGATAGGTACAAGTTCCACCATGCGATTTAAAGCTTTGATATACGTAGATTTCCCACAGCCTGAAGGACCGATAATGGCTGTCACTTCATTCTCCTGCATATTTAAATTAATATCTTTTAAAGCATGGTTACTCCCGTACCATAAGTTAAAATTATTTGATTGCATAACAATGGATTTACTATTAATTTCATGCACAGCATGCCTCGTTCCATTAAATTCAGTTAAAATTTGTACCATTCCATTTCACTCCTAGTAACGTTTTTGGAACTTATTTCGAATAAAGATTGCTATCGAGTTCATCGTCAATAGCACAACCATCAATACGATAATGCCTGCTGATGCAACATATTGAAATGCTTCCTGTGGACGCTTTGCCCAGTCAAAAATTTGCATCGGCAATGCCGTAAAAGTATCCAGGTAGCCAGTCGGCAAAAATTGTAAAATTACTGGGATTCCAATTACGACTAATGGGGCCGTTTCCCCAATTGCACGGGATAATGCCAAAATACTACCTGTCAAAATACCAGGAATCGCCGCTGGAATTATAACACGGACAATAGTTTGCCACTTTGTCGCTCCCATTCCAAATGAAGCTTCCCGCTGCTCGTTCGGTACTGCTCGGATCGCTTCTTGAGCCGCTACAATAATAACCGGCAGTATTAATAAACTCATCGTCAACCCAGCCGCTAAAATACTTTTTTCAAAACCAAACAATCGTACGAAAATTGTCAATCCAAGTAAACCGAATACAATGGAAGGGACACCCGCTAAATTGGAAATATTCATTCGTATAAAATCATTTAGTTTATTTTGCTTCGCATATTCTTCCAAGTAAATGGCTGTACTCACGCCTAAAATAATTGATACAGGTGCCACAACACTCATTAGCCAGAGTGAACCGATTAAAGCGGCTTTAATTCCTGCATTTTCAGGGATTCGAGAAGCAAAGTTTGTAATGAACTCCCAATCCAAAAAGCCTATTCCTTGCGATATAATCCGATACAGCAGCATCCCTAATGACACAAGAGCAAAGCTTGTGGCAATAAAAAAAATGAACTTCCACACTTTATTTGAAATGAGACGTTTATTCATTCGCTTCATGACTAGGTCTTCCTGTATATAGCGCATTTTAATACTCCTCTCTGAAGCGTTTTGAAATGTAGGATGCAAGTAGATTCATCATCAATGTAAATATAAATAATGTGAATCCTACTGCATAGATCGAGTAGTAAATTGTCGTTCCGTAACCTGCATCACCTGTAGTTACTTGAACAATATAGGCTGTCATAGTTTGAATGGAATCTGTAAACCCAAAGTCGAATTTTGGTGTAGATCCGCCTGCTAAGGAAACAATCATTGTTTCTCCTATTGCGCGGGAAATACCCAGTACAATGGAAGCGATAATACCGGATAATGCTGCAGGCAATACAATTTTAATTGCTACCTCGAACTTTGTTGCACCTAAACCTAACGCTCCTTCACGAATTGAACGGGGTACCGAGCTCATCGCATCTTCTGACATTGACGTAATCATTGGTAGAATCATAATGCCCACTACAATGCCTGGACTGATTGCATTGAAAATTTTAAGGTTCGGAATAAGTGCTTGCAAAATTGGCGTAATAAACGTTAAAGCAAAGAAACCGTAAACAATTGTCGGAACGCCTGCAAGCACCTCCAAAATAGGTTTAATGATTTTTCGTACACGCTCTGAAGCATATTCACTTAAATAAATTGCTGCACCTAAACCAAATGGAATTGCTACTAAAACAGCGATAAATGTAATTTTAAAAGTCCCTATTATTAACGGCAAGATTCCATACAACGGCTCTTTTCCCGAGAATGGTAGCCACTCTGTACCAAATAAATAGTCCATAATCGACACACGCGTGAAAAACTCTATCGTTTCAAAAATTAATGTAAATACAATCCCAAACGTTGTAAGAACCGAAATCGTCGCTGCCAAAAATAACCCTATCGGCACTAACTTTTCAATTACTTTCTTTCCTTTGCGATTGCGCGAACGCTCGATTAATTGTTGGACACTTGCTTGCTCCTGTTGTTTAAGAGCCATGAGCGAAAACTCCTTCCAAAATTCAATGATACATTTTACTGTTTATTTTCATCAAAAAACGTGAGGGGCATGAGAGCCACCCCACACTATTTCTCACTTCTCTTATTTTAAGCCTTCCAATACTTCTAAACTCTCATCATACTTTTCGGACGGTAAACTTACATAGCCAACAACTTCCGCCATTTCTCCGGCATTCTCTAAAGTAAACTTAATGAAATCATAAGTTGCTTCATTATCTTTTATCGCACTGTTTTTCACGTAAATGAACAGTGGACGGGACAATGGAGAATAGTCACCAGTTTCAATTGTGTCATTCGTAGGTTCGACACCATTCACAGTAACAACTTGCAATTTATCCTTGTTTTCCAGGTAATATGCATAACCGAAGTAACCGATCGCATTTTTATCTGCTGTTACGCCTTGGACCAATACATTGTCATCTTCAGATAATGTTGCAGATTTTACAATGTCTTCCCCATCTAAAATAACTTCATCAAAGTAATCATAAGTTCCTGAATCGGAGCCCGGTGAATAGAAAACAATTTCTTCTGCCGGCCAAGATGAATCGATATCAGACCATTTTTTTGTAGTTCCGTCCTCAATCCAAATTTGCTTTAATTGATCAACCGTTAAATCTTTTGCCCATGTATTTTCCGGGTGTACTACGACCGATAAACCATCGTAAGCCAATTCAAATTCCGTGTATTCAACACCCGCATTTTTAAGCTCTTCCACTTCCGAATCTTTAATTGGACGGGAAGCGTTAGAGAAGTCCGTTTCTCCATTAATGAATTTTTCGAATCCGCCGCCTGTACCGGATACACCAACTGCTACACGTACATCTTTTTGTACTGCTGCGTATTCTTCAACTAACGCTTCTGTAATTGGAGCTACTGTTGACGAGCCATCGCCTACTACATTACCTGATATTTGTGCACTTCCTGACTCAGCCTGTTCTGTTTGCGTTTCTGCTGATGTAGAAGATTCATCTTTTTCCCCGCCACATGCTCCTAAAAGAATTGCTGAACTAAGTAAAGCTGTTGATGTTAAGTACTGCCACTTTTTCATTTGTAATTCCTCCGCTTGTTTTAAAAATGTTTTTTCTTACAATTCCAACTATAATGAAAATTTGTTGAGCAAATATATTCCATTCGTTAATTGACCGTAAAGCTTTGTAAATAAAAAAGACAATTTGCATTATTTTCTGCAAATTGTCTCATTTTCTTATTATTGAACTTTTTTTACACTCTTTATGTTAATTAGTTTAACAGGATGTTCCGTAAATGTAGATTTATCCTTTTTTGTCTTTACAGTATGTACATGTAATAAAATTGTTTTTGCGTCTTTCGGATTCGCATACCCTTCAAATGTTACATTGTAAAGAACTGTGCCATCTCGCAACGTGACAGTAGCTTTTTTTGCATCCACCAGCTCCCTTAAATAAGGGTATGCTTTTACATTACGTTCTCTTTCTGCGCGTACTAGTCTTGGTTCTAATAATAGAAGAAGTCCTTCAAAAATAACGACGTAGATTACTGACATTAAAATGATTAACCAAGGTGGCATGTCCATAATGGCTAAAATCACTGCATTGCTTAAGGCACCAACAATGACGACTGTGTGCAAAATCTTTTTCTTCATTTTATATTTCTCCTTTAAAAAATCCCGTAGTATGAAACTACGGGAACTTTTTTATTCATTTACTGTTTCTACTTCTTCATCTTCATCCAGTTTTTCATCTGAATGCTTAATAATTGATTTTTCTACTTTACTAGTAGATAGACCCTCTTCTGCATATTTGTTTTTTAACTCAAAATAGGAATCAACTAATTCACGTGCTGTTAAATTTGCATGTGGCAAGTAATTATTATTGAAGATTGTAGTTGCCCATGGATAAATGATGGCATAGGCAATTTCAGGATTTTCAAATGGTGCATAGCCAACGTGTACGATATTAATCGTATTTGTTTTCCATTTATCTCGTTGTGGACCATAATAAACAACCTCTGCTGTACCTGTTTTACCCGCTCCTGTATAATCAGCTGTTTCAAACTGACGTTTAGCTGAGCCATTTACTCCAAAGTATACCCGACGCAAACCTTCTTGAACATGAGCAATTTCTGCTTCACTATTTTCAATTTTGTTTAAAATCGTTGGTGAAACTTCTTCAACCACTTGGCCTAAATATTTCCCATCTTTTGAAGGGTTACGAATTTCTTTCAGCATTCGTGGTTGAATACGGTACCCGCCATTTGCAATTGTAGAAATATATTGCGCCAACTGCATCGTTGTATAAGTATCAAACTGTCCAATAGCTAAGTTCAGCAATTTTACATCTGTATCCGGCTCTGCCTGATAACCAACTGTTTCTCCTGGCAAGTCAAGACCTGTTGGCACGCCTAAACCGAATTGTGCATACTCATTACGAATCGTTTGCAGCGTTCCTGGAGCTAGACTAAAGCGCATACCAGGTGAATACGTTCGACCGCCAATACCCATGGCAATTTTGAACATATAAACATTGGAAGACCGTTCTAATGCTGTTAAATCATCTAATATGACACTACCATGCTTATTAAATAGTGTATTTAATGTAATATTCCCGATACGCATTGGAGAATCGAGCATTCTTGTTCCTGGTTTTATAACTCCTTCGTTATAGCCCATTAATACAGTTGCTGCCTTTACTGTTGACCCTGCTTCATAGGCAGTTGTAAATGTACCATATGAATAATCGACAATATAAGGTTTGCCTGTCTCTTTATCTTTTTCTATTTTTTTGCCTACAACAGATAATAGTTCACCTGTTTTTGGACTCATTGCCACTAAAAAGGCACGATCTAATAATTCCGACCCATTTTTCGATTTTAAATCCAGTAGCTGACGCTCTAAAATTTCATCTGCTTTTTGCTGAAGTTCTACATCTAATGTAGTTACTAAATCCTTCCCTGGCAAACCATCAAAAGTCGTCACCGTTTCAACTACTTGACCTTTTTTGTTCGTAATATTTTTTACAACTGACTTTTCACCTTGTAGAATTTCCTCATATTGGGCTTCAAAATAACTCTCGCCTACACGATCATTTCGGGAATAATCCCTTGCTAAATAAAAGTTTAGTTTTGATTTCGGAACACCTTTACTTGGTACGGTTGTACGTCCTAAAATGGCTAAAGGTGATTGGCGGACACGCTTCCAATCCGTTGTTGTATTCACACCAGGTAAATCAGCCAATTGTTCAGAAACCCGTGCAAATTCTTCAGGTGTAACACTTTCCCCTTTAATAATTTGTGGAGATAAATTATACCCTGTCATCATTTCACGATAAATCGCTAGAACTTCTAAATCGAACTCAGTAAGTTGCTCAAGCTCTTTATCTGTAATTCGTTCACGTATTCGACGATCGAATTCTTGGTTGATTTCTTTTGTCTCCAGCTCTTCATTTTCGTTTCTGAACTTCGTCATTTCCTCTTGTGATACTTTTGCTAATGCATCTTCTTGGTTACGTAAAATCCAAAAGTCTAATTTATCTCGATATGTTACTTTATCAGTAGGCTGCTCGATCAAATGTGCAAGCTTTTCTGCTATTTCAAGCATTTCAGCAGATTTTGTCGTTTGCATTTTTGTATAAGTAATTGCATTTTCAGGCTGATTATCAACCAATATGCGACCATAACGGTCAAAAATCCTCCCACGCGGTACGCTTGTATTAACACGTACTTCCTCAGTACGTTCTAATTCACGCACATAATCCTCACCTTTAACAATTTGTAAATACCCTAGACGAAAAATTAGTACAGAGAACAGAACAAATATGGAAAAGAAAAGGATGTTCATTCGAAACGTTAAACTTGACCGTTGCTTTGCCTTCGGATTTTGCTGACGATTTGGCATAATTTTGCGCAACTGAAACTCCCCTCTCTTGCTTTATGTAGATTGTACATGAATGCTTAGTCATGCCTTTTAGTATAACACTGAAAACCTATTGAAAAAAGAGTTCAGATTTATATCATTCATCTTTTAGACGGTTCTATTGTCGTAAAGTTTCATAGGAAAGATGAAGGCTATGCTAAAGGTCGAAATGACATTTAACACAGCCTTCATTCGCAAAAAATATTTAATAAGTTAAGGATTAGGTAAGATAATCCCTGTCCTTACAACCCGTTAAATCATTTATAGATTTCTTACAACAAGTACATCGCATTTTGCAGTTCGTACAATTGCTTCAGATACAGAGCCCAGGAAAAAACGTGCTAGCTCTCCTTTACCTGTGACACCGCAAATTATTAGATCAATTTGTTTTTGCTTAGGAAAATCCCTTGCTATGATTTCCTTAGGTGTCCCATACTCCATTATTTTATATATACTGTCATAACCTAATTGTACTGCAATTTCTTCATATCCATCCAGCATATCCTTCTTACTTTTAGCATATTGATCCGCTAAATCAAAATTGTATCCTTCTGAAAACGCAAAGGAACGAGTATCAATTACATGAATGATATATAGCCTACTGCCGACATTGTTGATTGCAACTTGCACCGCTCTTTTAAATGCAATCTTCGCTTCACTTGACTCATCCACAGCGACCAATATATTTTTATACGTCATGCTCATTTATTCCTCACCTCTTTACACTTTATTCAGACACGATTGCTTTATATGTACTATCCTCTTCAAAAGAGGATATAAATTCAAAAAAAAACAGTTCTGAAACCGAAGTTCCAAAACTGCTTAAAAAAAACTATTAGTAAGTTGTCCAACCTGCATCAGCTGTAATAATCTGACCATTAATGAAACTTGAATCTTCTGAGCCTAAAAAGACTGCTAAGTTTGCGATTTCTTCCGGATTACCAACACGTGGAATCAACGCAGAACCTTTTTGTTGTTGCCCAGCACCATACTGGCTTATGTTTTGCATTGATTGTTGAATATTTGTCATAACAGCACCCGGTGCAATACCATTTACACGAATGCCTGATTGCGAGAACATGAATGCTGTATTTTTCGTTAACCCAACTACTGCATGCTTTGAAGCTGTGTAGGCAGCGCCTGCGCGGCCTCCATTTAAACCACCTGCAGAAATATTGTTTACAATGATACCATGTCCTTGTTTAAGGAACATATCAGTTGCTATACGCATCGACTTCATAACAGACGTTGTGTTTACAGCAAAAATCATATCCCAACGAGCATCCGTAATTTCATTTACTGGCTCAAAACCATCCATGATTCCAGCATTATTTACTAAAATGTCTAATTGACCAAATTTTTCAATTGTTGTATCAAATAATTGTTGTAAGTCTTCATCTTTTATTACGTTTGTTCCGATTGCAAATGCTGTGCCACCATTTGCCGTAATTTCATCTGCAACAGTTTTTGCGCCTTCTTCATTTAAATCGGAAACAACTACCTTGGCACCTTCTTTAGCATATGCTTCAGCAATTGCCTTCCCCATACCAGATGCAGCTCCTGTAACGATCGCTACTTTATTCTGTAATTTCAATTAAATCTCTCCTTTTAAATCGAAGTTATTGTACATCTGTTCAATAAAAATTATAATTGAAAGAAAAAAAATGCACAAACGACAGTTATATGAACTTTAGTTTATTATTCAACACTTTTTTAATTTTATGTTCATTAAAGGGGGAAATATTTTGGATTTACGTGTAAAGAAAACACACGACAACCTACAAAAGGCATTAATAGTTTTATTAAATCAAAAATCATTAGAAAATATATCGGTTGCAGAAATATGTCGCATTGCTGAAATTAATCGTGGAACTTTTTATTTGCATTATAAAAACGTACACGGAGTCTTTGAACGCTACTTTAATGATATCGTTAAAGATTTAAAACTTTCTTATGATTTTCCATATGATGTTACTAAAGATAATTTAGCTATGCTAACACCTGAAATGATTCAAATTTTTCACCACGTCAAAAAGTATGAAGCTTTTTACCGCATTGTTTTTGATGAAAAAACACCTATGCTTTACTATCACAAATTATTAAAGACGATTCGCTTATTCGTTATCGAATCACATACCAAAGAGACGGAGCACATGTCAGACCAGCAGCTTGAATACTTAGCAAGCTATACTGCAAACTCCATCATTGGCCTGCTCCTCCAGTGGCATAAAGAAGATTATGTACTTTCACCTGAAACTTTAAATCAATATATTTATGACTTTTCCCGCTTAAAAGAAACATTGCAAAAGATAATATAAAATAAACTAATGTGGAAGAAATCAATAAAAAAACGCATGGGAAGCGATAATACTTCCCATGCGTATCTTTCAGATAATTATTTTGCACCTGTCGCATTGCTTTCGGTGCAGAAGTAATTAAAATTGAATTTCAATTTTAATTATTTTGCAGCTTGGAATTTAGCTTCTACTACGTCCCAGTTCACTACGTTCCAGAATGCACCGATGTAGTCTGGACGACGGTTTTGGTAGTTTAAGTAATAAGCATGCTCCCAAACGTCTAAGCCTAGGATTGGTGTTTTACCTTCCATTACTGGAGAGTCTTGGTTTGGAGTTGAAGTAACAGCTACACCGTCACCTTCAACGATTAACCAAGCCCAGCCTGAACCGAAACGAGTTGTTGCAGCTTTAGCAAACTCTTCTTTGAAAGCGTCGAATGAACCGAATTTAGCGTCGATTGCTTTAGCAACTTCACCTACTGGAGTGTTTGAACCGCCTGGAGCGATTAATTCCCAGAATAATGTGTGGTTAGCATGTCCGCCACCGTTGTTACGTACAGCAGTTTGTTTGTCAGCTGGTAAAGCATCAATGTTAGCGATTAACTCGTTGATGTCTTTGTCAGCATATTCAGTACCTTCTACCGCTGCGTTTAAGTTTGTTACATAAGTATTGTGGTGTTTTGAATGGTGAATTTCCATTGTTTTTGCATCGATATGTGGTTCTAATGCATCGTAAGCGTAAGTTAATTCTGGTAATTTGAAAGCCATGTTTCTATTCCTCCCTGGAACATATAATTAATGTTGATTACAATACTAGGTTATCAAAAAATGATTCGTCATTCAATCAAAAAAACTGTAATAATAACATTTCAGTCTTTTGACTGACAACCATCTATTTCTTGCATTGCCTGTTGTCTGTAATCTTATTCAATACTAGTGTAAGCGATACAAGTTAAGATTTACAAATATTTGCTCCTTATTAAATCGCAATAATAAATATTACAATCATGACCACCTGTATTATTCCTTTTGTCACAACAGAAGTTAAAAATCCCACTACCGAGCCAATGCCTACTTGAATGGCCTGCTGTAAATTACTGCGAGTAACTATCAATTCACCAATGATAGCACCAATAAAGGGTCCTGCTATAATTCCCGCAAATGGAATGACGAATGGTCCAATTAATAGACCGATAGTGCTCCCCCACATCCCTGCTTTAGAACCTCCAAATTTCTTGACACCTATTAAATTGGAAATCGTATCAGCAACAAATAGCAAAACTACAAATAAAAGCTCAATTACCCAAAACCACCAAGGTAATTCTCCAAAGCCGTAAAATAAACCATAAACAATAAATCCGCCTAGTAAAAATATGACAGAAGGTATAATCGGATAGACTAAACCGATAAACGCGATCACAAATAAAGCTATAATTAGTACCCATGCAATGATATCTATATGTTCCACATCCTTTAAAAGCGTATTCACAAATTATACGAAAAAAACAACGAAAAGATTCAATTTTAACTTATCAAGTTCAAATAACATTTTGTTCATGTTAAACTACTGTTTAAAGGAGCCACATACATATGAAAATTTCGCACATGCAGCTATTTATTCATAGCTTAACCAACCCTAGAAAACTTGGACCTTATCGAATTCTTTCAATAGGAAAAGTAATGCAATATGCCTTTTTAATGATTACGCTAATAACAGCATTTTCATTCGGTCAATTTATTAATGGTGGAACAGACGAGATTTTCAGTTACTCTGAAATCGAACTGTATGCTCAAGATATTCAATGGATTGTTTATCCTATTGCCATTATTTTTTTATTCGTTTTAAATACTTCAATCTATTTTGTGAAAGTAAGTTTATTTGCGCTTGCAGGGCAGTTTTTTATTAAGCCGATGAAGCGTCGTGGAGAATATCGCCAAGTATGGCGGACCGCTGTATTTGCAAGTACATGGGGAACATTTATCACGATGTTCGGAAATTTATTTCCTATTTCATCAACAGTTGCTACCCTTATTAGTATTTTTATTACGATGCTATTTATTATAATTGCCTTAACGAAATATCCGATTGAAAAATAATAAATTCTCCTTATGAATCATATAGTTTAACTACCTGTGTTTGTGAGTTAAATTGTAGAGATAAGGAGGATTTTTTTGCGCTTTTTAATAGCTTCCATTGTGCTTTTATTAATTGCATTTGTCATTAAAGTAGATTTACAAGAAGGCACTCTGCCTTTAACATCCTTTTACGCCTCTACACAGTCCTGTGATGAAATCCTGCAAGAAAGCTATGTTGTCGTAAAAATCCAACAAGATGATACAATTTACAGCCTATTCTCAGCAACTCCCTCTCCAGTTAAAACAACTTTCCCTGAAAGACTTGCACAATTCTATAAATTGAACCCACATTTGAATTTACAGCCACTTGTTCCAGGTGACACAGTGTTCGTACCAATTATCTCTCATGCGAAGGAAAATTGCACAAAATGAATTCGTAACGTTTCTTCCTTGTTCTTCTTTTCATACACTGATAAAATAAGGAACAGTGACGGCTTACATATCGTTATATCTTTTAGGTGATGTAACAACATTAACAAGCCTGAGAAGGAGAGAATTTTTCATGAGTGAAATCGTTCACCGTACGAAAACACGTCCTGTACGTGTCGGTAACTTAACAATTGGTGGGAATAACGAAGTCATAATACAAAGTATGTGTACGACAAAAACACATGATGTTGAAGCAACTGTTGCTGAAATTAAACGTTTAGAAGAAGCTGGATGTCAAATTGTACGTATTGCAGTTCCAGATGAGCGTGCAGCTGATGCAATACCGGAAATAAAAAAACAGATCAATATACCTTTAGTTGCAGATATTCACTTTGATTACAAATTAGCATTAAAAGCCATTGAAGGTGGTATCGATAAAGTTCGAATTAACCCGGGGAATATTGGGCGACGCGAAAAAGTAGAAGCCGTAGTAAATGCTGCTAAAGCGAAAGGGATTCCAATTCGTATTGGTGTAAATGCTGGTTCTTTAGAGCGCCATATCCTTGAAAAATACGGCTACCCTACTGCAGATGGTATGGTTGAATCTGCGTTACACCATATCAAAATTCTAGAAGATCTAGATTTCCATGACATAATCGTATCAATGAAAGCGTCTGACGTTAACCTTGCGATCGAAGCCTATGAAAAAGCTTCTAAAGCATTTAACTACCCGCTACACTTAGGAATTACAGAGTCTGGTACATTATTTGCCGGAACAGTAAAATCCGCTGCGGGGTTAGGTGCCATTTTATCTAAAGGTATCGGTAATACACTACGTATTTCTTTATCAGCTGACCCTGTTGAAGAAATTAAAGTTGCGCGCGAATTACTAAAATCATTTGGTCTAGCTTCAAATATGGCAACATTAATTTCTTGCCCGACATGTGGTCGTATTGAAATCGATTTAATTTCGATTGCTAATGAAGTGGAAGAATACATTTCAAAACTAAGTGTTCCATTAAAAGTAGCTGTACTTGGCTGTGCAGTAAACGGACCTGGTGAAGCACGTGAAGCAGATATCGGAATAGCTGGTGCTCGCGGTGAAGGACTGTTATTCATGAAAGGAAAAACAGTTCGAAAAGTACCAGAAGAAACAATGGTGGAAGAACTAAAAAAAGAAATCGATAAATTAGCGGCTGAAATGGCGGAAAAACGCGAAGCAGAAGCAAACGTATAAAGAAATGGAGCAATGGAAATGACAAACTTAAAGCATCGATTTGGTATTGATATTGATGGGACAGTTACATGTCCTGCTACATTAATTCCACATATTAATAAACAATACAATATTAATATGACGCTACAGGATGTAACGGAATATGATTTTTTAAGCGGGTTTCCATATCCAGTTGATCGCGCACAATTTCAAGCTTGGTTTAAAGAAAATGAACCCCGCCTGTATGAAGTGAGTGAACTGGCTGCCGATGCACAGCATATATTGTCGGCTTGGCAACAGCAATATGAGCTTTATTATATTTCGGCACGTGGGGAAAATGTTTTTGACATTACGAAAACATGGTTCGAAAACTACAAAGTACCTTACGATCATATCGAATGTATCGGTAGTCACAACAAAATAGAAGTGGCAAAAAAGCATCGTGTAGAGGCCTTTTTTGAGGATAAACATGATAATGCAGTGGAAATTGCTGAGGAACTTAAAATCCCTGTCATCCTTTTCGATACGCCTTACAATCAAATGAGCGTACCGAATAACGTTGTTCGTGTTTATAATTGGACAGAAGCAAACGAATGGATTCAAAAGAACTTTTAAAAATCAGCACAAAATTAGAGGCGAGTTAAAAGCAAACACTTTTAACTCGCCTCTTGTTGATTTAAAATATACTCCCATATTCAGTAATCGTCGTTGCCAAGTCGTGGCGGTACTCTGCATGCTGCGGGTTTAAGCTATTGACATTCACTTCATTGCCACCGAGCGAAGAATGTATGTACAAGCCTTCCCCAATATACAATGCAACATGACCTGGGAACATAATTAAATCGCCGCGCTTTAGCCCTTCCTTTTCAATTTTACGTATTGGGAAACCGTCCAATATTTTTGCATCCCGGTAAATGTATGCACCATTCAACATATATGCCATGGATACAAGACCTGAACAGTCGATGCCTAAAGGAGATTTTCCACCCCAGCGATACGGTGTACCAATATATCGAAACGCATCCTGAACAACTTGCTCACGGAAAGCCAATTCATCTGTCGTGTACACTTTTACACGCTTTTGAATCCATTCGGAACGGACATAGCCAACTTCACCTGTTACTAACACTACCTTTGTCCAAGTAGCATCCAAATCTGCTTCCAGCACAACCTGAATAAACGAACCGCGCGTTAACGTAATAATTTTACTGCTTTGAATTTTCGGTCTAACTAGCACATCGGCAAAGTTTTGAATTACAACATAATCCGCATCAACCCATGAAAGTAAATCTTCACTTCCCATGTGCAAATTCGTTTTTAGAGTATAGCCTTCATAACGATAAAACGTTCGAATTTTTACCCATGTCTCTTCGATGTCCTCCAACACCTGAACTGGCATTCCATAAAGTGCTTCATCGGTTAACTCCGAATTTACATCTGTACTCTCGTGTAGATTTGCTATCATTACTTTCACTACTGCGTTCAAAATTTCCCCTCCCCACTATTTCGTAAAATGGTCATACACAACTTTCGAAATTGCTCCAATATATTGCTTTGCCTTATCGTTATCTTCAACTTCAGATATAAACACACCTATAAAATAGTCGCATTCTTTCGTAAAGACAATGCCTGCATCATGATCGACTGTATCAAGACCACCTGTTTTATGAGCCATTTTTACATGATCGACAATATAACGCTTAAGTGACTCATGACTGCGTTGACGACATAATATATCGATTGCTATATCATTCCATTTTTTTGAAAGTAGATGACCTTCATAAATTTGCTGGAACAAACGCTGTATATCAGAAGCATTCGTTACATTATCCATTCCTAGCTTTTGCCGTTGAAAATCCATCATTTTACGTTGCACACGCGTATTTTTAAGTCCGAATTCGTTAAAGTAATTATTCAACGTATCCATACCTAAAAAATCGATACATACATTTGTCGCAGTATTATCACTTGTAATAATCATCCATAACAATAACTCATACAGTGTAGCACTCGTTTGCTCTTGTTCTGTAAGGACACTAAAATCAACGACATTCTCGTCTGCAATTTCCACTATCTGCTGCAGGTCACCGTTCGTTTTTTGTAAATGTACCAAAATAGCCATTAATATAGGTACTTTAATAATACTTGCGCTACTAAATACTTCCTGCTCACGTAATTGAAATGCAGGGCTGGATGTTTTATAGTCCTCGACAACGATATGTACTTTGTAAGGACATTGCTCAATTAATTTCTCAATTTGATTTTTCATCCGGTTTACCCGACTACTCGTATCGTTTTATTCGTTGCATCCATCGTAATTGTTTTTCCAAGTGGTAATGACATTGTCGGCAACATATGACCACATGTGACATTCATTAAAATTGGGATATTTAATGGAGCCAAAATTTCTTCAAATACAGTAATTAAATCCAAATTATTTTCCGGATTTTTCGCATCCATTGGTCCGCAATCTGTCCAACCACCAAGTAAAATACCCGCCAGTTCATTTAGTTTCCCCGACGTTGAGAGTTGCGTTAACATACGGTCAATACGTTGTACATTTTCATCGATATCTTCCAAAAATAATATCTTTCCCTTTAAATCAATTTCAAAAGGTGTTCCTAAAGATGCTGTGACAAGCGTTAAATTACCACCTACCAATTGCCCTGTAGCAGCACCAGAAACAAGAGTTTCCAGCGGATCGTCTTTCGCATTTTCAAGTAAATAGTCGCTCCAATTGGTATTGGTAACACTTTTAATGAAATATTCCCAAGTATATTCATCCATATTTTCCTTTATGAATTCTGTCGATGGCATTGGCGTGTGGTAAGTAACAAATCCACATATCTGATTGAAAACGGTGTGCAGTGCAGTTACATCACTATATCCAGCAAAAACCTTCGGATTATTTGAAATCAACTCCAAATCAAGCATCGGTAAAATTCGTGTTGCCCCGTACCCACCTCGAATACAGAAAATACCGTCAATTTCAGCGTTGGCAAACATTTCATTTACCTCTTTTGCGCGTAATGCATCATCTCCACCGAAATAGCCATGACGTGTACGGCAAGTTTCACCAACTACTACACGAAACCCCAACTTTTCTACGGCTTCAATAGCAGGCTGCAAGCGCTCAGTCGGTGTAGCACCTGATGCACTTATTAGCGCAACGGTGTCCCCCATTTTTAACGACTTCGGGATCACAATACTCATCGATTACACTCCTTTTCCTACAAGAACAGCTTTGTATTGTTCTTGTTCCTCTTTATTCGCCAATACGAAATGACCTTCTTCAATCTCAACAAATTCAGGTGGATCCATCTCATATTGATGAACGGATGGATCGTAAACTTGCAGCTTTTTTTGGCGTTCCTTAATAGGGTTCGGCTCGGGTACAGCAGTTAAAAGTGCTTGAGTATACGGGTGAAGCGGATTGTTAAACAGCTTTTCCGTTTCTCCAAGCTCAACAATTCTCCCTTTATAAATTACAGCAGTACGATTTGTAATGAAGCGTACAATAGATAAATCGTGAGCAATGAATAAATAGGTTAAATCGCGGTCCTCCTGCAAATTAGATAATAAATTCAATACTTGAGCACGAATCGAAACATCCAAAGCTGAAATCGGTTCATCCGCTACGATAAATTCCGGCTCCATCACAAGCGCACGAGCAATCCCGATACGCTGACGCTGACCACCAGAAAACTCATGGGGGAAACGAGAAGCGAATTCCGGGAGTAACCCTACTTCCATTAATGCTTTTTTTACTTTTTCAATACGCTCTTGCTCACTGCTATACTTTTTATTATTTATTAATCCTTCCGAAACGATATAATCAACTTTCGCACGCTCGTTTAATGAAGCACCAGGATCTTGGAAAATCATTTGTATTTTTTGTGTAATTTCACGATCCCATTCTTTTGTTATGCGCCCATTGATTGGTTTACCATGAAAGAGAATCTCTCCGTTTGCAACTGAGTTGAGACGCATTATCGCTCGCCCTATCGTTGTTTTACCTGACCCTGATTCACCTACAAGACCGAATGTTTCTCCTTTATATATATCGAAGCTTACATTATCAACCGCTTTAAATTGTTTTTTTCCTGTACCGAAAATGATATCAATATTTTTAATTTCAATTAGTTTTTCTCTAGAAGTTTTACTCATATACTTATTGTCCCTCCCCTTTGAAAAATGCTAGCAACACTTCTGGAGGACTTACCTGTGGCGCTTTTGGATCGAGAAGCCATGTCCTTGCATAATGTGTATCGCTAACTTTAAAGAAAGGAGGACGTTCAACAAAATCAATTTTTAAGGCATACTGATTTCTCGGTGCAAACGCATCCCCTTTAATTTCCTTAAATAAATTCGGAGGCGTACCTTTAATCGAATAAAGCTCTTGCCCTTTTATTCCTAGCTGGGGTAAGGATGAAATTAGTGCCCACGTGTACGGGTGTTTAGCATTGAAAAATACTTCGTTCGTTTGGCCAACTTCGATAATGTCCCCTGCATACATTACCGCAATTCGGTCGGCAACTTTTGCGACTACACCTAAATCATGCGTAATGTAAATTGTCGTCAACAAATATTTCTCCTGCAAGTTAGTCAATAGCTGTAAAATTTGCGCTTGAATGGTTACATCTAAAGCGGTTGTCGGCTCATCACAAATTAAAATCTGGGGATTGCATGCAACTGCGATTGCAATAACAATACGTTGACGCATGCCTCCTGAGAATTCGTGCGGGTATTGCCCATAGCGTCTTTCTACCTCATGAATCCCAACATCGCGCAGTAACTGCAACGTTTTTTCATAGGCGTCTTTTCCTTTTAATCCTTGATGTAAAATAACACTTTCTTCAATTTGCTTGCCAATCGTTTTTAGCGGATTAAGTGACGTCATCGGATCTTGCGTCACCATTGCTATTTTTTTACCTCGCACTTTAAGCCAATCTGCTTCTGTTTTGAATTTTGATAAATCATGCCCATCAAAGATGATTTGACCTGAGTCAATATAACCGTTTTTATCGAGTAGTCCCATAATGGATTTTACTAAAACGGATTTACCTGATCCTGATTCCCCTACAATCGCAAGGCTTTCCCCTTTATATAAATCCAGTGAAATATCACGGATGGCTGTTAATGTTTGACCTCGTAATTTAAATTTAATGACTAAATTTTCGATTGATAATATTTTTTCCTGTTCCATTTAACGCCTTCCTCCCTATACGTGATTTTTCGGATCTGCTGCATCTGCAAATGCATTACCAATAATATAAAAAGCAATTGTAATTACACTCAGCACAATACTCGGGAAAATAAGCTGGTAACGTAAATCTGGTGACATCATCAAGACACGACCTTCGTTAATTAAATTCCCTAACGATGGCTCGCTTACCGGTAAACCTAAACCGATATAAGTTAAAAATACTTCAGCCCCAATTGCAGCTGGTACCGCTAAGCTCATACGCAGCATAATTACCGAAATTAAATAGGGAAGCAGGTTTTTAATAATAATCTTATAGCCAGGTGTTCCTAATGTTTTTGAAGCTAAATTATACTCCCGATCTCGTAGTATAACGATTTGGTTCCGTAAAAATCGCGCCATTTCAACCCAGCCGGTAATACACATTGCAATAATAATTGTCGAAATGCCCGGTCGTAAAATGTAGGCCATTAATATTAAGACAATCGTAGTCGGAATGTTGTCCACTATGTTATAAAGCTGAGTTATCGGCATTTCCAGCTTTCGAGAGTAGCCCCACAATGCCCCGACTGAAAAGCCGATGATTACTTCAATAATGGCAACCGCAAAGCCGATAAATAACGACGTTCTAGTTCCTTCCCAAATACGTGACCATAAATCTTGACCAATTGAGTTTGTACCGAATATATATTCGTCGTTCGGTGCAACATTTCGATCCTGCATTCCCGTTTCAGCATTAATATAGATTTGTGTAGGTGATTTTTGATCTGGTAAATACGGCTGAATAAATGTAAATAAAATTAAACCGATTACAAATATTAATAAAAATACCGCTATTTTATTTTTCCTAAAGGAACGGAAAGTAGATCGCCAATAGGAGTAATTTGAATACGCTGTCTCTTCTGCTTTCGCATCATCAACAGTGGCAAATTCAAATAAGTGATCATTTAATTGGTTATTCGATTTTTCCGAAATATTCTGAATTTCTTTTGTAAATAATCCCATTAGCGTACACTATCTCCTTTCCCTAGCTTAATTCGAGGATCGACAATCGCCATTAAAATGTCCCCTAAAATTAAACCGATAATTCCCAGCGAAGAGAACACTAAAACGAGCCCTTGTACCACGTTGTTATCCTGACGTTGAATCGCATCAACTAACAAACCGCCCATACCAGGTATAGAGAATAACGATTCAATATAAATCGAACCTGTGATTGTAAATAAAATTGTTGCAGGTAAATACTGTGCCATTGGTATAAAGGCATTTCGCATTACGTGACTGAACATAATTGTACGCTCTGTAACCCCTTTTGCGCGCGCCAGTTTAATATAATCCTTATTAAGCTCATCTACCATATAACGACGCATCCACATGGCATAGGAAGCAATCGGTCCCAAAGCTAAACAGAATAACGGTAATATAAAG
This sequence comes from Solibacillus merdavium, assembly GCF_014836935.1. Taxonomy (GTDB): domain Bacteria; phylum Bacillota; class Bacilli; order Bacillales_A; family Planococcaceae; genus Solibacillus; species Solibacillus ferritrahens. Next base: position 14,574 of record NZ_JACSPW010000017.1, on the reverse strand, counting down.
CTCTTAGGATTGTACTCATCAAATAGCATCGGTAAATTAAACCAATCGGAAATATACATTTGTATCATTAAGAAATAGACCATTGCTGGTACGGCTACTACGAATACAATATAGCCCGTTCCGAGACGGTCAAGCCAACGCCCCTTAAACTGAGCCATAAATATACCAAGGGGCACACCGACAAGTAGAGATAATGCTACGGCTCCTAACCCAAACACAATCGAATACATCATTTTATCTTGTATAATGTCCAAGACAGGTACATCAGTACGGTATGTAACCGATTTTCCCAAATCCCCTTGAAATAGACCGATATAGAAATTTTTAAGTTGGATTAGTAAAGGGTCCCGTAAACCTAAATTTGTTAAATAAACTTCTTGTTGCTCCAGCGACATCTTTTCCGCTGCTGCTCCTAAATAGCCTTCATCCGGCATCAATCGTAACAGGGAGAAAACAATCGTAACAATAATAAATAATGTCAAAATTGATTGTCCTAAACGTTTAGCGATATACTTTATCAAACATGTCTCCTCCTTACAATAAAATAAGAAAGGAGATGCAGAAATATTCCTGTCATCTCCTAATCTTCATGCATTTAAAAAGCGCTAAATTAATTAATTAGAAGCATTTGCTAAAGCTTCAGCACGTGCTTTTTCCCATGCTTCCTTAGCAGACTTAAATTCTTCATTACTCATTGGCTTTTCTAGGATAGATTGACCTTTAAATTTCTCGGATGTTACACCAAATGGTGAATATTGTGATTCAAATGGATTTAATTTTGAAGCAACATAGCCACCGCCACCAACAGCGTATGGAATTACAAATGCTTCTTCAATTAAAAATGCTTCCGCTTTTGCAAATAGTTCATATCTAACCGCTGGATCTACTTCAGCTTTTGCAGCTGCTACCAGCTTATCGTACTGACCATTGTATCCTTCTGCCAATTCTGGTTTGTTATACGATCCACCTTCAGTAAATGGATCTGTATAAGTGGATGGATCTGCAAAGTCTGGACCCCAGTTCGCTTCAATCATAGAGAACTTACCTGGACGACGAATTTCACCTAGGAAGCCTGTTGCAGGACCTGCATAAAGCTCAACATCGATATAATCTGCACCTAATAAGTTTTCCAGCTGTTGTTCAACAACTTGTGAGCGGTTTGCCCATTCAGGCGAACCCGAGTTATACGGCAGCACAACTTTTACTGGGAATGTTGCTTTACCATTTAAAGCTGCCATAGCTGCTTCTTTATGTTGCAATGCTAAATCTTTATCAAATGAATCATTTTCAGTAATAGCTTTTAAAGGCTCTAATAATGTGTAATCAACACCTTCAACGTCTACGAAGTTTTTCGGTGTAATTGTGTTCGACAATAGATCTTGAGGGTTGTATGGCTCAATCGTTAACATCGCTGATACACGATCTAACGCATGGTATAGTGACTTACGGAAATCTTTGTTATTTACTACCACTTTCCAGTTTTCCGGTTCATACTCTGCATCATATTGTGGATCAAAGTTTAATGCATAGAAGTAAGTATAGAAGTTGTTGTTGTTTTGACGTACTAAATCCTTTTTGTCTTCGCTATTTAACCATTCATCTAAAATGGATGTCGGAATAACTGCACCATCAATTTCACCACGTAAAAATAGTTCTGGTGCTACAGTAGCTGCTTCTTTATTGTACTTATAACGAATTCTGTCGATTTTAACAGTTTCTTTATCCCAATATTTCTTATTTTTCACAAGGACACGTTCATTTTGAGGCTCAAACTTATCTAAAATATATGCGCCGTTGTATAGAATATTTTCTCGATTTGTACCGAATGCATCGCCTTTTTCAGCTAAAAACTCACCGCTTACAGGGAAGAAACATACGTAGTTTAACATTGATAAGAAGTATGGCGTTTGACCTTCCAACGTATATTCCACTGTCTTTTCATCGATTGCTTTTATACCAACCTGAGCGAAATCTGTCACTTCTCCGTTGTAAAATGCATCACCGTTTTTAACAACAGTTGCAATCCATGCCGTCGATGACTCATTTTTTGCATCAAGCACGTAGTTTAATCCGTCAACGAAGTCTTGAGCGACAACATCTGCCACTTCTTTCCCTTCGTGATCTACCCATTTCACATCATCGCGTAGTTTGAATGTCCAGACCGTCGCATCATCATTTGATTCCCAACTTTCAGCCAAGCCAGGTTTTACTACTCCGTACTCATCGTACTCAATTAAACCTTCAACGAGATTTGCAGATAATGCGAACTCATTAGTTTCTGCAGTTTTTAAATAGTTTAACGTTTTAATTTCGCCAGAATAAACAGTTCTATATTCTGACGTTTCACCTGAATCTGTAGAATCACCGCATGCTGCCAATAATAGAGCAAACATACTCACTACAATAAATAAATATTTTTTCATGAACTTTCCCCCAATTCTCTATTTTTATTTGGCTATAAAAGCCTCTATTAAAAACCCAATTCCCGAATCATCGCTCATTTGAATGCTTTCCCCTTCAAAGAACGGCCCTCCATCGATTGGATCCTTAACACATAAGCTCGGTCCATCTAAATCAACCATCGTTACATTTTTATTCGCTGCAGCAAAATGTGCCGCTGCACTAACACTAATTTTTGTTTCAAGCATACAGCCAATCATGCATTCCACCCCATTAGCTTCTGCAATGGAGTTAATTTGCTGGGCTTTTGAAATACCGCCAGTTTTCATAAGCTTAATATTTATTAAATCCGCTGCACGCTTTTCGATAACTTCGATTGCTTGCTTAGGCGAAAATACACTTTCGTCTGCTAAAATATTTGTATATGTTTGACTCGTTACGTATTGCATGCCGGAAATATTACTATAATGAACAGGTTGTTCAACCAACTCAATATCAGCTCCACGATCTTCCAGCTGTCCTATAATTTTCACAGCTTCTTTCGGTGTCCATCCTTGGTTCGCATCAACACGTAAAACGACGCCTGGTCCGACAGCGTTTCGAATAGCTAATATACTGTTTACATCACTATGTGGATTTTTTCCTACTTTAACTTTTAGAATAGAAAACCCGCGTTTAACTGCTGCTATACTGTCCTTCACCATTTCTTCTTCGTCATTTACACTGATTGTAATATCAGTCGTAATCTTGCTCCGATATCCACCGAGCAATTTATAGAGTGGAGCATCGTATTTTTTGGCCCATAAGTCATAAAGAGCAATTTCGACCGCTGCCTTTGCACTTGTATTTTGATACATACATTTATCGATTCGTTCACAAAGCAGGGCAATTTCATCAATTTCTATTCCAATAATGACCGGTGCAATGACCTCTTCAATTGCATAGCGAATTGATTGAAGCGATTCTCCTGTAATAACGTGTGTAGGCGCCGCTTCCCCAATCCCAATATATCCATTGTCAGTATAAATAGTTACGAAGATATTTTGTATATTATTTACAGTGCGCAATGCTGTTTTAAAAGGTGTAATAAGTGGTGCTTCAACTAAACCAACGTCTACTTTTTTAATTTTCATAAAACCACCCACCTTAAGTTAAAAACTGCAGCAGTCGAAGTACCTCAAAGTAATCTGTCGTTTCAAACTGCACGGTATTGTGCGCTTTAAATTTAGCCCCGGGATAAAATGAGTTTCGATATGCTTTTATATGGTCTTTATAAATAATCTCTACATTAAATTGTTTGGGCAGTTCGATTTGAAGCTTACTGCGTTCTATTTTCATTGCTTCTTCAATCAGTCTTTTCGTTTCTTTTAATGTAGTTTGTGGGCTAACACTGATTGTTGCATGACCGATTCCTTCTTTTGTTGCAAACGTTATGATTTCGTCATTATGGCGGGAGATGTGCTCTGTTAATGCTTTATCGCCACTAACGAATGCTACAGGCACGCCATGCAGTGCAGCTGCGTATGTATTAATTAGAAACTCACTTGCATATTCGCCATTGATTTTGACATCTGCCAGCAGGCTTAACGTATGGGCAAGCGGGTTTTTTTCACTCCCCCCCTCACTGTGGTAACCGATAAAGATTGCGCGATCAAAGCTTTCATCCAATCCAGCAACCATACACATTGGCTCTTGTGTCCAACCACGAATAATTTTAACGTTCTCCGGTAAGTTTTCGATTAAAATATTACGCCCAGAATCATGAGCATCTTTCAGTAATATTTCTGAAGCCCCACCGGCAAATGCGCCCTCTATCGCAGCAAGCACTTCTTTTGTCATTTGTTGCTGAAATTGTACATAGTCAGAAGTATTTAGTTCGGTTTCACTCCATACGGTCGTTCCTGTAATTCCCTCAATATCTGCACTTATATATACTTTCATCTGAATTTATACTCCTTTAGTTCATTCTGTTCAATTGTGGCGATAATTGGACCATACAAGCATTGGTCTTTATTTGATTTCCGCGCCCATGCTCTATTTCCATAATCATAATGCCACCACTCTGCTTCGTAATTTTGAAATCCTGCTTGTGTCATGCAATGAAACAAGATACGCCGATTGATATGCGCTGCTTCATTTTCCGAACGATGCTTTTCAAAATAGGCGGTAGCCGATTTTTCCTCCGTCGCATCAAATGCTGTACCTAAATCCAACGGATATCCCCGCTCGTCGCCTAACGTTAAATCAATTGCTCCTCCTGTTAAATGTGGCGATGGAGAACTGTTTTCTATGCTTGGAAATGCAACATACTTTAACGTCTCGTATTCGATTTGTTCAATTGTCCATTGCGGAAATTTTAATCGTATTTTATTTTTAATATCGTTATATAAAAACGACTGAACTTGCAGCGGGCGAAACCCATCGTACAAAATAAAGCTCATCGTTTCCGGTATTAGCTGAAGTGCTTTTATTAATTTACTTGCAGCTTCCTGCCGCAAATATATTTTATTAAGACTATTTGGGATACCTTCAAAAAAATATTGTGGCTTGAGATATAATTTATTTACTATTGGCTTTATTTCCACTAAAGGATCCCCGTTTTCCATTAAAGCAGGAATCTTTTCCGCTGTTGCGTTTATGGATATGGGAAAAGAATAATTTTTTATAGTGATGAATACCTCCTACCTATTCGAACATCAAAATAATTTTCTAACATAATTTTAATGTGTTTGAAAAACAAAAGTGACTTACATTATTAATATGTCTAAAAATTTTGATTTTTCAATCTTTTAAGTATAAATTTAAAATATCACATATATTTCGATTGTGGAAGTTTTTTTCTTGTAAATTTGCTATTAGTTTAATATCAATGTAATGACCCTCTGTAATGTTACATTTTTTGTAAAATTTATTATATTTTTATATGAAAAAAGTCTTTCACAGAATAATAATGTAAAAGACAAGCCATTGTAGAAGGTTTCCACTTAGAAAATTGTATTTGATTATTTAAAAGAGTAGTTTTTGTACTATATGATTATGTCTGCCAGTTGTTGTTTCTGCCTGTGACAATGAATTAATAATCGCTTCTTCTGTCGCTTCGGCTGCTGCCATAAATAAAGAGTTCATTACTTCTTGGTCGTCACGCAATTGCTGGCGTATTTCCAAAGTATCATCGTAATGATGCTGAATTTTTCTAGCTGTTGTAAATCCGATTACGATATCCCCACTTCCATTTGAGAAATGGCTACCAGTGCGTCCTAATCCAATACCGCAACGTTTAATCACACGTTTTAACTGACGGCTGCTAAGCGGAGCATCTGTTGCAAGTATTATAATAATCGAACCATCAGTCGGACTCATAGTCGATTCACTGTTATTTGAAGTAGTAATGTAGCGTTCCTTTAGCAATTCATTTGCCTTTCCAAAATTACTTAATACGAGGCAACCGACTATATATTGTTCTCCATCATTATCATTTACGACACGTGATGAAGTGCCAATGCCCCCTTTATGACCAAAGCACATCATTCCTTTGCCCGCCCCGATTGCCCCCTCTTCGGCATGATTGTTGTTCGAGGCCTTATGAATCGCCTCTATGGCATGCTCAGGTTTTACAGGAAAATGTCGAATCGAATTTAAATAGCTATCATTACATTCACCAACTACTACATTCACCGTACCGGTCGTTATTCCAATTTCTTCATTTTGCTCAAGCAAATATTGGAGCGTGCCCTGTGTAACATTTGCAACGCCAAAAGTATTTGTAAGCATAATTGGGGATTCAATTAACCCTAGCTCTTCCACTTGAATTAGACCGGTCGTTTTTCCATATCCATTTAAAACATAGCTTGCTGCCGTTACTTTTTCCCGATATAAATTTCCTGTATGCGGTAAAACTGCCGTTACTCCTGTACATGCTGCATCACCAGAATCATTTATTGGATAATCCAGTGTAACATGACCAACCTTTACCCCTTCGACGTCCGTAATGCAATTTTTGTCTCCTGTATGTAATTGCCCGATCTTAATGCCCATATCGCGTACTTTCATAATCATAGCTCCTTTGTTTAGGGGGTTTTATAAATCTATCGTAATAGTAATTCCCAAAAAAGGACAGCAAAAATGAAAACACACCCCTCAATTTTAACTGAGGAGTGTATTACTAATTCAAAATGTTATACATCTGATCAAACTTCTTTAATTGAATTTATAATTCAAGAATCCCTCTCGTCCAACGATCTACAAAAGTCTCAAATGTAATGCCGTACCGGTTATACACTTCATGATATACAAAATAACTACCAAGCTTTTCAAGTAACTCATCATCGATTCGCATCTCCAACACTCACTTTCCACTTTTTTCACGACTCTCTATTCCATATACTATCCACTTATAAACTATTGTGACCCAACATCGAACATCGTATACATGAACAGATACAGCAAGATGAAAAATTAATAACATTTTTAATGGAAAATCGCTTTCTTCATTTTGAATTCCAATCTGTTACAAACATTTCACATTCTACTACTAAATTCATGCGTTTCCTTTTGCACATTTTAGTAAAATGATAGTAATGACAACATTGGAGGGACTCTAATGAGAAGTTCTATATTATTTTTAATTACGGCAATTTTGTTAGCAGGTTGCGGAGAAACGATTGGTGATGTTAAAAAGGCAGCAGCTGGTATTAACTCCAAGGCTAATGAAGCGGCAACCGCCATTTCTACCGATGTACATTCCATTCGTTCGGTCGAAATTGAGTTCGACAATGAAACTTTTACAATTAACGATTTATTTAAAACTATATTACGCGATGTGCAGTGGTATTATGACGAAAATGAGGACGAGCAACAATTAAAAATAACTGGTACATGGCAGGATAATGGACTTTTTGCAGATGGGAATTTTTCAGAAGCCGAGAAGCAACAATTGATTGAAAATAGTAAAATTGAGGTCGTTTTGTATTTCCATAAAGGGGTGCTAGAGGAGAAAAAAACAACTGTCAGCATGAATCAAAATGGACAAACAATTATTGATCAAAAAGGCAGTGAATCCCTTCACCACTTTTACAAGGTCTACACGATGAATTGAAATTTTGTTTACTCTTTCCTGTTAAGGGAAATAGACATATGTAAATACTTTTAGGAGGTTATACTATGTCAAATGGATTTTCAGATAAAGTAAAAGGTACTGGGAACAAACTAAAAGGGGAAGTAAAAGAGTCAGTCGGTCGAAATACAAACGACCCATCCCTGCAAGCTGAAGGAAAACGTGATCAAGTAAAAGGTAAAGCACAAGAAAAAATTGGCGATGTTAAGAAAAACATCTCCGACAGAATGGACAATAGATAATAAAATACAAATCCCCAAAACTAGTAATCTATCGTTACTAGTTTTTTTTGTTAAAAATTCTTTAGTTTATTTCTAACAGCAAATAAGACTCAACTAAAAAGAACTTTTTATATATTATAATAATCCACTTCCTATTTATAGGGAATTTGTTATACTTTAGTAAATCTTATAATTAAAAAGGGGCAGTAACTATGACAATTGATCAATCTATACCCCTATCAAAAGATCGATTATTTAATTGGTTAAAAACCTTAAGTAACCAACTTTCGAAAGGTACGCTTATCATTGATATTAACGATGAGAATCTATCAATTCTACATGCAAACCCTTATTTTTTTAAATTAACTTCTTTTGAAAATGAACAAATCATTAATCAAAACATCAGCATTTTAAACGGAAAACGTACTAGTAAAAAGTCGATTGAAGCATTAAATTTACATTTAAAATCCGGCTCCCCTAAAAAATTAACGATTTTACATTACAATAAAGAAGGTTCTGCCTTTTGGAATTCGATTACATTGCATCCTATTAGGAATAATGAAAATATAATTCAATATATATTATTGACCTGCGAAGATACAACAGAAGAAACGTTAAATAAAATGATTTATAAATTGGAGCACGAAGTATATCAAGCGATCGATCATGAAAGTAATTTACAGTCAATATTGAATTTGATTTCGGAAAAAATTGAACTCTTTTATATTCGGGATGTCTATTGTACGATTCATTTATATAATGAAAACTATGATATTAAATCTATCGGTTCCTATACATTACCAGTACACGTAATTAATAAACTTGCCTTTTTTGAAATCAAATCAAATTCCAACTTCAATAAGAGCGCTATATACTTAAAAGATTTTACTGACACCCCACTATATAACGATATTTCAGAAAATTATGAATTAGGAACGATTCAAGGTTCCTGGACAAAGTTGATTTTGACGCCACAAAATGAAATAAGCGGTATCTTAACATTATTTAATCAAGACAGTACCGAATTAAAGCAAATTGATATCAATTATTTAAATCGATTAACGCTACTTATTCAGCTTGCCATTAAATATGCGGAACAAAAAATTCAACTGCGTCATTTAGCCTTTTATGATGTAGAGACTAATTTACCGAATTTACATTATTTTAAGACGCAATTTTCAAAATGGTTAAATACAGGGGATTCAGGTTTTGCTGCAATTATCCACCCTGCCGAATTTAACAAAATTGTGGATTTATATGGGCGTAGTGCAGGTGCTGACCTACTAAGTCAAATGGCCAATCGATTGAGCGAGTATTTAGCTGTAGATGATGTTCTCATTTCACGATTTTCTAATTCCATCGTTCTTGGAGTAAAAGGAGAAAGTGATAGTTTTACCTCTTATTATCAACAGATTGAGTTACTTACACTTATTCCCTATTTAATTGATGATAAAGAAACCTATATCACTATAAAGATCGGCTATACAAATTTCGACCAATCCTTAACAGTAGATCAAATTATACATCAGTCGGATATTGCCTTATCTAAAGCTCGTAACAGAAGCGGAAATAGTTTTGAAGCATATGAAGAAAACAGTACAAAGCAACTGATAGAGGAAATGGAGATTTTCAATCAATTGGCATACGCGCTCCATCACGAAGAATTTTTAGTATATTTACAGCCGAAAATAAATTTTACAACACTTGAGGTGGAAGGATTCGAGGCATTATCCCGGTGGAATTCAAGCAGACTCGGTTTTATTTCACCGATTAAATATATTCCAATAGCTGAACAAACCGGGAAAATAAAAGATATTGATTTGCTGAATTTTAAACATATTTTGAGTTGGCTACAAAATCGTTTGAATAAAGGGAAAAAAATATTACCTGTATCTCTTAATATTTCACCGGATCATTTTTACGACCCTCTATTTTTAGAAAATATTAGGAATATTTTTAATCAATTTAATATTCCTCCACAATATATTAAACTTGAGGTAACAGAAAGCATTGAATTAGTGGATTTGAGTAGAGCAAAGGAAATTTTAAATCAATTAAATGCACTTGGAATTGGATGTTCCATTGATGATTTTGGTGTAGGTTTTTCTTCCTTAAGCTACTTACCTCAATTGCCTTTTTCTGAAATAAAAATTGACCGTAGCTTTGTTAGCTCAATGAATGAACCCGGCATGTATGCGATTGTACAAACCATTATCCTACTTGCAAAAAATATTAAAATGCGAGCGATTGCTGAAGGTATTGAAACTAAGGAACAACTGGTAATGCTTCAGCAACTCGGCTGCCCTGCTGGCCAGGGATACTATTTCTACAAACCGATGTCGATTAACGATGCCGAACAATTATTGGACATAGAAAAAACAGCTGACGAGAAATAATTTCCATCCCCGTCAGCTGTTTTTTAGTTTAAATTATTTGGTAGATCCTCTGATAAAAATGCGATTAAATCCTGTAAGTTTTGCTCACTTACACCATGGCCTACCGGATATGATTTAAATGTAACATTCGTGCCATAATCATTGAAGAAACGCACTGCATGCTCCGCCCATTCAAATGGGTAATCGTAGTCATATTCACCATGGGAAATGAAAATTTTAGAATGATTCATCGTTTTTTTACTATACTCAAGTGCAGCAAACTCCGGCAAATAGCCACTTAACGCTGCTGTCCCACGAATAGCATCCCCCATAACCATTGCAAGGGATTGTGCCAATGCTGCGCCTTGATTAAAACCAACCACATAAATTTGTTGTTCATCTAAATTGTATTCTCGAACGGCTTCATTAATAAATGCTTCAATTCCCTTTAATACCTTATCAAAAATGGCGCGATTTGGTTTACCTTCCTCTTCGAAAGTATAGAAGGCATAGCCAGGTCGATGTTTAATAGGTCCTTGCAAACTAAAAATATGGCACTGTGTTGAAAATGAATTAACTAATTGTAATAAATCATTTTCATCACTTCCTAAACCGTGTAATAAAAAGATTGCAGGTTTTTTCTCTGCATTCATTACAGGGGCTTTGTGTAAAAAAGTAAATGGTGTATTCATTTTGTTGTATCTCCTTTTAAGAAAGCGTCATTTTATTGACGATTTGGTCGGTAAAATAAGCAACATAACCGTCCATCGTTTTTAACGTTTCGTCAATATTACCTTGTGCTAAAATTGTCGCTTTATTTGCACAGACTAATGTTAAAAAATCAACACGTAATGCATGCTCTACTGATGCATATGCATAATCATAAATTACATCTTCATCTTCTACTTTTAAAGTTTCATATTGCTGGTGGAAGGCTTTCGTATAATCATCCATCTTTTCCGCAACACTGTTACGAATTTGCATTTGATGTACCATTAATTCGTTTTCAATATATGATACAGTCGGTAATTCGCCTCCATTAAATGTAGAACGAACAAGTTCTGTCCACGCCATTTTATTTTCAACGAAGTAGGCCATATTTAACATTAGACGGTCATAAAAGTCTATTGTTGAAGTGGAAGATTCTCGTTTATCATTAATATTTTGTTGAATCATTGTTTGAAATTTTTGAGGATCTGCTTTACTGGATAATAAAAATAGTGCTTTTTCTACATATGTAGCAATGTCCTTTTGTACGGCTGTCATAATTATTCACTTCCTTATTCTGTTACTTCGTTTTCCAATTACTATCGTACCATTCCTCCAACAATATCGCACGTTTTCAAATACATTTCAACAGGGAGTTTGCATGGAAAATAAGCTATTAAATTGAATGCACTCTAAATAAGTGGGCATGAATACGAAATAAGTAAAAAATGCCACTTGCCCTAGTAGACAAGTGACATTTAAACTTTGAATTAAAGTGCTTTTACTTTAGCAACAACGTTTTCTACAGTGAAGCCATATTCTTTTATAACAATTTTTTCTGGAGCTGATGCACCGAATTTATCAATTGCAAGAACGTCACCTTCAAAGCCAACATATTTATGCCAACCGAATGAAGCACCCATCTCAATTGCTAAACGTTTTGTAACAGCTTTTGGCAATACCGATTCCTTGTATTCCTTAGATTGCTTTTCAAAGCGGTCCATAGACGGCATTGATACAACAGATGCATCAATTCCTTCTTCGAGTAGCGCTTTTTTCGCCTCTACAGCCAAGCCTACTTCAGAACCCGTTGCAATTAAAATAGCATCCGGTGTTTCTTTTATTGAAGCTGCAACCACATAGGCTCCTTTTTCAACACCATCATATACAGCATCTTTCGCTACGTCTAATACCGGTAAGTTTTGGCGGGATAATACTAATACAGTTGGAATTGACTTGCTTTCTACAGCCAATTTCCATGCCGCAACAGATTCATTAGCATCTGCCGGTCGAATTACCGAAAGATTCGGCATTGCACGTAATGATGCTAAATGTTCGACTGGCTCATGTGTCGGACCATCTTCACCTACTGCAATTGAGTCATGTGTAAACACATATGTTACAGGTAGGCCCATTAATGCGGATAAACGAATCGCTGGACGAACATAATCAGAGAATACAAAGAAAGTTCCGCCAAATACATTTAATCCGCCATGTAATGCCATACCATTCATTGCAGCACCCATTGCAAATTCACGAACACCAAACCAAATATTTCGACCTTCTGGAGTATCAGCGAAGAAGTCACCTGCGCCTTTAATAGTTGTTTTGTTTGAACCTGCCAAGTCAGCAGAACCACCAAAGAATGACGGAGTTGTTTTTGCAATAGCATTGATTGCATCACCAGAAGATGAACGTGTTGCTACTGCAGTGCCAGCTTCGTACACTGGTAACTCAGAAGCATAGTGTTCTGGTAATTTATTTTCCATTGCGTTCACAAATTGTGCAGCCAACTCAGGATATTCGTTTTTATAGTTCTCGAATAATTCATTCCATGTTGCTTCGGCCTGTACACCTTGTACTTCGCTTGCTGTTTTAAATGTTTCGTACACTTCATTAGGAACGAAGAATGATTCGTGTTCCCATGCGTATGCAGCTTTCGTTAAAGCTACTTCATCAAATCCAAGTGGTGCACCATGGCAATCTGCTTTACCTGATTTATTTGGAGAACCAAAACCAATCACTGTCTTAACTTCGATAATAGTTGGTCCACCAGTATTTTGTTTCGCTTTTTCTATTGCTGTATTAATTTCAACAATATCTGTGCCATTTTGAACTTTTAAATAATTCCAACCGTAAGATTCAAAACGTTTTTGGATGTTTTCTGAGAATGACTTTTCAAGATCACCATCAAGTGAAATATCATTTGAATCGTATAGCACAATCAGCTTATCCAATTTCAAGTGTCCTGCTAGTGAAATCGCTTCTGCAGCAACACCTTCCATTAAATCACCATCGCCACATAGCGCAAATGTATAGTGGTCTACGATATCTAAACCTGGCTTATTGTATGTTGCAGCTAAATGACGCTCAGCCATTGCCATACCTACTGACATCGCAATACCTTGCCCTAAAGGACCTGTAGTAGCTTCTACACCTACAGTATGGCCATATTCTGGATGCCCTGGAGTTTTTGAATTCCACTGACGGAAATTTTTAATTTCTTCCATCTCTAAACCATATCCACCTAAGTGCAATAAACTATATAAAAGCATTGAGCCATGTCCAGCTGATAATACAAAGCGGTCACGATTGTACCAATTTGGATTTTGTGGGTTATGACGTAATTGCTTCGTCCATAAAGTATAAGCCATTGGAGCTGCACCCATAGGTAAACCTGGGTGGCCTGAGTTCGCCTTCTCTATTGCGTCGATTGATAATGTACGGATTGCGCTAATTGCTAACTGATCCATCTGTTGTGTCATTATGTGACATCCTTTCTCGTACGATAATTCTACATCCTATAGTTTAGACAAATTCCCCTAAGAAAACAATCATTTCTAAAGAGTTTATTAATTTATGTCATACTTTATAAGAAATGTGTCATATTATTAAACATTCTAATTTAGAAAGTTTTTTTGCGATTTTATTTGTTTTAGTTTTTCAGGCGTTACATCATTGCCTTCTTCATCAATAACTTTCATATGCTCTATCGTATCCCGCATAGTCGATCGGAATGTGTCTAAATATTCCTTGCGAAGTGCCGTACGTTCCTTTGCTAGTTCTTCCGTTAACTTTCCTTCTTTTGCTAATTTTGAAAGCTCATTAATCCGAGCTAATTTTTCTTTTGATAACATCTCAATCTCACCTTTCTTCGTACCAATAATACAAAGGTATAAAAAAAAGACTGGAAGGGCAAGTAAAAACGCTTTGTGATAAGCCCCCAATATCTTAAAAACATTGAAATAGGAAGGTTTTTGTAAAGTAGCACTCTTAACTTTTGCAATTCAATGCATTAAAATATGGGCATCTTTTTATTCCCCAATCTTCCATATAAAAAAAGCCACTCCTTAATTAAGTGGCTTCGTCTAAAATAAATGCAAATTTTTCGATATTTTCATCTGCCTCAATAGGAATACCAAATACAATAACAGCTTCATTAATGATTTCAACTCCAGTAAGCTTATTTGTCATCCTTTCGTAAACCTTGGGATTCATTTTAATTTTCTTTACGTGCTTACCTTGTGAATATAGATAATCCAAATCTCGATGAATTTGTTCTAATAGAATGTCCAAATATTCTCCTCCTTTCCCGTTTAATAATTTCTGATTTATATTATTCCACAAACTAACGAAAAATATTTCATAATAGGAAAAAGCCATGTTCGAATGACATGGCTTCAGATTGTCGACAAAAGGCATCGAGAGCTCGTCTCTCGATGCCTTTTGTCATTTCTTTTATCAAATTAGGTCCCGA
>NZ_JACSPW010000016.1 GCF_014836935.1 Solibacillus merdavium | reverse complement strand
TTGACACTCAAGCATCATACAAGAGGGCTTTTTTGTTTTCAAGTCCCCGAAAATCCTTCTAACAGGAATGCTCCTGTACACTTCTTGGTATTATCATAACAAGGTTACAGAGGGGTACATATCGGTTTATCTTTTATTAAAGTTACATTTTTGCAAGATTGGAAATAAAAAAAGATGCCTGACTAATAAGTCGGACATCCGTTAAATTTAACGCAGTAAATTTACACTTCCCAGTGGAAAGATAATTCTAACCTTTGTTCCTTCGCCTGTTTTTGAAGTTAAGGTAAGACCTAAACCAAGCTGCTCCGAAAGTTTTTTGCACAAGTAAAGACCTATGCCAGTAGACTGTCCAAACTTTCGCCCATTCTCTCCTGTAAAGCCTTTTTCAAAAACTCTATTTAAATCCTTATCTATAATACCGATACCATTATCTTCTATAGTAAGTATGATGTTGTTTTCATTTCTAATCGTACTGATTGTAACTTTCCCGTCACGTCCCGCAATATACTTAGTTGCATTTCCTATCAGTTGATTCACTATAAATTCCAGCCACTTTGCGTCACTGTACACCATGCCATCTACCGCTTCAATATCGAGGGCAATACCTTTGCTAATAAAGTCTCTCGAATTTCTTTTAATTACCCTTCTAACAAGATCAGGTAAAGAAACCTCTTTAATGATATAATCCTTGCTGACATTATTACTCCTAGAATAATAGAGAACCTGTTCTATATATTCTTCAACCTTTTTTATTTCTTCTTTAATATTTCGTGTAATATTATTTTGATTATTTTCGATTATTAAGCGAGTCGATGCGATAGGGGTCTTTATCTCATGTACCCAAGTTTCTATATATTCTCTATACTCATTTTCCCTGTCTCTATACTTCTTTACATGCTCATGCATATCCTTGTTTACCTGTCGCAATATATCATATAAAAGCTTCCCCTCCAGGTTTTCGGGTTCATTCATAATCTCAGGAAGCAGATACTTTTTATCTAAATTATCCATTATGCTGTTTAACTCGTCATAAAAAGCTTTCTGTTTCATAAATTCGATAATCATATAAATAAGTACAGGAAAAAACCATATGCAGAAAGTCAGTAGTATTAGATTCCAGTTACTATTAACGAGTACCATAACACCGCCTATTATAACAAATAGAATTAAATTATTAAGTAAAAATAGTATTCTTTCTTTTAAGTAGTTTTTTAAATTCATGGCAGTATATAACCTAATCCGCGTCTAGTTTCTATATTTTCCTTCATCCCTAATCCTTCAAGTTTTTTTCTTAATCTCGTAACATTAACGGATAGATTATTATCATCCACAAAAATATCCGCATTCCACATAAAATCCATTAAATCATCTCTTGAAACAATTTTCCCTTTATTTTTAATTAAGCAGGAGAGTATTTTGAATTCATTTTTTGTTAGTTCCGCTGTATGATCGTTAAATGTAACCGAGCCATTTAGTAAATTCAGCTTCAGGTCATTATACGTAATGGTATCTTGATTATTGGATCCATGAACTCTTCTTAATATAGATTCTATTCTTGCCAAAAGAATTTGAGTATTGAATGGTTTTGTAATAAAGTCATCCGCCCCTAAATTGATACTCATGAGTTCATCCATTTCATAATCCCTGCTCGTCACTACGATTATCGGTACATCTGATTTCTTTCTTATTTCTCTGCATATAAAATATCCATCTGTTACAGGCAGATTTATGTCTAAAAGAATTAAGTCAGGTTCCTCCTTGAGCGTATCATTAATAATGTTTTCAAAATTTGTTAAGGCGACTACATCATAACCATATCTCGATAGGAACGTTTTTAATTCCTCTCTTATTGTTTCGGTGTCTTCTATAATAACGATTTTTGACATAGGTTCACTCCCTTTGTACATTAGTTAATACATTAAACTCCTTATTTTCAATTATACAGAAAAAGAGTTGCAGCTAATAAAAATACCGGTATCCCTATTAAAAGTGACAATACCGAAATCGCACTATGCACTCTTTCTTTTGATTTGAACATTTTTTTTAATATTAGATAAATAAAAATACCAATTAATCCACCCATTGTATTTAGCAATAAATCATCTATATCACTTACTCCGCGCTTAAAAATGTATTGCAACACTTCAATCCCTAGGCTTGCGCCAATAATTACCCACAATGCTTTCCAGAAATTAAATTTTTTCAAAAAGTTCGCAGCATAAAGACCTAATGGAATAAACATGAGAATGTTTCCCCATACATTTAATGTAAAGCCCTTGTCTGTTATCATATCAAAAGGAACTAAATTAACGCTTCTTCTAGCATCCCGTGCAAAAAACACCGTTTCTATTAATAAATATGCATAGAATAATAAAACAATCCAAAATGCTATGTTTAAAATTTTTTTCATACGCTATTCCTCCTAAAACTCCTTCATTTATCATAGCCTGTAAATCTTAATATAAAACTTCTTAACTTCTTAATACTTTCTTAATATTGAATCTCCCCCAAAAAGCGAAAAAAAAAAAAACAATTTCTGTAATAGAAATTGCGCGGATAATTTTATTTATAGATCATAAATCATACCACCATCTACAACAAATTGACTTCCTGTAGAATAGCTGGAATCATCAGATGCAAGGTATACAACTAAATTAGAAACTTCTACTACTTCTGCTCTTCTTCTTAAAGGAATATCTTTTTCAAGTTGCTTAAGTTATTCTTCCACATCTGGTTGATCAGCCATAGATGTTTTGACAATTCCCGGGTGTACCGAGTTCACACGAATGTTATATGGACCAAGCTCTGCAGCAGCGTTATCCATGTCAAAAAAAAAGAAAAATGCTTAGTTCACATCTAAGCATTTTTCATATACCAATTTTCTTGCCAATTAATTATAAAAGTTATTCTTTGGGGAATTATAATGACCAGGGATCGGCAGTAAATCTCCGTGGTACTCTTCTGGCCAAGGAAGCATAAGCTGCTTTTTCATAACTTCTTCCCTTTTTATTTCTATAGGTACTAATTCTCGTTGTGTCATTTGAACTAATTGCATTTTCCCTAATTCAATAAGCCTTTTAGTCATTTCACCACCAATTTTACCGTTCACTCTAGAAGGTAGTTCACCTTTATCGATTAAATCGTAGTTATCAATTCCAAACTCCGCTGCTATTTCAAGTTTCATTTGTTCCAGTTTATTTTGTATCTGGGTCATTATCGCACCTCCCTTTTCCATTAATATAAGCAGGTTTTAAAATAATATCCTCAGTTAGTATATGAGATAAATGAGTAACTTTGGTAATGTGAACTTATAATCCAAGATTCATTTCAAGTTTTCCTAATCTTTGTATAAATTACCTTTTCTTATATCTCCACTTTTCATCTTTACAATGTTCTCTCGATTAAGTTTCATTCCTAACTCAGTCCTTTAAATTTTATCCATCAATTATTTAATTTAATTAACGTTAATTTAACATTTTAAAAGAAATATACATATGCTATTAGTCATAATATATTTAAAATATTAAAAAGTAGAATTAACTATAGTAAAATTCTCACTAAAATTAGGCATAAAAGATATAACCCACGAGTATAATATGGTAATTACTACTAATTTTGATTGTAGTATACAAATAACAATATTGGGGGAATTTTTTAATGGGATACTTTTCAGGGAAAGCACTAATTTTAGCAGGCACTTTATTTACAACAGCATCTGTAGGAGTTGTTGCGTATGATGGTTCTGAAACATTGAATGCAATTAAAAGCAAAATTTCTTTTCAAACTGATCAAGTAGTTAAATACGATTCAAATCAACAAGCTTTAATCAACAAAGTTCAAGAACTTCAAAAAGATGCTAATGCTAAAATAAAAAAAGCTAATAATTTTATTACTAGTCAGAAAGCTACTATTACCAATCTTAAAGGCGACGTTTTAAAGCTTAACGGTAAAATCACCCAATTAGAATTAACAATTGAAAGAAAAAATCAGGAAATATCAGGACTAGTGAAAAGTCTGGAAGAGGTTGGTAATAACTTTATAAAATTAGAGGAGAATTACAATAAATTACTTGCTTCTAATACAGCTACTTTAAAAGAGTTAGAGGATACTAAAATTGAACTTGATGAAGCTACTACACTTATAAAAGACTTGAAGGCTCGAATTGCAGAATTGGAAGCAGAATTAGCTAAAGCTAATGCTGATCTTAAAGATACTACAGAAAAGCTAAATCATACACAAACTCAACTTGAAGAACAAACTGCTAAGTATAATGAGGCTGTTAAACAAAGAGATCAGCTTCAAACTGAATTAGATGCAGCGGTTGCTAAAGCTAAAAAAGATGCAGAACTAATAGAAGACTTAAATAATACAGTCACAGAATTTAAAGATACTGTATATGATTTACAAGAAGAGGGAGATGAAGAAATTAACAAGGCTAATGGCGAAATTACTAAAGCTGAGGGAATAATTGAAAAGGCGAATAGTGAGTTAAAAGATGCTAACGATGCTCAGGATGCCGCGAACGCAGAAGTTAATGAAGCTAATTCAGATATAAAGAATTTTGGTAACGAAGTTAATGAAATTATGAAAAAAGCAGAGGATTTAAAAGCAAAAGATATTCAAGATGTATTAAATCTTAAAATAGATGATGTAGTAACGAATGGAAAATTTGATTAAATATTAAGACGATACCTCTTTTCGAGGACAGAACCTGGAATTTTTATAATTCCGGGTTTTTTTATTTAAATTATTATTTATAAAATGCTTTATATATTCAAAAGTGAAAGTAATTACTTTTAATTGAGATTAGATTTATCCTGCGTACCACACCACTCCTCATATCTTATTTTTATAAAATACTTAAAGGAGTAATATAAAACGCTTGAAATGGAAAAGTTGAGTGTATAATTGATCTTTTTCTTTTGTAAAGAGTTCGTAGAAAGTGGTGTTAAAATGCTTGAATTTATAAAAGATATTCTCATTGTTTTTGTAAGAATACTAACTATTTTGCCCTTGCTGCTGTTTACTACCCTATTCATGGGAAAGCGAGCAATCGGAGAAATTCCAGTATTTGATTTTTTAATCGTTATTATACTTGGCGCAGTTGTAGGAGCTGATATTGCCGACCCTAATATTGAGCACGCCCCGACTTTTGTGGCAATAATTTTTATCGGGCTATTTCAAAGGGTTGTTGCAAACTGGAAAATTTCTAATCGGAAAATAGGTAGATTATTAACGCTTGAACCAACCGTAGTTATTCAAAACGGGAAATTTATCGATAATAATCTAAAAAATATCCGCTACTCTATTGATAATATTCTTCATATGCTTCGGGAAAAGAATGTATTTGATATTAATGAAGTTGAAACAGCCATTATCGAAGCGAACGGATCTTTAAGTGTGTTAAAAAAGCCGGAAAAAAACTCCGTAACAAGAGAGGATATGAATATCGGAACATCAAAATCCTCTATGGCCTTTCCAGTTATTATAGAAGGAACAATCTATTCCGAAGTACTTAAAGGGGTTAATTTAAATGAGGCATGGTTAATACAGCAATTAACCGATCAAGGGGTTCATGATATAAGCGATGTTTTTTTTGCCTCTATAAATCATGATCTTGAGTTGCATGTTTCTTTAAAAAATGAATTAAATACAGCTCCGCCAATAAAGCACTAAAGATGAAACTATAATTAAGAAATTAAAAACGACTTATCCTATTGCGGGATAAGCCGTTTTTCTATAAGTCTATTTTGAAGCGACCAGGATTTTAATCTGATCTTTATCATTTCCTAATGTTTCGAAGCCTTCCGTAACAACATCGTCCAATGTAATTCATTTTGTAACTAATTTGTCCGCCGGGAAGTAGTCCTTTGTCATCAGATGCATAACAGCTGGGATAATGTCACGGTATGCGATAATTCCCTTTACACTGCGCTCTGATAACACGATGTTGTTTGGCTGAGTGGATGCTTCCTTCTCCCAGATTGACACGATAATTGTTTCGCCCTCGAACGAAGTAGAATCAATTGCTTGTTGTAACACAATTGGTACACCTGTAACCTCGATGGCCACGTCTGCGCCGCCATTTGTTAGCTCCTGAATTTTAGCCGCTACATCAGCTTCTTCAGCAGGATTAATAACCGCTGTTGCACCAAGCCTTAACGCTTTCGCTCCGCGCTCTTTCGATAATTCAACAGTATAAGTTTCTGATGCACCGCCTACTTTTAATGCCTCGCTGCTTTCATGATATCACTCCATTAAAAGTAGTTACTACGAATGTAGTATTACCTTAAGTATATAGAGTACATTGAATAAACTTTATGAATATCAGAATTGTTATATATTTCATTAAATTGATGATGATATTAGGGAGGATGTCAATTTTTGGGGGAGATTATAAAATTAAACGTTTTAAATTTCCACGGGGCAATTGTTAAGTATAATATAACATTCCACAGGTATTAAAAAAGAACGAAATCCTTTCACGGAGTTCGTTCTCAATTGTTATGCGGCACCTAATAATTGAAGAATCCACTTTTTCACATCGACAAGGCGATTGGATGGAGGAAAATCATTTGTGCCTGCAACAATCATGGGAACGATTGAATCTACTTTATGAAGAGAACCATGTGCACCACCACCCGCATGATCGTGACTATGCTCTTCTATAAACTCATAGAAAGGCTTGGCATCGACGATAATAACTCGTCCCACTTGTGAATGAAGCGCGCCATGAAGCCTTGCCAGAGCATCTGGATAATCTTGATAATGAATTCGCCCTTCCTTAGTCAGCCTCAAATCCAGGATGGAAGCATTCCCGGCAATTTGCCACGATTGCCGATAGTCATCAACATACTTGCCATTTGGTGAAAATGTTAATTCCTCATTACTTAGTGCGTTTAACACATAGTTTGTTTGATCATCTTTCCATGCAATAAAACCTATACGTTCTTCACCTTTTAAACTTCTCACAACTTCTGATATTTCAACCTGAGGATCTTTTACATAAATGTATGCCATCCGCTCATTAATGGCGATGGCAAGTTGCCCATTGTTCTTATTCCCTTCCCAAAACGTATAATTCTTCAATAATTGATTTAAATCAATTAAAGAACTGTCTTTATCTTTACCTACGAAAGATTGGCCGCTGTCTCCCAGTACAATCCATGTTATCTTTTGAATGGCTTCCTCCCACGATGGAAAGCTATTTAATATTTCTTGTAGTGCTTGATCTGCTTTTTCAATGCCCTTTAAATCATCCGGTCCATGTTTGTGTATGGAAGCATCCGCATGCGGTAAATAAGCAAATGTAAAGGGTGGTAACTTCTTTTGGTCGATTAAGTATTTTATCTCCTTAGCTGTAAATTTATTATTGACGCCCAAACGGTTCCAAACATATTTATGCCGATTATTCTCCGGATTATACTGAGAAAGCGCTCCAAGTGAAAATAAGGCAGGACCATTTATTTCAACTTCTTCTGGTAAAAGATTAGTCATTGCTATGAGCTTTGGAACGTTTAGTTGATGTTCAAAACTTCCCCGATATAAGAAACCATTGATCGAAGCGGATGACAGTTTTCGATTCGCAAGCTCCTCATGAATTGTTTGAACATCTTTACTTAAATGAGTTTCATTAAGATGAATGACACTGTCCCGGACCACGTTTCTTAACCCATTATTCCAAATTTCACGGATTCCGCTTCCATAACTAATTATTCGATTTTCATCTTCCTTATACCAAATCAGCCCTGGTATTTTATGTTGATCCGAATACACTCCGGTTAGTAACGTACTATCGATCGTGACAGACATTGTCGGATAAGAGCTAATCATTTTCTGATTAAAATAGCCATTGTTAATCAAAAATTCGAAGGCAGGTGCTTTTCCTTTTTTCACTGCCTTTTGTAATGGTTCACTCATTAATGAATCAACGACCATTAGCATAATGGGTTTATCGCTTGATTTTATTGAACTATTCTCTAATTCCTTTATTGGAGATACAGAAACTGCTAGTAAAAAACCGGCGCAGGTAACGATAAAAATAATCAACGCAATGCCTATTTTTCGTTTCATGAACTCACCCTCTATACAATTTATCCGTTTAGTATGGGTTGAATTTCGTTAATCAATGTAAATTATCTAAAAACTTTATGTAAAATAGAGTTTCACTATAAAAAAGCACCCAAAATCGAATAAACGACTTTGGATGCCTTCTCTTCTTTTTTCTGAGCAGACTAGCTTACTTTTATTCTTCTGCAGGTGGAGGAGTGATACCAGGAAGAAGGTCAGGAACTACTGATACCACGCCACCTCCAGGCACGTTAATTTGTTGAACTTGTAATACTTTTACAGTAAGGTCAAGTACGATTTTTTCACGCAATGTGTGGAAAGATCCATCTTGATAAGTGGAGTGCGGTGAAAAATCAAGTTCAAAGAAGTTGGCAGCAACTAACTCACCGTATGGTTGCTCATTGTATCTCACAAGATTTTGGAAGAAGTATTTATCCAAACGAGCATCCATTTGAGTTTTTTCGTTAACGAAATTAGCTTCTGCATTTTCTGATACGCCAAAAATAGGTGGATTTAGGAAATCATCAGCTGTTAACTCTGCAAAACCTGAGAAGCGAACATTTGCGATTCGATCTTGTAGTGGTGCATTGTAATCTGCTGAAGCATATTCAATATTTTTACGAATATGTCCTCCTACAAATAATTTCGCTCTTGTAACTGTGAAAAAGCCAGTTGTACCAATTGGTGCGAATGCTACTGGTACTAATTTTACTTGATCTAAAAATACATGTTTTTTAACACGTTTAATCTCCGTAGCTGGTGGATAAAGAGAAATATCTGACTCTACGACGATTTGAAGTGTTCTTTCTGCAAGTACAATTGGAATTTTAAAAGTAGGTGTTGTTAGTGGAGATGTAACTAAAGTTACGTCGGAATCAGTTACAGGAATTTGTTGATTCGATTTAACCCCATGATCCTCCCCTTTGCTTTGACCTTTTCCGTGTTTTGGATAGCTATCCTTCATTGGAAAGCCATCATTACTTGAATAATGTTGATCTGTCATTATCTAAACCCCTTTCATTTTTGTTAGAGTTATTCACTCTACATCCCTAACATATGAACGAATGACTTTAGGACGTAGGCCAGTCAAATAGTCAGATGATTCAATTTTGGAAAACTTTTAATAATTCATCAAACTTAAGGTCAATCTTTTTCACTCTGATTTTGATTCTAGAAATAAGCTCTTATGGTCTGTAATGAAGTATATTTAACTGAAATTCTATGCTTTTTAATCTGTCAAATTCACACATTTTTATGTAGAAAACACCTGTCCTTCTTCCCCCATAAAAAAAAGCTACTCAATGTTATTTCGAGTAGCAATCCAGTTCAACTAATTGTTCCTGTAAGAAATTTATAGACAATTGAGCCAATCCATTAATTTGAAGCTGTTGATTATTCGGATTTAATTCTTGATGCCATACAAAATTAATTTGATTTAATTGACTATTAATGGGCTCAGCGAATTCATGGTGAGATTTGTAATGGATATTGGAGGTAGATTCACTGGGAGATTGGAACATATATTCATATTGATTACTGTGAGAGTATTCAGGTACGGATAGCCAGTTAATGTTTGCCGTTTTTGACCACGGAATAGAGACTTTCATTGATTGGATTCTATTTTCTAATCCTTCGTTACTAAATTCAATTTCTGCGATGAATTCACCTTTTAGAAAGACTTTCTTTGAAGGGATTACAACTCTACAATCAAGCGATTGAATGGATAATTCTACTCTTACTATATTTTCAAGCGGCATTACCAAATCCATTGTTTCAACGATATCTATATCTATTTCTAATCTAGCCAGCAATACTTGCATTTTGACAGTTGTAGTTTTTTTCTTTTCGACATAGCTGATAAAATGGGGGTCCTTTAAATTAGATAAATCCTCTGTTTTATCAGGTTTTGTTCCTTTTAAGGTTGTAAATAAACTGTCACCGTATTCTTTCTGCACCCCATCACTTTCTGTAAGCATAGTCAAATATTCATCTTCAATAGCGTCGGTAGGTTCTTTCAACTCATCAGCAGCTTTTTCACTCATGTGACTGTCTTGATTTTCTTCTGGCAATTCATCGCTTTCTGAAAGCATTGTGATATATTCATCTTCAATAGTGTCGGTAGGTTCTTTCAACTTATCAATAGCTTCTTCATTCATGTGACTGACCTGATTTTTTTCTGGCAATTCATCGCTTTCTGAAAGCATGGTGAAGAACTTCTCTTCCATGCGGTCGTCGGTAGGTTCATCCAATTCATCAATATCTTCTTCATTCATATGAATAGCCAGATTTCCTTCCTGCAATTCATCGCTTTCTGAAAGCATGGTAAGATATTTTTCTTCCATAGGGTTGGTAGGTTCTTTCAACGTATCAATATCTTCTTCATTCGTGTTGTTATTTTGGTTTTCTTCCTGCAACTCCTCGCTTCTTCCTAAAAACATGAGGAGGAAATTATCATCAATATTGTCGTTAGTTTCACTCAATAATTTAATATCCTCTCCTTTAGATAATAAATCATCGTTTCCCTCATCGAGCATGGAATGAAATTCAGCAAGCAACATTTCGGAATTGTCGTGTTTTGTATGAACACGATGTTCAGTTGTGCTTTCATTATTTGCATTATTGGTAAATTCATCAAGGCTTTTATTTTCGTTTATGGATGTACTTTTATCCGAAATGAATATAGTTTCATCCTTGTCTTTGTCTTCTTGTATAGAAGAATTATCCTCAAGCATTAGAGAGAATTCTTTTACTAAAGTAGAAACTATTTCTTCCTTGTCCTTTTTTTCATTTTCTGGATGTTTACTTTGAGCAATATTAAATGCTAACTCATCTATTGGATCTTCATTTAAAGGCTTTTGTATCGAGTCGACTTTAGGTGGTGAAAACATAACAAGTTTTGAATCGTTTATTTTTTCTAATTGATGATTTATATAGATAGTATGTTTTTTAGTTTTGCCATATTGATTACTTTTTTGATTTTGTTGCGTCTCCTTTTGTTCGAACTTTTCTTGATTACTTAAAGAGAAATTTTGAATGCTCTGGGGGGTGGTGTGATTTCTATAATTATCATAAATTTTACCTTGAAATGAGTCGGGGTCTACATATGGATTTCGGAAATTATTCATCGCTTATTGGAAGGAATGCTCATAAACATCCCCCCCTTTCCCCTCCTTTAGAAAAGCTAAAAATTTCTTTTACTCCATTAAATATACAGCAGTGAAAATCTAATATTTATCTGGATTGAAGTTAGTTACTTAACAATATTCATCACAATCATCATTAGTTGTTGAAGATACACGAATTTGCTGATTTTGAAGTACTTTTAAAGTAATATCAACGACCATCTTTTCCTCTATTTGAGTGAAAATACCTTCTCCTATAGGGGCATTCTTTGCCAAAGGAGACCGATTAATCGCTTCATCCCATTCAATAATATTACTTGAAATCAGCTCACAAAATGGCAATTCATTGTAATATTGAGTGGAGTTTTGATGAAATTGAGAAAGATCGCTTGATAGAAAATCATCTTTTTCCGGAAAACCGCTTGGCAATGCATCCGAAATCAGGAAATCGAACTCACTCCGTTTGTTGATTGCTGGCTGGACAGGTTTTCTCAAGTAATGCTTGATTTCCGTTACACAACTAAAAGGAACATCAACCGTTAAGGAATTTATAGTGGAAGAAATGGTACTTAAATCACAATCCGGTCCTGTAATGGGGCTCGCATATTGAATATTTTTCCGCACAAAACCTTTTATAAATAATTTATTCGTTGGTAGAAGCAACCTGCATTGTACTAATTTAATCTGTTTTTTCACATCTTTTATTTCCAAGACAGGCGTAGGAAATTTAATACAGGCATCTAAATTTACCTGCACCGTGAGTTCGGCCAATACAACAGGAACTTTCGTATAAATTTTTCCAATACTTACATTCGGTTTATGAGGTTTATTATCACACTCACTTAAGCTTAACGGGAAGTTACACACATCATTTTTTTTATCTTCGTACATCTTGCCCCTCCTAAATTTCAATTAGTGCATCATATGCGGGCTAAATGCCCATCCTTTGGGCGGTTGCCTAAAATCATATGAGCACGAAATTAAAAAGTACAGGCACCTGTGGGCTATTGCTGTGCATACAATTGAAAAGAGAGGTGAGTGAAACATGGAAGGGAAAAACTTTCTTGCGGTTGATTGCGGGAACAGCTGGTATAAAGCTTTGTCATCCGATGGCGGATATTACGGGGATTACCAGATACCAAATGCAATCTCTTTATATGATGAAGAATTCTATGAAAAACCTTACGATGAAGGAGATATCAAATTTGAGGAAAATATGATTGTTGAACTCAAAAGTCATGCCCTTATCGACAAAAGGGAAATATACTACATTGGTAAGGCTGCTACTAAACAACGTGATGTGAGTCTAACAGGTTTTAATAATCAAAAGGTCGATGAAGATCGCACTTATATTCTTTTATTTGGTTTAGCTGCATTTCATGCTGTTTGCTTAAATCCTAATGAAACTGAAATACACTACCACATTGATCAATTAGCCGTATCACTGCCAACTACTCAATATAGGGAAATGAAGGATAAGTTCAGACAACGGTTATTAGGGACTCATACCGTCATTTTTCATAAAGTACCGGGTGTTACCGAACCGAAAGAATTAACAGTTAAATTATATGTAGAAGATGTCATTATTGGTGCGGAAGGTGCTTGTGCTTACCTTGGATTAACACGGGATCAAGAAACACTGGCCATCAAAGATGACGACCTTGTTAAGGATTCACAAAAGGGAATCATTATTGGAGATTTAGGTGGGGATTCTGTAGATTTTGTTGGAATTAAGAATAATAAACCGGTTGCTTCTGTAGAAGGAGAAACCTTTGGCATCAATCAATTCCTCGATAATATCATTCAAAAGGTAAGTAAAAATGAATTATATAAATTTGATTCTCGTGCTGAATTAGAAGAAAAACTGGCTGCCGGACAATCGGAATGGTATGTGGAGCCTTTCGCAGGTGTTAGAAAAGACATAAGTAAATATATTATTCCACAATTAAAATCAATGGCCATAAAGTACTTGGAACACTTTGATCGGGTCAGAAGCAGTTCAAGTGAAATTAAGGGAGCTACGCGATATATTGCTGTAGGAGGAGCTGCCAAACTAGCACAGAAACAAATCCAGGAAGTGGCCGTTCGTTGGGCCGACAGAGGACGACCAATTCAGTTAACTTTCCCTGAAAATATGGAAAAATTAAATGTTCATGGTCTGATGATTCTTGCAAAAATGAAACAGATTCGAACAGAACAAGAAAATGAAAACCTCATCTCCGTGAGAAGTTGAGGATGATGGAAATGTCTAGATTATATACAGATTACTTCAATCAGACAGCTCTAACAGTCCCAACGCATTTTATTGATGTTAAAAGTGGAGAGACAGTGGAGGTTTCAGCAGAAATCTTTAACCAAATCGAATACCATACCGAAAATCAGACCCTCATTCATTTAGTATTATCAGCTCTTACTGAATATTTCCACCCGATTAAAAAAAGAGAGCTAAATGAAGATATTTTAATGGAATTAGCCGAAATCAAACAAATGTTGCAGGAAAATCAAATAAATAAAGCCTATGTAAAAATTCCAAAGAAAAAGGCACAGCCAAAAACTACCGATTTAGATCTAAAAGAAGTTGATGATATTCTTGAGGTTTTTGGAGGATAAATAATATAGGTGAACTGAGGGGAGAGTTCACCTATTATATGACCATAAAAGATTCTATAGTCGTACAGCAGGCAAAGTAGAAATGGCACAGAAGCAGGATAAATCAACAGTGATGCAAATCCCTGTTTTCATTAAGTCGTCAACATACTGGTGATTGATTTGGTCACAAGGGCTATGAATTTTTCCGCATCGGTCTCTTTTTGGTTTAAATGTTAAAAGTTCCAATTCAGCACAATTGCCTTTTAACTCCCTAATTTTAAAAACAAAAGTAGTTATACATACGAACTTCTTATCCTTCAATCCTACCGGACAAGCACCTACTCCTTCAGCTTTAAATGGCTCACACCCGCAATACAAAATAAACGGAATTGTATTTTTATTAAACTTTTTAGGCTCTTCTAAAAGTTCCTCAAATGATTCATCACAGGAAGAACACTTCTTCTCATGTTCTTTCTCCACTTTTCTTTGCGCCTTTAAAATTGCTTCAAGAACTTCTTCGACACAGGCTCCTTTATCTTTGTCTTTATGGCAATTCCCTTTACAATGTCCTTCTTTTTTGTGAGTTGGAAAATACTCCTCCTCATAAAAACTCTCTTTTTCTTGGTTGCACATACCCTTCACTCCTCCTCAAATAATGGTTATTCTTTTTATCATATGGGACGGTAAAGTGTTGTGCTTGAATACTTTGCCTATTATATAGTAATAAAGATAATTGACAGATTAAATTATCTACTAGTTTTTAATCGGTTTCCTATCAAAAACACAAAATGATATATGACTTGTCAATCATTGACTAATCAACTATAATAAAAGCCGATTCAAATTCCAACAAAAAGGGTGAATAAAATGTCACAGCAAAAAACAGCTTTAGAGAAATTAATGCATGAACGTAAATCAGTGCGTAAATATCAGCCCGGTGTTACGATTCCTCGAGAGAAAATACAGTATATTTTAGAGCAGGCAACATCAGCTCCATCATCGAGTAACTTACAGCCTTGGCGCTTCCTTGTTATTGATGATCCAGAGCAAAAGAAAGAATTACGCATTGCTGGATTTAATCAGGAGCAAATCGAAACATCATCAGCAATTATTGCGGTAATCGGCGATATTGAAATGTATAAAAACGCTAAGCAAATTAACGATTTAAATGTTGAGTTGGGCTATATGCCACGTGAGATTGCCGATATGATGATTTCCAATTCTGAAACGGCGTATAGCAGTTTTTCTGATGCTGAACGCAGTAATATTGCCCATTTAGATTCAGGTTTAATTTCTATGCAAATAGTACTTTTAGCGAAGGATATGGGCTATGATACAGTAATAATGGGCGGCTTTGATAAAGCAGCCTTTGCTAAAAAATATGAACTGCCTGCTAATGAGCTGCCGATGATTTTAATTGCTATCGGTAAGGCTGCTATGCCCGCTCGTAATTCATCACGTTTACCAATCGAACAAATTCTTCATTTTTCTAGCTAGATAATTAGAGAAAGCTTTCATATGACAGGTTATTGATCTATATCACTAAATCATTCATCATATCTTAGTTTAATTTTTGTTATGCTTTATCCAAATGAACAGAAATGCTACCATATAGTCATCAGAGAAAACGTCCAGAGAGGTATATAATTAGATACCTAAAAGTTATTCTATAACTATGACCGAGTTCGAACATAAGTTTTTGGTTAGCGCAAAACGAAGAGTATTTAATGTGGGGAGGGTTAGTATGGAAGTTTGTTTGGACGATAAAAAACAGATGATTATGATGTTAAAAAGATTAGAGCGTCACGTAACGCAAATTTTTGAAAAAAGAACAGAAGTTAGTTTGACGAGATATGAAATTTTAGTTTCTTTAGTTAAAAAAGGTAGTGTTACACAAAAAGTATTACAAGAATCACTGGCGATCGATCAATCGGCAATTACACGTCATTTAAAGTTACTTGAAGAACAGCAATACGTTGAACGTAAACGTAACGAAAAAAACAACCGTGAAGTACTTGTAACGATTTCCGATAAAGGACGAGCATTATTGGATGGTTGTACAATGTTTAAAGATCAATTTTTGAATGACCTCTATGATGATTTTTCAGATAGCGAATTACAGCAACTCAAGCAATTTCTTACCCGATTAAATCATAATGTAGACATGCTTTAAGGTTTGTAGCCAGTGCTTCTTCAGAAATAAAAAGCGGCCTAGAGAATTTTATCTCTAGGTCTTTTTTTCGCTCTCCTTTTCCTACCACAGAAATAGCATCTTTGAATTTGAAAAAATATCTTTGGAAAAGCCTTCAAAGATTTAATATTACTATTTACATTAAATACTTCAAAACCTATAGGTATATAAATATATACTGATTGGAAATGACTATTGAGCGCTTATGATGTAAACAAATTGGAGGCGATTGTATGAAAGGTTGGCTTTTTTCAGGTACAAACAAACCGCTAGAATTAATTGAAAAGGAAGATCCGAAAGCTATTCCAGGTCAAGTTGTTATTGAGGTAAAGGCTGCTGGCTTATGCCATTCAGATGTTGCAGCATTACAAGATCCTGGTTGGATGCCCCTTTTCCCAAATGGTCCAGTTATTATGGGCCATGAGTTTGCAGGGGTTATTATTGAAGTAGGCGAAGGTGTTGAGGGTTTTAAAGTTGGGGATCGTATTGGAGCTAACCCAATGAATCGTGAAACAAAAGTAACTGCTGGATATACTTATGATGGTGGATATGCAGAAAAAGTTCGAGTTCCTGCAGACCAATGCGTCATTATTCCAGAAGGTGTTTCGTTTGTCGAAGGTGCCGCTTCAACAGATGCAGGAATTACTGCTTACCGCGCAATCTTTAGCATCGGACAAGCAAAAGAAGGGACAAAATTAGGGATCATTGGTGTTGGTGGTCTTGGCCAATTTGCATTACAAATGGCACTTATTAAAGGTTGCGAAGTTTATGCTACGGACATTTCTCCAGAAGCTCGTAAACTTGCTGAAGAATTAGGTGCTCACAAGGTTTATGATACGATTTTAAATATGAAGGAAGCTGAGTGTGATGTCATCGTTGATTTCGCTGGTTTCGGTCAAACAACTTCTGATGCACTAGAAGCAATCCGACCACAAGGAACAGTTGTAATTGTTGGTATGGGGAAATTAGAATCTAATATTAATACTTATTTAATGATTACAAAAGAAATTAAGCTTTTAGGAAGCAACGGTGGGTCAGTAGAAGATTTAAAAGGTGTATATGATTGCTTTACTACTGGTAAAATGAATCCTGAGTTAATTACTATTCCTTTTGCGGAAATAGATAAAGGGTTAGAAAAACTAAAAAATCATGAAGTTAAAGGCCGCTTAGTAGCTGTCTTTGAAAAAGAGAAATAAAATAAACGTCTCTTGAAACACAAAATAGAAGATGAAGAAACAATTTTTCTGTTTCTTTATCTTTTTCTCACTGCAAGAAAGAAACGGATCCCAAGAGTTGGAATCCGTTCTTTGTAATTTTATACAAATGTTTCAATTATAGTTCACTTTAAATATTCCGCAAAGAATTCTACCATTGCATTGTAGAATTCGATACGGTTTTCTTCATTTGCAAAACCGTGCCCTTCATTGTCTTTTACCATATACTCTACTTCCACACCTCTATTTTTAAGTGCTTCTACGATTTGGTCCGATTCTTGTTTATTCACACGGGGATCATTCGCCCCTTGCGCTACAAATAAAGGTGTTTTAATTTTATCGACATGGAATACCGGAGAAACAGATTCTAACAGTTCCTTATCTTTTTCAGGGTGACCTACACGCTCATAAAACATGTTACGTTGTGTTTCCCAATATGGTGGGATTGTTTCTAATAGTGTAAAGATATTTGAAACCCCTACATAGTCAACCGCTGCTGCATATAAGTCTGGTGTAAATGTAATACCAGCCAATGTTGCATAGCCACCAAAGGAAGCACCGTAAATACCGATTTTCTCTGGGTCAGCAATTCCTAAATCAATTGCCCACTGTACCCCATCTGTAATATCATCTTGGATTTTTAATCCCCATTGCTTGTTGCCCGCTTCTAGGAATTCTTTACCGTAACCAGTTGATGATCTAAAGTTCATTTGAAGAACTGCATAGCCTTGATTTGCTAATAATTGTACTTCATTATTGAATCCCCACATATCACGAGCCCATGGACCACCGTGTGGAATGACAACTAACGGTAAATTTTTAGCCATTTTATTTTTTGGTAATGTTAAATAACCATGAATTATTAGACCATCTCTCGCTTCATAGGAAATAGAATGCATCTCCGCTAAATTACTAGCATCCAACCATGAACCTAACTCCGCTAATAATGTCATTGTTTCTGTTTCAGCATCATAATAATAATACTTTCCATACACAGTATCGCTAGAAACGCTTACGATAAATTTTGTCATTTCTTTATTGAAGTCGTTAATCCCAAATTCACTTGCACTTACACCAAGTTGATCTTTCATTTTATTGAAAAGATTTTCGAACTCGCTGTCAAAGAAATTATAGTGAACTTTATCTGTGATATACATTGCATAAAGGAGCTGATCTTTCGTAGAACTATATAGAGCCCCCGCAACATCTACATTTGGATTTGAGAAAATCACTTCTTCTGTGCCTTTTAAATCATATTTTACTAGTTCCGCTTTATCTCGACCTTTATCGGATACAGCATAAATAAATTGATTATCTTGAGAAAACCCTAATGGCGAGACTGTTTCACCAGCATCCATTGTGATAAACGGCTGGAACTCTTCTTCTTCTGTTTCACGATATAAAACAGCACCCACTACCCCGTCTGATGCTACAGCCATACGAATTTGCCCATTGCTATCGGAAATCCAGCTTAAAATATTACCCGGATTTTTTGCTACTAATTTTGTTTCACCTGTTTTTACATTTAATTTATAAACATCAAATACAGTTGCATCTTCTTTGTTCATCATGACTAAAATTTCATCCTGAACATCTTTTAAATAATCAATAGGAAGCACGACAACATTTGGGTACGGTGTTAAATCTTTTTCTTCTGCACCGTTAAATGAAGACGAGTAAATATGATAGTTTTCGTCTCCCCCATTATCCTTTAAATAATACATATTATTATCTTTCCAGAAAAGCCCTGCAATATCTCGATCTGTTGTACTTGTTACTCGCACAGGCTCACTCTCATCAGCCATGTTCTTTACAAACACATTTAAGCGACTTTCCCATTCAGCAGCGTAAGCGATATATTGGCCATCTGGAGATAATTGATAACCTAAACTACCAGGATTTCGCATAAAATCTTCGACAGAGATTTCTTGTGCCCCTGTGTTATCAATATCTTTGTTTTGATAGTCTTTTACATTACTAAAAAGTTTTAAAACCTTTGTTTTGGTAATCTGTTGTAAATTGGAAACACCTTTAAATAAGCCTAGTTTTTCCGCTGTTTTTCTATAATCATCCAGCGATTCCTCATTAGTTTCTGCACCAAGCGCTTTTACTAAAATAAGTGCCGCTTGTTTTTCCGTAATGTAGTCACTTGTATTTTCGAACTGATGATCACCAAGCCAATTTCCAATGACTTCTGCTCTCATATAGTCCGAAGCATGCTGAAATGTTAAAGCCGTGACAGCTTCTTCAAGAAAAGCTTCAATTGTTACACGTGAGTTTTGACTGGCAGCTACCTCAGTTGTTGAATCGTTTGCTAAAGCCGAAAACGGTAACGAGACTAATAATGCTACCGTTAACATAACTGATAAAAAGCTTTTTTTCACAATATCCCCTCCTTAATTATTATAAATTTAATAATAGCGTACAAAAGAAGGTCGGTGACATTTAATTTAAAATATTCATTATTTTTACATATTTCAAAACATTAATTCCAGAATCATACATATTTCTGAAACTTCATTTGTAGTACTAACGTATATATTAATTTATTCTCATGAAAATCTATAACAGGTATCAAAGTTTAAGCTAATAATACAGGATTATTTTTAATCTCCGCCTCCACCGCAACTTGAGCAAGAAGAATCCGACGTTTTTTATAACAATAAGAAAAAGCGGATTCCAAAATCAGAATCCGCTCTTTGCAAATTATTAAATTAACTCCAACCAAGCCAACGCTTCACAATGCGTCGACTGTATGTGGCAACACATTGGTGCTGGTGGGTTTTATAATATAGGCTCGAATCTTATTTAAGTGAAGTCTAGCCTGTTTTCTTATGCGTCTTTGACTGTTGCTTATCACTAACACACCCGATTATGAAAAATCATAAGTACCTGTTTTGTAATACTAACGCATTTTAGTTCAAGTACAAACATTCACACTCTTTAAGATTGTTATCATGCGTGATTGACTAATAGACACCAATACTATTTTCACTTTTAAAATTCCGATAGTTAGATAAAAACACATCTATTGTAACTTTTAATAATTATTCAGAATTGTTAGACTATTACCAACTACCAAGAATACACTTGAAACTTAATTCTTTCGGGAGGGATACAAATGGAACAAAAGTTACATTTATTTCCATATCAAGTGGATGAAGTGATCGAAATGGTCGAAGTGGTGCCAAAAGGTATTGAACTTATTGCAGCACCAGAAATTTGGGAGAATTCTAAAGGAAAGGGAATCACTGTTGCGATATTGGACACAGGCTGCGACGTCACCCACCTTGATTTGAGTGAGCGTATTATCGGCGGACGGAATTTCACTCGTGATGATGATGGACAACCTGATGTATACATCGATTATAGTGGCCATGGAACCCATGTGGCTGGCACAATTGCTGCAATTAGTAACGGCACAGGAGTAGTTGGTGTTGCACCTGAAGCAAGTTTATTGATTTTAAAAGTGCTTGATAAAAGTGGATCAGGACAATACGACTGGATCATAAATGGTATTAACTATGCAGTTGAACAAAAGGTGGATATTATCTCCATGAGTCTCGGAGGTTCTATCGATGTACCTGAGTTACACCAGGCTATTCAAAACGCAATCACTAATCAAATTCTAGTAGTTTGTGCCGCTGGTAATGAGGGAGATGGACAGAGTTCTTCTAATGAATTTTCCTATCCCGCCTGCTACAATGAAGTCATCAGCGTCGGATCCATTAACCTGCAACGCAGTTCTTCTGAATTTTCAAATTCGAATAATGAAGTCGACTTAGTAGCTCCTGGTGAAGGAATCCTTTCAACGTATTTAAACGGAACTTATGCAAAACTAAGCGGAACTTCGATGGCAACACCACATGTATCCGGTGCACTTGCACTCATAAAAGAGAATGCCAACAGAAACTTTGAGCGAAATCTGACAGAGACTGAGCTGTATGCACAATTAATAAAGAGAACCATTCCTTTAGGAAACTCGCCAAAACTCGAAGGCAACGGATTGCTGTACTTAACAACAGAGAAATACTTATCGGAGGTGTTCAACCAAGAATTATCTGCAAAAGCGTTGAAAATATAATGGAAAAACTAAATTTGCATATTTTGATGAATTCGAAATATGTACAAATAATTATATACAATTCAAATATGATTTAACGATCCTAAGAAACTCAATATTACTCTCCAATAAATCGGATGATTTAGAATTTGAAGATATTGAATCAATAGAAAAAGTGGAAAAAATAAAAAAACTGAGAAGACAAAATAATGATTTAAAATTAGAAGTTACTATAGGTTAACTATTACAGAATTTTAACATTACTTTACTTTGTTAGTAATTATAAAAGCAGACGGCCAATTAGAGGTGTATTAACGCACTTCTAAACCGTCTGCTTTTTATGTTTCAACAAATATCAAATTAGATATAACTAAGACACATCCAAATAAAGCGTACGTTGAGAAACACGCTTAATGGGATTAGTCGGCTAGTTCAAGCCACGCAACCGCTTCACAATGTGTCGTATGCGGGAACATATCAACCGGTTGCACTTCTTGCGTTTTATAGCCACCATCTTCTAAAATACGAAGATCGCGGGCAAGTGTTGCTGGGTTGCAGGACACATACACAACACGCTTAGGTTTTTGTTCGATAATTGTATTCAGTAGTGCTTCATCGCAGCCTTTACGTGGTGGATCTACTACTAATACATCTGCCTCTTTGCCTTCTTTATACCAACGTGGGATGACTTCCTCTGCAGGTCCTGCTTCGAAGTATGTGTTCGTGAAGCCGTTCAGTTCAGCATTTCGTTTGGCATCTTCAATCGCTTGCTCGACAATTTCAACACCCATGACATGTCCTGCCTTTTGCGCTAAAAATAGTGAAATTGAACCGATTCCGCAATAGGCATCAATTACGCGCTCGTCTCCAGTCAATTGTGCATAGTCCAGCGCCTGTTTATACAGTACCTCTGTTTGAACAGGATTTACCTGATAAAATGAGCGTGCCGAAATTTCAAAACGGACATTGCCAATTGTATCTTCAATTGTATCCTTGCCCCAAAGTGTAAATGTTTCATTACCGAAAATCACATTTGTTTTTTCACCATTTACATTTTGAACAATGGATGTAACATTTGGTATAAGCTCACGGACTTTTTTAATTACCGCACTCGCCTGCGGAAACTTTTTAGCCTTCGTCACAAGTACAACCATTACTTCGCCAGTAGCACGGCCTTTACGTACGACAACATGACGAAGCATGCCTTGATGCGATTTTTCATCATATG
This sequence comes from Solibacillus merdavium, assembly GCF_014836935.1. GTDB lineage: Bacteria > Bacillota > Bacilli > Bacillales_A > Planococcaceae > Solibacillus > Solibacillus ferritrahens. The sequence goes on along the minus strand of NZ_JACSPW010000016.1, from coordinate 67,166 downwards.
GACGAACCCCTAATACATCCAATTCTCGTTTTAAATCAGCCATTACAGTGTCTGCTTCCCCTGTTTGGATTAAGCAGCGCTCCATATCCACGATTGAGTGTGACTTCGTTTTATAAAAGCCTGCCACCATCTGCCCTGCTTCATTTTGTGCGAAAGGAATTTGGGATTTGTTACGGTAATTCCATGGCTCTTCCATCCCTTTAACTGGATGGACAGGTGCATCAATTTTCCCTAAACGCTTCATAACGTTTGCGACCATGTTTTGTTTCCACTTTAATTGACCTTCATATGAAAGGTGTTGCAATTGACAGCCACCGCATTGTGCAAAATATACACAAGGTGCTTCGACACGGTCAGCAGACTTATCAAGTAATTTGATTACTTTGGCAAAGCCGTAATTTTTTAAAGTTTTTAATACATGCACTTCTGCAGTCTCTCCCGGAAGTACACCTTGAATAAATAAAGGATAGCCGTCAATTTTTGCAACGCCATTCCCATCATGTGTTAAATCTTCTATATAAACGGTTGTACGATCATTTTTTTTAATTGGTACTGACATATTCTGTTCTTCCTCTCAATTCAATCTCTATATTGTACCATGCACCTCATAATTTGCACTCATTATACTTTCTACTAATTTCCCTCAATTGTTTTTATTACTTTTGGTATAGAATTCTACAATAATTATCTATATAATTTAGCTAATAGGAATATTAGAAATATTAACCAAAAGGAGACCAAAATTATGTCGGTTCGAAAAAAACTCAATGTTGGCTTCATTATAATTGGAACATTACTGCTTCTATCGATTGGGTTTGCTACTATGCAATTTTATCGAATTGGCGATGAAGTTTCTAAAGCTGTAGACGTACAAATGGCCCAAGTTCAGCGTATTAACGAAATACAGCAAAACTTACTGTCCCAAGAGATATATGCTCGTGCTTATACAGTAGATCCTTCCCAAAAAAACTTGGATTTGGTAACAGATCATACGTCACACTTAGTACGATTAATTGACGAAGTACAAAGTGCAAATACATTACCAGAAGCGACTTCTATTATTAATAACATAAAAACTCAGTCAGAGACCCTTATACAACAAATCAGTCAAATTACTTCAGCCGTACAGGAACGAGATATTTCCTCCGCACTTACACTAGTAAGTGGTGACTATACATATACAAGTTCATTTATAAGTGAGTTGGCGGAAAAAATTGAGCAAATTGAAAATATCGAATTAGATAATATGGTCGATAGCACTCAAAGTATGATTTCATTTTCTACTATTTTGTCAGTTATTTTCATACTTATAACAATTGTAGTTATTATACTTTACATGATGTATACGAAGCGTGGTATTACATCACCTCTTCAAGTTATTACAAAAGACTTAGAGGAAATTGCAAACGGCAATCTAAAAGTTGCGCATAAGCCAATTAAAACAAAAGATGAACTGGGAATGCTTTCAAGAGCATTTACTTTATTACAGCATAATTTTGAAGAACTGCTAGTTAGCATTCAAAAAAATTCTGATCAACTTAGCACCTCTGCCGATGCACTCAAGAAAAATAGCCATACAATTTCGTCGGAAACAGCCCAAATTAATAAGCTAATTACACATACAGCAAAAACAGCTGAAACAATGACAGTCGGAGCAAGTGAAAGTGCACTTGCTGTTGATGAAACTACTCAAGGAATTAATTCTATTGCTGTAGCTACCCAAGACCTTCATAGCGGTTCTGTCACTTTGGCACAGGCTTCCTCTGATGGCGTGAAAATTATTGACGAAGCAACACAGCAAATGCAAACAGTATATGAATCTACCCAATCAATTTCTAAGCTTTCGAATGCATTAATCGAGCAATCCGAACAAATTAGTACAATTACGAACGCAATTACTAATATTGCTGACCAAACGAACTTACTCGCTCTAAATGCAGCAATTGAAGCAGCAAGAGCAGGCGAGCATGGTAAAGGTTTTGCGGTCGTGGCAGATGAGGTAAGAAAACTTGCGGAGCAATCTAAAAATTCCGCTAGTAGCATAGCTATATTAATCGAGAATATTCAATCCAACACTCAAAATATGAGTGAAGCAGTAGAAAATAGCCTTCACTGTGCGAATGATGGTGTCATCGTTATTGATCGTGCTGGTCAAGCATTCCATTCGATTACGAATAACATTCATACGATGTCAGAACGTGTCGAACATATTTCTGCAACTTCGCAACAGATTTCCGCAAGTTCCGAAGAGGTTTCTGCATCGGTAATCGAAATTTCACACGGTACTGAAAAAACAACCGCTAATGTTGAAAAAGTAGCAGATGCTACTAAACTTCAAGCAGAAGTCGTTTTACAAATGGAAGAGCTATCAAAACAGTTAGCAGAACAAGCCACACAACTGCAGCAGAGCATGAATAAATTTAACTTGTAATAAAAGCCCTTTTCTTAACAATATACCTGTTAAGAGAAGGGCTGTTTTTTATGTTAGGCAACATGGATATTAGAACAATCACATTATTTATTTGAAAATGTAAAAGAGATATTAGAAAAACGATTTCACATATTAGCACATTCCAATAAGATATTAGAAAATATAAAGGATTTATTAGAAGTATTAACTTCTCCCTCCCCTACCCTTAAGCCTCCTCAACATAAAAGAAACTTACAAGGGTATCCACAACCCTCGTAAGTTTGGCTAAATCGGTTATTTTTGTGCATCGATTTCCTGTAATTCATCAATTGGCACAAATACTTCAATATGGCGTTTTAAGTTTTGGAATTTTGCAGGTGCATCTCCGCCGTACTCGCCATCTAAATTTAGGTGAACTTCCTGTTCAGAAGTTACGGAAACCCGGCTTGCCTTCCGGTAGATGAGGCGCTCATCCGATAAATGTTCACCGCGTAAAGCAAGTGATGCAATTCGTATGAAATCTGCAATATTGCATTCCTTTAAAATCATGACTGTAAACAGACCATCATTGATTGATGCATCTGGAGCAATTTTCTCAAAGCCGCCAACTGAATTCGTTAACCCACATAAAAACATCATGGCATTTCCTTCAAACACTTCTTCATCCATTTCAATTCTCATATGTGTCGCTTTAATTGAAGGAATCATTTCAATCGCTTTTAAATAATAAGCCATTTGTCCAAGCAATGTTTTCATTTTACTCGGTACTTCATAAGTCAGCTCGGTAATACGACCACCTGCAGCAATATTAATGAAATAGCGGTCCTCATTTAAAATACCGACATCAACTGGTATAGTATCCCCGGCAATTATAATATCAAGCGCATCTTCTACATTTCGCGGTATATGTACCGCACGTGCAAAGTCATTGGTCGTCCCCATCGGTATTAACCCGAGCTTTGGACGTTTTTCGCATTGGCTAATACCTGCCACTACCTCATTTAATGTTCCGTCTCCACCAACTGCAATCACTACGTCAAATTCACGGCGTACTGCCTCTAATGCAGCTTCTCTGGCATCCCCTTCACAAGTTGTCGCATGACAGGAAGTTTCGTAGCCCGCTCTCTCTAATTTTTCTAATACTTCAGGGAGGTGCTTTTTAAATGCCTCTCTACCAGAAGTTGGGTTATATATAATTCTTGCTCTTCTCATTTTGATCTCATCCTGATTAGTTTAATTTTCATTCTGTTCAAAGTATACTTCTCAATGTTTTACAAAAGCAACCATAGTTATTCGCTTATCTCTTCAATAATACGTTTAAAATAGAAAAAAGTTCCTACTATAATTATATAGTAAGAACTCCCTTTTAACACAGAAATATTATAAAACTGCATTTACTTTCTTCTTGAAATCTTCGTATACGTAGCTCCAAAGCTGTGCGTTTTCTACATATTGTTTGCGCATGTTTTCGTATAATTCTTTTTGTGCATCTTCAAATGTTGGATCTTCCTTCACCGGCAAAGTTGCACGCATATCCGTTACAAGCTGTTGTAATTGTGGTGCGCGCGGTCCCCAAGTTGTAATGACTTCCCCGGATTCATTTAAAATTAAATACATTGGAATAGCACGCCCACCATTTGTTAAATAACGGTCGATCAAATCTGTATCCGCATCACGTAATGCCGTACGAATTTCTACATCTGCTGCTTCCGCTACTTTGCGAATGATAGGGTTGTTAATCATTGCATCACCGCACCAGTCTTCCGTAATCGCTAAAATATGGACATTGGCATTATGCAACTTTTCAATGAAAGCTGCATCTTCCGGCAGTTCAAAGCGCTCATAAATAGCAAAGCTTTGTTCTTTCAGCTGAGACATTGCATCCATATATTCTTTCATCGATGTGCTCTCTTCAAAATATTGTTGTTCTCTTTTCATATATATCTCACCTTTCAAATTCTCTCTTCTATTTTGCACTTTTTAAAGAGAAAAGGAAAGTTTTATGTGTCAAAATTGTTACATAATAACACAATTTAGAATTTTCAAAACAAGTTACATAAAACAGCAAATTTTTAATACTTTTAAGAATTTTAAACCACATAAATATTTTACTTGAATAATATTTTATTATAGTGAAATGATTACAAATTTTCTTAATTATTTGATTTATTAGTATCTATTTAATATTTTAAATCTAGTATATATTTCTTATTAATATTCTGATATATTAAAATAACGCATCAAAAAATTATCAGAAAATTTAATTTACATGATTTTCTAGGAGGTTTATTTATGAAACGTAATAAAAAGGTCGCATTGACTGCTACAGCACTTTCATTATCTGCATTATTAGCAGCATGTGGAGGAGAAGAAACAACATCATCTGGAGACGGCGAAAAAGAATTAGATTTACTAATCACTTCTGAGCCACCTTCATTGCATCCTCAATTAGCTTCAGATACCACTTCTGGAGCAATTTTAGAAAGCACATTTGAAGGTTTAACAACTATGGTCGAAGGTGAGCCAGTTCTAGCTGCCGCTGAAGATTATAAAGTTTCGAATGATCTTTTAACTTACACATTCACTTTACGTGACGCACAATGGTCAAATGGTGAAAAAGTAACAGCAGAAGATTTTGCCTATGCTTGGAAATGGGCATTGAATCCGGAAAATGCGTCTGAATATTCTACAATCCTTTACCCTATTAAAGGAGCAGAAGAATACAATAACGGAGTTGGTACTGCTGAAGATGTGGCAATTAACGTAATCGATGAAAAAACATTAGAAGTAACGTTAAACGCTCCTACTCCATATTTCTTGGAATTAACAGCATTTAAAACGTTCTACCCAATTCATAAAGCTACTGCTGAAGCGGATCCAAAATGGTACACAGAAGCTGATAACTATGTATCTAACGGTGCATTCAACTTGACTACTTGGAACCATTCAGGCGATATCGTATTAGAGAAGAGTGAAACTTACTGGGATACAGAAAATGTAGATATCGATACAGTCAACATTGCAATGGTTGAGTCTGAAACAACTCAAATGACAATGTTTGACGCTGGCGAAATTGATTTCCTAGGAGCTCCTTACGGGACAATTTCTCTTGATGCAATCGACCGCTTAAAATCAGAAGATAAATTAAACGTTTCTGATATGTCATCTATTTACTGGTACAAGTTCAACACTGAAGACCCAGTAATGCAAAACGAAAACATTCGTAAAGCATTAGCATTGGCAATCGACCGTGAAGGCCTAATCAAAAATGTTGTAAAAGGTGAACAAGAACCTGCATTAGGAATCGTGCCTAACTCTGTAGAAGGCTTCGGCGATGATGAAGGTTACTTCAAAGATGCTAATTTTGAAGAAGCAAAAAAATATTTAGAAGCTGGGCTGAAAGAATTAGGCTTAGCAAATCCTGCAGATTTAGAAGTAAAAGTTTCCTACAACACATCTGAAGCGCACTCTTCAATTGCACAATTCATTCAACAAGGCTGGTCATCGAATTTAGGTATTACTGTTAAACTTGATAACTCGGAGTGGCAAGTATACTTAGATAAACTGTCAAACGGCGACTTCCAAATTGGTCGTCTAGGTTGGGGCGCTGACTATAATGATGCGTATACGTTCCTTGAAATGTATAACTCTGCTGAGAACGGTAATAACCAAACTGGCTGGTCAAACGATGAGTACACTGCATTATTAAATGAGTCAATCACTGAAACTGATGCAGCAAAACGTACAGAAAAATTATTGGCTGCTGAAGCAGTGATTATGGAAGAAATGCCGGTAGCACCAATTTACTACAATACAAATTTAAATGTTGTATCTGATGAAGTAGAGAATATGGTTCCGGATGCTTTAGGTAACATTAACCTTAAATACGTTAAAGTGAAGTAATTTTAACTATTTATTATTAACTCCTGCGATGATCAACTTAATTGCAAAATCATCGTAAATAGGGAGTGCCTCGAATTCAATTTTCGGGCACTCCCTTTCATAGTTCTAAGGAATTTTCAAAATAGTATAAAAAGGAGGTACGGACATTGCTTAAATTTATTATTAAACGATTACTCTACATCGTACTTGCAATGTACTTAATTATTACAGCGACGTTCTTCTTAATGCAGCTTGCTCCCGGTAGCCCGTTCACGAGCGAACGTGAATTGCCGCCTGCTATCGAAGAACAGTTAAACGCAAAATATGGGTTGGATAATCCTTGGTATATCCAGTATAAAGACTATTTAGTAGACACAATGACATTTGATTTTGGGGAGTCGATGAAATACAAAGGCCGTTCCACAAATGACATTATCGCAGAAAGCTTCCCTGTATCTCTTGCTTTAGGCCTTCAGGCGATGGTTTTAGCAATCGGACTTGGTGTATTGCTTGGGGTTATTTCTGCACTGTATCATAATCGCTTTGGAGATTATGCCGCAACAATTTTTGCAATTTTAGGGATTTCAGTTCCTTCCTTCATTTTAGCTGGACTCTTGCAGTATTATCTGGCATTTGAAGCTGGTTGGTTCCCGGTAAGTGGCTGGAAAGGTTTTGCTTATACGATTTTACCTTCACTGGCAATCGCCGTTACCCATGCCGGATTTATTGCTAAACTTACTCGTTCTAGTATGTTAGAGCAAAATAATAGTGAGTATGTAAAGCTTGCACGTGCAAAAGGTCTAGGAAAATGGACGATCGTGTTCAAGCACTCTTTACGTAATGCATTATTGCCGGTTGTAACGTATTTAGGTCCACTATTTGCCGGTGTTATTACAGGTTCGTTCGTCATTGAACAAATTTTTGCGGTACCAGGACTTGGCCGCCATTTCGTAACAAGTATTACAAACCGTGACTATACGGTAATTATGGGTACTACAGTGTTCTATTCATTAATTTTATTACTGGCTGTATTAATCGTAGATATTTTATATAGTGTCATCGATCCACGTATTAAATTGAAAGGAGCGAAAAAATAATGGCTCAAAACGAACAGCAAATACCAAAAGTATCAGCTGACATGTTCGAAGTTGTCGGTCGTTCAGAAAATACTGATGCCCTTTCTAAAAAGCAAGTATCTTATTGGAAAGAAGTATTTTATCGCTTCTCTCATAACAAGTTAGCTGTAGTAGGTTTAATCCTTCTTATCATCATTGCAGGATTTGCGATTTTTGCACCGATCTTCTCTTCTTATACATATGAACAGAATGTCGGTTTATACAATACCGCTCCTTCCGCAACACATTGGTTCGGTACAGATGACCTAGCGCGTGATATTTTTGTCCGTGCGTGGGAAGGTGCTAGAATTTCATTATTCATCGGTATTACTGCCGCTGTAATTGATTTAATAATCGGTGTTTTATGGGGTAGTATTGCAGGTTTGGCAGGCGGTCGTGTTGATAATATTATGATGCGTATCGCAGACGTTTTAACAGCAATTCCTTATTTATTAGTAGTAATTATTTTATTGGTAATTATGGAACCTGGTTTAATTCCTATGATTATTGCCCTTTCCATTACAGGTTGGGTAAATATGGCGCGAATCGTACGAAGTGAAGTACTGAAAATTAAAAATCAGGAGTATGTACTTGCCGCTCGTACATTAGGCGCAAATCAATGGCACATCATTAAACGTCACTTAATCCCAAATGCGATGGGTGCTATTTTAGTAACAATGACAATGACTATTCCAAGTGCAATTTTCACAGAGAGTTTCTTAAGCTACTTAGGTTTAGGAGTTCAGGCTCCTTTAGCCAGCTGGGGTACGATGGCCTCTGAAGGTTTCAAAGCACTTCAATCTGCACCATGGCGATTATTGTTCCCTGCAGCTTTAATCTCGATTACAATATTCGCATTTAACGCAGTTGGGGACGGCTTACGTGACGCACTTGATCCGAAATTACGAAAATAAGGAGAGTGTACGCAATGAAGAAAAAAGTATTAGAAGTAAACGACTTACGTATTAATTTCAAAACGTACGCTGGTGTCGTACAAGCCGTACGCGGAGTAAGCTTTGAATTATTCGAGGGCGAGACATTAGCAATCGTCGGGGAATCCGGTTCCGGAAAATCCGTTACAAGTAATGCCCTAATGAAGTTAATTCCACAGCCACCAGGTATTTATGCCGGTGGAGAGATTAACTTCAACGGTCGCAATATTATCCCTTTAACTGAAAAGGAAATGATGCAAGTTCGCGGAAATGATATTTCAATGATCTTCCAAGATCCAATGACTGCATTAAACCCGACAATGCGAATTGGGAAGCAAATAACTGAAGTGCTTCTCAAGCATAATAAGGTTACGAACAGGGATGACGCAAAAAAACGAGCGATTGAGTTACTTGATCAAGTAGGAATCCCTTTCCCTGAAAAACGTTATAAAGCTTACCCTCACGAACTATCAGGGGGGATGCGTCAACGTGTTGTTATCGCCATCGCTCTTGCAGCAGATCCGAAACTTTTAATTGCCGATGAGCCAACAACAGCACTTGATGTAACAATTCAGGCACAAATTTTAGAGTTGATGAAAGAGCTGCAAAAGAAATCAAATACGTCGATTATTTTCATTACCCATGACTTAGGTGTAGTTGCAAATGTAGCAGACCGTGTTGCAGTAATGTATGCCGGTCAAATCGTCGAGTACGGTACAGTAGAAGATATTTTCTACAATCCTCAGCACCCATATACTTGGGGACTACTTGGCTCTATGCCGGACTTAAACAAGTCTACAGATGAGCTGTTAATGGCGATACCAGGTTCACCGCCAAACTTAATCGATCCACCTAAAGGCGATGCATTTGCCCCTCGTAATGAGTTTGCAATGAAAATCGATTTTGAGATGGAACCGCCAATGTTTAAAGTATCGGATACACACTACGCAAAAACTTGGCTCCTGCATCCTGATGCACCAAAAATGCCTGTACCTGATGCGGTAGCACGCCGTATTAAAGGCTATCAACAGGAGGGCATGTAATCATGGCAAATAAAATATTAGAAGTACAAGGCTTAAAACAATATTTTGGCACTGCTAAACAACCGATTAAAGCGATCGATGGCATCTCCTTTGATGTCTATGAAGGCGAAACATTAGGTCTAGTTGGGGAATCAGGCTGTGGTAAATCAACAACTGGACGCTCGATTATCCGCCTTTACGATATTACAGAAGGCCAAATTACATTTAAGGGGAAAAACATTTCCGAGCTAAAGTCACGAAAAGAATTGATGCAATTCAACCGTGAAATGCAAATGATTTTCCAGGATCCTTATGCGAGTTTAAATCCACGTATGACAGCCGGTGAATTAATTGCAGAAGGCTTTGACATCCATGGACTATATAAAAATAAAAAAGAACGCCAAGCTCGTATTGGTGAGTTGCTAGAAGCAGTTGGACTGACACGCGAGCATGCTAACCGTTATGCCCACGAGTTTTCTGGTGGTCAACGTCAACGTATTGGTATTGCCCGTGCACTTAGTTTAGACCCAAGCTTCATCATTGCAGATGAGCCGATTTCTGCGCTTGATGTATCAATCCAGGCACAGGTAGTAAACTTACTAAAGCAATTGCAAAAAGAACGTGGGTTAACTTATTTATTTATCGCCCATGATTTATCAATGGTAAAGTATATATCAGACCGTATCGCGGTTATGTATCGCGGAAAAATATTAGAACTTGGAAGTGCGGATGAGATATACAACAACCCAATTCATCCTTATACGAAGTCTCTATTATCTGCTGTTCCTCAGCCAGACCCAGCTTATGAACGCAACCGTACACGGATCCCTTACAAACATGTTGATCATGATCCGGAGGCTAAAGTAATCGAAGCCCGCCCTGGTCATTTCGTCTTTGGTACAGATATACAAGTAAAAGAATGGGCTAAATGTAAATAGAACAAAAATAAAAACTCCTTCACGAGGCAATGTGAAGGAGTTCTTTCTATAATATAAAGGAAATTTCCAATGACTAACCAAATTAATTAGAATGTTTCTGACGTTGTTTTTGCTTGCATGTGCAATGTTAAATAATCCGGGCCGCCTGCTTTTGAGTCTGTACCTGACATGTTGAACCCACCAAATGGTTGATACCCAACGATAGCACCTGTACAGCCACGGTTAAAGTAAAGGTTTCCAACATGGAATTCTTCACGAGCATACTCTAAATTCATGCGGTCATTTGTTATAACAGCACCTGTCAGGCCGTATTCCGTATTGTTTGCAATGTCAATTGCTTCTTCAAACGTATCTGCTTTTGTAATTGCTACAACTGGTCCAAAAATTTCTTCTTTCATAATTCGTGCTTCTGGATTCACATCGGCAAATACTGTTGGATGAACGAAATAACCTACTGAATCATCTGCCGTACCACCAGCTACTAAACGGCCTTCTGTTTTCCCAATTTCAATATATTCGCTGATTTTCTTAAATGCTGCTGCATCAATTACTGTTGCCATAAAGTTTGCATTGTCTGTCGGATCACCGATTGTTAAAGCATTTGTTAATTCTTCGACACGGTTTACAACTTGATCATATACATCCTTTACAATGACTACACGTGAACATGCAGAACATTTTTGGCCTGAGAAGCCGAATGCTGATTTAACGATTGATTGCGCTGCCAATTCCAAATCTGCATCTTTGTCTACAACAATCGTATCTTTACCGCCCATTTCAGCGATAACACGTTTAATCCAAATTTGACCTGGGCTTAATTTTGATGCGCGCTCGTTAATGCGTAAGCCGACATCACGTGAACCTGTAAAACTAATGAAGCGTGTTTTCGGATGGTCCACTAAATAGTCGCCTACTTCTGCGCCGCTGCCAGGTACGAAGTTTACGACACCTTTTGGCAAGCCTGCTTCTTCCAGCACTTCAATAAATTTATACGCAACGACCGGAGTAGTTGATGCTGGTTTTAATAATACTGTATTTCCTGTTACAACAGCAGCTACCGTTGTACCCGCCATAATTGCGAATGGGAAATTCCATGGTGAGATGACAATTCCGATACCTAGTGGAATATAGTCGTAACGGTTGTATTCATTAGGACGGCTTTCTACTTTTCGACCATCTTTCATTTCTAGCATTTGGCGACCATAGTATTCTAGGAAATCGATTGCTTCTGCAGTATCTGCATCCGCTTCATTCCAAGGCTTACCCGCTTCTTTCGTTAACCATGCCGAAAACTCGTGCTTGCGTCGTCGAATAATTGTTGCCGCTTTAAATAATACGTCTGCGCGGATTTCTGGTTTTACTTTTTTCCACGATTTGAAAGCCTTATCTGCTTCCTGCATAGCTTTTTCCGCTAGATCCTTGGACGCTTTTGAAACCGATCCAATGACTTCCGTTTTCTTTGCTGGGTTATATGAGACAATTTTATCTTCTGTAGTAATGCGTTCACCACCAATAATTAGTGGATAGTCTGCACCAAGTTGTGACTCTACTTTATTTAAAGCTTCTAAATACGCCTGCTTGTTTTCTTCTACCGAGAAATCTGTAAATGGTTCATGTTTGTATTTAATCATTTATCATTACCTCCGATATTAAGTGCAAAATTATTTTGCATCATATTGTGTTACTTAATTTGAATTATGCAATATAATAATGCTTAAATCAATTATTTTTTCGGAATTACACAAATTATCTCACAATAACAGACTCATGTTAAAATAAAATGAAGGGGGTTACAACGTATGAATCAGGTAGACCTTACTAGTGTCTTTGAATTTATGATTGAAAAAATAGAAACCGGCCTTTGTGCCATTGATGAAAGTGGACGTGTCATCGTTTATAACAAAAAGATGCGCGAACTCACTGGAGAATCACTTGACCAAATTACACAACGCTTTTTATCCCAATCACTCGACTTTAATCTAGAGGAAAATATGCTGCAAAAAGTGTTAGCCTCGGGTCAGGGATATAAACATGTTAAGCAAACATTCTGGAATGCTCGCGGTGAAGAAGTCACGATGATGAATGACTATTATCCCTATACCCTAAATGATGGTACAAAAATCGCCATTCAATTTTCCCATGACATTACACAACAGGAGTTTTTAATGGATCGTCCATTAAGCCGTTATGGGGCTCCTTTAACTTTCGATATCATTACTGCCGTTTCAAAATCGATGAAGCAAGTAATTCAGCAGGCTAAAATTGCCGCTTACGGTCGCATTCCAGTCATGCTTGTCGGGGAATCCGGGACAGGTAAGGATATGATTGCAGAAGGCATTCACCATGAACTTTCCGAAAAAAATGAACGTTTCATAACACTTATTTGCCGACGCAATGAAGATACATTGTTGGCGCAAATCGAAAAATATATTGCGTTAGAAAAAAATTATACTTTTTTTGCTGAACGAATTGAATTTTTATCGGACGAAGCACAAAACCGTATTGTGGAGCTTCTTGAACAACATACCGATCGTAATCATGTTTTTATTGCGAGCATCGGAGAAGACCCGATTGATTTAATTCACCAAGGGAGCCTCTCCAAAAATTTATATTATTTATTTTCTAATTTAACGATTCAAGTGCCAGCATTGCGTGATCGTCGTGAAGATATTAAGCCGTTCGTTGATGATTATTTTGCTCGTCGACGGATTGCATACGGGATTTCGGTGAAAGGGTTAGCCCCTGATGTTGAGGAAATTTTCCTGAATTATGATTGGCCAGGAAATTTAAAAGAGCTTGAAGTATTGCTTGATGATATTAGCGCATTACTCACAACGGAGGAATATGTTGAGCTTATACATATTCCGGCATATTTCAAGTGGAAACTTAAACAAGCCGAGCCTGTTATATCAGAGCAGCAAACATTGTTCGATTTTTCCCAAAAAAATATACAGCCACTTGATGAATATATGCGCAAAGTAGAAGACCATTATATTGCCCATGCATTACAGCTAAATAATGGCAATATATCACAAACAGCAAAAGCGTTGGGCATACACCGACAAGGTCTTCAGTATCGGCTGAAGCGCAAGTAGTTAATATACATGGAAAAATTTTATATTTTTTACCAATCGAAAGACCTTATTTACTAGGTCTTTCTTTTTTGGTTCGAGGATGCAATATTATAATGCACCAAATTAAATTCATGTATTTTATAGCATAATTACGTCTAATAAAGATATACCACGAAAGTTTTTTTGTATAAAACTCCTTGATATTCCTCACTTTTTCTTCTTACAAACATTTATTTACTCAAATTCCATTTCCTTTTTTGAATATTTTGTTTTATACTCTCCTCAATAACAATAAAATAATTTTTTCACTTAGGAGGATTAATCAAAATGTCATTAAAGGACTTTTTTATCGCACTTTCCGAGAATCAGACATTAAATTCCGCAGCCCAAAAGTATGGTTTTAAGTTCGGGGCGCAAAGTGTCGTTGCAGGTACAAATATCGATGAGGTAGTTGCGAGTATTAAGCAGTTAAATGCGCAAGGAATTTCCTGCACAGTGGATAATCTTGGAGAATTTGTTTTTGAAAGATCGGCTGCATTAGCTGCTAAAGAACAAATTTTAGCTGTAATAGAGCGTATCCATAGTGAAAATCTAGATGCACATATTTCGTTAAAACCATCACAGCTCGGATTGGATATTGATTATGAATTCTGCTATGAAAACTTAATGGAAATTGTTTCACTGGCAAACGAATATCAAATATTTGTTAACTTCGATATGGAGAACTATGCACGCTTACATCCATCATTTGAACTTTTGGAGAAAATTCATGCACAATATGACAATGTAGGAACAGTTATTCAGGCATACTTCTTTGAATCGGATGAAAATGTAGAACGCTATAAGGATTACCGTTTACGTCTTGTAAAAGGGGCCTACAAAGAAGATGAGTCGGTCGCATACCAAAATAAAACCGATATTGACCGCAAATTTATCGAGCAAATTGAATATCATTTACTACATGGCAAATTTACTTCTATTGCAACACATGATCATAATGTTATTAATCACGTCAGACAATTTGTTGCACAACATAATATACCTTATGAAAAGTTTGAATTCCAAATGCTGTACGGTTTCCGCAAAGAAATGCAACTAAGTCTAGCTAAAGAAGGGTATAACTTCTGTACATACGTTCCTTTTGGTAATGACTGGTACGGCTATTTTATGCGCCGTTTAGCTGAGCGCCCTCAAAATCTTTCACTAGTTACAAAGCAAGTATTCACTAAAAAGACGAATACTATTTTAGCAGTCGCTACTGGTGCTTTTTTAGCAGGTCGCTTAACAAAAAGGAAGAAATAGTTAGCGGAGACGCCAAATTATAATGCATTGACGGTATTTCCTAGTGTTGTATGCTGAAATTATTAAAAATTTATCTATAAAGGAGCTGCTTTTATGTCTGATTACAGTTATCAATTATTAGCCATTATTATTTACATGGTAGCCATGCTCGGAATTGGATGGTATGCGTTCCGTAAAACGAGCAACTTAACGGATTATATGTTAGGTGGTCGTGGACTTGGTGCGGCTGTAACTGCATTAAGTGCTGGTGCGGCTGATATGTCCGCCTGGCTATTAATGGGGCTACCTGGTGCAATTTATTTATCAGGATTAGTAGAGGCCTGGATTGCTATCGGTTTAACAATCGGTGCTTATTTAAACTGGTTACTCGTAGCACCTCGCTTACGTGTTTATACACAAGTAACTAAGGATTCGATTACAATACCAAGTTATCTTGATAATCGTTTACGTGATAATACAAAACTATTGCGTATTGCTTCAGGTATTATTATTTTAGTATTCTTTACATTTTACGTATCATCAGGGATGGTTTCTGGTGGTAAGTTTTTTGAAAGTTCATTCGGAATGGATTATCATACAGGACTTATTTTCGTCTCGGCTGTAGTAGTTGCCTATACTTTATTTGGCGGTTTTTTAGCTGTTAGTTATACAGATGTTATCCAAGGAATTATTATGGTTATTACATTAATCGCCGTTCCTGCATTCGGTATTTTCTTAACAGGTGGTCTAGGTGAAACAATTGAATCAATTAAAGCGGTAGACCCGGAGATGTTGAGCCTTCTTCCTTCTACTGCAACGGCAGCGGCCATAATTTCTTCACTTGCCTGGGGACTTGGTTATTTCGGTCAGCCACATATTATTGTGCGCTTTATGGCGATTACATCTGTAAAAGAGACGAAAAGCGCCCGACGTATCGGAATTGGCTGGATGATTTTCAGTTTACTAGGCGCGCTTGCAACAGCATTAGTCGGTGTTGCCTACTTCCAGCAACAAGGTACAGAATTAAAAGATGCTGAAACGGTATTTATCGTATTAGGGCAAATTTTATTCCACCCGTTCATTGCCGGTATTGTTCTTGCGGCAATTTTAGCAGCAGTTATGAGTACAATTTCTTCGCAACTGATCGTAACTTCTTCAGCACTTATTGAGGATATTTATAAAGCTCTATTTAACAAAACTGCGACAGATAAACATTACGTATTTTTAGGACGTGTTGCTGTACTTTTCGTATCGATTTTTGCTGCAATTGTAGCATGGAATCCAGAACGCACAATTTTAGACTTAGTTTCATTTGCATGGGCAGGCTTCGGTGCTGCATTCGGTCCGATCATTTTACTTTCATTATTCTGGCGCAGGCTTACAAATTATGGTGCACTTGCTGGTATGGTTGCTGGTGCGGCTGTTGTATTTGTTTGGGGGCGTACAGAAAGCTTAAAGAGCATGCTCTATGAAATCGTTCCAGGATTTATTGCGTGTCTTGTAGTAGCAGTTGTTGTAAGTTTACTAACTTATAAGCCAAATTCAGAAATTGAAGAAGAATTCAATGAAACTCAACGTATTTTAAAAGAAGAACACAAATAGTAGCAGAACGGTATGCATTTTGAAAGATGCATGCCGTTTTTAATTTTCTACGATCAACGAAACCTTTTATGATTCTTCCTCGTATAAGTAACCATTACAATTAAAGGAGTGCTTTTATGTTAGTTGTTACAACAAATACGATTGAAGGTAAATCAATCGAAACGTATCATGGCATTGTATCCGGTGAAGCAATAATGGGAGCTAATATCGTACGGGATATTTTCGCATCTGTTACGGATATTGTCGGTGGTCGAAGTGCCTCATATGAAGATAAATTGGCGGAAGGTCGTAAAATTGCCATTCAGGAAATGACTGATCGTGCACGTAGTATGGGTGCAAATGCCATTATCGCTGTAGATCTTGACTTTGAAACACTGCGTGAAGGCATGATGATGTGTGTCGCTACAGGTACAGCGGTAACAATTCGATAATTATTGATAATAAAATGATACAATAAAAGCGTATTTAGTTATATTCTCTACTAAATTCGCTTTTTCTATGCTTAATTTTGTATAAAAGGAGGCTTTACTATGCAACTTGCACAACTATTTCCTTCCCTAAAAATACATCACATATATCCGACACGCCAAAATTTTGCAACGTCTATTTTTTATGATTCTACTAATACATGTTGGTATGAAATCGCTAAAAGTGAAATAACAGTACGAGATTCCCTATACCTGAAACATTTTTACACTGAATGTACTGAGCAAGTTGACCCTTGGCTACTTTTATTGACGCAAGGGATAGTTCCTAAGGAGACCCCCTATTCTTCCGTTCGCATTTTACAATATCACGCAAAGAAAGATGCGCATCAATTAAGAGATGCGGTTGAGCTGTTCTTTATGCACGATGCTTATTTACTTGAAGTTTCTTCTGATACATTTTGGATTATTTTATTTAAAGACTATTCTTTGGAAGAACTAGAAGGATTTCTAGCAATACTGGAAAATGATTTTTATTTGCATGGACAACTTTTTATAGGGCAAATACTTCCGGTTACTGAAATGCTCCATACATCCTTTAAGTCAGAACAAAAAATATTCCAATCCATTCAAAATCTGCAATACCAAACGATTTATACATTTACGGAAAGCTTTCAAAGCTTACTGCCACTTTATCTGAACACGCCGATACAGCAGTACTTAAAACTTACATTGCTCACTGATTTAAATGAAGAGATGATCACTACCATTACAACATTATTCATCCATAATGGAAACATGTCCTCGGCCGCGAAAGAATTACATATCCATCGCAATACATTATTATATCGAGTACAGCGTTATTCAGAAGAGACAGCTTTGGATTTAAGGCGCAATGAAGACTTGCTATTAGCCTATTTAGCGGCCCAATTGCAAAAATTGACGAAATATTCATGAAAATATTAAGCACATTGCACAAAGGCAGTTCACTTCTAATCTTTTATAATATGAAAAAAGGGGGGACTGGTTTTTATGTTAGATTTTGATCATCTTGTAAAACGTTATCCAGATGGCTATGTAGCCGTTGAAAATTTTCATTTAAAGGTTGAACCCGGTGAATTTTTAGTTCTTGTCGGTCCATCAGGATGCGGGAAATCTACAACATTGCGGATGGTTGCTGGTCTTGAATCGATATCAGATGGTGAGTTACGTATAGACGGCAAACGAGTCAATGAAGTAGAACCGAAAGACCGCGATATTGCAATGGTTTTCCAAAACTATGCGCTATACCCCCATATGAATGTTTACGACAATATGGCGTTTGGCTTAAAGCTGCGTAAATTTTCAAAAGAGCAAATCGATGTTAAAGTACGTGAAGCTGCTGCCATTTTAGGGTTAACGGACTTATTGGATAAAAAGCCAAAATCCCTTTCTGGAGGGCAACGTCAGCGTGTTGCATTAGGGCGTGCAATTGTTCGTGATGCAAAGCTGTTTTTAATGGATGAGCCTTTATCGAACCTGGATGCAAAACTTCGTGTCCAAATGCGTTCTGAAATTACGAAGCTCCACTATCGTTTAAACACAACAACTATTTATGTAACCCATGACCAAACAGAAGCGATGACTATGGCCTCACGTATTGTCGTAATGAAGGATGGCATTATTCAGCAAATCGGTATTCCACGTGAAGTATATGATACACCTGAAAACGTATTTGTCGGTGGATTTATTGGTTCTCCAGCTATGAATTTCCTCCGTGGTAATGTAGTAGGTGACTATTTCGAAATTGCTAATGAGAAAGTCCGAATTCCGGACGAAAAGCTGAAAATATTGAAAGATCAAAACTATGTAAACCGCGAAATTATACTAGGAATTCGTCCAGAGGATATTAACGATGGCAATAAACAGGATTCAAGTACCCTTGTAACAACTAAAGTACAAGTTAGTGAATTAACCGGTGCGGAAATGATTGTTTATGCAACAATCGCCGATCAGCAATTTGTCGGTAAAATTCATGCGGATGCGGATGTTGCTATGGGGCAGGAGCTTCCACTTAACTTCAACTTGGCAAAGGCCCACTTCTTCGATCCAGCGACAGAAATCCGTATTCGTTAAGTAATACAACTATAAAAAGAAGCATTCGGATTTTCTGAATGCTTCTTCTATAGTTTAAAGCAATGCTGCACCAATCAAACCCGCATTGCCTTTATTTAAGCTCGCTTGTACTCGACCTTTTTTATGTTCAAAAAATGGCAAACTAAAATACTGATCGACCAAATGAGAAATTTCCTCCACAATTTGCGGTTGATGATTCATAATTCCACCACCGAGTACAATGACATGGGGATCTACTAAAAGGATGAAACTATGAATCTTTTGAGCAATTTCCCGTTGCCATTCATGAATAAGTGGCACGATAAGTTCATCCTGCTTGTAATAACGGGCAAAAAACTCAGGCAATGTCCTCTCTTCTTTAGTATGGTGCTGTAAAATCTTTAATAATCCTGGTCCAGCACATACATCTTCAAAAAAGTCCCCCGAGCTTGATAGCGAAAAGCCGATTTCGCCTGGAACTCCGGCACCTCTCATAAATTGTCCATCATGTATCATACAGCAGGCAATTCCTGTACTCACTGTTACGTAAATAAATGTTTCTTTTTCAAAACGGCGGATTTTATATTCACCGTTAGCTGCAGTCATCATGTCCGTTTCCATAATAATATGAGCTTGTGGATACACCTCTTGAAGTTTTTGAACGAGCGGAAAGTTACGCCAAGGTAAATTTTGCTGATGTACTACAAGTCCCTGATGTAAATCCAATATACCTGGTAATCCAACCGCAACTTTTACAATATGCCCATCTTCTCCTGCAAGAAGCTCATTAAAACCTGAAATAATCGCATCAAATAAAGGTTCAGATTGCTGGGGGCTCTTTACTTCCATTTGTTTTACTAATTGCTCCGGCTGTTCTTGCTTCGATAAAGCAAGTGCTAATTTTGTTCCACCGATATCAGCACTTAAAATCCACATTCAGTCCACCTGCTTTACAAAAATTCCGTAGTTTTTCCAAACCGTATAGCCTAGTTTTTCATAAAAGGCGATTAAATCTGTCCAGTCAATAAAGAATGTCTTTTTACCGCGCTGTTGTAAATAAAATTCTGCTGCTTCGATTACGGCTCTTCCTAATCCATACTTTCTGTAATCCTCATTTACCCCTAATGGACCAATACCGCCTAATTGGTCAAACTGCTCTGCCCAGTTGTAATTCGGTCCTTTCCAGGCGCTGAGTTCATCATTTATTCGACAGAAGCCAACAATCTTGCCTTCCCATTTCACAACGACATAATCTCTCCCGGTACCACCTTGGGCAAAATAATCATATGCCTCAAATGTCCAACGCCCTGGAAACGATTGTTCCATAAACTCCAATAACTGCTGTTGCTCATCCTTCTCTAATAGAACAAATTCGACATTGTCTTTTTCTGGAAGGGATAGTGGTTCAGTAATCGATTTTGTGAAATCTACACTTTCAACAACTTGTTTAAAGCCAAACATTTCTGCAAACGCCACACCTGCCTGATGTGCAAGCGGGACTCCACATAATAAGTGCCCTAAATCCCCACCGATTTGTATTTTTTTCACACCATTTTTCAAAAGTGCCTGTTCTGCAAATTTATAAAGCTCCGTTCCAATTTCCTGCTGACGGTAATCCGGGTGCACAAGCAACATTTGAATCCAGCCATGTTCCATATTTAAAGAAATACCATGTGTTTCATGCCACATTTTTGCAATGACCACACCAACAACTTTACCGTCCACTTCCTTTAGTGCGCTTCCTTCGTGTAAAACATATGGCGATTGCCACGTATTCTGTTCAAGCAAGCGATCTGTCAGCCTAAAATCAGGTAAACACGTATTCCATAAATCCAGGATTTCCTTGTGATATTCCTTTGTTACTGACTTTAGCATTTTACTTCCCCCCAAATGTTTCTTCCATTCGACGTAACGGGTCATCAACATAGCTTTCGTCCCATTCCACAACGTGCCCTTGCTCGATTAGCTGCTGTTTTAATTGTTCATACGAAATGTCCTGCACAGCCTTACTTTCCACTATCGCCGAAGCTGTTGCAGCACCTGCTACTTGTCCGAGCATCATAAAGATTGGTTCCATACGGATGGAGCCATATGCAATATGAGAGGCACTTAAGCACACAGGAACAATTAAATTAGTACAGTGCTCTTTTTTCGGCAAAAGTGCCCGCAGATCAATCATAAATGGTTTAACCGGCACTTGAATATCGCCTTCATTCATTACTCGCCCATTGACAACAACACGACGACAATTATGTGAATCCATATGAAATGATGCGACAGCAATCGGTTGTTCGCAAATTTCCCGCTGTAGCGCATGGTGTTCAGTCATTACATATTCGCCTATCATTCGCCGTGCTTCACGAATATAAAGTTGCCGCGGCCAGTTGTCTGTATCGGTGAATTCATCTGCCGCCAATCCCCACTGCCTTACTTCTTCTTGAATAACGGACGGTACCTCCTCATCATTGGCAAGGAAATACAATAATCCTGCGACATACGTAACATGCTGCTGGTATATTTCTTCCCTTGATTCATAATCCGCATCAGGGAATGCATAATTCATCCCGATAAAATCCGTTGAAAATGCCCCGTGGTTGTTTAAATCCGTCTTTCCATTCATCAAAGGTGTATGTAACTTCATTGCATCCCAATGTCCTGCCTTTATATAGCGTAGCAGCAAAGCATAATAATCGCGCTCATATCCATGAGGTTTAGGGAAAGGTACTTTTTCTTCCTTCGTTAAACACATTCGGAAATTATAGGCTTGAATACGATGATCACCTGCACCGTTATGCTCTGTCACATATTCTTCTGAAATACCAGATAATAGCCCGCTTGCTGGATTCCCCTCTTCTATATATGGATCAATAAAACTTTCAAATTTATGGTGTTGTGTACCAAATTGAACACCATTGTAAATCTCCTTATACACTGTGCTTGCTTCTCTTCCGACAATGTATTCAACACCTGCGTGTGCCAACAAATCCCCTTCATAGCTTGCATCAATAAACTGCTTTGCTTCATAGGTAGCTCCATCTGTCATTCGGACTTGCTGAATACTTTGATTTTCCAATACAGCCGACTCAATAAATTGTTCGGTTTGAACATTAATCTCCTGCTCTTGTAGCCATGTTTTAAAAATACGCTCAGCCACATGTGGTTCAAAACGGACGCATTTTTCCATTCCATAGTGCTGTGCTATCTCATCATAAAATTGCTTTGCTAAACCACCAAGCGCCTGTTCTGCCCCTAAATCAGTCGCTCCCAGTCCACTAGTCGTCATACCTCCGATAAAGCGGCTGCACTCGGCAATACGCACACTATGGCCATTCTTTTTTAATGTAATTGCCGCTGTAATGCCTGCTGGTGTAGCTCCGTAAATTAACACGTCCTGCTTATAGTGCTGTTGTCTCTTTTCTTTCTTACGGTAATAGTAAACCGATTCCCACATCTATAAAGCCTCCCAACGTAACTTCGTAGCATTCACCACTTGCTGTAATGCTTCAACATATTGCTGAAGCGGTTCTTCAATTTGTTCCTGTTGCAGCAATTGCTCCATTGCATTCAGTAATTCCAAAACTTCGGATTTGCACTTTGAATTTTTTGCCTCAACGACACGATTAGGAAAGAAGGTGGCATTATACTGACTAATTTGTGCAAAGAGCCCTTCAATTTTCCCGGAAAGCTGCTGCATTGATGGCGACATCAAATAGAAAACCGTTTCCACCCCTTCCCATAGCGAGCGTGCAAATACGATATTATTCAATTGCTGATACTGCTGGTAATCGTAATGTTCCATATGTGGTTGTGCCTTTGCTACTTTATGCAATGGAACGACTAAATTAACCATCCCATTACAGCCGATTTCCTTATAACGTTCTGTGTCCATTGCTAATCGGTTGAATAATAACGGAAATAGCTCACTTAACATAAAATGGTCACTGTAATATTCAAAAACCGTTACTTGTTTGTCTGTTGCACTCCGCCAGTCCAGCAGACTATCCCATGCACGCTGATCTATCTGTGAAGTAAAGTTTTGCGAATAGTCCCGTCCCCAATACGCATATAGCACATTTGCAGAACTCACTTGATGTCCTTTGCGCTCAAGCATTTCCCAACTCAGACCAGCATTATAAACAATATGCTCTACCTCAACCTGTAAATTCGCCATCACCAATGCTTCCTGAAGCTTTTCAGTAAATGCAATATATTGTGTTAAAAATAGTTTTGCATCTTCACCTTTTGCGCCTACATCTTCCGGCCACAATGAAATTCTTCGAATAACAGGCTCAGCCTTGCAATAAGACACAATGATTTGAATGACTGCCTGCTGTGCTTTTTCATCTTGTAGAAAGTCGTGGTTTTTAATCGCATTTGCTGCTGTAAATTCAGTTTCCTCACCGATTAAATCATTTACCGCTCCATCTGCCGCTGACTTTCCTGAAACAGTCGCACCATTCGCCTTAGCTACTAGATAGCGTAAACTGTGCCCGCCTAACGTAACATCAATTCCGCGTTTTCTTATTTCCGGCAATAGCACTTCCTTAACCTCATCCCATAGGAAAAATGTAAAGAATGCCTCATTCAGACCATTTTTAGTTCCCACATCCAGCATACTTTTGAGAAACGGAATATCATCAATTGTTTCGAATACATTTCCACGACGAGCAAACTTCGGATTTCCTTCATAAGTACCCGTAATCCCTTGAGCAACAATTTTTTTAGGTAGATATAAATCAAAAAATACAATGCCCTCTATTTTTTCGATTAGTTTATACACTCCATACAATAAGGATCGGCTTGTATTTCCACGAATCACATAACTTTCTTCTGTCTGAATAATTTCAAATTCAACACCGCTTTTCGGCGTATCGAAATATTCAAAAAGGACAGGAGTTTCACCTGTATAGAAGCATTTTAGTTCCTCAAATGCAAATTGTTCAATTTCATTTTCAAACTGTTGGTAGTTCATCTGCATCGATTCCTTTCATCGGTTGCTTACCGGTTGAATAAAAAGGATACTCATTGTGAGTACCCTTTGCATTTTTTATAGTTTCACCGCTTGCTTTCTAGTATTAGATTCGTAGGCAGCTAATGCGATTTCTAAAGATTTCAAGCCATCGTAACCGGAGATAAGCGGCTTTTCTCCATGCCGAATTGCTTTTAGGAAATCGACGATCAAGTCAAAATCGGTATCATTTCCGCTATATAGATGTGTAAGCGACTTATTACCCTTGCCATAAAGGTGAAGATTTTCACTAAATACATCCACTTTACGTGTTGCTTTCGTACCGATGACTTCAATCATCACGTCACCCCATGTCGGAAATTGCGGGAACCGTGACCAGCTTGCATCGTGTGAAGCAATCACACCATTATCGAATATAATTGTCATAATCCCTGCATCATCTGTTTTAAGCTCGGTAAAATAATTATTCGCAAATGCCGTTATTTCTTTTGCTTCACTATTCATATACCAGCGCATAATATCAACCATGTGCACAGTATGATCCAATACTGCGCCACCACCTGCCAACTGCTCATCAACAAACCAGCCACCAGGATTTTGCCCCCTGTTAGTAGACCTTATTGCTACAATTTCACCAAGCTCACCTGCATCTATTGCTACTTTCAGGTCACAAATCGGTGCACTGTAACGAACTGGATAGGCTATTGAAAGATGCACACCGTTTTCCTTGCTAACTTCAATCATCTCTTTTGCATCTTCAACATTTGTTGCAATTGGCTTCTCACATAAAATATGCTTTTTTGACTTTGCAGCAGCAATTACCATTTCTTTATGGAGCACATTTTCACTGCAGATAAGAACTACGTCTATGTTCTCTGCCAAAAACAAGTCCATATCAGCAAAAAAAGGTACATCATACTCCGCGCTTGCTTCTTTGCCTCTTTTTGTATCAGTATCGTAAATAGCTGTTAACTTCGTATCCGGAATACGTTGAATTGCCGATGCATAGCTCGTTGCATGGATATGTGCAAAACTCATAATGCCAATGTTCATTATTGTTCACCTCTTTGCAGGAGCTGCTGTATCGTGCTAAGCTTTTCGTCATAATATTCATTCCACATAATAGCAAACTGAACAATTGCATCAATATTTTTAAATAGGTTTCGATTATTATCCTTGTCACTGCTCATTTGCAAACTATCAAACTCTACAATATGCAGATGACTGCTCCACTCAAATTCAATACGGGCATTACCTGATTTATATTCCAAATGAGCCATAATGGAATCCCCAAATTCACATAGAACGATTGTATAATGCATTTCGCCGCCTTTATTCGAACGAACTGTCACATTTCGAACATCCCCAAACCATTCTGACAAGGCAAGGATATCTTCTTTTATATATGAGAACTTATTAGTCGTTCTCCGCAATCGAAGTACACCTTTTACAGTATCGTGCGCTTGCAGTACTTGCTTTAGTTGAATGGCAAATGAATAAGACCATAAATCAAAATAGATGTTCCCTTGTTTTTTCGATATTGAGAACGGTTGATATGCTTCTGCTGAAGGCTGCTGCAAAATTGTTACGACATTTGGTTCTTCACTATTCTCGGTTGTAAAGCGATACAGCGGAGAATGTGTTAGTAGCTGCTGATCTTTTTCCAATACTATTTTCACCATGTTATCACCTACAATTTGATTTCTCGGTTTGTCGCTGCTGATTCATAAATAGCCAGCAACATTTTCGTTACTTCAACTCCATCACTTACTGGCGAAATTGGCTGGACGTTATTAATACAACAATCAATAAAATGGTTGATTTCATTTACAAATGAGCCAGCAAAATCGAAACTCAGTAAATCGATTTGTGGTGTAATATTTAAAATTGTTTCATGCTGCTCCTTTATAATCGTCAACTCAGGCTCTACTTCTGCACCACCATTTTCACCGTACAGCTTTACCGATATTTCATCCTGTTTTGAGTGCAATGTAAAACTAACATCCACAAATAGAGAGGCTCCATTTTCAAAGCGAATAAGTCCATTGGCTAAATCTTCAACATCATTGTGCTCGGCATTATAATCAGCCGCCTTATAAAAGGACAAATTTTCAATATGTGCGCGATTACCCAGTTTCCTGTACGTATTACCCGAAACCGACACCGGCTTTGGTTTCCCCATTAAATACCAGCAAAGGTCTATCATATGCGTTCCTAAATCTATTAAAGGTCCGCCACCTGACTTGGATATATCACTGAACCAACCACCCGGATTTCCTAAACGACGCAGGCATGAAGCTTTTGCATAATAGATTTCTCCTAGTTCGCCCGCATCGATAAATTTTTTTAGTACTTTTACATTCGTTCCAAAGCGGCGTACATTGCCGACTTGTAGAATCTTTTTCGATTCTTTTACTGCAGCTTCCACTGCATAAGCCTCTTCTAGATTGAGACTCATTGGTTTTTCAAGAAGCACATGCTTGTTTTTTTGAAGCGCCTGTATGGCAATATCTGCATGTGAATTATTCCAAGTGCAAATACTCACTGCATCAATTTGCTCATTCGCTAGAAATTCGCCTACTTCTGTATATAAATTTTTTACTAAATATTTTTTTCCTAAGCCCTGCAGTCTTACTTCATTCGTATCACAGATTGCAATAATCTCTACATTGGGATGCTCAAAGTAAGGTCTTAAATGAAACTCCGAAATCGAGCCCCCGCCAATTACACCAACCTTTAACATTTTAATTCCCTCCTAAATATTCAATAATGGCTGTTAATGCCTCACTATTTTCCAACATGTCATATACATCCGCTGAATTTTTAAAAGGGATTTGCATTTGTACAAAGTCAGAAACATCTATCGACTTTCGTTCTAATAAACGAATATAGGCTGCTAAATTACGTCCTTCTGTCCAACGAACATAATGATATGGATAGTCAATTGCCTCTTTTTCGTATCGAGCATCATAACGACCAGGTCCACCAGCCCGTGAGATGGTTACTATTGCTTCTTTTATAAACAACTGTTCTCGATTGAATTGCGGTTCCACATCCCCGACAATAACAATTCTTCCCTGCTTTCGAACCCACTCCAAACTACGTGGAGTTGTTTCGGAATGCTTGTCGCCAGCACATAAGAGTACAGCATCTACGCCATGCCCGTTTGTAAAGGTTGTGATATGCTGATCCATCTCCATTAAATCTGAAAAAACCTCAATGCCAGGTGTATACTTTAGCATTTCTGCCCGTTTTTCATTTGGCTCATAGCAAATTACATCATAGCTTGCCGCTGCACAAATTTTTGCAATCATTTGTCCAAGTACACCTAATCCAATAACTACAACTGATTCACCAAACTGCAACTGCCCTTGTCTTATAGCGTGTATGGCAATCGTCCCGTGTGCTGCAAACGCTGCATGCTGCGGTAATACATCTGCAGAGCACTTAACAACCAATGTTTCCGGTACTACAAGTTGTTCCATATGCCCAACATAAGGTGCACCGTAGCATGCAACAATATCTCCTACTTGTATAGCCTTAACGCTTTGGCCAATATCCTTCACCTTACCAACCGCGCTATAGCCAAGTTGACGTACGCCACCCTTGCTTCCTTCTATCAATAGCCGCTCCGTTCCTGGAGAAACAGCAGTATAGATAGTTTCAACTAATACTCCTGTAGCAAAAAGCTCGGGAGATTGTATTTCTACTAATTTCGCAACTCCATCATGGGCTTGTAAAGCTTTCACATTCCTCACCTGATTTCCACTCTGCTAAATTTTGTTTAACAAATGCATCGTCATGTAAATGTGGGTACATTTCATAAACACGCGTAATTTCTTCTGCCTGTCCTGCACTTAGCACTTCATGATCCGCCAAACACCAATTGCCTTTCAACAAACCTTGTCTAGTCAATACTTCATTTATTCCTGCTATGCTTCCTTTAAAGGCATGAGCTGGGTCAAAGAAAGCGGCATTTGCATCCGTTACCTCAATTGCCTTTGTAAACCAGATTGTATCTATTTGTACGTTATCCCTAATTGCTTTTATGTCTTCAAAATATTGGACAGCTGTTTTTGCCCATACCGACCAATGCCCTAATAGACCACCAACAATTCGTTTTTTAACGCTTGCACCATTTATATTAAATTCGTATTCTGTTAACAAATCGACGATGATATTATCATCATTACCTGTATAGAGTGCGATTTCATTTCGACGACTACTATTGCATACTGCGCGAACAACATCGAGCGTTTGATAACGATTAAAAGGTGCCATCTTAATTGCATAGACATTTTCAATATTTGCTAGTTCCCGCCAAAAATCATACGTTAATACACGTCCACCAACTGATTGTTGTAAATAGAAGCCCACTACAGGTATAATTTTGGCCACTTCTCTCGTTCGCTCCAGCAGTTGTGCTTCCGACTGCGCCTGCAAGCCTCCCATACTTAACAATGCTAAATCATAGCCAAGCTTCTTTAGGATGCCTGCTTCATTCACAGCCTGCTCTACAGGACCGCAAACACCACCTATCTTAATAAAAGATTCAGGTACATTCGCTTTTCTCATCTCATCTATCGCTAAGGAAAGTACGCGCTCATACAAATTGAATTGCGGATCGCGAATCTCAAACTGTGTCGTATGCACTCCAACAGCTAAGCCTCCCACTCCTGCTGCAATATAATATTTCGTCAAAGCACGCTGACTTACTTCATCCAATGATTTATCCTCATTTAATGCCAATGGGTGCGCTGGAATAAAGGCACCATCAAATAATGCTTTTTTTGCAGCCTCATTCATTTAAAACGCCCCTTTTCTCTCTTGGAAGTGCGTTGGTTTATTTAGTGTTGTTCCATCTAAATTTACCCAATTCGCAACTAAGTCCAACATTTGCTCTATAGATACTCTTGGATAACCAAATAATCTATGTGCATGGGCAGCAGTGTTTAACAGAGCCGTATCCTGTTCAACCCCGATTATTTTAGCTTCCTTATTAAAACGTGCTGCAAATTCTTTCGCTAACCAGCGGACAGATAATGTTTCCGGTCCTGTAACATTCAGTATTTTCACAGGGGATTCACAGTGCAATAAAGAACGAATAGCGTATTCGTTGGCATCTCCCTGCCAAATTACATTGACACTGCCCATCGTGACATCGACTGGCTCATTATTGTAAACCGATTTTGCAATTTCCAATAGAACCCCGTATCGTAGATCAATGGCATAATTTAGCCGGAACATGAGCATTTTTGTCTGAAATCGGTTGGAAAAGTTTGAAAAGATACGCTCTCTCCCTAATGTAGACATTGCATATTCACCAACAGGAATGGGCGTAACATCCTCTCCACAGTTACCTGCTGCAACAGGAGTAAATGGATAGATGTTACCAGAAGAAAATACAACAATATTAGAGTCTTTATATTTATCTGCAACACGACCTGGTACGTAAGTATTCATCGCCCATGTGAAGTGTTCATTATTTACTGTTCCAAATTTATTACCTGCCATGAAAATAACATTAGGAATATTCGGAAGCTGAGCCAGTTGCTCTTCATCCAATAAGTCGCAAGTAATCGTCTCTATCCCTGCTCTTTCCAGTTCCTCTTTCATCTCTTTATTTGAAAATCTAGCTACGCCGATAATTCGCTTCTCAATACCTGCTTCATCGGCCGCGCGCTTAGCCATTCTAGCTAAAGTAGGACCCATCTTTCCTGCTATTCCCAGAATCAATATATCTCCATCAATTTTTTTAATATCCTCTACCAATGCTGCAGATGGTTTTGTCATAAATTCTTCTAATTGTTGAACCGTTTGCATAGTGATCACCTCTTTTTAATTTGAATATTCTAACAAATTTCTGTAAAATTATTATACTATGGATTTTTGGAGGCCAAGACATAATGAATAATCACACACCGTATACCTCACAAAGTTTAATAGGAATTATTGTTCCCAAAATTTTGCAGGACACAATTAGAGAAACATTACGTGGATTCCCAAATATCCAACCACATTATTTTATAATTCATGATTTTTCAATGACGGACGAACTACAGCGATTTATTTATGAATATGAAATGCTGGTCGTCGCCGATCCTTATATTTTTCAACAGCTAAAGCTTTATGACTCATCACTGCCTCTTTATCAAATTAATAGTAGAGCAATTCGCCTATACGAATTACTATTAACCCATCAATTACAAAATGTACAAAAGCAATATTGTTTCGACTTAATGCAGCAAAGTGACATTTTATCGATTACACATCAATTACAGCAAGAAATTGATTTTGTTTACTCAACAGGCGAAACGATTGATGAAATAGTGGATGCACATACAAAACATGCTGAGCAAGGTGCGTTCCCTATTACTACCATTGCCTCCGTCTATATATCCTTATGTGAACGTAATATAGAGTGCCGCTATTTAATCCCGACAAAACAAGAGATGATCGTTGCTTTTGAACGCGTGCTTTTAGCCTCCAAAGGACGACAAAATAAAGAAAGTCAGATTGTATATGGCATTATTCAATTTGAACCGTTTACTAAACAAGTGCAATCCAAAGTAGAACAAATATTGCACTATTTTACACAGCAGTTGGATGGACATTTAATCATGCTCAACCCATTGCAATATAGCTTTATTACAACTAGGGGACAGCTTGAGCGTGAAACACTCGGCTACAAGCACCTGCCATTACTTTCTCGATTTAAAGAAGAGCTGCAAATCAATTGCACAATCGGAATTGGATTTGGTATTAACGCCTATGACTCCGGTCGTCACGCAAAACAGGCACTATACCAGGCAAATGAAAATGGACCAAATCTCTGCTATATTGTGCGCGAAGATAATAGTGTAATCGGACCAATAGACACGACAGTTTTCATTAACTACGAACAGTATCCTCTAGTAATTACAGATTTGAAATTACTGGAGCGTGCAGAAAAAGCCGGGATGTCAGCTTCTTATATCTCCAAATTAATGGGTCGTATAATGAAGCATCAAAAACTTGTTTATACTGCCGATGAACTTGCGCAAACGTTGAATATAACTCTGCGCAGTGCCAACCGGATATTACTTAAATGGTTGGATGCTGGACTAGTTGATATTATCGGCGAGGAAAAAGTAGCCCACCGCGGTCGTCCTAGGCGCATCTATTACATTCAGTTTTTGGAGGATCTAAAAAATCAATAACCCTTTCCAGCCGTCTTTGTCATCTGTTCCAGTACCCTAATAATTTGCAAAGTCTCTTCCGGATTAATTGGACTTTCCCGCAATATAAAAAACTGTTCAATTGCATCAATCAGGTAATCGTAAAATTGAACATTACCTTCACTAATTTCATACCATTCACTTTGTTGATGGGTGTGTGTCACAAATTGAAAACTATTACGATGCTGTAAGTAACCGCGAATCGTAGACACTGTACCATCTTTAAATGTAAGAGTGATAAAGTGCCACTGTTCACATACTGTAACAGTTATGTCTTCTATTCCGGTTTCCTTTAAGGCACTAATCATTTCGACTGCATGTATGCCATAGTAGAAATAATCTAAATCCCTTGGCATCGGCAGTGGTGCGATTATATCCACTGCCTCAATATTACTTTTAGATTTTGCCTGTTGAATTTCTTCTGCAAACCTTAAGGCTGAACAGCTCATTATAGGAATGCCCTGTTTGTTGGCATGCTCTATTATTGCAACAGCCTGCTCATAATTTTTTGCCAATGGTTTATCTATGAAAACAGGCTTTTTTGTATCTGACAACTCTTTAAATTGTTCAAAGTGCTGTGATGCATCAACTGATGTAATGATAAATGCATCACAAATCTGTGACAGTTCTTGTAATGAATCGATAAATAGAATACCGTTTTCACATAATTGTCCCGAGATTCTTTCAATCCTTGTACTGCTTAACTCAATTAAAGAACCACCTCGATAAGCAAATATTTCATGACCTTTATTTATTAGTCGTTTACTAAAGGCAATAGCATGAGATGAGTCTGTTCCAATAATTCCTATCTTCATGGCAGCCCCCTACTTAATACCTGACATCGTAATTCCTTCTGTAAAATAACGCTGGAAAAAGATAAATATTAAAAACGTCGGTATAAATGAAATTGTTGCTCCTGCCATTTCTACACCGAAGTTCCCTTCTTTTCCGAGCATTGAAGCAAGACCGACTGTCACCGGGAACATCTTCTCATTAGTTAAATAAATCAATGGTTGGAATAAGTCATTCCAATTTGAAATAAAGGCAAAGGTACCGACTGTCGCAACAACCGGAAATGATAGTGGCAAAATAATCTTGAAGAAAATCTGCCAGTCATTTGCCCCATCAATATAGGCAGCCTCCTCCAAATCCTTCGGTATTCCCTGTAAAAATTGTCGTACTAAAAATACACCCATAATTGCCCATAATTCAGGTACAATTAATGCCCAATATGTATTTATCCAACCGAAATCAGCGAACATAATATATTTGGGAATTATAAATAGCTGTTGAGGAATCATGATAACCGCCATAAAAGTCCAAAAAATCGCTTCTTTTCCCCAAAATTGCTTTTTCGCAAATATATAACCTAATAGGGCTGCAAAAATCATTTGAGTCATAACGGGAATTACGGTAATAACGATAGAGTTCCAAATCCATCGTAAAAAAATTCCATTTGAAAAAATCGTAATATAGTTTTGAATCGATGGATTGGTAGGTAGCCAAAACAGCGGATCAATTTGTGCCTGCTTGACTTCTTTTAATGATCCGAAAACCATAATAATAAATGGCATAATAAAAACGATTGCTAATATTGCTAATGCTGTATAAGAGATTACTTTTTTCATTTGTCTGCTCCTCCCCGCACCAGCTTAATAATAATTTGGGTCTTTCCCAATGTATTTACGTTGAATTAACGAGATAATTAAAATGATAAAGAACAATACATACGATAAAACAGCAGCATAGCTCAAATTTAAGCTTGTAAATCCTTGGTGGTATAAGTAATACACAATTGTAGTCGTTGAATAGTTTGGTCCACCATTCGTCAATAGGAACGCCGAATCGAAAATTTGAAATGAACCAATTGTTGTTGTAATTGCAACGTAAAAGTGTATCGGCTTTAGCATTGGGAACGTAACACTCCAAAACATTTTCCACGAGTTTGCACCATCGATTCGTGCTGCCTCATACAATTGACGGTCGATCGATTGTAAGCCCGCATAGTAATAAATCATTGTCGTACCAGCCACTTTAAAAATACTTAAACCTGCCAAAACAAGGAGTGCCTGGGACGAACTTGATAAAAACAGCTGTGGATCAATGCCGACAAAACCAATTAAATAGTTAATAAAGCCATCTTCAGTACCACGGAATAACCATCCCCAAATACCTGCAATAATTACGAATGATGTAACAACCGGCAAGAAAAATAACCCTTTAAAGAAGCCTGAAAACTTAATGCCCGAATTAATAATTAGTGCCAAAATTAGGCCAAGTGCCATTGTCGGCAGTATATAGTAGACGGAAAACTTAACAGTATTCCATATTGCTTTCCATGCGATTTCATCATCAAATAGATTTTTCCAATGCTTTAATCCAACAAATTCAGGGTCGCCAATTATTTTCCAATCATGAAAAGTTAAATAGAAGCTAAGAGCAAATGGATAAACTTGAAATATGATGAAGTGAATGATAACTGGAATGAGTACGATATAGACTAATAAATTTTTATTTAATTCTCTCTTTATTCGTGCACTAAGTGATTGTTTAGAAGTTGTAGAGGTCACATGCCTCACCCTTTCTGTACTTGAAGTAATGAGAGAGTTTGATCATTAAGACCAAACTCTCCTTTAAACTATTTGTTAATCAATTTATCAATTGCTTCCGCTGACTTATCCGCAGCTTCTTGAGGAGATTGTTTCCCTTCCAGCATTGCTTGAATTTCCGCTTGAACTACAGGCATTATGTTACGGCCTTCCGGGTGAATAATACCCGGCTTAGCATATTGAGTGTAGCCTGCTAATTGAGCCATGTATGGTTGTGAGTCAAAAATATCCTTCGCATCGTCGCGTGTTGGAATATATTGTGTAATATTGTTAAACGTACGTTGATTCTCAGTGTTTGTTACATATTTCATGAATTCTGCTGCCGCTTCCGGGTTTTTGGAAATTGCAGAACCTACGAACATTCCAACAGTACCGTAAGTTAACTGCTCAGCATCTTTTAATGGTGGAGCAATGACAAAATCAAATGGCTTTTCAGCTAATAAACGGTTTACAGAAATACCTGAGCCATTTACAGCTAATAACTTACCACCGAAGTATAAGGAGTCATGATCTAGTGCTGTAATTGAATCTTGAGGGATCCAGCCCTTTGTATACATTTCATTAATTAATTCAAATGACTTAACTGCTTCCGGCTTGTTAATTAAAATATTATTACTCTCATCAATTACGTTACCGCCAGCTTGCCATAAGAATGGATAAAGTGTGTTATTTAACGAACCGCCACCTGCATATGAGAATGCATAGTAGCCCGCTGCTTTTGCTTTTTCTGCTAAAGCTTTGAATTCATCCCAAGTTGTTGGAAGGCTGTTTTCATCAACGCCCAACTCAGTTAAAATTTCTTTATTATAAACTAAAGACTCAGCCGTTTGAAGAATTGGCATACCATACTGTTTGCCCTTCCAGCTTGTTGCTTCGATCGCTGTTGGTACAAATCCGCTTAATTCTTCATCTGTCACATATTGTGAAATATCTAAAATTAATTGTTGCTCTGCATATTGAGGCATTTGGTCAGGGATTACATAGAATACGTCCGGACCTTGACCTGCTGCTAAAGCTGTCAGGATTTTTTGGTCACGGTTAGCCCATGGAATTTGTTCGAAGTTTACTTTTACCCCTGTTTCACTCTCAAAGTCAGCTGCGAAAGTCTTCCACATGTCACCTTCACCTGTCGTACCGTCTGTATATGGATGTGCCCACACTGTTATTTCTCCAGATAATCCTGTAGATTCCTCTGTCTCACTGTTAGCGCTTCCATTATCCGTAGTCGTGTTAGTATCAGTTGAATTAGTTTCATCATCACTACAAGCAACCATTACAGCAGAAAGTACCAATACTAGAAATAATAGTCCAAACTTTTTGAAAATTGAAATACTCATACCCCATCCCCCTTTTTTCTTTCTCATTTGTATAAAATAGCAAATTCGCTATTTTTTTCAGACTACAAAAAAAATCGAATTAACTCAAGTCCATTAAAAGTCCTTAATTTAAATTGAACGATTTTTCTGACTTTTTATCTTATAATAAGGATAAGGGGGTATTTTTATGTCAATTTGGGACGGCTTTTATAGTTTTGGTGTAAAACTATTAAAAATAATATACTTAAACTTTTTATGGTTGTTTTTTTCCGCGATTGGACTATTTATTTTTGGATTGTTTCCAGCAACGATTGCATTATTTACGATTACAAGACAATTGCTGCTCGATATTGATAAACCGATGACGCACACTTTTTGGGAAGTATATAAAAGTGAATGGCTAAAAGGAAATGGCTATGCAATCATTAGCTATAGTATTCTATTCATTTTAGCTATCGACTTTTATGCCATTTATACATTTGAATCTTTATCTATTCTCCTTATACCAACTTTTATTGTGGCATTTATTATTTTTGGCACTTTATTTTTCTTCTTTCCAGTGTATGTACATTTTGATTTAGCATTTTTTGCGATGATTAAACAGGCGTTTCTATTCACCATTACCTCGCCTTTCACCGTTGTTTTGAATTCTATAAGTATTATTTTTATATATTTTGTTTTTAATATTATGCCAGGTGCGATCCCTTTATTTGTCGGCAGTGTTCTTAGTTTAATAATAATGAAGTTCTCGCTTCGTTCATTTACAAAAATCGAAAAAAGGAAGTTGTCGAAGGCGGTATCAGTATGAAAGGGCTACACCCTGAACTGGCTGAAATATTTAACCGAAGCTTAAAAAATGCACGTACATTCCATGAACTCATAGCGAATCGTACATTCACCCATTTTTCCGAGCAAAATTTTCGGACTGAAAATTGCTTAGTGCAAGAAATGATGATTAATAATGTACGCGTTATTTGTTTAAAACCGAAGCAAGCGGCACAAAATATGCCATGTTTTGTTTGGTTTCATGGTGGTGGAATGGTTTTCGGCAATCCGGATGACAGTATTCCCTATGTCATCGACTTTGTCCATAACTTTCAAGCGGTTGTATTCATCCCACAATATCGTCTGGCCCCGGAGCATCCTTATCCTGCTGCATTGGAGGATAGTTATGAAACTCTAACATGGATTTATAGACATGCAAACGCTCTAAATATTGATCCAAACAAAATAATAGTAAGCGGAGGTAGTGCTGGGGGTAACTTGGCATTGGCAGTAGCATTAAAGGCACGAGATGAAAAAGGACCTCAAATAGCGGGGATTTTGCCATTGTATCCGATGCTCGATGCAAAAGAGAGGCCATTTCATGAAAAGTTTGCTTCACCTGCTATTTGGAATAATGAAAAAAACAGACACAGTTGGGATGCTTATTTAGGCAATATGAAAATCATTCCTCCGTACGCATCACCTTTATACGCTAATGTGGAAAGACTTCCACCAATCTATACTTTCATCGGCACCCATGATCTTTTTTACGAGGAAGTTTATGAGTTTGTTAATAAATTACGTCAGGCGCATATAGACGTTCAATTTGATATTTACAAAGGCTGCATTCACGGATTTGATTTAGAGGAAATACCAATAGCCCGTGAAGCAAAAAAGCGCCTTCTATACGTCACCGCAAAATTATTAAACGGTCATACTGGTTTTGGCGACTTGCCCGACTAAACTTCTTAAATTGACCGCAAAATGGAGGTCCGGGGAACATTTTCCGGACCTCCATTTATTATGCTAAACCACTATATGGATACAGTAAATTATTCGGATAGTCGATATCTATTTGATTTTTCACAAACATGGCACCCTCATCTATGAACATTTCCTGTACAATAGGAATTTTTAAATCATCCGGCGTAAAGCACAGTTTAATTTTCGAGGTTTGAATTGGCAGGCTTCCCAACACTTCCAACAAATCAAAAGGCTCTTTAGAAATTACATCAATTACCTCAACATGCTGCGCTGATTCTTTTAAAATGACAAATACCCGGAACTTTGGAACATAGTAGATACAATCCCGATATTGCGTCAATGCATGGAACATAACAATACTTTCATTTTGAACCATACTCATTTTTCGGCTAATTGGTACACGGTTCATCGTTGTATTGTAAAATAGCTTTCTTTCGATATTATCATCCATGTTAATTTTGTTTATTTCCGTTTCATTGGATACAAGATCTTTTTTATCCAATGTAAAAGTAGATTGTGTTCGCATTTCAAATCCAAACTTCGGATAAAAACCTAATACTGATTTATTTGCAAATAAATAAATTATATTGGCATTCACATGATCTTCCATTACTTTTTCCATTAGCCGCCGTGATAATCCTTTCCCTTGGAATTTTGGATTTGTCATGACAGTCCCTATTTGAACAGCCTCATACTGTTTGCCATCTAAAACCATCATTCCCGTACTTGTTGATACATTTGAAGCTATTTCACCATCCACTTCAAAGGCATAGGGGCAATATGTATCGTTCCAATATCCAAGCTCATCCCATTGTTCAAATTTTAGATTAAACGTTTCATCAGCCAAATTGAAAAAGCTCCTTTTTAGCTGTAAGTCATTGTGTAAAGCATCCCCTTTAATGAAATTCACCTTTACTCCCCCTTTAGGTTCTCAAAAATTACTTTTCCTTCTGAAACAGTCATTACAACATCCTCTTGTTCATTTACTATATAAAAATCAGCATCTTTACCAATTTCAATTGAACCTTTATGTTCATATAACCCTAACAGTTTTGCACTATTTGTTGCCGTCAGCTTAGCCAGTGTCATGTCTGATAGTTGAAGCCATTCTTTCATGTTTTTTCTTGCCTTATTTAAATTAAGTGTGCTTCCTGCAAGCGCATCACTTTCTACCAGTTTACACAACCCATTCTCTACACGAACTTGCTGTCCCCCTAAATCATAAATACCATCCGCCAATTCAGTCGCCCTCATACTGTCTGAAATTAATATCATTCGGTCTTCACCAATTGAATCAAATATAAAACGAATCATGTCTGGATGAATATGTATTCCATCCGCAATAATCTCCAGCTTACTGTCACTTTGCAATAAAGCTACTTGCAGACCTGGCTCACGATGATGGATTGACCTCATCCCATTGCAAAAGTGAGTAGCATTTTGAATTAGCTGTTGCTCCAATAAAATCTTTGTTTCGGCATACTTCGCATTAGAATGTCCGATGGATGCTACAATGTCATTATTTTTCAAGTATGATGCAAGCTTTTCCCCTTCATCCAGTTCCGCTGCAAATGTTATGAGCTTTATTTGTTTTTGTGAGGATGTATTAAGCTTTTCAAAAATTTCAGCAGAGGGCTTTATAATATATTGATCAGACTGTGCACCCTTTTGAACTGGATTAATGAATGGACCTTCTAAATGAATACCAACGATTTTGGCACCCTGTACTGAGTTTTTGTTATCAGCTACCGTTTGTACGACATGTTCAATTTGGTTTACTGCGGCTGTCATCGTTGTTGCCAAAAAGCTGGTCACACCATGTTTGGCAAGTGCTTTACTAATGGTATTAAGACTACTTTCCATTCCGTCCATTACATCTGCACCTGACATTCCGTGGATATGCTGGTCAATCATCCCTGGCATTAATTTATAGGTAGCCTTTGTTTCCACAAAATCAATCTGTTCAGGTAAGCCGGCTTTTTCACAAAACTGGACAATTTTTTTACCTTCAATAACCGCATAATGGTCTTTGTTTATTTGTTGTTCTCGTACAATTTGAATTGGTCCCACACACCAGGTCTTTTCCAAAATAAATCCCTCCCTCTTCCTCACTTTTTATATTTCCAATTATTAGCTTATGATTATAATTTATCAAGTGAATTCCTATAAAAAAAACGACAGTCTATTATAGATAGACTGCCGTTCACACGAAGAAATTAGCGTTTATTAATTTCTTCCATTAAAATTTGATTTGTTAATTGTGGGTTTGCCTGACCTTTAGAAGCTTTCATAATTTGACCTAAAAGTGCTTTAATCGCACGTTCGTTGCCGCCTAAGAAATCAGCTACCGATTTTGCATCGTTATCAAGAACAGTTGTTACGAAGCCTCGAATTACTTCTGGATCAGAAATTTGAACTAACCCTTTTTCCTTCACGATTTTCGCTGCATCGCCACCGTTAGTAACTAATTCAGTGAATACTTTTTTCGCGATTTTAGAAGAAATTGTGCCGTCTGTAATTAATTTCACCATACCAGCTAAGTTTTCTGGTGTTAAAGCTGTATCTTTTAGCTCTTTTTGCTCTGAATTCAAGTATGCAGATACGTCACCCATTAACCAGTTTGCCGTTAATTTTGCATCTGCACCAGCCGTTACAGTTGCATCAAAGAAATCTGAAATCTCTTTGTTTACCACAAGTACGTTTGCATCATAATCTGTTAAGCCTAGTTCAGAAACGTAACGTGCTTTACGTGCATCTGGTAATTCAGGAATTGACTGGCGGATACGCTCTACCCATTCATCAGAAATAGAAAGACGTACTAAATCTGGCTCTGGGAAGTAACGGTAATCATCTGTTCCTTCTTTTACACGCATTAAAATAGTTTTACCTGTCTTTTCATCGAAACGGCGAGTTTCTTGCTCAATAATGCCACCTGACATTAGTACTTCTTCCTGACGAACTTCCTCATGCTCTAAACCACGACGTACGAAGTTAAATGAGTTTAAGTTTTTCAGCTCTGTTTTTGTACCGAACTCTTCTTGGCCGTATGGACGAATCGAAATGTTCGCATCACAACGTAATGAACCTTCTTCCATACGTACATCTGATACACCTGAATATTGAATAATTGACTTCACTTTTTCAAGGTATGCATATGCTTCATCCGGAGTACGGATATCCGGCTCAGAAACAATCTCAACAAGAGGTGTTCCTTGACGGTTTAAGTCCACTAAAGAATAACCATCAGCGTGTGTTAATTTACCTGCATCTTCTTCCATATGAAGACGTGTAATACCGATTTTCTTTTTGTAGCCTGGTGTGTCGCCTTTAGCAGGAATTTCGATTTCAACCCATCCGTTTTTACCGATTGGCTTATCAAATTGTGAAATTTGGTAAGCTTTCGGATTGTCCGGATAGAAGTAGTTTTTGCGGTCGAATTTAGTTTCTTGTTCGATTTCCATGTTTAATGCTAAAGAAGCACGGATTGCATAGTCTACTACTTGTTTATTTAATACTGGTAAAACACCTGGGTATCCAAGATCAATTACCGACGTATTTGTATTTGGCTCTGCACCGAAATGGTTTGGGGAAGCCGAGAAGATTTTAGAATTCGTTTTTAATTCAACGTGAATTTCTAAACCAATGACTGTTTCAAAGTTCATCTTATTTTACCTCCCATAGTGCTGGAGTTTTTGTATTGAAATCTGTGTTTTGCTCGTAAGCATATGCTACGCGGTAAAGTGTTTCTTCATCGAAGTGTTTACCGATAATTTGTAATCCTAGTGGTAAGTCATTTTCAAAACCACATGGAATTGAAATTGCTGGTACACCAGCTAAGTTAATTGGAATTGTTAAAATATCGTTTGCGTACATTGTCATTGGATCATCAATGTTAGCACCGATTGCGAATGCAGGTGTTGGCGCTGTAGGTCCAATAATTACGTCATAGTTTTCGAATACTTTGTCGTAATCTGCTTTAATTAATGTACGTGCTTGTTGTGCTTTTTTGTAGTATGCATCATACGTACCTGCTGATAATGAATAAGTACCAAGCATGATACGACGTTTTACTTCATCGCCGAAACCTTCAGCACGAGATTGTTTGTATAGCTCCAATAAGTTTTTAGCGTTTTCTGAACGGTAACCGTAACGAATACCGTCAAAACGTGAAAGGTTAGAAGAAGCTTCAGATGATGAAAGAATGTAGTATGCTGCCAACGCATATTTAGAATGTGGTAAAGATACCTCTTCTACTGTTGCGCCTAAGCCTTTTAATACTTCTAGTGCATCAAGCACTGACTGTTTTGCTGCTTCGCCAACGCCTTCCCCAAGGAATTCTTTTGGTACAGCAATTTTTAAACCTTTAATATTGCCGTCTAAAGCAGCTGCATAATTCGGTACTGGCACATCTGCAGAAGTAGAATCCATTTCATCTACACCTGAGATTGCTTCAAGTAATAATGCGTTGTCCGTTACATTACGTGTAATTGGTCCAATTTGATCTAAAGAAGATGCAAATGCAACTAAACCAAAGCGAGATACACGACCATATGTAGGTTTCATTCCTACAACACCACAGTAAGCTGCCGGTTG
The DNA here is from genome assembly GCF_014836935.1 of Solibacillus merdavium. Lineage (GTDB taxonomy): Bacteria > Bacillota > Bacilli > Bacillales_A > Planococcaceae > Solibacillus > Solibacillus ferritrahens. The sequence goes on along the minus strand of NZ_JACSPW010000016.1, from coordinate 25,938 downwards.
ACGGATTGATCCACCTGTATCAGAACCAAGTGAGAATGGTACTTCGCCTGCTGCTACTGCTGCTGCAGATGCGCCTGAAGAACCACCTGGCACGTGTGAAAGATTCCACGGGTTTTTGGTTGTTTTATAAGCCGAGTTTTCGTTAGAAGAACCCATTGCGAATTCGTCCATATTTAATTTACCAACTGTTACCATACCTGCATCGCGTAATTTCTTAACGATTGTTGCATCGTAAATTGGCATAAAGCCTTCCAAGATTTTAGAAGCACACGTTGTTTCTAAACCTTCTGTCACGATATTATCCTTAACCCCGATCGGCATACCGAATAATGGACCGCGCTCCTCAAAAGGAACTTTATCTAATTCTGCCGCTTTAGCAGTTGCTTGTTCTTTATTTAATGCTAAGAATGCTTGTACATCGCCGTCTAACTTTTCAATGCGGTCAAATGCTTCTTTTGTTAATTCCGCAATTGTAAGTTCGCCCGACTTTAAGCTCTCTTGTAATTGTGCTGATGTGCGCTCAAATACTGTCATGCGAGTGGTTCCTCCTATTACTCCATAATTGATGGTACTTTAATTTGACCTTCTTCTTGTTCTTTTACGTTTAGCATTACTTTTTCAAGAGGTAAGCCTTCTTTTGCTACGTCCTCACGAAGTACGTTCACTAAAGGTAAAACATGTGAAGTCGGCTCTACATTCGTTGTATCTAATTCATTTAACTGCTCTGCAAAATCAGTAATTTTTCCAAGTTGTTCAGCAAATTTCTCTGCTTCCTCTTCTGTGATTGCAAGGCGAGCTAAGTGCGCTACGTGTTTTACTTCTTCTTTTGATATTTTTGCCATTTATTACACCTCCAAAGTATCGAATCAAATATGCCTCGGCATATGTGTCAGAATTTTTGAATACATTCGAAAAACTAAAAAAATCTGGATTATCTGCCGGGGCCATATGTGGAGTCAGTGATTGTTTCGGACACCCGCTGATTCTACATAAACCATGCCCATAATGATACCATTTTTCCTAATAAAAATCACAGCTTTGCGAAAAAATCGAGCAAACAATCCCTAACCTTGGACGTTTTTTCGCCAAATTAACGCATTAAAGTGATAAAGTGGATTTTTTATACAAAAATGAAAATACCACACTTTTAAAAGTATGGTATTCTTCGTTGAATTTTACTCATAAATATGAACAAATGGTTTATCATCATTTGGTTCTTTAATAATCAATACTTCTGGACCGTTTACCGAAGTAATACTTACCGAAATATACAGATCAAGCGGTAAATGATTGAGTAAGAGAGCCGTCAGATATTGTGTAAAACCGGTAATTTCCGCTGTACCGTAAAACTGAATCGGAATTTCAATGTCTAGCTTCTGGATTTTTTTATTTTGATAAAAACCTGTTGCGAAAACACTTGTGAAATTTGAGAAGTATTTGTCGACATCCTGCTTAAAGTTTTGGAAGTTTGTATTAAGTTCACGATAAATATCATCTGGTGAACTCATTGGGAATGTTACATATCTTTCATCGATTCCTTCCCAATCACCTAGGGCAGTCGTACCTTTATCAACAAAATTATAATCTGTGTAAGTTCCTGGTATAATCGCATTTCGCTCTGCCTGTTTAAATAAAGCAATTACGATAGGAACATCGGCTAGTTCTGAACGTGCACGCAAACGATTGATTACTTCCTGTGCAATTTTTTTGCCTTCTGCTTCCAACTTATCATCCGGAATCTTCTGCTCGAAAAACTCACCGTACTGTTCTTTTTGATAATAGTAAATTGAATTTAGCGCTAAGCCAATCGATACACCGCCCAATTTCACTTTATTGTCATCTGTTTTTGTTAAATAATTCTGTTCGATAATATGTGCTAAATACACCGGTGCTTCTGTCGCTTTAACGGTAGGATCCATCTCCTCACCAGTTTCTTCATCAATACTTGAAGGATTTAACCCTTGGTATTCAGGCCCTTTATCCTCCGTTTGGTTTGGTCGTGCCAACCAGTATTTCAACGTTGTTTCATCTAAGTATTGACCTTCTTGAAAATAGTAATTTTCCGTATCAAAGTGATTTTGTGAAATACGCATTAAACCTGTTTCGACTTCTTTCATGTCGTATTTCGTAAAAATATTGGAAACGACCAATCCTCGACTTGCACTTTCCTTATAAGGAATTAATATACGATAAAATTTATCGTTAATTTGCATATTCGGGATAATCGTTGTTTCAACAGCTTGATCCGTGTCTGATTCTTGTGTCAACTCTGTTTCAGGTGTAATGTTTGGCGCACACGCTGATAACAGAACAGTTGCAATTATCGCAGGTATCCAGCGATATCGTTTCATGAGAACAAGTCCCCTTTACTATAATAATTGTTCGATTAGGCGCACTTCATCCCAAATTTCTATGCCTAAGCTTTGAGCCTTTTCAAGCTTTGAGCCAGCATCTTCACCGACGATTACAAGATCTGTTTTTTTACTTACACTTCCTGCAACCATTCCACCTAACTGTTCTATTTTCGCCTTTGCTTCGTTACGTGTCAATTGCTGAAGTTTGCCTGTCAGCACAATTGTTTTACCCGCAAAAGGATTAGCCCCAGCTTCTACCACAATCTTTTTACCTTTATAGGACATATTCAGGCCAAATTCCTTTAAGCGCTCGATTAGCTGCTGCACGGACTCATTCGCAAAATAAGCAACGATGGATTCGGCCATTTTATCGCCAATTTCATGAATATCTTTCAATTCGTCTTCTGTAGCCAGCATTAAGGCATCCATCGTTTCAAAATGTGCAGCTAAAATTTTAGCTGCCTTTTCGCCTACATGACGTATACCAAGACCAAACAGTAATCGCTCCAGGGAATTATTCTTTGACTGCAGTAGTGCCTCCACTAAATTCGTTGCAGATTTTTGACCCATGCGCTCTAACTGAATGAGTTGCTCGACTGTCAATTCGTATAAACCAGCAACATCCTCAATATAACCTTCACGAAGCAATTGCTCTACAACTTTTTCCCCTAATCCGTCAATATTCATCGCATTACGTGAGACGAAATGCTTCACGCCTTCCGCGATTTGTGCAGGACATTGTGGATTGACACAACGAAGAGCTACATCGGTATCAATACGTACAACTTCTTCATTACAGGCTGGACAATGTGTTGGCATTTTGTATTCAACTGCATCCTCTGGGCGTTGCTCTACTATTACCCCAACAATTTGCGGTATAATATCGCCTGCTTTTCGAACGATGACTGTATCCCCTATACGAATATCCTTTTCCCGAATGAGGTCCTCATTGTGCAAGGAAGCCCGGCTTACTGTAGTACCTGCAACTAAGACCGGCGTTAAAATAGCAGTAGGAGTGATAACGCCTGTGCGACCTACTGTAAGCTCGATATCCAGAAGTTTTGTTACGACTTCTTCTGCAGGGAATTTATATGCAATGGCCCAGCGTGGAGATTTGGCGGTAAAACCAAGCTCATCTTGATGGGCATAGCGGTTTACTTTTATTACGATACCATCGATTTCATATGGTAAATTAGGACGCGCTTCTGTCCACTTTTCTATAAACGCCAAAACGTCCTCAATTGTTTCACAATGCTCGCGTTCTTTATTGGATGGGAAACCGAGTTGCTCTAAATAGTCGAGCATTTCCCAATGTCCATCAATTCCATAAGCTTCCCCATCGCCACCAATCGCATAAATGAACGTTGATAAATTACGACTTGCAGCAATTTTCGGATCCAATTGACGCAATGAACCTGCCGCGGCGTTCCTTGGGTTTGCAAACAGTTCTTCATCATTTTCGGCACGACGTTCATTTAACTTTTCAAATGATTTTTTTGGCATATATGCTTCTCCGCGTACTTCAACTGTTACAGGGTCTTTTAAGCGTAATGGAATTGCCCGGATCGTTCTTAAGTTTGCCGTAATATCTTCTCCTACAGAACCATCACCACGTGTCGCGCCCTGTACAAATACACCATTTACATAGCGTAGAGAAATGGCCAAACCATCAATTTTCAATTCACAGACGTATGAATAGTTTGGTCCGATTGCCTGTTTGATTTTCCGGTCAAAATCGCGTAAGCCTTCTTCATCAAATGCATTCGATAAACTGAGCATCGCCGTTTCATGCGTCACTTTTTTGAAGCCTTCTAAAATTGTACCACCGACACGCTGCGTAGGAGAATCTGGGTAAATAAATTCCGGATTTGCTTCTTCTAAGGCGATTAGCTCCTGTAAAAGCTGATCATATACACTATCTTCAACGAGTGGCTTATCCAGTACATAATAGGCATAGCCATATTCATGAAGCAGCTTGTTTAGCTCCGCAATTCTTTGTTCGATTTCATTCATAAAATAGTTCCTCCTAAGCTTTCGTTATCGGTGCAAATTTTGCAAGCAAACGCTTAATGCCAGTTGGAGCAGGGAACGCAATATCCAACTCCATTCCATCTCCTTCGCCTTTCACGCTAACGACCATTCCGATACCCCATTTACCGTGGGACGCTTTGTCTCCAACTTGCCAATTAAACTTATCGCCACCTGTAGAATTTAGGCGTGATGTTTGGGAAGCAGGCGTTTGCACACTTCCTAATGAACGTTTCGGCATACGGTCATAACGATTAGACTTAAACGGCAATGAATCATCACGATAAGAAGTAGTATTCGCTTTCGAAACCTGCTCTAATACATTTTCATCAATCTCGCGTAAAAAACGTGACGGTGCATTGTAGCCTGTGCGGCCGAAGATCGTACGAGAGCCTGCGCAAGATAGGTAAAGGCGCTGTTCTGCTCGAGTCGCACCAACATACATTAAGCGTCTTTCCTCTGCCATTTCGTCTTCACTTTCTAGCGATCGAGAGTGCGGGAATATATTTTCCTCGAGCCCAATAATAAAGACAACTGGGAATTCCAATCCTTTTGCGGCATGCATCGTCATTAAAATAATTGTGCCTTTTGCCTTTTCTTCTTCATCCAAAGAATCAATATCTGCAATTAAGGCAAGGTCTGTTAAGAAGGCAACTAAAGATTGATCTTCGCTGCGTGCCTCGAATGCCTGTGTAACAGTTAAAAACTCTTCAATATTTTCCAATCGGCTTTCCGCTTCAATTGACTTTTCAGCCTTCAGCATTTGACGGTAACCTGATTTTTCAAGCACTTCTTCTACAATTTCCGTCACCGATAATTCTTGTTGACGTTCACTTAACGAATGAATCATATTATAGAAATTTTCGGCCGAAGTGGCTGCTTTTCCCGAAAGCCCCATAAACACAAGCTCGCTCATAGCATCAAAAATTGAACAGTCGCGCTCCATCGCATAGTACAGCATTTTATCGAACGAAGTCGCTCCAATCGCACGCTTAGGTTCATTAATAATCCTAGCTAGTGACAAATCATCATCATTATTTGCAATTAAACGTAAGTATGCCAGTAAATCTTTAATCTCTTTTCTATCATAGAACTTTGTACCACCAACAATTTGATAGTTCATATTCGATTTTACGAGTACATCCTCCATTACACGCGATTGTGCATTTGTTCGGTATAAAATCGCAAAATCATCTAGCTTGTAACCCTCATCTTTCATGAGCTTCTGAATCGTACGTACAACATATTGGGCCTCATCCTGTTCATTACCGGCTTTATATAGCTGTATCTTTTCGCCTTCAGGGTTATCTGTTCGTAGCACTTTTTTATAGCGGTCTTTATTTTTTTCAATAACGCTGTTTGCAGCTTGTAAAATATGTTTTGTCGAACGGTAATTTTGCTCAAGCATAATCACTTTTGCGTCTTTATAATCCTTTTCAAACGAAAGAATATTTGTAATATCTGCACCACGCCAGCGATAAATCGATTGGTCCGAGTCCCCTACAACACAAATATTGCGGAACTTCTTTGCCAACATTTGAACGAGCAAATATTGTGATTTATTTGTATCCTGATACTCATCCACGTGAATGTACTGGAATTTATTTTGATAAAATTCAAGCACATCTGGCGCCTCTTTAAATAAACGAATCGTAAGCATAATTAAATCATCAAAATCGAGGCTTTGATTTTGTTTTAGGCGTTTTTGATAGCCTTTGTACACTTGCGCAGCAATCTTTTCAAATGGATTATGCGGATTCATATTCGCTTCAAAGCCATCTACTGTAATACATTCATTTTTTGCCGAGCTAATCGTATTTAATATTGCACGCGGATCGTACTTTTTCGGGTCGATATTATCTTGCTTCAATATATTTTTTATTACTGTCAGCTGATCGGAGCTATCTAAAATAGAGAAGCTTTTCGAGTAGCCAATACGGTCGATATTGCGGCGCAAAATACGCACACACATAGAGTGGAATGTTGATACCCACATACTTTCTGTTGTACCTGTCCCTAAAATCCCATCGATTCGATCACGCATTTCACGTGCTGCTTTATTCGTAAATGTAATTGCCAAAATTTTTGACGGATACACTTCACGCTCTACGACTAAATACGCAATACGATGTGTTAGTACGCGTGTTTTCCCTGATCCTGCCCCTGCCATAATAAGGAGTGGTCCTTCTGTTGTTTTCACCGCTTCTGCCTGCTGCGGATTCATACCGACAATTAAGTTTTTTGCTATGTGCTCCATGTTGCACCTTCCTATCTAAAGAACATTTGTTCCTATTATATATTACTTCACGATGCTTTTCACTGCTTGTACAGTTTTTAATGCAGCTTTTAAGTCGTCATAAATAATGTTGCCTACAACAACTGTATGAGCATGTGCAGCCATTTCCTTCGCCTGCTCGACAGAAGTAATACCACCACCATAAAATAGCTTTGTTTTATCTAATACTTCAGCTGTAGCTTTTACCATTTCAATATCGCCATATGCTCCACTATATTCTAAATAGAAAATAGGTAATTTAAAGTAGTTTTCTGCCATTCGAGCATATGCTACTACATCTTCTACCGTTAAATCCGTTTTGGCATTTGTCACTTGTGCTACTTTACAATCCGGATTTAATATACAATAGCCCTCTGCAACAAGCTCTTCCCAAATTAAAACATCCCCGTATTCTTTAATGGCTTCATGATGTAAATCCTTCACCCATTTTGTATCACGACTATTTAAAACAGATGGGATGAAATAATAGTCATAACCTGGAGTAATACTATCTACATTTGAAATTTCAAGCGCAACCGGCACGGAAAAACGACGGACACGTACTAATAAGTCCAGCACACCATCAAGTGTCACCTCATCTGTACCGCCAACCAAAATAACATCTGTACCTGATTCGCAAATTAGCTCTAATGCTTCATCTGAAATTTCTTTCGCAGGGTCTAATTTAAACACGTGACGCCAATTTAAGTAATCCATTCTCTCTTCCACCTATTCTTTTAAATTCTTCTAATTATATTTTAAGTCAGTTCATTATTTACGACTATCTAATAGTATAACGAATGTATAAAAAATAATAAAAGACTGAGCGAGAAAATCTACTCAGTCTTTAAGCTACTCATATTTAAACATTCATCTTAGCATAATCGCATACTATGAAAGAAGTTGTTGGTTAGCTTTATCACTTTGGTGTAAATGGCTTTTCATCAGGATAAAGACGTCCCAACATCTCATCATAAGTGTCATTTCCATAGTCAAAGCAACGGCGTACACGGGAGATCGTTGCTGTCGAAGCACCTGTTTCCTTTTTAATTGTTTCATACGTCTTCTTTAAACGTAATAAATGCGCAACCTCGAAACGCTGTGCTAATGATTGGATTTCACTGATCGTGCATAAATCATCAAAAAACTTATAGCATTCCTCGATATCTTTTAATTCCAGGACCGCTTTAAATAGCTGTTCCGTTTGATGACCGCGAATTTTTTCAATTTGCATTTAGCCCATCATTTCCTTTCTACTCTGAATATATAACAGATGTTGCTAAACCTGGAGATGATGGTACGAAATGTACCCAAGTCTTCCCTTGTACTAACTTTACTTCAGAGCCATCTTCCTCAATAGCAATTAACAAACCATCTGCATTTTTCCACTTAACTTCCCGTACCATTCCCGCTTGGGCTACGTAGGCGTTGCCTCCGCCAGTAATTGTAATATCACGTCTTCCTGCATTATCAATAATGCGGTGCGGCATTTCAAAAAATAATATATTAGCTAACTCGATAGATTCATTTGTTTCATAATCGATTGTTTCAGTATTTGCTGAATATCTCGTATACCGATTTGTGTCTGCATTATATACATACTGACTATTAAATGAACCACTATTATTATATTTCATCGATACTTCATTAGCCGTTGTCCCTATTTTAACATTATCTTCAGCTTCATAGAATGGATATGATACTTTTTTCTGATAAAGTAATGAAGCACCTACTTTTTCTGCTCCTGCACGAACGTTGTCACCGGATATATAAGAGTTGTGAGGTGCTTTGCGTGCAGAAGAACGTTTAAAATAAGTCCCGTCATAATGCATTCCGTTAATATTTTCTACAACCTTACGTTCAAGCATTGATTTTGCTTCTGGACTATAACCATGCGCAATATAAAAGGCATCTAATCCATTGGCAATATCAATGAAGTACGAACGGGCACTACGGATCGGTCCGATCGATTCAGGAATTTCGGATTGATAAAGCGCTAAAAAACGTGTCACATCCCCTTCTGCCAACATCTCGTACACAACATCTGCCTGTGCTAAACCCGATTGTGGGCGTGCTTGTGGATGGTTGTTAATCGTTGCAAGAATTGGGCGCATTGTAACTTCTTCTGCTACTCTCTCCCCTGTAAACGGTGTAATAAAAGGCAATACTTCTGCACCGGCCACAATAATATTTTCCTGGTCTTCCACTTGCTGCTCTTCTATTTCAACTACTGGCCCTTCCTCTGCCTGTTCTTTATTGGAACATCCTGTAATCACGGCCATACTTAACATTGCTAATATCAATATACTGCGTTTCATCATGCTAACTCCTCTCATTTCATCTATCGCATCACAGCTGGTAACATGACCGTATTTTTCATGACATCAAAAATGCCTCGTGGTGTAATTCGAATATATGGCAAATGCGTTGATTGTAAAAATAGTAATGTATAAATCGCATCTGAATGACTATAACCACGTTTTTTTAATGCACTTTTTAATGCTAGTTCAAGCGGAATTAAATCTCCCACTGCCCCATCATACACAGCACCTGATAACTTTAACGGTATGCTTGTGACAACTTGTCCATCTTCAACAAGCACAATACCGCCATTCATTTTCTTTAATTCATTAAATGCATGCTGCATATCATGCATCGATTTTCCGATTAATATAATATCACCCGTATTTGAATACGAGGAGGCAAAACCTTTTACATGTGTAGCAAAGCCTTTAATCATTGTATTAATACGCCATTTCCCTTTACGGTCTACGAGTATTAAATAGCTTTCGTCATGTTCAGTAAATAATGAGATATTATATCCGTGATTTTTTATACTATATGGCTTTGTTATCACATCATTTACCATTTCAATTCCTATAGGCATTGAAAACTGAAAATCAGATTCATGTAAATCAAAATCTATTTGCAAACTCTCAAAAACGGACAAATCCACGGATGGAAATACCTTAGTATCTTGATGATTACGCTTTAACCATACACCTTTTGAAAGTACTGCTTCAGGTGTTGGTGAATACTCATCTGTTAGAACATTTAAATTCGCATAGCGTCCTGTAGCAATGAGTCCATGTAAATTGGTCATATTATAATAACGGGCTACGTTATAACTTGCCATATTATACGCGTCTACCGGACGTACTCCTGCTTCGAGTGCTGCACGAATACATTTATCTATCACACCGTCTTCATGGAAGCTTGGTGTAGAACCATCTGTTGTCATCATTAAATGATCAAATATTTCATAGCCTTTATCAACGACTGCTTTTAAAAGTTGAGGTAAATCCGGGCGAATTGACGAATAGCGAAGTGTAACTGCATATCCATGAAGTAAACGTGCTTCAATATCTTCTATTGTCATTGATTCGTGATCACCATCTACACCGAATAATCTCATTTTTGCTAATGTTTTTTCTGAAGCACCTGGTAAATGTCCTTCAATCTTTTTCCCTTTATGTTTGGCATTCTGAATCCAGTACAGCATTTGATTATCCCCGTGCATTACCCGTGGCCATCCTGTAAGTTCTCCACCAAGCAATACGTCATGACGTTCCAGCCATTCCATTACCGAGGCATTCGAATAAAGCTCCCCTTCGTTCTCAAGCTCTGTCTGTGAATCAAAGCGACTCCACCAATAAAAGGAGAATGGCAATTTTGCAAGCTCGTCCATCAAAGAAAACGCTTTCTTGTTTTCAAATAAAGAGACAAATGTCATATTATCGGAAATAAATGCTGTCGTTCCTGATTGAGCACAAAACTCTGCAAAACTATGAGGATTATATAATTGAAATGGGTGCACATGGGGCTCAATATACCCCGGTACAACAATCTTTCCTGATAAATCTAAAATTTCCGTTCCATTAAGATTTATGGGCATTTGATTTCCTACATAAACAATACGGTCATCGCTAATCCAAATATTACCGGAAACCCAGGTTTTAAGTATACTATGCAAATATTTTGCATTCCTTAAAACCAGGTTTGGAGCGTCATGCCCATCAATGATACCTACATGCTTTCGAATATTATTTAACTTCCAGTTTATTTCTGGCATTTTAAACACTCCCCCCAAAAATTTAGTATCTTTTCATTTGGAAAAACCATACTAAATCTATTATATTTTGCTTTATGTAGGCTTTTGCTACAATATTCCTTTTGTGAATTAATCGTATCATAGCACTTTTATAAAGCAAAGTGTTTCCAGAATAATTTTTTAAATTTTCTAATAAAAGGAGGAGCTATTAATGTTAAACCCTAATATTTCTGAAACAAATGCTTTTGTACGTATGATGTGTGGTGTAGCTATGACTGCATTCGGTGTCGGTAGAATTGCCCGTAAACCTCAATGTACAGTTGGACGTATGATGATTCTCGCCGGTTCAATGAAGGTCGCGGAAGGTTATTATCAATATTGTCCTGTAGTTGCAATGGCCAATTCCGAACAAATGAATGAAATGATGCCAGTTAATGATTAATCCTTAAAATAATCCCGAAAAAAAGCTGTGTTAAAAGTCAATTTGACCATTAGCACAGCTCCATTATTATTTAAATGTTCTCCAACCAATATCCTGACGGAAGAAGAAGTTTGACCATTGCTTTTTCGCGAGCTCTGTATAGACCTTTTCCTGTGCTTCTTTTAATGTTGCGGCTTCAGCGGCAACTAAAAGCACTCGCCCTCCATTACCAACAAATTGACCATCTTCAAATTTTGTGCCTGCATAGAACACTGGCAAGTCAATATCGGACAGCTCTGGTAATGCATTTCCTTTTTCTACATCGCCTGGATAGCCTTCAGCAGCTATTACAACCCCTAACGTCACTTCATCTTTCCACTTTAACTCAAACGGCTTTTCATTCATTAAGCTAATCATAAATTCACCAAAGTCAGATGCCATACGTGGAAGAACAACTTGTGTTTCCGGGTCGCCAAAGCGTGCATTAAATTCGATAACCTTTGGACCTTTTGCTGTTAAAATTAATCCTGCATACAAAATACCTGTAAACGATACACCTTCTGTCTCCATTGCTTGTACAGTCGGTTGAACGATTGTGTCATAAGCAACCTTTACTACATCCTCAGATATTTGTGGGACCGGCGAATAAGCACCCATTCCTCCGGTATTCGGACCTCGGTCGCCATCATATGCACGTTTATGATCTTGTGCAATAACCATTGGATAAATTTGCCCTTTATGTACGAAGCTCATAAAGCTGAATTCTTCGCCATCCAGGTACTCTTCAATTACTACGCGCGACGATGAATCACCAAAGCGCTGGTTGCCGATCATATCCTCAACTGCTTCAATTGCTTCCTGTTCTTCCATCGCTACAATAACACCTTTACCAGCTGCTAAACCATCTGCTTTAATAACAATTGGGGCGCCTTGCTTTTTAATGTAGGCAACTGCTTTATCTGCTTCTGTAAACGTTTCGTGTGCAGCTGTCGGAATTTGATATTTGTTCATAATATCTTTTGCATAAGACTTAGAGCCTTCAATTTTTGCTGCGGCCTTAGTTGGACCAAAAATAACTAAGCCTTGCTCATTGAAGTAATCGACAATTCCTTCTGCCAATGGCTGTTCCGGTCCTACAAAAGTTAGAGCGATATCATTTTCTTTGGCGAATAGTGCAAGTGCCGCAAAATCTAATGCATCGATTGCTACGACTTCTGCGTCCTGCCTCATTCCATCATTACCTGGTGCTACGAAAACCTTTTCTACAGATGGTGCGTTGTTAAATTGTTTAGCGATTGCATGTTCACGACCGCCACTACCAATTACAAGAATGTTCATGATGAGCTCTCCTTTAAAATGAATAGTTTAGTTTATTAGGTATAACTAGTTGATTGTAGTGCAGGCGGCGACTCCTGAGACTACAGGCTTAGACCCTGCCCGCAGAAAGCGTCCACCGAAACGGAAATCAATGGGCTTGAAGTTAAAAAATTATATAAAAAAACGCCCGCCAAATTTTAGGCGAGCGTTTTTCATTAATGGTCATTCGCACTGCGATACCCGACCAAAAGTAGTGCTGTGCTTGTTACAATTAATGATCATTTTATTATTAACAATGCATCTCCCGACCAAAGTCGATGCATTATTAATAAATTATTTTACGATGAGGACCCGGCCAAGAATCGCTCAATCGTCTTATTCATCCCTCTCCCAGCCAGAAAGAAGAATGAATAAAGCATTTGCAAACGCTTCTGCTAACGTCCGGCCAGAACATTAGCGAAACTTTATTCTATTATAACGAAAATCCGCAATTTTCTCTACTAAAATTAAATGGAATATAATGTTTTAAACATAAAGTTACAAATTAGTGTTTGAAATGACGTACACCTGTAAATACCATTGCGATACCATATTTGTTTGCAGCATCGATGGATTCTTGGTCTTTAATCGAGCCGCCTGGTTGAATGATTGCCTTGATGCCAGCTTTTGCTGCTGCTTCTACTGTATCTCCCATTGGGAAAAATGCATCCGATGCCAATGCCGCGCCTTGTGCTTTTTCACCAGCTTGTTCAAATGCAATTTTAGCTGCTCCAACACGGTTCATTTGCCCCGCGCCCACACCTAACGTCATTTGCTTGTCCGTAACAACAATCGCATTGGATTTTACATGCTTTACTACTGACCATCCAAGCTTTAATGCTTCCCATTCTTCCTCTGTCGGTTCACGATCTGTTACGACTTTAATATCTGCTTCTTCAAAGCCGAAACGGTCTGGTTCCTGAACGAGTAAACCACCTTCAACCGCTACAACATTGAATTGGTCCTGCTTCTCTTGTGCAAAATCAATTGTTACTAAGCGAATATTTTTCTTTTGCGTTAAAATATGTAGTGCTTCTTTAGAGAATGAAGGTGCAATAATGATTTCCAGGAAAATACGAGATAATTTTTCAGCAGTTGCTTCGTCCACTTCTTTATTTAATGCAATAATGCCACCGAAAATTGAAGTTGAATCTGCCTCATATGCTTTATTAAATGCTTCTTCGATTGTTTCACCTGTACCAACACCACATGGATTCATATGCTTCACAGCTACAGCAGCCGGCATCTCAAACTCTTTTACAATTTGAAGTGCAGCATTTGCGTCCTGAATATTGTTGTATGACAATTCTTTTCCATGCAATTGTGTCGCGTAGGCAATCGAGAAATCCGAACCTAGGCGTTTTGCATAGAAAGCAGCCTTTTGGTGAGGGTTTTCACCATAGCGCAATGTTTGCTTTAGTTCATAAGTTAGCGTTAAGTTTTCAGGGAACTCTTCCCCGATTGCTGTTGTTAAATGATTTGAAATATACGAATCATATGCAGCAGTATGACGGAAAACTTTTGCTGCTAAACGACGACGTGTTTCTAATGTTGTTTTGCCATCTGCCTTTAATTCTTCAAGTACTGCAGTATAGTCGTTGCTATCTACGATTACTGTTACATAATCATGATTTTTTGCTGCTGAACGCAGCATTGTTGGACCTCCGATATCGATATTTTCTATCGCATCATCCCAAGTAACATTCGGCTTTGAAATCGTTTCTACGAAAGGATAAAGGTTTACACAAACAATTTCGATTGGCTCAATGCCGTGTTCTTCCATTTGTGCAACATGACTTGGCTCATCAAATTTACCAAGAAGACCGCCGTGAATCATAGGGTTTAACGTTTTTACACGTCCATCCAAAATCTCTGGAAACTTTGTTACTTCATCAACTGCTGTAACTGGTACATTGTTTTCTTGTAGTAAATTTTTTGTACCTCCAGTTGAAAGTACTTCATAGCCAAGTGCTACTAATTCTTTTGCAAATTCTAAAATACCATTTTTATCTGAAACACTAATAAGTGCACGTTTCGTCACGATTAGGTCCTCCAATTTTTCATTTTTTTCGGTGAGCAGTGCCCTCACAGGAGCAGCCCAGGCGAAATTACGATTCAAATAACTGTTGTAATGTTTTTGTATAAAGTAAATGTTCTAATTTATGGATACGATTTTCTGTTGCTTCACGGTCACCCTCTACAACATCAACGGCACCCTGTGCAATAATTTTGCCTGTATCCATTCCCGCATCTACGTAGTGTACGGTAACGCCTGTAATTTTCACACCGTGCTCCATCGCTTGACCTATAGCATCTTTTCCTGGAAATGATGGCAGTAAGGATGGATGGATATTAATAATACGATTTTCATAAGCCGATAAAAGCGTTTCACCGATCAGGCGCATATACCCCGCTAAAATGACCCATTCAATCTTTTTTTCTTTTAGTAATTTAACAATTTTTGCTTCATAGGCAGCTTTATCTTCAAAGCTTTTTGGTGCTAACTCTGCTACTGGAATATTTAAACTTTGTGCACGTTTGACAACGTAGGCACCAGGCTTGTCTGTTACAACAAGCCCGATTTCGGCATTAAGCTTTCCGTTAGCAATACTTTCAGCAAGCGCTTGAAAATTACTGCCACTTCCTGATGCAAAAACGGCAATTTTCGTTGTCATTACACTAAACTCCCGTCATGCTCACCGTTGAAAATAACGCCTTCCCCTTTTACAACATGACCGATTTTGTAAGCTTTTTCACCTTCTGCCTCTACTGCAGCGATTACTTTTTCTGCTTCACTTGCTGGTACGGCAATGACAAAACCAATCCCCATATTAAACACGTTATATAAATCTTTGTCCGCTAATGCACCTTTTTCTTTCAAGAAATCAAAGATACGTAATACCGGCCAAGTACCTAAGTCAATTTGCGTTGCTAAACCTGCAGGCATCATACGTGGTAGATTTTCATAGAAGCCTCCACCTGTAACATGTGCACAGCCATGTACATCTGCAGATTTAAGTGCCGCTAATACAGGCTTTGCATATAGCTTTGTAGGAACTAAAAGTGCTTCTCCGATTGGACCAAGATCTTCATAACCTTCAACAACAGCGTCTACCGCAAAATTATTATCTGCAAATACAATTTTGCGTACTAATGAATAACCATTTGAATGCACACCACTAGAAGCTAGACCAATTAATACGTCACCTTCTGTAATTTTCTCACCTGTAATGATATCTGCTTTCTCACAGGCACCTACAGCAAACCCAGCCAAGTCATATTCGTCCTCTTCATATAGACCTGGCATTTCAGCAGTCTCTCCACCGATTAAAGCTGCACCAGACTGAACACAACCATCTGCTACCCCTTTAACAATTTGCTCAATTTTTTCTGGTACTGCTTTTCCTACAGCGACATAGTCGAGGAAATAAAGCGGCTCTGCACCTTGGGCTACAATATCATTTACACACATTGCCACACAGTCAACACCGATTGTATCGTGCTTATCAACCATGAATGCCAGCTTTAGCTTTGTCCCAACCCCGTCTGTCCCTGAAATAAGAACTGGTTCTTTTAAGTTCAGTGCAGATAAATCAAACATACCGCCAAAACCACCGAATGTCCCCATCACACCTAGACGATTCGTACGCTCTACATGTGACTTCATACGCTTAACTGCTTCATATCCTGCTTCTATATTAACGCCTGCTTGCTCATATGCTTTTGACATAATGCCATGCTCCTCCTTGATTTCTAACAGTCTTTTTCATGCGGCAATACTGTATCAGGGAAAATTTCTGTCGGATATTTCCCTGTAAAGCACGCTAAGCAAAGACCCCCATTTTCATCTTCAAACGGACGATTTGTTGCACGTACCATTCCTTCTAATGATAAAAACGTGAGTGAATCCGCCTCAATTGCTTCACGAATTTCCTCGACACTATGGTTCGATGCAATGAGCTCCTCATGAGTCGATGTATCAATACCGTAATAGCATGGATCTGTCATCGGTGGTGAAGAGATTACGACATGTACTTCAGCTGCGCCCGCTTCTTTTAGCATGCGAACAATACGTTTAGACGTTGTACCGCGTACGATAGAATCGTCAACCATTATGACACGCTTTCCTTTAACAACTTGTACGACAGGTGAAAGTTTCATCTTTACACCGCGCTCACGTAACTCCTGAGTAGGCTGGATAAATGTACGTCCAACATATCTGTTCTTAATTAATCCAAGCTCATATGGAATTCCGCTTTCTTCAGAAAAGCCAATTGCCGCTGAAATGGATGAATCAGGTACCCCTGTAATAACATCGGCTTCAATATGAGCACATTCTTTTGCAAGCTCTTTCCCCATACGTTTACGAGCCATATGAACATTAACATCATCAATATTAGAATCGGGACGTGCTAGATACACATATTCCATTGCACACATAGTTCGTTTATCTTTTTCGACATAGCTATCTACTTCAAGACCATTATTAGAAATAATCAACAATTCTCCCGGCTCTACTTCACGAATGTATTCCGCACCAATTAAGTCAAATGCGCAAGTTTCAGAAGCAACAACGTATGCATCGCCCAACTTGCCTAATGAAAGCGGACGTAAACCATTACGGTCTCTTGCCACAATCATCTGATCATTTGTCAGCAAAATTATTGAAAATGCTCCTTTTAATAAAGATAAAGCTTCCTTTATTTTCGCTCGGAAAGGTGAATGCTTTGATTTTTTTATTAAATGAACAACTACTTCTGTATCAGATGTAGAATTAAAAATACTACCAGAGCGCTCTAAAAATTGCTTTAAATGAGTGGCATTCACCAAGTTACCATTATGTGCAATCGCTAGTGAGCCTGTTGAAGACCGGAACAATAGTGGCTGAACATTTTCCAGCCCTTTCCCGCCTGCAGTTGCGTAACGTACATGTGCAATTGCTGCATGCCCTACAACTTTACGTAACTTATCTTCATTGAACACGTCATTTACAAGACCTTCACCACGGACAGCCTGAAGCTGAGTACCGTCTGTTGTGACGATACCAGCTCCCTCTTGTCCACGATGTTGCAACGCGTGTAAACCGTAATAACTTAAGTGGGCTGCATCTTGGTTGCCCCAAATGCCAAATACGCCACATTCTTCGTTTAAGCCTCTGATTTCAGCAAGCATGGGATTGCTCCTTTCCAAGCAGAACGGAATTCCTCCACAGTACCTTCAACAAGTAAGCCAGTTTCACCGTTAATTTTAATCGTTGCGTCAGCTGTTACTGACCCAATTTTTGTTGCATCTTTTACAAAGGCTTCAAATGCCGCTGCATTTTCTTCTTTTACTGTTAAAACAAAACGGGATTGTGATTCGGCAAATAAAGCTGTCGTCGCAGAACCTGGTATCGTTATATCTAAACCTAAACCATTCGCTGCAAATGTTTTTTCGGCTAATGCAACGGCAACTCCGCCTTCAGAAACGTCATGCGCAGATTGTACAAGTCCCGCTTGAATCGCTTCTAAAATTGCTTTTTGACGAGCTGCTTCTACAGTTAAATCAATTGATGGTGCTTTACCTGAAATACCACCTTCAACTAACTTTTGTAGTTCCGATCCACCGAACTCAGTTTTCGTTTCACCAATTAAGTACACAACATCACCGGCAGCTTTCACTTCCTGTGTCGTTACATGTGCTAAATCCTTTACTAAACCGACCATACCGATTGTCGGTGTTGGGTAAACTGCTTCACCTGAACGTTCGTTATACATCGATACATTACCACCAATAACCGGTGCATCAAGTGCTAAACAAGCTTCTGCGATTCCGTCTGCTGATTTTTGAATTTGCCAGAAAATTTCCGGTCTTTCTGGGTTACCAAAGTTCAGGCAGTCAGTAATTGCAAGTGGTTGTCCACCAGAACATACGATATTACGTGCTGCTTCAGCAACAGCAATTTTACCACCTGTTGTTGGATCTAAATAAATGTAGCGGGAGTTACAGTCAGTTGTCATCGCTAACCCTTTGTTTGTACCACGGACACGTAATACAGCAGCATCCGATCCAGGTGCCACTACAGTATTAGTGCGAACCTGATAGTCATATTGATCATACACCCACTCTTTCGAAGCGATTGTTGGTGCTTTTAATAAAGCAGTTAATGTTTCCTTGTAATCTACTACTTTAGGTTCTACATTTTCCATTGCTTGATATTCAGCAAAATAAGCTGGCTCAGCATCTGGCATATTATACACCGGCGCATCTTCAGCAAGTGCATCAGCAAGTACTTCCGCCACTACTTCGCCATTGTGGATCAGGCGCAGCATTTTATCGTCTGTTACACGACCTACTGCTACTGCATCTAAATCATATTTATCAAAAATTGCTTTAATTTCTTCTTCACGGCCTGCTTTTACAACGATTAACATACGCTCTTGAGATTCAGATAACATCATTTCGTAAGCTGTCATGTTCGTTTCGCGTTGAGGAACTAAGTCCAGATTCATTTCTACACCAGTACCAGCTTTAGAAGCCATTTCTGCAGAAGATGAAGTTAGACCAGCTGCACCCATATCTTGAATACCTACTAATGCATCCGATTTAACAACTTCCAAACATGCTTCAAGAAGTAATTTTTCCATGAATGGGTCCCCAACTTGTACTGCTGAACGACTTTCTTCAGTATCTTCTGTCAATTCTTCAGAAGAGAATGTTGCACCGTGAATACCGTCACGACCTGTTTTCGCACCAACGTACATTACAGTATTTCCTACACCTGCAGCAACACCTTTTTGGATATCCTTATGGTCAATTAACCCTACACACATTGCGTTTACTAGCGGATTTCCTTCATAACAAGGATCAAAACCAATTTCGCCGCCTACAGTCGGGATACCGATACAGTTACCATAACCCGCGATACCTGCTACTACTTCTTCAAACAAGTATTTTCCGCGCGCTGATTTTAACTCACCAAAACGTAGAGAATTCAGCATGGCAATTGGACGCGCACCCATAGAGAATACGTCACGAATAATTCCGCCTACACCAGTTGCTGCGCCTTGGTATGGTTCAATTGCAGATGGGTGGTTATGTGATTCCATTTTGAATACAACAGCTTGTTCATCACCGATATCAACTATTCCTGCACCTTCACCAGGACCTTGTAAAACTTGAGGACCTTTTGTTGGGAATTTACGCAATACAGGCTTTGATTTTTTATAAGAGCAATGTTCAGACCACATAACTGAGAAAAGACCTGTCTCTGTCCAGTTTGGAATGCGTCCTAATTTTTCGATTGCTAAGTCAAATTCTGCATCTGTCATACCCATGTCCGCATATAGACGTTGTTCTTTAATCTGCTCTGGTGATGGCTCAAATTTAGTTGTTGACATGTTGTTCCCTCCACTGCTTCACAATTGATTTAAATAATTTCAGACCGTCTGCGCCACCAACGATTTCGTTTGCTGCACGCTCTGGGTGCGGCATCATACCTAATACGTTGCCTTCTTTGTTAATAATTCCTGCGATATCCGCTAAAGAACCATTTGGATTTTCACCTTCGTATGTGAATGCGATTTGGTTATTCGCTTTAAGTTCTGTCAAAGTTTCCTCGTCACAATAATAGTTTCCTTCACCATGTGCTATTGGAATATTAATTACTTCTCCAGCTTCATACTGGTTCGTAAATAATGAGTTGTTATTTTCAACTTTTAATTGTACGGTACGGCACATGAACTTCAGGTTCTTGTTTCGAATTAACGCCCCTGGTAAAAGACCTGCCTCCGTTAAAATCTGAAATCCGTTACAAACACCTAACACTGGTTTGCCTTGTCCTGCAAACTCCTTTAATGCTGTCATAATGTTTGATTGGTTTGCCATTGCACCACAACGTAAATAGTCTCCATATGAGAAGCCACCAGGAACGAGTACCCCATCAAAACCTTCTAAACTAGTAGCTGTATGCCACACATATTCTACTTCTTCACCTAATTCGTCCTTGATCGCATGATACATGTCGATATCACAGTTAGACCCCGGGAAAACGAGTACTGCAAATTTCATAGTATTATGCCTCCTCGATTTCGTAACGGTACTTCTCGATAACCGTATTTGTTAATACTTTTTCACACATTTCTTTTACGATTGTGTCAACGTCACGGTCAGTATCGCTGATTGTTACTTCTAAATATTTACCGATACGTACGTCAGATACTTCGTTGTAACCGATTTTTTGTAAAGAGCCTTGAACCGCTGAACCTTGTGGATCTAGAATACTTTCTTTTAATGTTACATATATTTTGACTTTCTTCATGAGTTAAATGCCTCCAAGTTTTTGTAAAATAATTTCATATACTTCAGTAATACTCCCTAAATCACGGCGGAATACGTCTTTATCAAGCTTTTGATTTGTCTTAGTGTCCCATAAACGACAAGTGTCTGGTGAAATTTCATCGGCTAATAATACATTGCCGTTGTTATCACGACCGAATTCTAATTTGAAATCGATTAATGTTACACCAACTGCAGCGAAGATTGGACTTAGCACTTCATTGACATGCAGAGCTGCGTTATATAATTCTTCTACTTCCGCCAGTGTTGCAATGCCTAACACATCGATATGCTCCGTCGTAATAAGGGGGTCGCCTAACGTATCGTCTTTATAATAAAATTCAACGATAGGACGTTTAAGCGCCATACCCTCTTCAAACCCCAGGCGTTTCGCTAGGCTTCCTGCAGCGATATTTCGTGTCACAACTTCAATTGGAATAATTTCTACTTTACGTACAAGCTGCTCGTTATCCGAAAGACGTTTAACGAAGTGTGACTCAATGCCGTTAGCTTGTAATTTCTCGAAAATTAGCGTCGTAATTTGATTATTTAAATTTCCCTTACCAGCAATATTAGCTTTTTTCTCGCCATTAAATGCTGTAGCACTATCTTTATATTCAACGAAAAGAACTTCCGGATTTTCTGTTTCATATAATCGTTTTGCTTTTCCTTCGTACAAAAGTTGACCTTTGTTCATCACGTATTCCCCCTGATTAATGGATTAATTAGTTAAGACCTAAACGTTCGAAAATCATATCAACATTTTGAATATGGTAGCTGTAGTCAAAGCAATCTTCAATTTCAGATGCTGATAGATAAGAAGTGATTTTTTCACTTGCCTCTACAAGCGGACGGAATTGAGTTTGCTCATCCCAAGCACGTGCCGTTAATGGTTGTACCGTATCGTACGCTTCCTCACGCGATAAGCCTTTATCAATTAAAGCTAGTAAGATCCGTTGTGAGTAGATAAGACCGAATGTGCGTTCCATATTGCGTTTCATGTTTTCAGGGAATACTGTTAAGTTTTTAAGAATGTTACCGAAACGATTTAACATATAATTCAATGTGATTGTTGCATCAGGAATAATGACACGCTCCGCCGATGAGTGCGAAATATCACGTTCATGCCATAATGACACGTTTTCAAAAGCTGTTAACATATAGCCGCGCATTAGACGTGCCATACCTGTCATATTTTCAGAACCAATAGGATTACGTTTATGCGGCATTGCCGAAGAACCTTTTTGTCCCTTTGCAAAGCCTTCTTCAACTTCACGAGTCTCCGATTTTTGTAAGCCTCGAATTTCTGTTGCAAACTTTTCAATTGATGTTGCTATAAGTGCTAAAGTAGAAAAATATTGTGCATGACGGTCACGCTGCAATGTTTGTGTAGATATTGGTGCAGCAGCTAAGCCTAGATGCTTACATACATAAGCTTCAACACGCGGATCGATATTGGCATATGTTCCTACCGCACCGCTCATTTTACCTGTTTCAATTACGTTTGCCGCTTCTTCAAAACGTACTAAATTACGGCGCATTTCTTCTAACCACAATGCAAGCTTTAAACCAAATGTAGTTGGTTCTGCATGCACACCGTGTGTACGACCCATCATAACTGTATATTTGTGCTCTTTTGCTTTTTCAGTAAGGATAGCAATGAAATTATGTAAATCTTTTCGTAAAATTTCATTTGCCTGTTTGATTAAATATGATAATGCTGTATCTACAACGTCCGTAGAAGTTAATCCGTAGTGAACCCATTTCTTTTCATCACCAAGTGCTGGCATTTCTGAAACTGCACGTGTAAACGCCACAACATCATGACGTGTCTCCTGCTCGATTTCATAAATTCGATCCATATCAAATGATGCATTTGCACGTAGTTTCACAACATCTTCTTTTGGAATTACACCGATTTCAGCCCATGCTTCACAAGCTAAAATTTCTACTTCCAACCATGCCTTAAACTTGTTCTCTTCAGTCCAAATGGCACCCATTTCGGGACGTGTATAGCGTTCTATCATAAATTTTCTCCTTCTATTCCGGCCAAATACCGGAATCCTTAATTTGTTTTATTGTTGTATTTATATCATCTGTCATAATTGTTACGTGACCCATTTTGCGGTTTACTTTTGCTTCTGATTTTCCGTAAAGGTGTATAGACCAATCAGGATATTTCGAAATAGAGTTTGTTAACGAAACGACATGCTGACCAAGCACGTTGACCATAATCGATGGTCCCCATAGCTTTGGCTTCCGTAAAGGCCAGCCACATACAGCACGGATATGCTGTGTAAATTGGGATATATTGCACGCCTCTATTGAGTAATGACCTGAATTATGAGGGCGCGGTGCACATTCGTTAATAACAACACTACCATCTTCAAGCACGAACATTTCTACTGCCAATGTACCGACTAATTGTAAATGGTCCGCAATATTCATAGCTGCCTTTTCTGCCAACCCTGCCGTTTTAGTATCAATCCTTGCAGGCACAATTGTCTCATGTAAAATGTGGTTCACATGTACGTTTTCACCTACTGGCAAGCAGTATGTTTCACCATGTCCATTGCGCTGAACAATAACGGAAATTTCTTTTGTAAATGGAACATAGCCCTCTGCAATACATTGTGAATGTGTAAATAAATCTTTTGCTAGCGGTAAATCATCCGCAGACTTCAACAACTGCTGACCTTTCCCATCATAACCGCCTCTTGCTGTTTTCACGATACATGGGAAGCCGATTTCTACAATGCTTTCTTGAAGTTGTTCATATGTAGTAGCGACAATGTACGGTGCTACCGGACAACCCGCATCAACAATCATTTGTTTTTCTGTAATACGGTTTTGTGTAATACGTACAAGTTCCGCGCCTTGTGGAACGTAAGCAATTTGTGTAAGACGCTTTAAACCATCGTAATCTATATTTTCAAATTCATAAGTAATTACATCACTTACTTCTGCTAGTTCTTCCAATGCTCCCTCATCATCATAGGCGGCAACAATGCGAATATCTGCCACTTGTCCACAAGGTGAATCCATCGTAGGTTCGAGTACCGCGATTTTATAGCCGGCTTCTTTCGCCGCTACTGCCATCATGCGACCAAGTTGGCCACCGCCGATAATACCAATTGTTTGTCCAGGGTAAATCATTTTTGTCACGTCAAGTCACCTGTGCTTTCTAAAACCTGCGCTTTTGTCGCTTCACGTCGCGCTTCAAGCTTTGTAGCAAGGTCGTGATCAAAAGCACCTAATATTTGTGCTGCAAGCAATCCTGCATTTGTTGCACCTGCTTTACCAATTGCAACCGTTGCTACTGGCACACCACCTGGCATTTGTACGATAGATAATAATGAATCAAGACCATTTAATGCGCGGGATTGTACAGGCACACCAATTACAGGTAATGTCGTTTTCGCAGCTACCATGCCTGGTAAATGTGCTGCACCACCTGCCCCTGCAATAATTACTTGAATACCTCGACTACGTGCACCTTCTGCATATTCAAACATTAGATCTGGTGTACGGTGAGCAGATACCACTTGTTTTTCATAAGGTACTTGCAGTTCTTCCAAAATGTCACAAGCATGTTTCATCGTTTCCCAGTCACTTGAACTTCCCATTATAACGCCAACTTTTGGTTCCATGAGTTTCGCTCCTTTAAACATCTTCTCCACTTGCGTAATTATTAACGAAAAAAATCCTCAAATAAACTACTCTCTGCGCATGAGAAAGCAGTTTACTTGAGGACTGTTAATAAAATATGTAGATACATGCATTTGCAATCCACACCCTTTTTATAATCATACCAAAAGTTGCTTTCCCACATAGTCCGGTATTTACGGTGCCGGGTAGAGACACTAGAGCCATATTCTCTAGCATATATGAGGGATTAAATGTTTTTCCTTTTCACATTTTAACAAGGGTTGGTTATAAAATCAACGTCAAAATGCGAACAATATTTTTTAGGTAAAACTAATTGTTCGTGTTTTTAACTGGATCTTTGTCATGATTCCATTAATATACCTTTAAATCGGATTTTTTGACGTAAGTAAATTGGTTCTCCATTTACTTCTTCAAATACTGGCTCTTCTTTCCGCCCAAACGCCATATAGCCATCTTTCTTCATTCTTTCTAGACATTGCTCGATTGTCTCATTTTCTTCTACTTCATACCAAACTTGTTTTTTAGTCAAATTGTACACCTTCCACATCTTAAATATCGCTCTAACTATACCATGTAAGTTTCAAACCTTCCTAATGGAAACAATTCCATTTGTGAACGATTTGTCACAATTTCAAAAAAATGATTTAAAAAGAAAAGTGATTTTAGGGCATACCCATGCAAACGAAAATCGGGACAATTAATATCATTGTAAAATACTCATACGACGAGTAAAAGTAAAAAGGCTATGTTACACCAAACAGTTTGTATAAAGTAAGGAGACTTCACAGGGTCCTTTAATTTTTCACGCAATGCTTTTATGTGAACTGTTACAGTATGTGTCTGATCCAACTCTACTTGCTGTCATACATGGGTGTATAACGCTTCCTTTGTAAACAGCTCAAATGAATTTTGGGCAAGTACCAATAAAATATTGTTTTATCGGGCGCCCAACACTACTCTATTACATTCGCAAAACCACTTGCGGCATTCCCAATGGTATAATTTTTCTACTTATTGGAGGAGACCACTTCATGTCTGAGGCACGTGCTGTAACTAACCTAATCGGGAACGGGTGTAGCATGTGTAGTTAGTATACAAACATAAATAGGCTGCTTAGCACCGTTACAATACGGTCGCTAAGCAGCCTATTATGATTTTTTTATGTGTATTTAAAAGTTATGTATACACTATATTAAGCACAACTATTAAAATGCCTCTTCTATCAACGACACGACTCCCCATCTGTCTAAAAAGAACAGGCTGAATTTCCACTCTAACCACTCGTAATCATGATTAACAAAGCATACTACTTAAACAAGTTCATAACATAAAACCATTTTAGATTCAGAGCATCAGCCTTAACAGGGGGAATTATAAAACGAAATAAGTGCACAAAAAAACCACTGATTTCTCAGTGGTTTTACATGTGCGAAGCGACGTCCTACTCTCACAGGGGGAAGCCCCCAAC
>NZ_JACSPW010000015.1 GCF_014836935.1 Solibacillus merdavium | reverse complement strand
AAAAGTTATAATCTATTGTTTGCTTCATTAAAGAAGCTTGTTTCATTAACGTTGCTTGTTCAGTTTTCAAGGTTCATTTGCTTTTTGTTATCAGCTCGTTGCTGACGACTATTAGAATATTACACTCCTTTTAATAAACCGTCAACAGTTTTTAAAAACTTTTTTCACTATATTTTTTTACTATTAGTTTCTTCTTATTTATATATCACCAAGAAAAAATCATATCTATTTTCTCTTTTTATAAAAATCGCCCAATTTGCAGCTTTAAAAATAAAAAAATCCCGTCTTCATTAATAAATGAAGCGGGGAAGACTGCTACTAAAACAGTTTTTGAAGCAGTTGATATCCTAACCCTTTAAAAGCAATGTCCAATACTGCAGCAATTGCAATTACTAGCCCGATACCTAAATATAAAAATTTTTTCCTTTTCATAACTGCCTCCCGTTTTTTTTCGATGCCTTTATCATATGCTATTTTTTTTATAAATCCTAGATGTTTCTAGAAAAGGGCTATATGTTTGCTATCTTTAAATTCCTTTGCACATCTTTCAATCATTTATCTGAGGTTCGTGTATTTAAAAAGGTATAAAATTAAAAAAGGCGATTATTCTCTTTATAAAAAAAGAAATCGCCTGTTATTTTCTTTTTGCCTTCTATTTTGAGGCACCCCATCAATTATCAAAATATTTACATTTTTCACACTGAAAACTATAATATTACATAAATAAAGGAGGAATAAAATGAGTCGCTATACGATTATTATCACGTCAAAAGACAATCAAAGGCTCCATTTTCGTACAAACAATAAAATATTGATTAAATTCATGTATGACTGCTCGACTCGCTCACTGAATGTTCCGGTTGCGAAAAACTTATCGATTGATGAAATGATGATTGTAGAAGCTTACTTAAACAGTCCCCTCTGTTGTGAAGTCCAGGATAATCATACAAAGCAATTAATCCAGCTCCCTGTTTAATATTACGCTAGACTTGGTGTCAGCCACCGAAGATTGAAGCCATTTTATTTTATCTTTGCCACAAAGTACTTTAATAGCCTTGCTGTCAATCCCCATATTGTGTAGTTTCTATATTCATAAAACCATTCTTCCATACGGCTTGTGCGCCATTCATAATTTTCCCCATTCGCAATTTTGTCAAATGGAAAATCAATCGAAGGCTTTGGTTCTATCGGAATATAATGCACATATGGCTCATGTGTCAGTAGCCAATCCAGCGGTACCGTAAATAGTTCCTCGACTTCATCCTTATTAAATGCATCCAGCTCAGACGGCTCGATAACGCCAATGAATGGGTAGACGACAAATGATGGTGAAACAACGTACGGGCTTAAGTGTCCCAAAATTTGAATCGATTGTTGATCGACTCCTAGCTCTTCATGCGTTTCACGAAGCGCAGCTGCAAGCGGAGATGCATCAGTATCATCAATTTTCCCTCCAGGAAAACCAATATCTCCGGGTTGTTTCCGCATTGTTAATGCACGCACCTCAAATAACACATGCCACTCCCCTTCTTTTTCAACAAGAGGAATCAGTACTGCCGAACGAAAGGCCGTTTCCTCCCCTAAAAATAAGGGTTGCGGCTTTGCAAGCTGTCCTTTCAAATGATTTATATTCATCGCACTCTCCACCTTATAACAAAAAATAATTATCTTTATCGTACCATGAACGTTTTAGCTTAGTGAAATGTAAAGTTGTATGTAACACCTCTCACCTTCCTGCTGCATACGATACTACAACACTATTTGAGAAAAGGATGACCAGATGAAATGGCTACGAACAGCCCTTTTTGTAGGGGTTTTATTGTTATTGGCAGGATGTGGACAAAAGGATTTGCAGGAAGTAAAAGTCGGTGAAGTAACTCGTTCTATTTTTTATGCCCCTCTTTATGCGGCGATTGAAGAAGGCTTTTTTGAAGATGAAGGTTTGTCTATAAAGCTTTCAACTATTCCCGGTGGAGATAAGACGATGACAGCCCTTTTATCAGATGGAATTGATATTGCATTAATTGGGGCAGAAACGTCTATTTATGTAGCGGGGCAAAATCCAAATGATGCTGTCATCAATTTTGCACAGCTTACGCAAACAGATGGGACGTTTTTAGTGGCACGCGATAAGGATGTTGACTTTAGCTGGGATGCTTTAAAAGGAAGTACATTTTTAGGTCAACGTGTAGGTGGGATGCCTCAAATGGCCGGCGAGTTTGTTCTGAAGCAGCAGGGAATTGACCCACAAAATGATTTAACACTTATTCAAAACATTGATTTTGCTAATATTGCCAATGCCTTTGCTTCCGGTACTGGTGATTATGTACAGCTTTTTGAGCCAACTGCGAGTATTTTTGAAGAACAGGGTATCGGAAAGATCGTTGCTTCTTTCGGTGAAGAGCTTGGTGCGATTCCATATACAGTGTTTATGACAAAGGAAAGTACTCTTACAGAAAAGGAATTAGTCGAAAGCTTTACAACAGCATTATATAAAGCACAACAATGGGTTTACAGTGCATCGAGTGAGGAAGTGGCAAAAGCAATTGCTCCTTATTTCGAGGACACTGAGCAATCCATTATCGAGCAGGTGGTAACACGTTACCGCGACCAGGAATCTTATGCGAAGGATCCTATCATCGATGATCAGGAGTTCCAAAATTTACTTGATGTTATGACGGAGGCTGGGGTATTGGATTTTGAACCATCCTACGAAGACCTAGTAAACCGATCATTTGCTGATGCGGTTGTGAAGTAAAATGACATTTTTAGATGTAAAAAATGTAACTCACCATTTTTTTAAGGAACAGCAAGTAGCAACTGCCCTTGAAAATGTAAATTTTTCAGTTGGAGCGGGTGAATTTGTTTCTTTTTTAGGTCCGAGTGGGTGCGGGAAATCGACACTTCTTTCTTTACTTGCAGGTTTGTTAACTCCAACGGCCGGTGAGATTCAATTTGCTGGAGACGTAGAAATTGGTTATATGCTTCAGCAGGATTTTTTATTTCCGTGGAAAACAATCGAGGAGAATGTAGCACTCGGGCTAACCCTTTTAAAAAGGGAAAACCATGATATTGTTGATGAACTTTTGGAGCAATTCGAATTAGCGCATACAAAGAAATTATACCCGCCACAACTATCCGGAGGGATGCGCCAACGTATTGCACTTGCGCGCACACTTGCCGTCAAACCGACATTACTCCTCCTGGATGAACCATTTTCCGCGCTCGATTTCCGATCAAAGCTATCTTTAGAAAACTTTGTATCGGAGACGTTAAAGCAGTTTTCAACAACGACCATTTTAGTAACGCATGATATTAGTGAAGCTATTGCGATGAGCGATAAAGTATTTATCTTCAGCGCACGGCCAGGGACTATTTTAAAAAGCTTCATCATCCCGCAGGAAATTCGCGAGCTTACACCATTTGATGCTCGTAACGCTCCTGCTTTTCAAGTACTTTTCCAAGAAATATGGGAGGAGCTTGATACAGATGAATATTGATCAATTACAACAGCAATATAATGAGCAGCGACGTCAAGAAAAGCGTAAAATATTCGCTTTTCAATTTGTTATTCTTATTGGTCTTCTTCTATTATGGGAAGTTACTACACATTTCCGGATACTGGACCCACTAATTTTCAGTAGTCCTCGTGCAGTTGGAAGCATGTTCATCGCGAAAATAAGCGATGGGTCATTGTTTCCCCATATTGCGATAACCATGTTTGAGACGGTTGTCGGCTTTATACTAGGGACATTATTCGGAACATTGCTCGCTATCTCCTTGTGGTCATCGAAAACATTTGCCGATGTGATGGACCCCTATCTTGTCGTATTGAATGCGATGCCTAAAGTAGCGATTGGACCGATTATCCTCGTGATTTTCGGGCCGAATATGCTGGCAGTACTTGTAATGGGTGTACTGATATCGGTTATTATTTCAACCCTTGTTATTTTTTCAGCATTTCAGCAAGTCAATGAAAATTATGTGAAGGTCATGCAGCTTTTTGGCGCTTCTAAATATGAAACATTCCGCCATGTTATTCTGCCTGCCTCTACTCCGACGATCATTTCAACACTAAAGGTAAATGTCGGTCTATCCTGGGTTGGGGTTATTGTAGGGGAGTTTTTAGTATCATCCAGCGGGCTCGGCTACTTGATTATTTCAGGCTTCCAGGTGTTTAACTTCACACTAGTATTCTTGGCGCTTTTAATCATTATCGTGTTAGCAACAATTATGTATAAAGGTGTGGAAATGATTGAACGGAAGGTATTAGAAAAACAGTGATTAATGAGATGAAAAGACCACCATGGCAAACTGAAAAACATCCATTTTTCCTTCATAAGAGAAATGGATGTTTTTGCTTATCTATATTGCGGATGAAACGAAGGAAAACTCCGCTTATATTCTTCATTATTGAACCCGTTCTCCATTAGCATCAAAGTAGACTCTAGAGTAGGAGCTTAATCCCTTTGGTGTTTTAAAATAAATTATTGTAGGTTTCTGCTCTTTTAATGTAGCTTCAGCCAAATAATTCTGTTCATTTTCAATACGGACTTTTGCTACATGATGACCTGCTTTAAAAGCCATTACATTGATAGTATTCTGTTCATTTTGAACGATCGATATATTACTGAAAATATTACCTGAATGCCATGTCATACCGTGATTTATATATCGGCCATTATTATAATCGAATTCAGCTAGTACCGTCATGCCATCCTCAAAGGAGACAAGTGCTGTTCTTACTTTATGAATCGAGGCGGCATATTGAAGTTCCGGCTGTCCAACAACTCGTATATTCATTTTTTTCAATTCATGTTCAACAACTTCGATCAATGTCTTTTCATCATATGCGCTCACATCTTTGAAAGGTTGCCAAAATGGTTGTGAAAAGGACACCAAAGCTAAAAAGATCACAAATGCTACAATAATAAAATGTTTGTACTTTATTAAATAAATAATAGCCGCCAACAGTAAAGCTAAAACGACTACATACGATATCCACCTTTTCTTATCAAACGAAGTATAATTCCATTGCTGTTGTTTTTCGTCCACTGTTTTCATATAGGGCATTTCAACATTCGGCTTTAACTGTGAAATAAGTGCCGGTGCCTGTTCTACAAGCTGATCGATCGATTGAACTGGGTTGACTTCTACCCTAGTGTTATTGTGCCAAATTGCTTCTTGTATATAATGCAACAGCTCACTGACTATGTAGCGTTCACTTTTCGTCAATGAGGAGTCACTATAAAATTGACCACTATTCTGTTCAAGGGCAAGTCGCATTAAATAGGCGTCCCCATTATGAAACGGATCCTCCTGTTTTCCAGGCTCCATTTGTAGCTTCGGTGATTCTTTATTAAAATAGTCTACAATGGCTTCGTCTACAGGGCCGAACATCGCATTAGCTGCTTCCATTTGCGGCGCCTTCTTTTCCGTATTCGTTAAAAATAAAAACAGCGCGACAGCACATATACAGATAGCCGCAATTTGCGGGATGAAATTTCTCTTTTTACGCGGTTTCATTGTTAAAATTTTTTGTTTTGCTTCTTGTGATAGCTTTTTTCCTTCCAGCTCATCTGTCAGCACTTTTTTAATCGGATCCATCCGTTATGCCCCCTTTCTCCAATAGTTGACTAAGTTGCTGTCTCCCACGCCTCAGCCGCGTTTTCACCGTATTTTCTGAACAACTGAGTAGCTCTGCAATTTGTGCTGTTGTCCAATCAAAATAATGATAAAATACGAGTACTTCCCGGTATTTTACAGGTAGCCCTTCTATTTTTTCATACAGCTGTTTTGCCTCATCTTTTCGCTCTATTTGTAAGGCGACATTATCTTTTGAAATTAATTTTTGGCCAATCTCGATCAGCTGTGTTTGTTTATAACGCCAGCTCGCCAAATAAGTTTTGCAGCGATTGACCGCAATGCGATATAAATAGGTTTTTACATCGGCTTCCTGTCTGAACTTTTCCTGTGCCGTGTAAAAACGGATAAAGGTTTCCTGGGTCAGGTCCTCAGCCATTTGCCAGTCTTTCGTATATGTATAACAAAGGCGCAGTATATAATCGCCATGTGAATGTACAATCTCTTCAAATGTTCGCAAATTCATAGCTGCCTCCTTTCCCGATTAACCGTTAGACCTGTGTAATTAAAAAATAGTTTCATTAAAATAAAAAAAGCACCCTTTTTTCGAGGGCACTTTTTTTGAATTTTAGTCCCTCCATAAAAATAAAGGGAGGAATTTCCCTTATTATGAAAATTAACTAAAAAACTACCAGAATAAGCGGAGAGATTCCGCTTATTACACTAAAAAACATGAAAATGGTTATTTTTTCGATGAATAAGCGGAAAATCTTCCTTTATTTCCTGTAAAAACAGGTTCAATCCGCAAATAACGGTAAAATCTCCGCTTATTTATGGGCAAAAATTTCGGAAGTCATTTCTAACAACATCTTCCTTCAACCTTTCCCTAAATAAATGAATTTACGAAGCAACCATTCTACTGGGCCAATCGAAAAGCGTTTTGAATAAAGTGTGGAGACGAAAAGTTGAATGGCATAGAAAGCAACTGCAAGAACCAACCCAATTGCGACGCCCAGCTCCCCGAAGAAACCTAATCCGTATCCGTAGAAAATCGTTGTAAAAATTAGCGACTGCATTAAGTAATTCGTTAACGATAAACGGCCAACGCTTGCAAATGCTTTAGATAACTTGCTTTCATGATTGGCTAAATAAAGGAGCGTAAAGAGCGCCATATAACCAAGTGCCAGCATATATGTCCCTGCACCATATAACAGCTTTCCGGCAAAGTGGTCCCAAAATAACAATGCTTTACAGGCCAGACCTATTGGAATTAATAATGCTAACCGTTTTAATAATACTGTTTTCCCACTAATATTCGCAAAGAAATCTGTTTTGGCTGCAGCCATTCCTAATAATACGAATGGGCCAATGACGAAAAAGGACAGTAAAGCCATAAAACCAACCGCAATAGGTATGACTAGTAATACAATGAAAAATGGAATATCTTCAGTAATTCCGATGCGTTGCTGGACAACTTCCCAGTAGGTACCGCTTGCTAAAACAGCGACAATATCCTCATTTGCTGCAAGTGCCAAGAAATCCGTTTTCAGTAATAATAGTGGTGCCATTAATAATGTCATAACCGTTGCCCAAATGAGCAGAGTTTTTACCTTACGTTTAATAAATAACATGATGATGATTAGACCTGCACCATAAGTAAATAAAATGTCGCCATCCCATACAAAAGCAATATGTAAGACGCCTAAAATCATTAAACCAATGGCACGCCGCCATAATGGACCTCTTGTTTTTAAATCCCGATTTTCCAACGTGCGAATAAATAAAATAATGCCGTATCCAAACAAAAATCCAAATATCGGATAAAATGAAGCTTCTACAAATATTTTTGTGAAATAAAATGCCCCTTTATCCCACCAAGTTGTCGGATCTATTGTATTTTGCGTTATATCACTGTATTGAAAATACAGCATATTCGCAATGAGTATTCCTAATAGCGAAAACCCTCTTAATGCGTCAATAGCTTCAATTCTTTTCTTCATTGTGCACCCCCTTATTGTTTTACGGGTGTTGTACAAAAAAGTTTCAGAATTATTTGTTTCATATAGTTATAAATAAACAATCATTGACTTTAATCCTTCATCTAAAAAAGGAATTCCTTCTTCTCGGCCTTCAAGCATAATGGAGAAAATATAGTCTCTTCCACTTTCCCCTGTTACATAACCGGATAAAGTGTTTACTTCATGAATATATCCTGTTTTGGCGAATATCGTATTTTGTAATTCCGGCTCCAAAAAACGATCCTTTAATGTACCGCCGATGAGACGATCCGTATTCCCTGCAACCGGTAGTGAAGCGAAAAACTGAGGGAAGTAAGGCTCTTTCTGAAGCTTAAACAATAGCTGTGAGATGCCATTTGAATGGAGGCGGATGCCATGCGAAAGCCCTGATCCGTCGACAAACTGCCATGCCTCAAAATTATTTTGATGCTTTTCCAAGTAGGCCTGTACAACTTGCAGACCATGCGCGTAATCCCCTACTCCGTGCTGAAGTTTCCCCATTGTCTTCACAAAAATATCCGCCATACTATTATTGCTGAGCTTCATAAAAATAGAGAACATTTCCTCAAGCGTTTCAGATTCGTGCGTATAAATAAGATCCGCTTGTTGAGGAATAATACCATTTACTATCCTACACTGTTCACTGAATTGTATGCCCACCTGTTCACATAACACTTTGAAAAATTGCAGCGTATTTTTTGTTGGGTCCTGATGTGATACCCATACTTTTGCACTTTCCCCTTCAGGAATTTCACCTGTGATTTTGATTTGATTTGTATTATTAATGCGACGAATTTCAAGCGTATTTTCTCTATCATTTACTACTGTGAGTGCCTCATTAAAAATCTGCATCCCGCTCAAATGGGGAATGACTACATAGTCCGGCTGCTCTCCTACGTTACGCGCAGTCACTTCTATAATAATCGTACTTGCATCAAAATCATCGTTCGGTGACATCGTAATGGGTGAAATCCGCGCCCCATAATAATGCGTCTCCCCCTCCTCGTCAACACCCGGCGGCAATGTATCTCCTGTAAAATATGTATCGTCGCCTATGATCATCCCGGTTGCCTTTTGAATATCTTGTTCCGACAGCTTCTGCGCAAAAAGCTTGAGTGTTGCTTCATTTATTGTAGGGTCTCCGTAGCCTTTTATGTAAATATCCCCGTACAATGTGCCATCCTCAATTTGCCCGTCCAGATAAAGTTCTGTTTTGAATCGGAAATCCAACCCTAGCTCAGATAACGCAGTTGCCCCGGTGATGATTTTCATATTGGAAGCCGGACGCATTAAATGCTCCCCTCGATATGAATATATAATTTCCCCCGAAGCCCGATCTCTCAATGTAATGGTTGCTTTGTCACTTCCTAAAACAGTTTCGACAATAGTATCTAGCGTAGCAATAATATTTTCATTTAAAGCTATCTCCCTAACTTCTTCCATAAAGCTCCCCCTTTAAATTGTTAGAATTTACTGTAAATTTAGTGTAACAGAAATTTTTAGGGATGGTTAGAAGGAAATAAAGATGGGATTAAGCAGTCATTTTCTTTTTATTATTACAGGGTCCTGTTAATCCCCCCCTTAACCCTATTGAGATATTTAATTTTTCTGAATTTTATGTTGACTTTTCGTACCGCAATATTTAAAGTAGTACTAAGTTAATGTGTATTAAATTTATAGGGATTATAGTTAATGAATCCTTAACATTTAAATAAGCTGGAATTGAACGTACCTTTAGTTCTTGCCACTAAACCAACTAAATCTATTTGTTTATAATAATTTTGAATTTATTAGATTGTGAGGAGACGATATATATGACATTACAGTTCGATCATTTTGTCCATTTAACGCCTGACCCAACAAAAGCAGCAGAGGCATTTCAAAAGTTAGGCTTGCACGCTGTTCAAGGGGGGCGTCATGAAAATTTAGGCACTTACAACACACTTAGCTACTTTGATTTAAGTTATGTAGAGTTAATCGGCATCTTTGATGAAGCACTTGTAAAAGAAGCCGGCAGCGTAAAATACAGCCTACGTGATACATTCATCGAAAATAATCTACAGTCTGGCCCACAGCGTATTGCACTTCGTTCAGATAATTTACAGGAGCTAGCAGAACACTTTAAAGCACAAGGGCTGGAAGTGAATGGTCCGACTGATTTCAGTCGTACTCGCCCAGATGGCACATTGGTCACTTGGAAATTATTATTCGCAGGCAAACAAGATGAATCATTACATTTACCTTTCTTTATCGAGTGGGATGAAAAAGATAATGAGCGACTTGAGGATCTAACAGCACGCGGAGTAATTGCACCCCATACGCTAGGTGATGTTCAAGTAGACGGTGCAGCATTTGCTGTCCGTAATATTGAAGAAACAGCAGCACTTTGGTCAACGCTATTACAGCTTGAAAAAG
The DNA here is from genome assembly GCF_014836935.1 of Solibacillus merdavium. Classification (GTDB taxonomy): domain Bacteria; phylum Bacillota; class Bacilli; order Bacillales_A; family Planococcaceae; genus Solibacillus; species Solibacillus ferritrahens. The sequence continues at coordinate 90,336 of NZ_JACSPW010000015.1, read as the reverse complement.
GCGCAAGTTATATAGATGAAGAGTGGAATTCAAAAGTGCAACGCCTATCATTACAAGGTGGCGATATTGTACTGTATGAGCCGCTTGGAAAAGGTGTAGTTGCAGACGTACTGGAAGCCGGTGGTGAAAGACTTTTCGCGCTTCAATTTAAAGGAGCTACACAAAAGGTAGAAGAAATTACAAATGCACTTTATCGATTTGTTTAAAAATGGAGGATAAATAATGAAAAAGCTATTATCAGTATTTGGTTTATTTTTAGTATTAGCAGTGTTAACTGCATGTTCATCCGATGAAAAGGACGGCGCATCAACAGGTAATGCACAAGGGAAAGAGTTAAAGACAATCAATATTGGCTATCAAAAAGGGAATACATTACACATTTTAAAAGAATCAGGTATTTTAGATGAAGCTGCTAAAGAAAAAGATTTAGAGATTAAATGGGAATTATTCACACACGGTAATACTTTAATGGAGGGCATTTATGCGGGGGCAATTCATTTCGGTCACGCTGCGGATGGCCCTGGTATTTTCGCTCAAGCTTCCAATAAGCCTTTCTACTACGTAGGGGCAGATAATCCAAATCCAGAAGGTGTTGGAATTGTCGTATTAAAAAAATCAGGCATCACAAAGCTTGAAGATTTAAAAGGTAAAAAAGTTGGCGCTTTAAAAGGTGGTAACCATCATTATTCTACAGTACTTGCTCTAGAGTCAGTCGGTTTAACAGTGGATGATGTAGAGTGGGTATATCCTGAGGATGCAGCACAAGGTCGTGCATTATTTGAAACAGGGCAAATCGATGCTTTAGCTTCTTACGATCCATTCTTTGCATCGGCAGAGCTTGAAACAGATTCTATTACATTAGTAAACGGGGATATCGACGGCTACCCTAACCGTACATTCTATTTTGCAACAGAAACATTTGTTGATAATTATCCAGAGCTAGTCGAGTTCATTTTAGAAAAAATTGATGAGTCCGATAAATGGGCTAACGAAAATCGCGAGGAAGTAATCGCGATTATGTCTGAAGCACTTGGCATTAAAGAAGAGGTTATTAGTAAGCAAATTAACCGTCGTACATTCGGTGCATCCGAAATTACAGACGAAATTATTGAAACACAGCAAAAACAGGCGGATAAATACTTCGAACTAAAATTGATTCCAGTAGAAGTAACTATCCAAGATAAAGTTTGGACTAAATAGGAAATTGAGTAAGCGAGTGCGATTATGCTCTCGCTTACTTTATATAGGAGGTTAAATAGTATGAAACTAGATTTTCGTCCATGGGTTATTCCTGTGGTGCTCGTCGTGATTTGGGAAATCATTGTACGTTTGGAAGTTATATCGGCTTCATTGTTCCCGTCCCCACTGACAATCGTTGAGACGGGTTGGAATCTGCTAGTAAATGGCGATTTAATGACCCACATTGGCGTAAGCTTATGGCGCGCATTAACGGGAATGTTAATCGGTGGTGTCATTGGATTTGTATTAGGTGTATTAAATGGTTTATCAAAAAAATCCTACATTTATTTAGATACAACGATTCAAATGATTCGGAATATCCCTCACCTGGCGCTTATTCCGCTTGTTATCGTATGGATTGGTATTGGAGAAGATGCAAAAATTTTCTTAGTGGCATTAGGGGTGCTCTTCCCTATTTACGTGAATACATTCCACGGTATCCGTAATGTGGATCCTAATTTAGTAGAAATGGGTCGCATGTACAACTTAAAGGGCTGGAGCTTATTCAAAGATGTATTGTTACCAGGGGCACTGCCATCTATTTTTGTCGGTTTACGATATGCACTAGGTGTCATGTGGCTGACTTTAATCATCGCTGAAACAATCCCGACTAATGAAGGATTAGGCTATTTGGCGACAAACGCTCGTGAGTTCATGCAGACAGATGTCATTATTTTAAGCATTATCATTTATGCATTGCTTGGTAAGCTAGCCGATTTGATTGCACAGTTTGGTGAGAACCGCGCATTAAAGTGGAATGCAAGCTATACGAAATAAGGAGGTCATTTAGCATGAAACCGGAAGCAATTCAAATTGATATTAAAAACTTAAAAAAGTCATTCGGACCAAAAGAAATTTTACATGATATTTCCATCTCTTTTGATAAAGGTGAATTCATTGCCATTATCGGTAAAAGTGGCAGTGGGAAAAGTACACTGCTGCGCCTTGTGGCAAGCCTTGAGGAAATTACTGCCGGCGAGTTATTATTCGATGGCGTCCCTGCTACTAAATCGGAAGCTAATGTGAAAATGATGTATCAGGATTCGCGTTTACTTCCTTGGAAGAAAGTTATAGACAATGTCGGTTTAGGATTGACAGGAGATTGGAAAGCAAAGGCCGAAGAAGCTTTAAATAAGGTTGGATTATTACCTTTAAAAGATGAGTGGCCATCTACACTTTCAGGCGGTCAAAAGCAACGTGTTGCATTGGCGAGAGCCTTAATCCATGAACCATCATTGTTAATGCTGGATGAACCGTTAAGTGCTCTTGATGCCTTAACTCGGATTGAAATGCAAAATCTAATCGAAAACATTTGGGAAAAAAATAACTTCACGGCATTGCTTGTAACCCATGATGTCGGAGAAGCGGTCCGATTAGCAGATCGAATCATTTTAATTGAGGACGGTCAAATTGCCTATGATGAAGAGGTGAATGCACCACGTCCGCGTAAATTAACGAATCCGGCACTAATTGAGCTAGAAGAGAAAATTTTAAATCGCCTAATGCACGGTGAAGAAGAGCCGTTACAGGTTTCAGAGACCAATCAAGGGAACAGTTTAAAAGCTGTATTGAGTAATTAAATCATTCAAAGTTAAGGGGCTATCCAGAATTTTATTCCGGATAGCCCCTTCTTTCTGTTATGTTGGAAGACAATTAAATTACAGCATTCTTTAGCTCTTTTTCGATAACTTCTACTAATTCCTCTGCAAATATCTCACGTGGGTATTGAAATTCATGTTCGTTGATAAAGACAGTTGGGACCATTTTTACATTACGTTCAATCGCTTCAGCTGTAATCAGTAAGCTACGGTCGATATTAGCAGGCTCTTCTTTTAAGTCATATTTTTCTTCAATATATTTCTTTATTTCAAAACTCGAATACTTATCCCATGTTGCTTGATTTTTAAATAATTCACTTATGATTTCCAATGTTCTTTCCGGATTGGTGTAATCCAGATTGGCATTAATTAGCGTTCCAGGCAGCAGCATTTCCCGAGACTTATCATAATGCTTCACAACTAAAGCCACTTTACCTTCTGTAAAATACTTAGGCAGTGTATGATCAACTAATTCATAAAAAGTAGCACAATATGGACATGCATAATTTAAAAATACTTCCATTTTAACAGGTGCATTCACATCACCAATTACTAAATAATCGTTTTTGATTCCTAACATAATGATTACCTCACTATTTTCTATGTATTTTAAATTTTCTATTATTTTATTCTATACTATTACTATAGGAATTGTAAAATATTTTATAATATTAAAATAAAAACCAACTCTACACAAATCTGTAGAATTGGTTATTAGTATGATTAAGAAATCAATTTCAGCGCAATGACACTCCCGATAATTAAAGTGATCGCTGTAATTCTCAAGGCATTTTTCGGTTCTTTAAATAGTACAATTCCTAAAATTGCCCCCCCTGCTGCACCTATTCCTGTCCAAATTGCATAGGCTAATCCCATTGGCAATACCTTCATAGCAAGGCTCAGGAAAAAGAAGCTAGCAGAAAAGCCCACAATAAGCAGCACAAACGAAAGGATATCCTTCCGCTGCTGTAGCCTACCCATAAATCCAACTGAAACCATTTCAAATAATCCTGCTAAAATTAAATAAATCCAAGCCATTACTGCTCACCTCCCGTACCGCTGTCATCCGGTGTAGCAAGCTTCAACATGATGACACCTGCTAATAATGTAAAAATAAATAGGATTTTTAACGGCTCAACCGGGCTGCCGAATAGTACCATATCGCTGATGACTGTACCGAATGTACCGAGTCCAACGAATACCGCGTATACGGTTCCGACTGGTAATACCCCACTCGCGTAAATCAATATTCCGAAGCTCACAATAATGGCAATCACTGTTCCAAACCATTCCAAAGGTGTTGCGGCATGCTTTAAGCCGATTACCCAACCGACTTCAAACACAGCAGCGAGTACAACTAATAACCAATACTTCATTTTCCTCATCTCCTCTATATTGTGCGTTGAGTTCATTTCAACCTGTATTTTTTCAACAAATAAAAAAGCCAGGAGGAATGTTCATCAACATATCTCCCAGGCTTTTATCCTTCCGTGACGCAAAAAAAATTGCGCACCTTCTCTCGGACCAGACTATGCCTGCGCATACGGAACCCTAGAAGGTGTATTTGTATTAAGTTAACGTAATTATTTCACATTTTAGCAACTCATTCAAGCAGCGGGGGTTAATGCAGGAAGCGGTATTCATGATATGTATTATATGTTCACATACGAAAAGCTTCATCCTGATGCGAAAACTCTGACATTAATGGCAGCAAATAAAGTACCTGAAAACGGTGTGCTATACCGTGAAGAAAATAGTAAATCCCCTATAAAAGTGGTCGAGCTTGAGGACATTATTATTAATATCGATAGGTAAAACCGTAAGATTACAATTCCGCCAAAAGTATTCTTCTCCCTTTTCAACTTGTTGAAAAGGGGGTTTTTTTATATTAAAAAAGCAAATCTATACCCCTTACTATTACTGCTTTTTTCAGGCAGTAGTTATATAAATATCAACCACATAATGTTTATATATTTTCCACCAGGGTATTTTTACACTGTGCAAGAAACAAAGGAGAGGATGATAAACATGGCAAAACATATTGTAGGTTATTATAATACTGAGGAAGAGGCAATCATGAAAATTGAAGATTTAAAACGTCAAGGCTATCGTTCAGAAGATATTTCAGTCGTAAGTAAAAACAGCTCAAATGTAGATACAATTTCTGATGAAACAGGTGCAGTCGCAGAAGGAGCTGCTACAGGAGCAGCTGCTGGCGGAGTAGTAGGCGGCGTTGGCGGCGTACTTGCTGGACTTGGCGCATTAGCAATACCAGGAATTGGGCCAATCGTGGCAGCAGGTCCGATTGTAGCCGGTTTAACAGGAGCAGCTGCTGGTGCAGGTGTCGGTGGATTAGCTGGAGCTCTCATTGGTATGGGGATTCCAGAAGATGAAGCAAACCGTTACAGCGGATATGTGGAATCCGGCAAAATTTTAGTCATTGTGGACGAAGATTTACGAGGTCCAATTTTATAATTAATTATTGTTGAAAATATACAGCCGAGGGGATGAAAGACATGGCAAAGCATACTGTAGGATATTATGATACAGAACAAGAGGCAATCGCCGCTATCGAGGATTTAAAGCGACAAGGTTACCGCTCGGAGGATATTTCAATTATTAGTAAAAGCAAAACTGATATAGATCACGTTTCCACTGAAACAGGTGCTGATGTTGCAGGCGGTGCAGCTGCAGGTCTAGCTGCTGGCGGCGCTTTAGGTGGCATTGGTGGTATCCTTTTAGGACTTGGAGCTCTGGCCATTCCAGGAGTAGGTCCTATCGTAGCTGCTGGACCAATCGCTACAGGGCTGACAGGATTAGCTGCTGGCGGTAGTATTGGTGGATTGGCAGGTGCCTTTGTAGGAATGGGTATTTCCGCAGAGGAAGCAGACCGTTATGATGAAGAATTTAAAGCTGGTAAGATTTTAGTCATTGTGGACGAGGATACACGAGGTCCACAATTATAAAAGAATGTACTGGAACAAGGCTGTGTTGGAGGTCAAATTGACTTTTAATGCAGCCTTGTTTTTTGTATTCATATTGAAAAAAATAAGGGAATAAATTTCCCTTATTAGGATTTAAATCTTAAAAACAGCAAAAATAAAGGAAGAAATTCCGCTTATTGCGCTCCAAAACACGAAAAGAGTTGTTTTTTCTCTGAATAACGGAAAAAACTACCGTTATTTCCCCTTAAAAATAAGGTCAGTATGCAGATAACGGTAAATTCTCCGCTTATTTTTTAGTTAAAACCCATAAAAAGCCACCCCCTATTCATTGGGAATGGCATTTTGTTAAAATCTTAACCTTTGCTTACTGTTGATAAAGCCGCTTTCGCTAGACGTCGATCATTATAAGCGAGCCCTTGACTTAAAATCATGGCACCCACCATTTGCATTACTGTTTTCACAATTACTTGACCTACAATTGCTGCTGGTACCGCTGCCCAAGGTACAAAGCCTGCTCCTAAAGGACTTAGCCCCACTACAACAAACACAATAGAATCCAAAAAACCTCCGACAATTCCACTATAGAACACACGCCACGCCATCGGTAATTTTAGACGTGTGTAAATTTCTGTATCGGCCGTTTCTGCCACTAAAAAAGATAGTGCAGATGCAGCTACAATAATTAACGTATCGCCTAATGAGAACGATACAGTTGCAGATAAAACTAATGCCAGTAAAATGAAGCCATATGTTTTTTTACGACCGTATTTATTTTGCACTAAGTCACGGAATATAAATGTCGCACCAATTAAGAATGAACCCATCGGTATAATAAACATGCCCAATTCAAGCGGTGCAAAACGTGCTGTTACAACGTTTGCCGTCACAATAGATACTAAATAAAATAAAATTCTTATCATAATACCTCTCCTGTTTCCTTCGAGTATAAGTACGTTTCCATCCCTTGTAATCGCAGCTTACATGCTGGGCAATCCCCGCATCCATCCGCAATAATGCCGTTATAACAAGTCAGTGTTTTCTCTCTAACATACTCAAATGCGCCAAGCTCATCGGCTAATGCCCATGTTTCAGCTTTATCAATCCACATGAGCGGTGTATGAATTACAAAGGGGCTATCCATTGATAAATTCAGTGTCACATTCAACGATTTTATAAATATATCGCGACAGTCCGGATAACCGCTAAAATCCGTTTCGCATACACCTGTGACAATATGCTTTGCGCCGATTTGGCTTGCCAACACACCCGCAAACGATAGAAACAGTAAATTTCGTCCCGGTACAAAGGTTGATGGCAATCCACCCTTTTCCCCTTCTTCCACTGGTATATCATCACGTGTTAAGGCATTTGGTGCAAGCTGATTCAGTAGCTCCATATTTAAAATATGGTGTCGTACATTCTGTTCTTCGGCAATCTTTTTAGCGCATTCAATTTCCAATGCATGCCGTTGTCCGTAATCAAATGTAACAACTTCCACTGCTTTAAAATTTTTTAATGCCCAAAACAGACATGTTGTACTATCCTGTCCGCCGCTAAATACGACGAGTGCTTTTTCGTCCTTCATCTTTTTGCTCCTTTTAAACGAAAAAACAGCACTAAGATTATGTGCTGTTTAATCTTAGTTTTTTATAGAGGGTCGCTAATAACCTCTTTCACCTGCAAGGTATATTTAATTTTTAACGGTTGTCGATTTTTTCTGGATATAAATCATGGTTCATTAAACGGTAGTTGGCAATTTCCTCATATTTTGTGCCAGGACGACCGTAATTGCACCAAGGATCAATTGAAATGCCTCCCCGCGGCGTAAATTTACCCCATACTTCTATGTAGCGCGGGTCTAACAGCTTGATTAAATCATTCATAATAATATTCACGCAGTCTTCATGGAAATCGCCATGATTACGGAAACTAAATAAATATAATTTTAACGACTTACTCTCCACGATTTTCTGATCCGGAATATACGAAATATACATCGTCGCAAAGTCCGGCTGCTGTGTAATCGGACAAAGACTCGTAAACTCTGGACAATTGAATTTCACAAAATAATCGCGGCCAACATGCATATTATCAACAGACTCCAACACTTCTGGTGCATATTCAAAAGCATATTTCACATTTTGATTTCCTAATAACGTTAAATCCTCTAAACCATCTTTTTCGTGTCTACTAGACATGAAAAACCCCTCCTTCGTTCATACCAAAGTATTCCAAGGAGGGGTTAAGCGTATCATCATCAATAAAAAACTATCGGATGCAATAAAAAAAGCCACATCCGATATGGACATGGCATAATATGCATGTATCCATAGTTTTTTATAGAGGGTATCAGCTATGAACCTCTCCTGAACAACTCAGGTATTTTAATCTTTTCTCATTCTATTAGAAATAAAGTCCATTGTAAAGAAATAATTGAAAATATGGTACCTATACCCCTACACAATTGACTTTTCAAATATAAATACCGATACAGCCATATCCTCTTCCACCTTTATATCCGAAAATAAATGAAGCAGCTTTGATTCGACGAGCTCCTCCAATCCTTCAGGAACCTGTTGCTTATAAATTTCCTGAATCATTTGGGTTCTCGCATTGTGGATAACCTTTTTTCCTTCTTCTGATTGAATAATAAATTTTTCAGTAGGTGTCAGAATGCCGTACATCGTTGTGACAGCCATATTCTCCACGAAATGCGTATAAATTCTATCCGGTCCTTTTCCATATAGCTCTTTACGTACTTTTCGTACGATTTCATTAAAAATGGTTTCCTTCTTCCCCATTTGTACACACCCCCTAGTTTATTCAAACTATACAATATAACTTTAAAAAAAATAAACCCTTCTCTCTCCAACTTGTTCTTTTAAAACAAAATAGTATAATAAAAGAAATAAATGGAATTCCAATAATTATTTGTTGGGGTGCTATTTACATTTTATAAAATGGATTGATTCGTTAGTAGGTATTGCTAATTTATTACTCCACTACAAGGTCTTTTTAAAAGACGTCTTGTGGTGGAGTTTTTTGTATTTTAAAGGGGGTTATAAAAGGATGTCATGGGTTGTTCTTCATTTTATCGGGATTATTTCATATGCAGCAACGGGAGCATTTGTCGCTCTTGAAGCGAGATTTTCATTTATAGGTGTATTTGCTTTAGGTTTTATTACAGCTTTTGGAGGAGGGCTGATTCGAAATGTAATTATAGGGATTCCTGCTACTGAACTGTGGGAGCAATCCACTATTTTAACAGTGTTCATAACATTAATCATCATCGTGTTAATTCCACTAAAATGGACTGACCATTGGAGAAGATGGGGAATGTTTTTCGATTCAATTGGTCTTGCTTCTTTTGCCCTTCAAGGTGCCATGCTAGCAAGTGAAGTTTATTCCAATGATTTAGATGTGATGATTTTGGCCGCCCTATTTACAGGAGTAGGCGGCGGGGTAATGCGGGATGTGATTGCTGGTAGAAAACCGCTTGCATTGAAGGAAGAAATTCATGCGATATTAACTATTTTATGTGCCATCTCTATTTGGCTTGGCTTGAGCTCCCCTCTCGCACTCACACTAATCGTTCTGGTTGTAGTTGCAATACGTTTGTCAGCAATTCACTACAATTGGAGACTTCCTCTGCCGTGTCATTATGAAGAAAATAGGAAAATATAGCTTTACTTATAGCGGAGCGTGAAATAAACGTTACAAACTTATTTATTTCCCTCCCTGTTAAATCAAAATTAAAAAACTTGATAAATCAAATGAAAGCTAGTAAACTATTCAAGTGCTCGTTTTATTACACAACAATATAGTAATATAGTACTGTATAACCTCAAGGATACGGCTTGAGGGTCTCTACCAGGAACCTTAAAATCCTGATTACAGAAAATGATTAATCTCATTTTTTGTAATCAGGATTTTTTTATTTTCTAAATTTTTCATCAGAAAGGATGTATAGCAGATTATGAATTTCAAAGTTATTATACTCGCATTATCAACTGTTGCTGTAGGTTTGGTTGAATTAATCGTTGGCGGTATTCTTCCAATTATTGCAACGGATTTGAATATTTCAATAAGCTCGGCCGGGCAGCTAATTACGGTATTTGCCCTTATTTATGCGATTGCCGGTCCAGTGCTATTAGTTTTAACGAGTAAGGTCGAACGGAAAAAGTTATACCTTATTTCGTTGTTTATATTTTTCATCAGTAATATCATGACTTATTTCAGTACGGATTTCACCTTTATGATGATTGCCCGTGTTTTAAGTGCTATGAGTACATCACTGATCACTGTGCTCTCTTTAATAATCGCTGCAAAAGTTGTTGCACCGACGCATCGAGCAAAGGCGCTAGGTCTTATTTATATGGGGATTAGTTCATCGCTTGTATTAGGAGTACCACTTGGAATTTTAATTTCCGATTATTTCGGTTGGCGGGTTATTTTCCTAGGTATTGCCATTCTATCGGTAGGCTCTTTTATCCTGATTTCAATCTATTTAGAGCGCATTCCAGGTGAAATGGCCGTTCCACTTTCACAACAATTAAAGGCAGTTACCAGTTCAAAAATTGGTACGGCCCATCTTGCCACAATGTTTATGCTGGCAGGCCATTATACAATATATGCATATTTTACTCCATTTCTGGAAACGGAACTTAATCTGAATTCAAGCTGGATCAGTCTTTGTTATCTATTATTCGGGATTGCCGCAGTGAGTGGTGGCGCATTTGGAGGTACACTTTCAGATAAGATTGGTGCTCCTAAAAGTATTATTATTGTCATCATTTCGTTTGCTGTCGTACTGTTCTTGCTGCCATTCACGACCTTTTCACTTATTGTATTTATACCGGTTATGATGATTTGGGGTGCATTAAGTTGGAGTCTATCTCCACCTCAGCAAAGTTACCTGATTCAAACAGATCCAGCTACTTCGGATATTCAGCAAAGCTTTAACAATTCAGCATTACAAATCGGTATTTCAATGGGTTCAGGATTTGGCGGTATTGTTTTAAATCAAACCAATTCAATTTCTCACGCAGCTTGGTATGGTGGCGCACTTGTACTAGTTGCTTTAGCATGTGCAGTCTTTTCTTTAACGAGAAAAACAAACGAAAGAGAAGAAAAAGTTTCTACTTCGGCTGCCCATCATTCGAATATATAAAGTTAAAAGCACCATTCGTTTTATAATCGAATGGTGCTTCTTCTATTCTGCGACATATTTATTATAGATTTGTAAATCTGTAGATTGTTTCATGATGGTAAGGAATTCCTTTTTTTATTATAGAACTTGGTAAATGTTTATATTTCACGCTATTTGGAACATTTTGTACTTCTAAACAAATACCTAAAAAATTTTGTGCGGGCGCTTCTTTAAATGAGTACCCACTGCTGATTTTACTGCCCGTATATACAACTAAAGCTTGTTCATCCGTTATGATTATAAGTTTGCGGCCACTTTCTTCCTCCGATAATTCAATTTCATTTTTTTCTAATAGAAATGGATGATCTATGCCTCCGCTCGCCAATTTGACTTGCGTAGAGTTACTCCCAATGACTTCCTTCAAATATTTCTTATCATTAAAATCTAATATTGTTCCAACTACATTTTCTATATTGCCCAACGGTAACCCCCGCTCATCAATATAAAGCATTCCTCTACTGGAAAATTTTAAAGCATGCTCTTCAATCGTACGCTTTAAATTTCCACTTAAATTAAAGTAACTATGATTTGTACAATTTAAAATCGTGTCTGTATCACTTATACCTTCATAAGAAATGATTAGCTCGTTACCGGCTGTTAATGTATAGGTAATAGACATATTTAATTTTCCAGGAAAATCAACGGATTCGAAATTAAGAAAGTATTTTACAAATTGTCCACGCGAGGAAACACCTGTTTCAAATTGCCACAGCTGATTGTGAAAACCGTCATTTCCGCCGTGCAGTAAATGGTGTCCCTCATTTGCCCTCGCTTGAAAAGAAACTCCATTGATTTCTAAAGTAGCATCTTCAAGACGGCCTGCAAAAGGTCCAATCGCAGCACCAAAAAACTGCGGATATTGTTTATATTTTTCTGCCGTATCAAATGAACAAACAACATTCTCAATTATTCCTTTAGAATCGGGGGTAGCGATTGCCGTTATAATACACCCTAATGTACAACTGCTTACATACATCCCATTTGCATTCGTTAAAATAACTTCATAAACGGGATGCTTGTTTATTTGTCCAAAAGGTCTAACTTCAATCATTGCAAACGTAATCGGCTAATACGATTTGTTGATTTGTGATTACCGATTGCTGAATCGCATGCAAAACCCCCACATTTTTGCGTGAATAATTATGCTGTACTGTCAGGTCTCCATTAGTACGTACAGCATCGGAGAAGTATTCAACCTCTTGCTTGTATATGTCTCCGCCGGTTTGTTCGATACGTTCTGTTGTTAAAGTGTTAATAGTAATTTGTCCATTCCCGCTTAGACGGTCTGGTCTAAATGCATTCTTAACTTTTACCGTTCCCTTCGTCCCAACTATTTCATATTCATTTCGTTCTGTCATATCAAAACTACAATCGATCATGCCATGGATTCCATTTTCCAGCTCGACTATTCCAAAAGCAGAAACATCAACAGTTGTTTTTGAATCTATAATCCTTTTAAATGAAAGTGACTTAACTTCTTTCCCCAAAATCAATTGCATTGCATGAACGGAATAGCAGCCCACATCCCAAATGGCACCCCCACCCTTTTCTGCGTCCATGCGGATGTCACCTTTACTGTCTGTTAAATAAAATGAGTGACTTGATTTAAAAAGTTTTACCTCACCAATTTCTCCAGAATCAATAACTTCTTTCACTCGCATATGCTGTGGATGAAATTGGTACATAAACGCTTCCATAAACTGTACATTCTCTTCATTACAAACTGTAATCATTTCTTCTAGCTCAGCTTCGTTTAATGCAGCAGGTTTTTCACATAAAATGTGCTTTCCTGCCTTTGCTGCTTTAATGACCCACTCTTTATGTAAATTATTTGGGAGCGGAATATAAATTACTTCTACCTCTTGATCATTTAATAATTCTTCATAACTCTCGTAAGCTCTTTTGATCCCTAAGTTTTCAGCGATCGCATGTACCTTTGGGCCACGACTGGCAATCGCAATGACTTCCGCATTTTCAGCACGTCTTATAGCTGGAATTAATTGCGTTTGCGCAATATTTGCTGTACTTAAAATTCCCCATTTTACTGCATTCATTGTGAATTCCTCCCTAGCGAAATAGATTTAATTGTTCATTTAACGCTTTTGTCTGAGTGTAAATCTGTTGATATATTGCATATAGCTGATTGTATATTTCAACATTTTCAGGGTTCGGTTCAAATTTCCCTTCTATTTGAACACAAGCCTGAACAGCTTCTTCAAAATCTGTGTAAATATCCGCTCCTACCGCTGCAATCATACAAGCACCGATACTTGGCCCTTGCTCGTTTTTTAGTTTATACACCGTAACATTAAAAATATCGGCCTGCATTTGTAGCCAGACTGGACTTTTTGCGCCACCGCCGATGGAAACCATTTTGGTAATATCTTTGCCCGAGGTGCGGAAAATCTCTAACGAATCACGCAGTGAAAAAACGATTCCCTCCATCACAGCCCGCGCAAAATGTAGCTTCGTATGTGCCGCATCAATGCCAATATAGCTTCCACGAATCGTAGAATCTGCATAAGGTGTGCGTTCACCTACAATATACGGTGTAAACAATAATCCGTTACTTCCGGGAGCAATTGTATCAATCCCTGTAAATAATTCATTATAAGACTGCCCTTCCGCAAATCTCTCTTTAAACCAGCTAAGGGAATGCCCCGCCGACAACGTAACTCCCATCGTGTAGTAAGCATCTTCTACAACATGGTTAAAGTAGTGTACCTTTCCTTCAAAATCCTTTGAATTGGATTCCTCGTATGATAATAGCACTCCCGATGTACCGATACTGACCATTGTTTTACCATCGCCTGCAACACCAGAACCAATTGCCCCACATGCATTATCCGCACCACCAGCATAAATTTTAGTTGCAGTCGTTAATCCTGTGCTTTTAGCAAATTCCTCTGTCAGTTGCCCCACTTCTGTTGCCGATGACACAAGCGGTGGACATATTGCTAAATCAATTCCCAGCACTGCAGCTATTTCCTGACTCCATTCGCTCTTTTCTATATCCAGTAATAATGTGCCTGCCGCATCGGAATAATCCATATGCAAATTTCCAGTCATTACAAAACGCACATAATCCTTAGGTAATAGAAAAGTTTTTACCGCATTAAAAATTTCCGGTTCATATTCCTTTACCCATAAAATTTTTGGTAACGTAAAGCCTTCCAGAGCATTATTTTTAGTGATTCTCAGCAGTTCCTCCTGCCCAACATGTTCAACAATTTGCTTACACTGCTCTGTTGTCCGCGTATCATTCCATAAGATTGCAGGTCGAAGAACATCATTGTTTTCATCAAGTAGCACCAATCCATGCATTTGACCAGAATAACTAATCCCTACAATAGTAGAAACATCTTCCGTAAACCGTTTAACAATTTCCTGAATTGCCGCTTTAGTTCCAGTCACCCAATCATTTGGATTTTGCTCTGAGTAACTTGGCTTTTCATGAACAAGCGGATAGCTTCTTGATGCTTCATCGACAATGGTTCCTTGCTCATTCATTAACAGTGCTTTTACTGCGCTTGTTCCTAGGTCAATCCCGATTACGTACTTCATATTTCTGCCTCCACCCTCATACTGCATAAAAGGCTAGACCAAAAGTATAAATCTTTTGCTCTAGCCTCAAAAAGCTTATTTAACAATTATTCAGCTATAGCATTTAAAATGTACTGATTTATAATCATTTTCAATTTCTCTGTGCGACCAGAGCTGTTTTTAACTTCCCCAAGCCCTAAAGCATATTCTTCCAACTGCTTGAAGCCGACAGTCCCATCAACAATTTGTTTGCCGATACCTTCGTTATAACTGCTATAACGATTATCTACGAAGTTTTCTAACACACCATCTTCCAATAGCTTATGGGCAACCTTCAGTCCGACTGCAAATGAGTCCATTCCCGCAATATGTGCATAAAACAAATCATCTTGCTCAAATGATCCACGGCGTACTTTTGCATCAAAGTTCAAGCCGCCCTTTCCGAGGCCCCCATTTTTCAAAATTTCATACATTGCTAACGTGTTTGTATAAAGGTCTGTAGGGAATTCATCCGTATCCCAGCCAAGTAGTATATCGCCCTGGTTGGCATCCACTGAGCCCAGCATGCCGTTAATTCGTGCTGTATGTAACTCATGCTCAAATGTATGCAATGCTAATGTTGCATGGTTTGCTTCTATATTGAATTTGAATTTATCTTCCAATCCGTACGTACGCAAGAAGCCAATCCCTGTTGCTACATCGAAGTCATATTGGTGTTTTGTCGGCTCTTTTGGCTTTGGTTCAATCAGGAATTGACCTTCATAACCAATTTCTTTTGCATAATCTACCGCCATGTTCAAGAACTTACCAAGATTATCTTGTTCTAACCTCATATTTGTATTAAGCAGTGTTTCATAGCCTTCACGACCACCCCAGAAGACATAGTTTTCAGCACCTAAACGCTTTGCTACTTCCAAGCCCTTTTTCACTTTCGCAGCCGAATAGGCAAAAACATCTGCATTCGGTGATGTCGCAGCACCATGGACAAAGCGTGGATTTGAAAACATATTGGCTGTATTCCAAAGAAGCTTTGTTTTAGAAGTAGCCATGTATTTTTCCATCATTTCAATAATTTCATCCAGGTTTTTATTCGTTTCTGCCAATGACTGGCCTTCTGGTGCAACGTCTACATCATGGAAGCAGAAAAATGGCACATTTAACTTTTCATAAAATTCAAATGAAGCTTCTAAACGTGCCTTTGCTAGGTCCATGCCGGAAAACTTATCCCATGATCGCTCCATATTTCCTGCACCAAATGGATCGCCCCCATCATACGTAAAAGTATGCCAATAGGCTACGCCAAAACGTAAAGTTTCCTCCATCGTTTTCCCGCCTACAACTTCCTCTGGATTGTAGTATTTAAATGCTAAATCATTTGATGATTTTGGTCCTTCATACTTGACTGCTGAGATATTGCTGAAATATGCCATATAATATTCCTCCGATTTATTTGTTTTTAGAAATGATGTCAACCCATACCGCCAAAATCAAAATTAAACCTTTTACGATATACTGCCAATATGCGCCGATATTCATCATCGACATTCCGTTATCAATACTTGCCATAATTAGTGCACCTATAATTGCTCCAAAAATCTTCCCTTTACCACCCATTAGAGATGTACCGCCAATTACACAGGCTGCGATGGCATCAAGTTCATAACTGTTCCCGGCAGATACTGTTGCTGCATTTAAACGCGCTGTTAATAATACACCGGCTACTCCCGCTAAAGCACCCATGCTGACGAATACATATAGCGTATTTCGTTTAATATTTATTCCCGATAATGCTGCTGCTTCCGGGTTGCCGCCAATTGCATAAATCCGACGTCCAAATGCTGTTTTCGTTGTAATGAACATGAAAACAAGCGCAATTACCACTACAATTAAAAACGGGATAGGAATACCTAAATAACGATTCAACATATACGTAATGACTACTAGAACAACAGAATAAACTGTCACTTTTCCATAATCGATTACAGAAGGCAATAATAATAAGCCCATTTCCTTACGCTTTCTACGACTATTTACCGTGAAAGTTATCATTAAAATAACGGCTATAGCAGCTATAATATAACCTGGTATAAATGGTAAATAACTGTTCCCTATTTGTTTAAAACTTGGATTTAATGATGAAATCGTTTGACCATCCGATAAGCCGATTAAAACCCCTCGGAATATTAACATACCGCCAAGTGTAACAATAAATGCTGGCACTGCTCGGTATGCAACCCACCATCCTTGCCATAATCCAATTAAACCTCCAATTATAATTGCTGCGAGGACAACAACTGGTGTACTCCATCCTTGCCAAACTTGCAGCATTGCGGCAATTCCACCTGTAACCCCTACTATCGAACCTACCGATAAATCGATGTGTCCTGCCACAATAACCAATGTCATCCCTACCGCAAGTACAGCTATGATCGACATTTGGGTAAATAAATTTGAAATATTACGAGAAGATAAGAATTCCCCTCCAGTAAAAAATGTGAAAATAATAGCAATAAAAATTAAAGCAAGAATTAAGGTATAGGATTGTAAATCGAATTTGAAGGATAATTTACTTTCTTTTTTGATTGTCTGTTCATTAATCACGTTTTTTCCCTCCAGTTGCACACATCATTACTTTTTCCTGAGTTGCTTCTTCTCTTGTAAATTCACCCGTAATTTCTCCTTCACACATAACAAGAATTCGATCTGACATTCCTAAAACTTCGGGCAGCTCAGATGAAATTAGTACAATCCCAACACCTTGTTGAACAAGCTCATTCATAATTTTATAAATTTCATATTTAGCACCAACATCAATCCCTCTAGTAGGTTCATCTAAGATTAATAGTTTTGGATTATTCATAATCCATTTACTCAAAACAACCTTTTGCTGGTTTCCGCCACTTAGCTTTCCTACCTCTATGTCTAGATTAGGTGCTTTTAATTTCATCTTAGTTGTAATCTCTTCTGCTACTCTTACTTCAAGTGCTTGGCTAATCACATTTAGTTTCATCACCTTGTTTAATGCAATTAGTGTCGTATTTTTTGCGATATCCATTCCTAGTACTAGACCGTATCGCTTACGATCTTCCGATACATAAGCAAAACCCTCTTTAATGGCATCTGCTGGTGATTTAATTGTTACGGTTTTATTATTAAGTTTGACCGCACCCTCTTTTTTACCAGGCATTCCGCCAAACAAACTAATAAACAGCTCTGAGCGACCTGCTCCCATCAAGCCGGAAAAACCTACAATTTCACCCTTTTTAACATTGAAATTTATATTAGATACAACTTTTTTTCCTGATTTATTGTATGAAGTGTAGTTTTCTACAAGCAATACATTATCATCACTAATTTCATGCACCTCATAAGGGAATAACTCCGTCAGTTCACGACCTACCATCTTTGTAATGATCATTTCCTCAGTGAGATACTCGATGGAGTTCGTTGAGATTGTCTGACCATCACGTAAAATTGTTACAGAATCAGCCAGCTCCATTACTTCTCCTAATTTGTGCGAAATGTATATGCATGTTACACCTTGTTTTCGAAGTTCATTTAACAATTTAATTAAAACAGCTACATCACTTTCTGTAAGAGCAGCTGTTGGCTCATCTAAGATTAAAATATCCGTTTCCTTCGTCAGAGCTTTTGCAATTTCCAGAAGTTGCTGCTTTCCTACCGTTAATTCGGATACCTTCATTTGTGGGTCCAAATCTAAACCAACCTTTTCAAGTGCTACCACCGACTTTTTATAAATTTCATTCCAATTAATAACGGCCGAGCGCATTAAATCATGTCCTAAAAATAAATTTTCAGCAATCGTCATTTCACCAACCAATGCCAGCTCCTGATAAATAATTGCCACTCCTGCATCTTGAGATTCTTTAATATTTTTGAAACTTGCTTCTTTGCCTTTGATTAAAATTTTTCCACTGTATGTGCCAGCCGGATAAACGCCGCTTAATACTTTCATCAAGGTCGACTTTCCTGCACCATTTTCACCACATAAGGCATGGATTTCACCTTTTCGCACTGAAAAAGTAACATTGTCCAGAGCCTTAACGCTTGGAAACTCTTTTGTTATTCCTTTCATTTCTAAAACATATTCAGTCATGTTTCCACCACCATTCTCGATATCCTCATTTAAAAGAAAGGAGGGAAATTCTCCCCCTCCTTTTGCTGTTATTTACGGACGGTCGCTTTCCGGTACATTTTTATATACATCATCATAGCTATGGAATTCATCTTCAATAACTGTTGTCATCAATTCATCTTTACCTACTGAAATTGGGTCCAGCTTAATGAATGGAACATCCATTTGGCCATTGTTTACAGAATCCGTAGCAGTAACTTCCTCACCTTTTGCTAATTGAACCGCTACTTCCGCACTCTTTTCAGCAATTGCTTTTATCGGCTTATAAACTGTCATTGTCTGTAAGCCATCTGCAATACGCTGAACACCCGCCAGGTCAGCATCTTGCCCGGAAATTAATACTTTACCAGCTAATCCCTGAGCTTCTAACGCCTGAATTGCGCCACCAGCCGTATTATCGTTTGAAGCAACGACAACATCAATATTGTTTTTGTTTGCAGTTAATGCGTTTTCCATAATTTTCAATGCTTCATTTGCGTCCCAATCTTTCGCCCACTGATCGCCGACAATTGTAATATCACCTTTATCAACTAATGGCTGAATAATATTCATTTGCCCTTCACGGAACATTTTTGCGTTGTTATCCGTTGGAGATCCACCCATTAAGAAATAGTTTCCATCAGGTTTTAAATTCACTAAATACTCCGCTTGCATTTCGCCCACACGTACGTTATCAAATGAAACATATGCACTGATATCTGCTCCATTAATCAATCGGTCATACGCTAATACTGGAACGTCTTCTGCATTTGCCTGCTCTACAACAGTAGATAAAGAATCCGAATTAATCGCAATAATTACTAATGCATCTAAATCCTGAGACAGCATATTTTGTATTTGCGATAATTGCTTTGCTTCATCACCATTTGCAGACTGCACTACGACTTCTGCACCCATTTCTTCCGCTTTAGCTACGAAGAAATCACGGTCATGCTGCCAACGTTCTAATGTTAAGTCCGATACCGATAAACCAATCTTCAATTTATCCCCTGCTGAATCACTTGAATTAGCCTTGCCTGTATCTTTGCTTGAATCGCCTGCATCCTGCCCACAAGCCACCAATAACATTGACATTACTAACAGAATCCCAAAAAGAAAGCCCTTACATTTACGCATGAACTACACCCCTTTTAATATTTGTAATATTCTTAATTTAAAAATAGAATAACATGACAATATTTGTTTGTCTATTGGATGAACAAAGTTATTTTGTTATACTTTAATTAAATTTTTAATTGTTTGGATTGGAGGGATCGCTACTTTGTCTTGGAATCAACAAATAGGGAAAAAATTTAATAAGCAGCAAATTTTAAATTATATTTTCTCTAAAAGGATCGTTTCCAGAGGAGAAATCATTGAAGAAATCGGATTAAAAAAAGCAACGGTTGCCAATTTAGTAACTGAACTAATAGAGGATCAACTAATCGTAGAAGACGGGAAAGATTTTTCAACTGGAGGGAGAAGATCTCAATTATTAAGGTTCAATGAAACGGCCGGTTTTGCACTTGGCATTGATATTGGCGTTAACTATTTATACGGAGCAGTCTTTAATCTAAAAGGGGAAATTGTTTTCGATAATCTCCAACTCGTACCAACCATCCAACTTGACGCGTATTTAAAAAGTATTTTGAATTTAATAGAATTACTCATGGAAAATGTACCCCCTAGCCCATTCTCAATCGTTGGATTAGGCGTTGCTGTTCCTGGTTCTGTTAATAAAGATGGCGTAATTATTATTGCGCCCAATTTACGTTGGGAAGATTTTGATATCAGAGGCTATTTGCGTAATCGCTTTGACTTCCCAATCTATATTTCGAATGAGGCAAATGCTGGTGCTTATGCAGAATATATTTTTGAAAATAATAAAGAAACTTCAAACCTATTATATTTAAGTATAGGCATCGGGCTAGGTGTCGGGATTATTATTGATCATAATATTTATTTGGGTGTTAACGGTTATTCGGGCGAAAGCGGACATGCCATCATACATATGAATGGGCGTAAATGCACATGCGGCCGTAATGGATGTTGGGAAGCATACGCCTCAGAATATGCCCTTATTCATGATGCAACTTATATGTTAAAAGAACGTGAACTCTCATTAGAGCAGTTAATAACTCTAGCCGAAGAAGGCCATGAAGATGTTATACAATTATTCAAGGAAACCGGTTACTATATCGGTCTCGGTATCACCAATTTAATTCAAACATTTAACCCTGAAAAAATTATTATTGGTAATCGTATAATAAAAGCGCAAAAATTTATTGAACAATCTATATTAGATACAATCAACTCTAATACTATGCATTTTCAACGGGATAACTATTCTGTGCAATTTTCAACTTTAAAGGATCGTGCAATTGCTCTCGGTGCTGCCTCCTTTATTATTGATCAATTCATTCAACTTCCATTTGATTAACTCCGTTTCTAATTGAATGTATATACTATACATATCAACTTATAGTAAAAAATGTATATTATGTTATGATAAGCAAGCCTATAACACTCTCGAATCAAAGACATAATAATTGGAGAAAACACATGAAAAATAGTAATCAACTACTTGAAGAACACAGTGAATTGGAAAGCGAGCGTCTCTTTTTACGTCCGATTTCTCTTACGGATGCCGAAGATATGTATGAATATATGGCGGATGAGGAAACAGTTAAGTTCCTATTCGAACCCCATAAAGAGCTGACTCAAACGAAGAAAATGATAGAAAATTATTTTTTGAAAGAGCCTCTTGGCAAGTATGCACTCATGTTAAAGGAAAGTAATAAAATGATTGGGGCAATCGAGTTCCGCGTCCACGAATGGAACAAAAGCGGTGAACTCGGATTTACGATGAACAGAAGTTTCTGGGGAAAAGGCTATATGAACGAAGCCGGAAACTTAATACTCGATTTAGCCTTCAATAAGCTAGGCTTAGAACGGGTATTTTCGGAGTCCGACACTAGAAATGCAGCATCTTCAAAATTGATGAGCCGTTTAGGTATGACCCATGAAGGCACAATGAGAAAAAATCATATGATCCGCGGAACACTGGTGGATAGTGTGTATTACTCTATTTTAAAAGAGGAATATCAACAGGCTTAACGCTTGAAGAAGTTATAATAACTAGATAAAAATAATTCCCTTCATTCTCTACTTAGAATGAAGGGAATTTATTTTTTAAGAGTCAGCCTTTCCTACTGTTCAACTCCCCTTTAAACATATACCTTATACCTTTTCCGGCTAACGGTTCATCCTCGTACCTCGGTATATGGATTATTTAGTTAAGGCAATTAGCTCTCGATTTAAAGTTTGAAGTTTTTCTGTTGCCTCACCAATCACTTCTAGTAATTTATTTTCCTCTAAGATAGAAGAAACAATTTCTTCTGTAGCCGCACTATTTTGCTGGGACGCAATTGATAGCATATCAATTTCACTTAATAGTTGGGTGAACTGGTTGCTAACCTTTTCAATCGCAAGAGCACTTTTCTTCATATTGGCGTTTGAAATATCACTTGAATTCTTGACATTATTGAAGACAGTCGCAATTTCTTGTAATAATTTTTGCCCTTCTAACGCAGTCACTTGACCGTGCATAGATTGTTCCTGTGCCGCTGAAGATTTTGTGAAAAGCTGAGAAGTAACTCCGGTAATTTCCGACGCCGTTACTGCACTTTCCTCTGCTAGCTTTCGAACTTCATCTGCTACTACCGCAAAGCCTTTCCCATGTTCACCGGCTCGTGCCGCCTCTATCGCAGCATTTAATGCCAACAAATTCGTTTGGTCGGCAATACTTTTAATACCACCTAGTAAATCATTCACCGTCTGTAAGCTACTTTGCAAATCTTCCATCGTAATTACTGTCATATTCATCGATTCGCTTAAGACATCCATCTGCTTCGTTACCTGATCCACATTTTGTGCATTTCTAGATAACTGCTCATTTACTTGTTGTGAATGATCCATTGCTTCTTGAGATAAATCAACTGTTTGTGAAAGCTCTAGCTTCGATTCATGCATCATATTATGCATTGCAGAAATTGACTCCGCTTCACTATGTATAGATTCAGCAATTTGCTGTGTTGAGTTTAAAATTGTATCGCTCACGGTTGCTAACGCATTTGATGTACTTTTCACATCATCCGTTTCTGTACCTAACGTATAAGCACTTTGTTCAATCTTTACTACTAATTCCTTCGTTTCTTGCAGTAGCAGACTTGTCTCTTGCTCTCGTTTTTGCGACCCAGAAACTAATTGGCCGCCCCATTCATTTAGTTTAATTAACATATATAAAACTCCGTTATATACGAAAAATACTGTAAGAAAGCCCGTGAACGATTGATTTTCCCCTAAAAATTTTTCCGGAGCTAAAACGTAAAGTAACACCACACAAATTTGTACAATAAGTGCGTATGTAAACAAAATCTTTCGACTAAAATAAATTGCTGCCATTACAATTGTAATAAAAACTAAGTAATGCTTATTTAATGTAAAACCATCTAATAAGAATAATGCAAATACTGCCGTTCCGGGTAATGCCGCAAATAAGACTGCCTTAACAGTATCAGGGTGCTTCAAAAAATAATTTAAGCCTGCACACGCTATCACACCAACAGCAGTTAAAATATACAATATCGCCCCGTTAAATCCATTATCAACGATTAGTGGAATTATGATTATCGCCAACAGGAAGCATGTAATTTTTAAGTTTAACTGATGAACCCTTTGAAAATTAAATGTAAAAGGTTTACTTTCCATAAGATTATTTTCCTCCATTCATATCACCTCTTCTAATTAATTACCAGTTCCAATTATTATATTACCATTATAATTAAATACATATTTAATTATAAAAAAGTAATTTATCCCCAAAAATTCTATTGTTATAGTATTCTAACATTGATGAATCTCAATTTTTGGTTATTTGATTAAATATACCATAAAACCACAACTTTTTCCTTACCTATTAGCTACTTGTTCCCAATTTTTTTTTAGCAACAAAAGCTATTAAAATATGAATAGGTATCCCAAAATACTGCGATGAGTTAACAGAAAATCATTATATTCATATAATTAAATACGAGGAAATACCTACTGATAGTTATCAAGTAAAGAGAAAATTCAATCTTCAACTTTCAGGAATAAACTAAAAAGGAAAATTATATAATTAATTTGATTTATAATGCAACAGATGCAGGTGTATTAAATACACACAGGATATTAAAGACTATCTAAAATTTATTTGCTTATAAACAAAGTGGCTGGGACATAAGTAGAAATTTCATTAAATAAGAGAAGGATTCTTATTAAGAAATTTACACCCTATCTATAGATTGATTGGAGTGGAGGGGGCGAACCCAGGGAGAACAGCATTATTTGTTTGGAGACGAGTAACCGTAGGAGAAATATCTTCCAGAAAGCGTCCCCGTAACGGAAATCAATTCTGGCAGAAGCAGAAAAATATCGATTTTCCCAAAAGGAAAAATCGATATTTCTCATATTGTCCCAGGTTTTTTAATAAAAAACTGCACTTACTTTATAGTACGGTTCTCCATATTCCCTGCTAATTTCTATTAATTAAATAGCTACCTATTTAAAAACTAAATCCAGCCCTTTTCAACCGCCTTTTGCACAGCCTGCTGCCTTGTTTCAACTTCTAGCTTTTGAATAGATAAAGATAAATAGTTGCGGATTGTGCCTTTAGTAAGAAATAACTTTTTACTGATTTCATTTGTCGTATAGCCATCCTTCACGAGCTTTAGTACATTGATTTCCCGTTCATTTAGAGGATTTTTTTCATTCATAAATAAAGTTGCAGCAAGATCCTGGCTAATCACTCTTTCACCTTGCATAATTTTACGTACAGCGCCAATTACATATTGGATAGGCTCATCTTTAAGCACATACGCATCAATATGAAGATCCATAGCTTCCTGCAAATAACCGGCCCTTGCAAATGTTGTCATAATCATGATTTTGCATGGAAAATTGTGATTGCGTATTTTCGCAGCTACTTCCAAACCGGATAAATGTGGCATTTCAATATCCAAAATGCATACATCTGGCTTTTCTTTTTCAATTAAAGTCCATGCTTCTGCTCCATCTGCTGCCTCACCTACAATATGTAAATCCTCCTCAAGCTCCATAATGGATATTAAGGCGCCCCTCAACAACTGCTGATCCTCGGCGATACAAATTTTAATCATGTTTCATCCTCCTGTATTGAGTACAGTGGTATTGTCAGGAACACTTTTGTTCCCTCCTGATCATACGTCACTTCGGCATTTCCCTTTAATGACCTCATCCGTTCCTTCATTGTAAATAACCCATTTCCTTGCTGTTTATTGGATAAACCGATTCCGTTATCGATAACAGCTACTTCCACTCGGTCCTCTATCTGGTAAAGGTGTATTCTGCAAGTAGCCGCATGACTATGCTTCACAACATTTGTTACTGCTTCCCGGATACTATAGGCAAGCATCGTTTCCTGCACACTGGACAGTAGAATATTTGTAAGCTGATACTCAATCTGCACACGAATACCGGCATTCTTAAGTAGCTGCTCACAATGCTTAAGTTCTTCCTGCAAGGATAAAAAGTTCATTTCCGATATAATCTCACGCACCTGCTTATGTGCTGTGCGGACTGTCAGTATAATGTCATCGAGCTCCTTTTGAATCCGGTGATCATCACTTGGCACCAGCCGGGAAACAAGCTCTGTTTTCACCTTGATGACCGTTAACGTATGCCCTAAAGTATCATGCAGATCACGGGCGATTCGCTGACGTTCCTGCTGCATTGCAATATGTACTACCGCTTCATCAACTTCACGTTGAAGCAGCTTGGATTTCTCAATATAATAGCGTAACCACGGCAGCAGCAAAATAAAAACCATAGCCGCCAATACAATTGACTGTGCGTTTGAAAACAGCACATCCTGATAGCGCCAGACGAGACTGGCAAGAAGGAGAAAATTTATACACGTAGCAATCCATAAAACACGCCGATTGACAGCGCGTCCAACAAAGTCTGCAAAGGCAAACTGAAAGAAGATCCACTGTGGACCACCTATATAGGCCAAGTACGCCGTAATGACAAAACCAAGCACGGTAGCAGGAAGCAATAGACCATCCTGATACCACAGCGCTATGTAATAGGCGCCTAAATAAACGGCTATAAATACAATTTTAAAAACAAGTGACGGAATCTGTTCCGAGACGACAACCGCATAGCTAAACAGCAGGACCGTCAGTACATCAATGATTAAATAATATCTTGCCTGACTTTTAGGATACCATTCCAGCATGTCGCCCCCCTATCTTTCCAGCCTCTGCAGCATTCCTTTCCGCAGCCATTCGATTGGTCCATACGGAAATTTAGCTAACCAAACATTTGCCAATATAATTTGTCCCACTACTATCATACAAAAAATACCTATAATTTCCACACTATTTACATTACCACCAAGACCTAAACCCCAGCCGTAGAAAATAGCTGTGGCAGTAAGGTTTTGCAAAATGTAACAGCTTAAAGACATACGCCCCGTTTTCTCAAGCCACTTCCACATTCCCCATGTACTGCACTTCCGAACAATAATAGCAATCAGTCCTATATAACCTAATGCCAGCACAGGGGCAAATATATATCGGACAGGCAAATCAAATAAACCACCTGGTACAAAAGTTAATACATTCAAGGGCAATCCTAGACATAGCCCCCAAGTAAGAAGCTTCCGCTGAATAGCAATGCCGCGCTCCGTAAAGGAGAAAGCACCGCTGCGCATAAGTTTTATCCCAACAATAAATAAGCATATATTTAAAGGAAGTATGAAAATCGCCTCTGCTCTAAAAAACATAAAATTCGCAAGGCGATTTTGGACCTGCTCCAGCCACGATCCTTCTGCATAAATCGCAATTAACTGTGGAGAGCTCGCCATTGAAAATGCGGGACCAAGCAGCATTGAAGTAAAAATAAGAGCAAGCATTCCTAAATGTAAAGCTCCAGCAACCCATAACGCCCGTGTCATCGCCCGTTCCCCGCGCTTTAGTATGACAGCGATAATTGCGGCAGTAACGGCATAGCTCATAAGCACATCATATTCCATTACAAATACGTAGTGCAGAAAGCCTTCCACCATTAAAAATACAATCACCCACTTATACATCCCAATCCAAGGTTTATTACGTCTGATGGACTGCTCGTATTTTATCGCCATCCCTACTCCGAACATAATCGTTAACATGCCAAGCAACTTACCGTTAAACACAAACAGTACAAGCATGCGTAAAATATCATCCATATTCGACCAACTGCTAAAATCCGTGGTCGTTATATACTTGAGATCCCCTAAATGGGCAAAAATCCAAATATTCGTTCCTAGTGTCCCTAAAATGGCGATACCTCTTAAAATATCGATTAATGCAATACGTTTCATCTTCATGCCCTCCATTTCCGTACCTTTATCGTACATTGGAGGTCACTTACGAAAATATCGACAGGCGTCAGTAAATACTAATGACACCTGTCATTTTTATTAAGATATATTCTTTTAAGTTAGCTCTGTCCGTGATTTGTATATAATAAAGAAGCGTTAAATCTTACCTTAATTCACCAAATATTAAAGGGGTTTAGATATTGATAGAATGGTAGCCATTATGATCTTTAACAAAAAAAAACCAATCCTACGTAGCTTTGGCCACTGTAAGATTGGTTTGAATCTGTTGTTATTTGTACTGTTTTCACACCAGGTGTAAAATATTTATTACTTTGTGATTTCAATATAATCTTGTGCCATTGTTTTATGTTTTGCCCATACAATATTTCCGTATTTATCAACGGTAAACATATAAATTTTATGTCCTGTTTTGAATACATCTGACGCTCTAATTTTACCTGTTTCTAATGGCAACACTTGACTCTTACCTGCGCTTCCGTCAATCATATCAGATCCATAAATATAAATTGGGCTACTTGATGATACAGTATTAGTTCTTACTGCATTTATCACTTCTTCAGCAGTCGGTTTAATCGTCGTTGTTCCGAGAACAACTGCATAATAATAACGTTGTACTAAACCTAAATCTACATCAAAATCTACAGATAAATTTAGCTTTTTAGAACTTGTTTCTACTATTGTATCTAACACATAAGGTGTGCTTAATTGTGCAATTGACATTTGATTAATAATAGACGCTGGATAAATATAAGTTCCAATTTTCGTCGTATCAAAGCCATTTTGATCTTTATAATCGTAAACAGTTGCTCCTGTAGTATCTTCTTTCATCTTCACTCGGAACGTTTGCATAGCTGCTCGTGCATTTTTCGGACGAATAATTAACTTAGATTCGCTTGTAGTACTTGTACCTACTGAATAACTTACAAATTCATAATCGTTAATATCTGCACCGTTAAATTCCAAAATTGAGGATAGATTAAACGTACCACTTGCCGGTATTGCCGTCTTATTATAATTTGATAATCCGCTTAAATCATCCTGACGCATAATTGCTTCATTAAATGTAATTGTAAATGTGGTTTCCATAAACGATGAGTTAAATGAATTACTTTGTCTAGTAACTAATCCATCATTTTTAATATGAGGGTTTGTGCCATCCATATAAAGCGTCTTCTTCATCTGCGGACCTTTTGGCTCGTCTTCCTCAATTACTACGGCTGAACTCTTCTCTAAAATTGTAAAGTTTCCAATTGTATCAACTGCCCCTATATAGAAGCCATATTCTTCGTGAGCTGTTAAGTTTAGAAGATTTTCCCTTGGAATATCAATAAATGTACCTTTACCTGTTGAACCACCTATATCCTTTGCCCCTAAAGATTTAAACTTATTAAATAAATCTGGTGCATTGGCTGTTGTGCTTAACACAGCCGTAATATCTTTTAAAATTCCCGATGCATCAAAGTAATCAGTATTTAATACATATACTTCTTTGCCATCTACTGTTTCTTTTTTATATTTTCTTACAGGTAATACATAGAAGTTTGCTTTCTCATCGACATTGGCTGTGAATTTAATCTGTGTATCGCTATCTTTCACATTTTCAATCATGACACCTGTTACTAACGGTGGCTTTACATCATCAATTAAATTTTTATTCATAATCTCCGAAAGCTGTCCCGAACGATCCTTTAACACCATGTAAATTTTGTAGCTTTTAAACGGGTCCCGTGGAGGTGTTCCCGGTTTTGTTACATCAAATTTAAATGTTCCTAACGGCGCAGGGTTTTGACCGTTTCCGATATAATGATTTTCTTTATCTAACGGTGGCGCTTTTTTAAACTTCCCTGTAATAACTTTCGGGTCATTTGAAAATTCATCTACAAAATCACGGCTCGTAATATCTTTAAAATCAAAATCATTTGGTAAAATCATGTAGTAATAAGTACCGGCTTTCTTTGCCTCTACCTCTACTTCATATTTATTTGGACCAGTAATTACATTTTTAATTGTTAATTCTGGTTTCACCGAATCCGTGTGATTGTACTGAGCGTAGTTTCTTGGTTCTACACCTACCGCTACTGTCTCTTTATTTTCAAATTCATTTTCAGCTAAGTCTTTTACACCTTTTAATACCGTCGCAACAATCGTATCGCCGTTTACTAGAGAGCTGACTGCAGGAATCGTTAAGCGAATTCGCTTGTTCGAGTATTGTACCTCGACTGGTTTCATTTCCTTATGTCCGGAAATATTCACAATACCTGTACCGGATAATAAATAGTTATCCGGATTTTCAGCTGTTGCCTTGTCCAGTTCTTCACTTACGTTAATATAGAAATAGCCTTTTTCCTTATCTGCCAATTGAAGCTCTGGCGGATCCAGTACATACGGATATGTCGTATCAGGCGCTTCCGTCTTCAATGTAATTTTCGGAGCGGGGTTGCGCATTTTATTTCCTGATTTATCCACCATTACAGCATAAATTTCGTACTCTGTATTTGGCTTAATGTCGCCTATCGCTGGGCTTGCACCGTATTTTGTTTCGGTAATGACAACATCGTCAGGCTTTGCAATCGTACCTTTACCTGTATAACGTTTCATAATTTCATCAACAGTTGGATCAGGTAATGTAACTGGTGATTTCTCACGGATATAATAGTAATATTCGCCAGGCTCTGTAATTCCTTTGATGACAAACTGTACACGCTTCCCGCCGTACATTGTTTCCCCTTTGTCCAAGCGGAATGTAGGTGGTCGGTTATCAATCGTCGAGAACTCCTGCTCCTCTTTTTCCGATACGTTATCCATTTTATCGATGACAATGGCATAAATAACATAATCTGTCATTGTTTCTAAGCCGTTTACTGTAAACTTAACTGGCTCGTCCATTACGAGTGGACCGTTGCCATTGTATTTAGTGCCGCCTGTTTTAATCTCGTTAATCGTTGGAGCTTTTTCCTTAGCCGGTTTTACAACATAGTAGTAAGTTCCATCTTCATCAGCCGTTAATGTTACGTCCGCTGTCGATCCTCCAGCAGCCACATCCAACTGCGTAATCTTTGGTCCAGTAACATCCGGAATAATCGTATTTTCTACCGGATCACGATCTACTGCTTTCCCATTTTCATCTTTTATATAGCCAATGTTCGGATCATCCGTTTTATAATCATCAAAAACATCATTCACCGTTTTGTTTGGCGGAATAATTGCGTTCGTAATATAAACATGTGAGCCAATATCGGTAAAGCCATGGCTTGAAGTAATGTAATAATAGTCGTATGTACTATCTGTTTTAAACGACACATTTTTTAATGTGTTTTTGTATACATACTGGATATCATGCACACCAAAAACCGATACATTGTAGTCTGTGTCGATGTACATAGCATTCGGACTTGCATATAGCTCAACATTTGCCACATTTCCTTGTAATGTCAGACGGTCGATTTCGTAATTGGCTTTTACAAATGTACGATCTGACGTTACATATAGATGACGGATATCCGAGTTTTCAAAGTCGACATATTTCTTTAAGTTCGACATGCGGTCCGTATACTTCTGTAAATGAGGTGGCTTTGTTGGGTCTGGTTTCTCTTGTAATGTTTCTTTATCAATTGGGTTCAGGAACTCTTCATTTTTTGGGACAGTCGGTTTTTCCCAATCGATGAATGATGCAACATTGCCAACACTTGCAATACGTATATTACTTAGTGAAGCAAGCGAACGTCTCGGTGCTTCCGCCACTTCCACACGCCCGGTAAAGTTTATATTTTTAA
Source organism: Solibacillus merdavium (assembly GCF_014836935.1). Classification (GTDB taxonomy): domain Bacteria; phylum Bacillota; class Bacilli; order Bacillales_A; family Planococcaceae; genus Solibacillus; species Solibacillus ferritrahens. The sequence goes on along the minus strand of NZ_JACSPW010000015.1, from coordinate 59,427 downwards.
AACGCACATAGCTACCATGTACAATAAGCTCTCCTGCAAAAGAAGAATAGCCGCCATCAAGCGCCAATAATCGCGAAGAATTTCCGCTCGCATTAATCGTCAGCTTCGAAATGTTTTGAACCGTATTTCCTGAAAAATTCCCTTCAATAAAGGCACCTTGCAATACATTTTTATTCGCTGCATTTAAAATGCTTCGTAAATGTGGCGCAATCGTATGTGCAACACCGTTTATGTAAATTTGATTGCCAGTAATATCGCCAATCGCATATACAGGATTGCCTCGATCTGCTTTTTCCGCACGCCAAATAAATGTTGCCATTTGTGCGCGTGTTACTGTATTAAATGGATCAAATGAAACAGGTGTCTTACCCTTCGTCACATTCAGATCATATAGTGTTTGGATGAAGTAGGCATTCGCATTTTTTGCGTTAACATCCTTAAACCCATGGTTAAGCTTTGAGGAAACCCCAAATTTGAAACCAAGTGTTAAAATTTTCGCCATTTGCCCGCGAGTAATCGGTTCTTTTGGCTTAAATGTTTTATCGGAATACCCGTTAATAACCCCTGCCTCTGCCAATGCTGCAATGTAGCGGTAATTTGGATTGCTCATCTGTACATCTTTGAAGCCTGGGTTTTTTGGATTTGTTATATTAACATCAATCGTTAGTGCCAGCATTTTAGCGGCATCTTCCCGAGTAATGGCTTGATTTGGTTTAAATGTGCCATCTGAGTAGCCTGTCGCAATTTTGCGGCTAGCTAAATCTAAAATGGGCTCATAATAATCTGCAAATGGATTTAAATCGCTAAATGAATAGGCATTTGTCTGCTGCGGCATTGCCACTATGACACCACTCGCTGCTAAAACTGTTGCGACTGTAGCCTTCGAAAGCTTTTTCCCTTTTTTCGAATCCATGTTAGAGAACCCCCCTTTTTTGAAGTGTCGAATCATGGTACATCTTTTTAGCACGTACACTCTTTATATCGGCCGATAGTGCCCAAAACTGTATCAAATTTATGTAGTTTTTCTTTTTAAAGAAGGAAAATCGTTCACATATTACTTAAAAGAAGTATCCTCTACTTCTCTTTAAACAAAAAGGAACGGTTTTGCTTTTCGATTTGAAAATCAAAAAGCAAAACCGTTCTATTAATAAATAGCCAACCATTCATACTTTACCCCCGCCAAAATAGTTCTAATCACAAGCCTTCGATACACAAATGATAGCCACTGCAAGACGCCGTATATAATTGTCTATTTTCATTGATTTTATTATTAATTTGTTCACCTTTTTCATAGGTCACTCAAAAACAGTTCTAATTACCTAGTTTGAAATGACAAAAATGTGAATTTCAAAATTCCATTGAAATAAAATAAACTATAATGTTATATTTTACTCCTTAATACATTTTTATTTTTAATTTATGAACTTTAATTCTAATTATCATTTCTATATATTTCTATTATGAAATAGTTAAAACAAGGAAATAATTAACTTTAAAATAGGTGTTTTTTCACTTAATATATATTAACTTTACTAGTTATTTCACCCATATACAATCATCTCCCATGAAATTTCATGAGGAATTACGCTAATATAGTATTCGTGAGTAATAGAATTAGAAATATAAAATATAAATATAATATTATGTGAGATATTCATTGAAATCGAAAAAGGGGAAAGAGATGAATCCAGACGTTCTTATTCCATTAATAACTGAGTCTACGGTAGTCACAAAAACAACAACGGTCAAAACTTTTGCATCAGAATATGATTTAGAATGGAACAACCCCTCGTTAAACTATACAAATTTCCATTTAATTGGCATTAAAGATAGCATTGCGGTAGCCGGCTATGAAACTCGCATTGGGCAAGCGATCTGCGGTATTTCCATCGGCGACTCGCGTCAGGCAGTAAAAGCCCTATTCGGTGAACCAATAACACATATTACGAAAAACAATCGACGCTTCAGACAGTATTATGATGATAAATACAATGTTGAAACAAGTGGTACTTATTTAATCGATCGCCAATATGTGACATTCTTTTATGATGTACATAAAAATTTTCAAGTTCGATCAATTATGGCGATTGATGCCGAGACAGAGATGTCCAAAGTAGGCTTCTTTGCTGTGCCATCAATAGCTTTACGGGACGGGTTTGAAGATTTGATGATGGATTTAATGAATGAATCCCGCGTTTTTGAAGGATTACATCCGCTACAATATACACCCGAATATAATGTTATTGCCCGCAGCCATAGCATGAACATGGCCACTAACAACTATTTCGCTCATATGGATATGCAGGGGTTACGAGCGGGTGCCCGCATGAAAAATGGTGGGATGACATTTAATTGGTGGGGAGAAAACTTAGCATGTGGCCAATATAGCGCCATTCACGCACATGAAGCGTTAATGAATTCCTTGACTCACCGGGAGAACATTTTGCGTGAGGAATTTACCCACGCTTTTGTTGGTGTAGAATTCAATAGTCAAAACTTGCCTTACTTTACTATCAATTTTTATTCCTTATAATTCACAGGGTCGTATTAGAGTAATCATTACTTTTAATACGGTCCTTTTTTTCAATACTTTTTACTTGTCCCATTTGTGAATGATTGTCTAAAACACCCACTTTTTTCTACAACTTTTGTTACATTTGCTTATTTTCGCACTATAATTTTCAGAGTATTTAAAATATAATAATAGAATACTATTGAAAAGGGGTTGCTGTTTTCTAATTAGTACAGCCAAAAATAAAACATACATCTTTTATAATAAAAAGGATAAATATAGGAATTTTTATCGCAAGCTGTTATAATACTGTTAAATTTATAATTTTCTGTATTAATACAATGTGCAATTAATAAGGGGGATGGGCATGACAATTTTAAATGGATTAAAAATACTGGATTTTTGTTCACTATTACCGGGACCATTTGCAACGATGATGTTTGCAGACTTAGGAGCAGAAGTCATTCATATCGAATCAAATCGACGAGTGGATTTAATGCGTATAATGCCGCCTTATGATGATGAGAAAGAATCCTACATTCATCAGCATTTAAACCGCTCGAAAAAATCATTGCAACTGAATCTGAAATCTCAAGAAGCCGTTGATATCATTAAAAAGCTGGTGAAGGATTACGACATTATTATCGAAGGTTTCCGACCAGGTGTCATGAAACGTCTTGGCATTGATTATGATACACTGCGCGAGATCAACCCGCGCCTTATTTACTGTGCTATTACAGGTTACGGTCAAACGGGTCCATTTGCCACACGACCGGGTCATGACAATAACTATTTATCAATTGGCGGTGTGTTGAATCATTCGCGTTTAAAGGACAAAAAACCTGTTGCTATGGGAATTCAGATTGCAGATATAGCCGGGGGGACTATGCATGCTGCCATCGGGATTTTGGCAGCGGCACTGCATCGCGAAAAATCCGGAGAAGGAAAGTTTATTGATGTGTCCATGACTGATGCCATGTTTGCGATGAATGCTCTATACGGTACTCAATACCTTGGAAGCGGGCGACCTCCTCAACCAGAAGAGGAAATTTTAAATGGCGGAACATTTTATGATTATTACCGTACAAAAGACGGGCGGTATTTTTCGGTCGGCAGTCTAGAGCCACAATTCCGTAAGCTATTATGCGAAGCACTTGAAATTCCGGAACTAATCGACAGCACATTCAATGATTCATCCTATACACAGCAGCGGTTTAAAGAAGCGGTAACGGACGCCTTTTGCACGAAAACATTTGACCAATGGCTTGAAATTTTCAATGAAGATTTTCACGGCTGCGTTGAACCCGTCCTAACATTCGATGAAGCGTGCAACCATCCACAAATCCAGGCACGCAATATGCTCGTTGATGTGAAAAAATCAGATGGCTCAACACAACGCCAAATTGGCACAGCACTAAAAATTAGCGGTGTAGAACCTACCTATCAATATGTCGGGGCAAAAATGGGCGCACATACGGCGGAAATTTTAAAATCTTACGGCTATAGTCAAGATGATATCGAAAAACTCACAGAAGATGGCGTCTTAAATTAAAAGTAAAAGGTGAATCCCGATTCCAAAGAATCATTGATTCACCTTTCTTCAACTATGCTTTTTTAGTTAACGGGTTACCATCACGCGATGCTCAATAAATTGACGCAAATTATGAAAATGAGCCGGTACGAGTAAATACTTCTTATATACGGCCAATAACTTTTCCACTAAGTTATCTTCCTCTGCATAAAACAGGATTTTCAGGAGATTACAAACATGCTGAGATGACATTATAGCAATCGCATGATACGAACTCCCCGCATTCAAATATTCACTTTGCCAGGTCGCGAGCGATTCCCGTACTTTATGGATAGAGCCGTCCACTAAAATGGCGATATCGCGCTGAACCGTTGCCTCAATTTTATGTAGAATATCCTCATAGTCAGCAGATTGCAACAGCTCGAAAATTGCTGTACAAGTTACAAGCTCATAGTTTTTCAATAACTCGATCCCTTGCTCAAATTTCTCCTCTTTTACTATGCTATCAATGAGTTCATAAAAAACATGCTCTAAATAGTTTTTTCGATAATGCTTAACGAGTGCGTATGGCTGTGGATTCATGCTGCTTAATACATCCGTATATTCTACGACAAGCTCAATGGCGTGGTTATTCAATCGCTCTTCTTCAATCAAGTACATACCCTGCATCAAAATATTTTTGTAATCCTTTTTAAAAACAGCCTCTTGGAATAGCATGTATCCGAGCAGCGTGTACTCTTTGTTGTTGAGCGCAAACTGCCCGGTCGACCAATTCCGCTGCAGTGTATAGATGCATTTGCGGAGCTTTAACATATGGCGGCGCCCACTCGTAAAATGTGTGCGGACATTCAATAGATGGAGCTGCTTTAATTCATCAGATTTCGGATTTTCGAAATCGATTTTTTGTACCAGCTTATGAACGATTGTCGCCACTCGATTAACGGTTAATTGCCCGACAAGCAGTGCTTTAAAGGTTGTCATTAATTCCGCAGGGCGTGAAATTTTCTTCAAAGGAAGCTGTAGAAATAGCGAATATATTTTTTTGGCACCAATTACCTGCCAGAACTTTTCGTGCTCACAATAGATGGGCTGTACAAGAAAACAATTGTTGATTTTATATACATAGATTTTAGTAAGCCCTGTTTGTGAACTCGGTGTTCTAATAGGCTTTGCAAAAATAAATTCTATAAGCTGATCAAATTCGACTTCCCCTTGCGTATGTAAAAATGTGAATAGTTGTTTACTGTTTTGTGGTTCTGCAAAAAATTGTTCCATCTTTTCATTGGCCATATCGACATTCATATTGGCCTTGCTAAAAGAATCGTAAAAAAACAAATTAAATTTACCCCAATAGTATTTCAATAGCTGAAAACAAAATTTCTCCGCACGCTCCTGCTTTAGCAAAAAGTCGTCACTATACATGGGGGCGCCCCAAATAGGGGGTTGTTTATCAAACAGAGATCGTTCTTCCAAAGCTTGCTCTAGCCTCTCCCCTATTTGTCCATTCGTTTGTTGAAAGAGCTGCTCATCAAATGAAAGCAACAACAATATCACCCTCCTTCCCTACGCCTATTCTCTATAAAAAATATAACAAAATTTAGAAGTGCATGAAAAGAAAATTAATTTTTTCCATAAGAAAAGCATACCGCTCTACTAGTCCGGATTAGAATGGTGGTGTACTCATACGAACTCAAGTAGCAATCGATATGCCCTTTCACTATTTAGTATGCTCAATAGATGTAACAATCAGTTTTGATGGATTTGCTTGTACAGGCATGCTGCGTGTTGCCCGGTCATAGAAGACAAATAGCATTTTCTCAGTCAATTCGCTCCGATCCACTCGCTTCCCGGTTAAATCCACTATTTCCGTTGATTCATTAATATGGAGCTTCAGATTCAGCTGTTCGCAATAGAGCATTTTATCAAATGCACCTACACATACTTCCCCTTTTTTGTCATACTGATCAAAAATAACGAGCAGTGGTGTAATATGTGGGGGTGAAACCATGGGCGACGGACTTTTGGAGTCAACGAACACAATAATTTTCGCCTTCACAGGGATGGCCGAAATACCGATTTGATATCCGTCCTTTGTCATTAATGGCGTTTTTGATGTAATTTGAAAAATCGCTTTTTTACTTTCGTCCTTTTCACTTACGGCTTCTATAGTGCCCATACCCGACTGAACGCCAATGGAGATGACAATTGCTTCTATTTTCCTGATTAATGGTTGCATAGCATCATCCCTTCTATTTTTCTATTACAATTCTGTTTCCCGAAAAATAATTGATAAAAACTCTTCATTACTCGTTAATCGTACTGGCGTTTGATTGTTTTAAAGAGTCTAGCCTTTTTTAGAAATGATTTAGGAATTTGAACAGTAACGGTTACGACACCGGGATGGCGACCTATTTCAATCGAGCCCGTTATAGTCGCGCGGTTTCTCACCTCATCGACCGTTAGTTCAAACAGTTTTGCTATACGCTCAAGTGCATTGTCTGTTGCTATGTTTAAATTTTGCCCTGTACCGACAACCGATAACGGGAAACTATCTTCCACCTGCTTCACACCAAACTCTTCCGCCAGCTCACGTGCTATGCGCTTCTCTTCTTTAGAAAATGGCTTAGCTGTATACGGTAAGTCCTCTACATTCGGGAGGATAATCGGCCCTTCCAAGTTCACTTTCTTTAGGACACTCACCTGTAGCTGCACAATACCCGCTACATCTGTCGTATGGCCGGCAATTTCTCCATCACCTTGCATCGCATGCATATCCCCCACATAAACACCGCCACCTGGTACTTTTACAGGACAGATGACTACAGCCCCTTCACGGACACGGTTTATATCCATATGTCCATCTGTGCGGTGGATATCAAGCTCATCTTCCGTCATCGTAAATTCGTGTGGTGCTCCGATTAAAAATGAGCCAAAGTCGCCGGCATTATGGGAATCCGGCATTGCCTTGGATGGTGTTGTTCCTAGCTGCCCTACAAAGGGCCGCATTCTTGCCATGACACCAATTAAATCACTTGGTCCAAATGCCGTAATGGGGTTTTGGACAGACTTTTCTGGTGTTCGCATAAAGTTCTTGGCATCCTGGGCAATTCGGCGCGCCGCTTCTCTGCCAACAGTCAAGCCGATATCACCTTTAGGATTAAACGCCATCGTATAGCCATTCGAAATTTTAAACGGTGTAGTATCTGTGCCACATGTAACACATTTTACCGACTCCTGGCCAATGCCCTGTACGATGGTCGTCGGATGCAGCTTTCCACAGCCCGGACACTTCACTTTTACAAATGGATCTCCGATAAATCGATCCACCTGCGCTTCATCCGTCCCCGAAGATGTAGCAATCGATGTCACTTGGACCGACTTAATTTGTATAACGATTGCGTCCCCTACTTCCGCGCCTTCCACATACACAGGTCTTGTCACTTCATGTCCACCGCGTATTATCGGCGTAATCATCGGTCCCCAACACCCCGGTGCTGTATTGGCAATAATCGTACCACCATCTTTAACTGGTCCCAACATCGGTGCGTTTGGATTTAGTACCCCATCTGTAAATTCATTAACGAATAATGTTTCGGCAGCTTGAACAGCTGGCTGCTCTGGATTCAATAAATCTTCTTGTTGTTCAAAGCTAGGTGCAAGATCGTTTAGCATAAAAAATCCTCCTCCTATAAATTTTAAGTATATTCAGTTAATTTAAAAGGTATTTCTTTTATATCCCATCATAATGAAAAAACCATAAAAATATGCTCTTAATATATTATACAATTTTTTACATACTAATATCGAGGCGATTTCTTAACAAATGTAAAACTTTTCTTTATCTTATATAATGATGACAAAAAAGCAGGAGGTGTCGTTGCATGAACAAAAAGCATACTGAGCATTTATGGCGGGAGGAAAAATATCATGTAATGTTTCATAGCCAGAAACACTATAACGCCATCCGGCAAGCAATGAAGGATAATTTATCGTATGACGAGGTCGCTCAGCTCATAACAGATGCACTTAACCAAAAACCAACAAACGGCAGTATGCGCAATGCATGCCAGCATATGTGGGGATACTTTAAAAAATGTGCCAGTGCCGAAGAAAAAATGCAGTATGAACGTTTATTGGAAGAAGCGAATTTTAGCGGACTATTAAAGTTCCTAAAAGGATTGGCTCGGAAATATGAAGTGAAATATTTAATCGAAAGCCGCATTTTGAAGGATTGAATTACTGAGAACCGACCATTTGAAAAATAAAAAACCTATAAAAGCGTTTTTTACTTCGCTTTTATAAGTCATTGATTAATATTTATAAGATTGCCCGCCGTCGATTGGGATGACAGCGCCATTAATGAAGTCAGCTTGAGTAGATAATAAAAACGCCACTAAGTAACCTATTTCTTCTGGTTTACCAAAGCGTTTCATCGGATTACCTTGTACAAATTGTTTGCCTGCTTCTTCCCAGTTATCGCCGCCTATTTGACGCAAAGATCCTTCTACCATTGGTGTCATAATCGCACCAGGGGCAATTGCTTTTACAGAAATCCCGTACTCACCGTATTCAACCGCTGAGTTTCTTGTTAATCCAACTACGCCATGCTTACTCGCAGCATAGCCTGACTGATTTCCGACCCCCCGGATTCCACCGACAGACGCCGTGTTAACAATCGATCCATAGCCTTGTTCCTTCATCACCTTCAAAACATACTTCATACCGTAAAATACACCATTTAAATTGATCGAGACAACTTTTTGGAATTCATCGACCCCATAGTCTTCTGTTAAATCTTGCTTCCCTTCTACTCCAGCATTGTTGAGGAAGGCATCAATCTTGCCGAATCGTTCCACCGTTTGATTGACAAAGTTCTCTACTTCACTTTCCGTTGCAACATTTGCTGTTACTAGAAGCGTCTCTGCATTTGAAGCAACTTCCTGCACCTTTTTCTTTGTGTCATCTAACCCGGCCTGATTTATATCAACGAGCACTAGCTTAGCGCCTTCTTTTGCCAGCTGTAATGCTGCAGCCTGTCCTAATCCCGAGCCTGCACCCGTTACAATTACGACTTTTTCTTCAAAACGATTCATGAGTTGTCCTCCTTTATAATAAAAAGCTCTCTATCACAACTTATTATTTTCTTTTTAACTGAACTTTATAGCCTTAAAAGAGAATTTAGTTTTCCAAATATTAAATATAGTACGATGATGGAAAAACAGGAGAGGCGAGCGATGTTATAAGGAAACGTTCGTTCTCTTAATAATTCGGAAAAATATTTAACAATATGGAACAAGTGGTTCTCATAGAGTAAACGTATAAAAGAAGTCCAAATATAAAATGGGAGTTTCCCTCAAACTTTGAGAAGTAGCCTCGGTGTAGATAGAAATTGCAAAATTCCACTCTTCCACATTTGCGAATGGAATTTTTTATGATGGTTGAAACGCAGAAAAACCCCCTCTCAACCCTTGGCTTACAAGGATTGAGAGGGGATTTTGTTGATTTTATTGTATAAGTGGAAATTTCAACCTTCTATTTTTTACATTTATGGGGAAGTGGGCTAATATTACATTTTTTATACCTATTTCCTATCTTCAAAGAGCAATTAATCACTTTTATAAATTCACAACAAATGAAGCTTCTGTCTTTTCTTTAACTTCCTCTAATGTGACTTCTGGTTGTAATTCGATGAGAATCATTTCTCCATCCTTGAAATCAAAAACTGCTAATTCAGTTATTAATCGATGAACGACACCTTTACCTGTAAGTGGAAGAGAGCAAGTTTGTTTAATTTTTGTTTCACCATGTTTATTCGTATGCTCCATAATCACAACAACTTTTTTTGCACCTACTACTAAGTCCATTGCTCCTCCCATACCTTTAACTAGTTTTCCTGGAATCATCCAGTTAGCTAGATCACCGTATTGAGAGACTTCCATTCCACCTAAAATCGCTACATCAATATGTCCTCCTCGGATCATAGCAAAGCTTTCTGCACTATCAAAATATGAAGCGCCTTTGCTAGCTGTAACAGTTTCTTTACCCGCATTTATTAAATCCGCATCTACTTGCTCTTCCGTAGGGTAAGCCCCAATGCCAAGCAAACCATTCTCAGATTGTAGAAACACTTCATAATCTGAAGGTATATTATTCGCTATCAATGTGGGCATTCCAATGCCTAAATTTACATACATCCCATTTGAAATTTCTTGAACAGCACGTTTTATAATCACATCTCTAGACACTATGCATTCTCCTTTACAACGAGACGTTCAATGCGTTTTTCATAATTTTGACCAACTACTATACGCTGAACGTAAATACCCGGTAGGTGAATAAAGTCTGGATCTATTTCTCCAACCTCTACTAATTCCTCCACCTCTACTATAGTTATTTTAGCAGCCATGGCAGCTAATGGATTAAAATTACGAGAGGTTTTCCGGAATACTAAATTACCACTTTTATCTGCTTTCCATGCTTTAACTAAAGCAAAATCCCCTTTAATTGCGGTTTCTAATAAATACGCTTTACCATCGAATTCTTTCACTTCTTTGCCTTCTGCAATAGGTGTTCCAACGCCTGTTGCAGTGTAAAACCCGGGAATACCCGCCCCTCCAGCTCGAAGTTTCTCAGCTAAGGTACCTTGTGGTGTTAATTCGACTTCTAGCTCTCCTGATATAAATTGTTGCTCAAAAGTTTTATTTTCACCAACATAGGATGCAATCATTTTTTTTATTTGTTTATTTTTAAGTAATAAACCTAATCCAAAATCATCTACTCCACAGTTGTTACTCACAACGGTTAAATCTGTTACATCCTTTTTTTCTAACGCCGCAATTAATTTCTCAGGAATACCACACAGACCAAATCCACCAGCAATAATAGTAGAACCATTCGTAATATCCTCTACTGCATGTTCAAATGAATCGTATACTTTCTCCATTTCAACCCCCCTGAAAAGATAACTCTTATTTTTTTAGAACTTAATTTTAAGGCTTATGATAGTTCTAATTCTAATATGCTGTAACTTAAGGTTTTCCCATGCGTGTCCATTGCTAATGATGTAGTAACTCCCGTATCTAAAGCTTCGTGACAAACAAATTGCAATGCTCCTAGAGAAGGAAGTTCATAACGCTCAACATCTCCTAATACGATGCCTTGTAAGTGATCTTTCACTTTGTCGACTGTTACTTGTTCTAAAAGCAATGGATAGTTCTCTTTTTTAAAAGCAATAATTGACATGGTTAAAGTATTACCTTTATCACCAGTTCTACAGTGTGCCACCTCATATAATTTCATTTAAATGAACCTCCTTCTTTTCAGTACTAATTTCGATTTGGTTCTCCTCAATAAAAGTAGAAACGATACCTACGACATCCACAATATTTTTACGTGCCCCACCACCACCAGCTGGACCATTTGTATATAACGCTTCAACTTCCTCACCAATTAATGCTGCTAAACTTGAACTCTGTGTCTTACCAGCAACTCTAAGTCGAACTTCATAAGGTTCGATTTGTCTAAATGCTTTTCTATGAGTAGCATTTACACCAATCAAATCTACCCTAAAATCTGTGTATAAATGACGAATTCTTTCAGAAATGATTTCCCCAGCTAACTCAGCACGTGCTAATGCATTTTCTCCGGCATATGAGATTTCGCCTTCGCCAATAAAGCCAGCATTATAGCCAATACTTACTTTTAATTTTTCAGGTTTCCCTACGGCAGTAACACCACTTACTTTAATAGTGCCAGGATTAATTTCTTCAAAAACCACTTTCGAGAAATCGGCAATGATATCAGGTGTTGTATATGCAGTAGGATTCAAAACTTCATAAAGCAGTTGTTCTTTCATTGTTTGTAAAGTAATTTGACCACCTGTATTTTCAACCTTGCTAAAAATAGCTGTTCCATCATTTGATACATCTGCATAGGGGAAACCAAGATTTGCTAAATCAGTAACATCTTTTTTACCTGGATCTGCAAAATACCCTCCTGTAAGTTGACCTGCACACTCTAATAAATGGCCAACCACTGTTCCTTGCGCTAAATAATCTAATTCGTTAAGCGGCCACTTAAATTCATGTATCATTGGTGCTAGAAATAAAGATGGGTCTGCAACACGCCCTGTGATAATAATCTGAGCATCTGATTGTAAGGCAGACAATAATGCATTTGCGCCAATATAAGCATTTGCAGACAAAATTTCCCCATAGTCACTTAATGATTTGCCTGTTTCCCACACCGTTTCATCTAATGAAATTTTTGAAAGGACATCGTCTCCAGTAACCACAGCGACTTTAATCGAAATTCCTAGCTGGTTTGCTATCTCCAAGATTTTTTCCGCACCTGCTTGTGGGTTAGCAGCCCCCATATTCGTGATAATTCGTGTTGCTTTGTTTTTTAATTTAGGCAGTAAACTTTGCATACGCTTCTCTAAGAGAACATCATATCCTAATGAAGAATTCGCTTTTTTTCTTTTTTGAGCTAACGCTATCGTTCGCTCTGCCAAACATTCCAGAACCAAATAATCTAAATTAGCTTTTTCTAATAAAATTTCAGCAGGCTCGATACGATCACCAGCAAACCCAGTACCTACACCAATTCTAATTGTGTTTTTTTTCATATAGATATCGCCCCAATCAATACAGCTACTATTGTCATAACAATTGTTGTCATAAACGCCCACTTAAAAATGAATTTTTGATGATCTACTAGATCTACTTGTGCTAATCCAATTAAAATAAATGTTGAAGCAGTTAAGGGACTTAATGGGAATCCAACTGTCATTTGACCTAAAATTGCTGCTCGTCCAATTTCATGTGGGTTAATGCCCAATGAAGAAGCAGTTTCAGCAATTACAGGTAACACCCCGAAATAATATGCATCAGGTGTAAAAACAAGACTCAAAGGCATACTAGTAATTGCTACAATTACAGGTAAAAAGCGCCCCATAGAATCAGGAATAACATTTACTAATGCAAGTGCCATATCTTCAATCATTCCTGTACCATTTAGTATTCCTGTAAAGATACCTGCCGCGAATATCATTGTAGCAACTAAAAGCACACTCTTAGAATGCGCTGCAATACGCGCCTGTTGGTCATCGTGTTTTGGATAGTTAACCATTAATGCTGCTACAAAAGCTAATACAAATAATATTGGCATCGGTAACCATGCGCCTACTAAAGAAACTAATAGTGCGATAGTTAATAAAAGATTATAAATAAATAGTTTTGGTTTTCTTAATTTCTTTTCTTCTTCACTAACTGAAAATTGTAAATCTGACTCGTCTAATTGAATAATACCTAAACGTTTTCTTTCCTTTAATCCAATTAATGCCGAGGCAATAATAACCCAGACAATTCCGGCTAACATTGCAGGAATGACAGGATTAAAAATATCTTTAGCTTCAGCACCTAAAGTTGTCATGGCACGTGCCGTTGGACCACCCCATGGAATAATATTCATTACACCCGCACCTAAAGCGACAACACCAGCTAAAACCAATCTATTAATTCCTAGTTTTTTATAGATTGGTAGCATAGCCGAGATTGTAATGATAAACGTAGCTGAACCATTACCATCTAAATGTACTACCATTGCTAAAATAGCTGTACCTACTACCACTTTTAAAGGATCACCTTTTACAACCTTTAAAATGAATTTAATCATTGGGTCAAATAATCCTACATCTAACATAAGACTAAAATATAAGATAGCGAACACAAGCATAATACCTGTTGGAGCAACCGTTGATAATCCACTTAACATCATCTCGCCTAGCTCTAAACCAAATCCCCCAATTAGACCAAATATTACTGGCACCATTACTAATGCGACAATTACCGAAACTTTTCTTGTAAATATTAATGTTAAAAATACACCGATTGTTAGAAATCCTAACAAAGCCATAAAACCCCTCCTTTTTCTGTTTTGTATACAGAAAATTCTATTACAAACGATATTGTTAGTAAAAGGAATAATAGGAATATTAATCATTCCTAACAGGAATATTAAATTATTTTTTTATTAAACTAATAAATTTTTCTAATACAAACGATTTGTATGAATCTTTTAACGTTATGAAGGAAAGCTTCCATAACAAAGGTTCGCCTTTAATTTTTATTAACTTTATATTAGGATTAAGATTCTTTTTATAGATTGACCTCGGAAGTAATGTAACACCATTACTAGAGACTGTTAACTCTAAAATTAAATCCCATTGAGAACTTTTATATACAACTTCTGGTGAAAAACCTGCTTCTTTACATGCATTAATAACGTAGTCATGTAAAGTAAATTCTTCCGTGAAAATAATAAATTTTTCATCTCTTAATTCGTTAATTGAAATTTCTGCTTTAGATGCTAGTACATGATCTTTATGTAAAAAAACAAAGAACTCATCTTCAATAAAAGGGTATATATCATACATGTTATTTTTAAAGTATGGAGAGACGACTAATGCTATTTCTACCTTTCCATCTAAAACTATTTCTTCGAGCTTTTTTGCTCCACGTTCGAATAATTCAATTTTTATGTTTGGGAACTTATCATTGAACGTTTCTGCTATTTCTGGAAAAAATAAAGTCCCAATTAAAGGGGGCATACCTAATTTCAAACGCCCCACCTCTATATTTTTACTCTTTTTGATAAGCAACTGTAAATCATCAATCGCATAAAGAATCTCTTTTCCTTGTTGGTAAACTAACATTCCTATATCTGTTAACTTTACTTTTTTGGATTTTCTGTCGAGCAGTTCGGAAGTCAATTGTTTTTCTAAGCGTTTAATACTTTTACTTAAAGAAGATTGCGTAACATACATTTCCTCAGCCGCTTTGGTAAAGCTATCATGATCTACTACTTGAATAAAATTATGTAAATCTCTAATTTCCATGTCGAACTCCTTTCAATTGTAAGATTGAGTTATACTTTAATGCCTTATCCTTCTTTATTTCTTTATTTTTATTTATTAAGGTCTCCAAAATCACAATTTATAGTTAAAATAATAGTTTAATTCACTTTAACCTTACACACTTCCTATTCTAAATCCATCATTATTTTTATAAAAATATCTTATATTATCCATTTAAATTCGCTTTCGTACTTAATCGGTTGATATGATGAAAATCGTGAGAAGTATCAGGCTGAAATGAAGCTTTAAAAGTGCAGAAGGAGAAATAAAAAATCGCTAAACCCCTTTTTACCAAAGGATTTAGCGATCGACACCCTCACATAGCCCTAAATCACAAGAAAACCCTCCCACTTTTGAACCTAGTAATCACCTTCCAATACCTTGTTATTACTAGGGTGTGAGTGAGAGTATCAATATTGTTGAGTTTTGATATTTTAAAATATAAATCTCCAAAAATATATTAATACTTGTCATAAAATTGTTTTTTCTTCAAAAAAAGTAACCGGTCATCCAGTCGCTCTTTACTTTTCAATTCTATTTCCTATGTTCTTCATGGCTCGCTTTAGTAGGTTCAACCGTACCAAATGGATGGTTTGGTGGTGCATAAATTGTATAAAGCTTTAATGGTGTCTGCCCTGTATTCGTAACATTATGCCATGTTCCGGCAGGCACAAAAATAGCAGAACCATCAAATACCATTCTATTAAAATTCAGGTTATCTTTTGTTTTCCCCATTTGGGTAATCCCCTGGCCCTGCTCAATTCGAATGAACTGGTCCACATGTGGATGCACCTCTAGCCCAACATCCTCACCAGGATTTATGCTCATTAAAGTAAGCTGTAGATGATTTCCTGTCCAAAGAGCGGTACGATACGTCTGGTTCTGTCTCGCCGCTTCCTCAATATTGATGACAAACGGATTTTTTCCATAGTCCTTTAAAATCACTCCCTGATGACTTGAGGAGTCGCCTTGCCAATATGGGGCTGTAGTATTTACCCACATTGGATAATTTACGTTGCCTGGCGTACCCCCATATGGGTTGACCGGTATATGCGTAGGATAATGGTATTGCTGAAATTGGTACCCATAAGGATAATACATTTGATCATTCCTTTCATAATTCATCTATTATCATATGCGTTGTTCATTTATATGGTCTTTAAACTCTTCCACGAGATCAAATAACGGGACTGTCCGTTTATTGAATTCATCCTCGTTTAGAGCTACATCCACTGCTTCACGGACTTTCCGCTCTTCATCTGCATATAGCTTTGAAAAATGCTTCGCTTCCAGCATGGTCGCTTTATATTGTGCAACAAGCCTATCAATGTTCTTTATCTCTACTTCTGTTGGATGGCAGTGCTTGGCAATGTCGAAAATTTCATCTCCAGGACGATTCTCATCCGGGAAATAGACATGTGGCTCAGTACTATCAAAAATACAGAACTTTAATTCAGGCAAAATGACCATATCAATTGAATTAGAATCCAACCCACACCATACGAGCTGCACATCATATCCACGACTCTGCGCTTCTTTTGCTAATCGCTTCATCATCGAGGATTTCCCTGTCCCTGGATACCCTTTGATGAATAGTCTCTTTTCCAGGTTTTGCGTAATACTTGGAACGGTATCACGTGCTCCTGCCGGTGTTAACGTTCCGAGTAGCCGGTGGGACAGCTGACTGGATTTATCCAATTTCGTCTCACCGAATAATTGATTCGTCAAATAGGCAAATTGCTGATTCAATCCGCTCCAATTCATATACTTCCTCGTTTCAACTTCCCAGTCATCATGAATATGAATTGCCTTGGAAAGAGCAGCAAAGCAGTGATTATAGTAGGTCTGTTTTTTTTCATTTAAAGAGAATAATGCCTCACTCGCTGAAAGCTGTTCTTCATCCACACAGTCATAAAGGGAAATGACATGATCCCGTCCACCAAGAACAGTAGGCTCTATAGAAGGATTGGTTGCCTGAAGAATTAAATTCCGATGTGGTGCTTGAATAAAAATGCCTTCAACTGTGTCCTCAAATAACGGATCATGGAAATACTCGATATTAGCGCCCTTTTTAACATAGTAGTCACCGATGTTCT
The DNA here is from genome assembly GCF_014836935.1 of Solibacillus merdavium. GTDB lineage: Bacteria > Bacillota > Bacilli > Bacillales_A > Planococcaceae > Solibacillus > Solibacillus ferritrahens. The sequence goes on along the minus strand of NZ_JACSPW010000015.1, from coordinate 42,373 downwards.
TGAGCAGCTCGGAAACTTTGAAGCCGTGCGCACCCTTTAGTAAATACACCGCTTGTGCCTCATTCATTAAATCCTTGTATATATTTTTTATGCCCTGCCCTGTCATTGCCTGACCGAAGAAATGCTTAACTGTTGTACTTATGACGTCACCCTTCCATAACCTTGTTAACTTTATTGTTATGTTAAAAGCCTAAAAAAGTTGCCATCTCGCGTAGCATTTAATCGAAAAGCGCATGCAATTTAGTTCATGCATGCGCTTTATATTCAAGCAGCTCTCTTTAACTCGCTTTGAAAAATAGTTTATGAAGCTGAATGATAATTAGTGGAACTAATGATAAACTATAAATAACTAAATATTGGAAGTTGTTCAATCGTGCTACTTCAAATAATCCAGAAATTAGCACAAAGTTCAGTATCGAAAATCCTAATAAAAATGCAATCCACACGGCTAAATTCGAGAAGAGTCCCAGTTTAAAAATTGATTCCTCGGAGCGGCAATTAAAGCCATGTATCAGTCTTGATAAACAGAGCGTCGCAAATGCCATCGTTGTAGCTACTGCAGTATCACCTGTCGATAACCCAATTTGGAAGGCGATAATTGTGACTGCCGCAATAATCGCTCCCTCAAACCCTACTTGGGAAACAAACTTCTTATTTAACAACGGCTCATTTATGTTACGGGGCTTTTCTTTCATAAGCTTTTTATTATGCGGCTCTAGCCCAATCGCAATTGCTGGCAAACTATCCGTTAATAAATTTATAAATAATAGATGAATCGGTAGAAACGGTGCAGGCAATGCAAAAAGCGTTGCATATAAAACGACAATAATTGCACCCGCGTTTCCAGATAATAAGAATTTAATAGCGTTACTAATATTGGCGTAAATGCTTCGACCATTCGAAATCGATTTGACGATCGTCAAAAAGTTATCATCGGTTAAAATCATTGAGGAAGCATCCTTTGCAACTTCTGTCCCTGTGCCCATTGCTACACCAATTTCGGCCTGTTTCAGCGCTGGGGCATCATTTACACCATCCCCCGTCATGGCGACTACATGTCCTTTGTCTTGCCATGCCTTCACAATCCGTATTTTATGTTCCGGTGAGACACGTGCATAAACTGAGATTTTTTCTACCTTTGCCTTCAATTCCCTATCTGAAAGCTTTTCGATTTCTTTACCTTCAATAGCTTCATTCGGATTTTTTAAAATGCCGAGTTTCTTTGCAATCGCCATCGCAGTAATTTTATGATCTCCTGTAATCATGACCGGCTTGATTCCCGCTTTAATACAATCTGCCACTGCTTGTGCCGATTCTTCGCGTGGTGGATCCATCATCGCGATTAATCCAACAAAAGTTAAGTTATGCTCCTCTTTTTCAGTTAAGGTAGGAGAAAATAAATCTTTATACGTAATCGCCATTACTCTTAACCCAGCATTTGAGAAGGTTTCATTTACGTGATTGATTTTTTCTACTTGCTGCGTCGTTATGTTAGACCCACCATTACTTGAATGAATGCGGCTAATACGCGGCAGAAGTACATCAACTGCACCTTTTGTAATCATGACGGAACGATTTCCCATGCGGTGAACTGTACTCATTACCTTACGAGTCGAATCAAAAGGTAATTCACCAACGCGTTGATGAAGGCCACGTACAATATGTTCATTCAAGTCATATTCACGTCCTAACTTCACGAGGGCCAATTCCGTTGGATCCCCGATTTCCTTATCCTTCAATACAACGGAATTATTGCAGAGCATGGCCAATTCGAGTAGTTTTTTATGATTTGGATTAACTAGCTGTAGCTCGTTAAATGGCAGAACTTGATCGCCTGTATAGACCTCTTGCACCGTCATTTTATTTTGCGTAAGTGTCCCTGTCTTATCTGAACAGATAATCGATACACTCCCCAAACTTTCTACTGCATGCAGCTTACGAATAATGGCATTTTCCTTCGCCATATTTGTGGTTCCCACTGCCAGAACGATCGTCACAATCGAGCTGAGTGCTTCCGGAATCGCTGCAACCGCCAACGAAACGGCGAACATAAAGGAATCAATTAACTCCCGCCCTCGAATTAGATCAAGTCCGAATATAATTAAACAAATAATAATAATGCCAAGTGCAAGACGCTTCCCAAAACGATCCAAGCTCACTTGCAATGGTGTTTTTTTCTCCTGTGCATTGTCCAAAAGAGTGGCAATTTTACCGATCTCTGTATTCATTCCAATTGAAGTAACGACAGCTTTTCCACGACCATTCGTTACAAAGCTCCCGGAGAAAACCATGTTCCTCTTATCGCCAATGGCAAGCTCTTTTTCATGGATTGTGTTCGCTATTTTATCAATGGCTAATGATTCACCGGTTAACGAACTTTCGTTTATTTGCAAACTATAGCTTTCAATTACTCTACCATCGGCACTAATATAATCGCCAGCTTCCAAAACGAGCAGGTCACCGACAATAACATTTCTTGACGGTATTTCAATTACTTCTCCTTCACGGATGACTTTAGAAACGGGTGCCGCCATTTCCTTTAGACTGTTTAGCGATTTTTCCGCTCTTACATGCTGAACAGTCCCCAGTACGGCATTTAAAACAAGTACGATTAGAATAACAATGGAGCTATCTACATCACCAAGAAACATAGAAATAATGGCAGCAGCAATTAAGATAATGACCAAAAAATCCTGAAACTGCTCTAGCAGAACTTGAAAGATATTCTTTTGTTTACCTTCTTTCAGTTCATTATAGCCATATTTTTTATGTCGAGAACGCACTTCGTAGTCTGTCAGTCCATATGGTGTTACGTCCAGCTTCTTCATAACTTCCTGTACGGAATTACGGTAAAAGTCAGATAAATTCATGAGAACCTCCCTTCAAGTTTTCAGTATAGATAACCACTTTATTTTGCTATTGCACGAAAAATATGAGCACTCTCACAAGAACACTGTATGAGAGTTTTATTGTTAAAATGAATATCTCACAATAAAAAATTCATAAAGTTGAAATTCTGCCTTTTTACTAAATAAAAAAACGTTAATCCCATTAAGATTAACGTTTTGACTGAAGCATTATTTATAATAATTTTTTCTAGCTTGAAAGGCTTTTTCTTCTCTTATTTGTTCTTCCATTTGTGCAATGGCCGTTTTACGTCGCGCATTTTTTTCCTCTAAATTTTCCAGTTCTTCAGGAAATGCGAATTCTTTACTAATTTCCGCCTCTTGAATATTTTCTTTCGTATTTTCAATCATCTTCCCTAAACTTAGCGCATTTTTGGATTTTTTATTAAATACTTCATGTCTATCATTTTTCATGCTTATTCCTCCTTATTCCTAATTGAAGTTAGTTTGTTTTTCTTTGATTTTTTTATGCAAAGTGATTTTTCGAAATAAATTCGTATATATATTCGTCATACATGTCACATTATTGTTATAAAAACAATATAAAATAATAAAAATATATAAAGAAACCCTTAGAAACGCTTGCTACTACGGGTTTTCATAAGCAATTGGCTACTTTACATATTTTTTACAACTTTATTAAAATGACATTTTCTCCATAAACTTGCGCTATAGTATGTATAAGTTCAAAGCAAAGTAGATAGCCTTCTCCATGATTCCACCTTGCAGATCAAACATAGCTGCCAGCATGGTCGAACGTTTATCTATTGATAATTCATTTGAACAAAATTTGACTAACACCTCTTTTAAACACAAAACAAGCTCCAGCTATTTCCCAATAATAGCTGGAGCTTGCGACGTTTTTAACCCTTTTTTCCGTAGCGCTTCGGTGCCTGCATGAGCGCATCCCAAACACCGCTGAATGGTGGGGCATACGCTAAGTCTAAGTCCAATAATTCTTCAAAGGTCATTTCATTGTAAAGCGCTGTTGCGAACACATCAATTCGTTTATCGACCCCGTGCTTTCCTACAATTTGCAATCCTACAAGCTTGCGGCTTTGTTGTTCGACTAGCATGCGCAGTTTCATCTTACTTGCATGAGGATAATAGCTAGCAATATCGTTCACTTCCATTACATATGCCTCAACCAACGCATGTAGCTTATCCGCGTCTGCATTGGATAATCCCGTCATCCCTATTTGTAAATCAAAAAACTTCAGTATGGATGTGCCTACAATTCCACTAAATTTATAATTAAAACCGGCAATATTCAAACCAGCGATTCGTCCCTGCTTATTCGCTGTAGTACCGAGTGGCAAGTAGTCATCGTGCTGCTTAAGCCGGTTGAAATGTGACGCACAATCTCCCGCTGCATATACATTGGCAATAGATGTTTCCATTTTTTCATTAACGATGAGCGCCCCATTTCCAAGCTTTGCAAACTCTTTTGCAAATTGTGTATTGGGACTTACACCGGTCGCAACAATGACAAGTTCTGTAGGGTATGTTCCTGTTTTTGTACGGATTGCCTCGACACATTGTTTCCCTTCAAAACCAATTGTCTCTTCATTCAGTAATACTTCCACTCCATGTGAAATCGCCTCTTCATAAATGATTTTTGAAAGCTCTGGATCTAAAATCGACATTAACTGACTCCCTTGATGGATCAGACGAACATCCAGACCGCGCTCACGAACCGTTTCAACAACTTCCAATCCTATATAGCCGCCACCTACGACTGTAACATGCTTCACATTCGGTAATTGTTCCATCAGTGCATTCATTTGAGGAATCGTTTTAATCATATGAATGCCCTGTAAATCAGCATTTTCCAATGGAGGCATTTTCGGCGCAGCACCTGTTGCAATCAGCAATTTATCATATGCAAATTCAAAAGGCTCCTTACTATTTACATCATGCCCACTCACTGTTTGTAGTTTTGTATCAATCGCCGTCACTTCATGAAAAATTCGCGCATCAATATCGTATTTTGAACGGAATTCCTCGACATCCCGCGCTATAAGCTCATCTGTATTCGGTACTTTTCCGTTTATCACATAAGGCAACCCACATTGGCCATACGAATAAATATCGCCCTTTTCTAAAACAACAATTTGTGCGGATTTATCGTTACGGACAATTTCCATCGCCGCACTCATCCCCGCAGCATCCCCACCGATAATTACAACTTTCATCATCGTCACTCCTTGCTTGTTTATAAAATATATTTTTTTATTTTGTATACTTTTACGAATTTAATTAGTTATATAAGTAAGTTAACTTACAATAAGTAAAGCATATTTCGTTTTATTTCACACGATTAAGGCTTCTTATTTTCAACATATGGATATCCGGAAGTTGGTGAACTATGGACAAGTCATGGGAAAACTATTTGCTTGAAGAAGCACAAATTGTTTTCAAATATTTATTAAAAATTGGGGCTACAAAGGAAGATGCAGAAGACGTCACACAAGAAACCATTATGAAAACAATTGAATGCTTATCGCAAATTCAAGCAAAAAATCTGCGCGCATGGCTTTTTAAAGTGGCATTACATCGTTATTACACGTTATATAACAAAAATAAAAGGTCCGTCTCTTTAAGTAATGACGAAATGCAACAATTTCAATCTTCATTAAATATTGAGGAGCATCTTCTCATCGATGAGCAAAATCAAACGTTGCACAAAGCATTGCAGGGACTTTCGTCAACGTATCAGCAGTTACTCATTATGAAATATTTTATGGATCTATCTTATAAGGAAATGGCCGCAATTTTAGACGTATCCGAAAATCATATTCGCACGTATTTACAGCGTGCACGACAAGCATTAAAAAAGAAATGGGAGGATCTATAATGGGTGAACTTTTTAATATCGAAAAAATGAAGAAGTCGATTAGTAAGGCAAAGCGAAGAAGCACATGGAAAACAGTATTAATTTCAATGATTGTTATTGTCGTAGTGTTGTTTTCGAGTATTTTAGCAAATGGCTTCATTACCCCTTTACTCGCATCACCTGTTCAAAACGCCTTTTATCAATACAATCAGGTAAAGGGAGCTAACGAATTTATCGGCGTAGAAGAATTTTATCCTGGTATTTTGGGAGGAGAAAATTACTATAAAAAATATAAACAAGTGGGAGATAGAATAATCTATTCAGGGGAAGGTGGATACGGATACGGCTTATTCCGCGATGAAGTTTTAGGGCGGATCGGGTCAAGATCTACTGGGTTCACCGTTCAAATGGATAAGAAGCCCTCTTACAATGAACTTGGCCAACGAATGATGACATTTTTCTACCCGCAGTTAAACTACGATGTGGTAAATAATGATTTGCTTTTACTTAATGAAATCGCAAATGACAAACTCGTGGAAATGGCCCTTTCTTTTGATAAAGGATATACATCTAGTGAAGCGATGGCGCTTATCCCAAAAGACATAACAAAAACATGGCTATGGGTGAATCATATTGAGCAAGGGGGAAAATTATATTCCATCAATTATGATGAAAATCAAAACCCTCTAGGAAAGTTGCCTCTTACCTTAAACGGACAAGATGCTTACGGTTTTTCAGTTATAAATACGGATGGGACATTTGCAGATCAACCTGCTGAACGATTTATCAGTGCCATTGACTCAGGTGCAAAATTCAATTCTTATTGGCAACAGGAATTTCAAAATTTAAAAGAAAACATTGCAGGTGAGGATGACAAGCTTTCCGTAAATGACCTAGTCATTAACGGCATCGTTGTAACAGGTACTGCCGAGAGCTTAAAGCAATTGCAGAATTTACCTTTCATAAAGGCTTCTTCACTTGGTGTTGTAATAGATAAATATTAATTGTGGGCGCAAAAGCATGCGGAACATGTTTTTGCGCTTTTCTTTTTATTATCGTAATCTCAAAATATGCTACACTAACTATCAGAAAACTCTCAACTTTTAAAAGGAGCACAAACTAAATGACAAAAACAACAATTGGTATTATCGGCACAGGTGTTGTCGGTGAGCGCATTATTAACCAGGCATTACAAAACGAACACTACGAAATTGCTGCTATTTTTGACACGAATGAAGAGCGTACAGCGCAGTTGGCAGAGAAATATGATGTACCGACAACAAATGATTTGCAAGCATTACTAAATTTAAAGCCAGACTGGGTGTATATCGGGACGCCCCCTGTCAGCCATGCGACACTTGCAGAAGAAATCGCGAAGCAGGGACTGCATATTTTGTCTGAAAAACCACTTGCTCATGATGCTTCAGATGGGGAAACAATGGTACGTGTTGCCAATGACGCGAATGTAAAAACAGCGATGCACTTCCCATTAATGTATGGGGCAGCCGTACATCAGCTTAAAAAAGAGCTTGCAACTGGTATGGGGGATATTACACGCATTGAACTACATACATACTTCCCGGAATGGCCGCGTAAATGGCAACAAAATCCTTGGATTGCCTCACGTGAGCAAGGCGGCTTTATCCGTGAGATTTTCCCGCATTATTTACAGCTGACTCACCATTTATTTGGGGATCTCAACATCCTCGCACATGAAACAACCTATCCGGAAAACACGGGGCTATGTGAAACAGGTGTATCTGCTTTAGCTAAAACAACAAGCGGCATACCTGTTGTGATAAACGGACTTGCCGGCATCGGTCAGGAAGAGCGCATTGACTATAAAATTTTCGGTACAGAAAAAGTAGTTACATTACGAAACTGGTCACAGGTTTATACGAGTAAAGCTTATGAACCGGAAGTAGAAGTACCTGCTAAGGTAGCACCGGAATCCATGTTGGATGCTTGTCGAAAAATCCTTTTAGGTGAGGAAGCATTCATCGTCCCATTTGAGGAAGGCTTAAAAGTACAGCGCTGGATTGATGAACTGTTGAAGTAATTTTTCGTTACTGTTTAGCATATTGTATTCCCTTAATTTATTTCGAAATCTGAAATATTTATTTGTAAATAACCCCCTTCTATACTAAAATAGTCATAATATTCATTTTTTATTGATTACTATTAGGTAAGGGGGAATTTTTATGGACTTTTTACATTATCCATTTCCGAGTAAGCGTAATACTGTTATCGCGAATCGAGGAATGGTCGCTACATCTCAGCCATTAGCAGCACAGGCAGGTCTAGATATTTTGAAAAAAGGTGGAAATGCAGTGGATGCGGCTATTGCCACAGCAGCAGCCTTAACAGTTGTGGAACCAACATCAAATGGTATTGGTGGTGACGCCTTTGCACTCGTATGGATGAAGGATGAACTATACGGATTAAATGCTTCAGGACCCTCTGCTAAGTCTATTTCTAAAGAAGCATTAGCTGAACGCGGTTTAGATAAAATTCCGATGCATGGGGTAATTCCAGTTACCGTACCTGGTGCTCCAGCAGCATGGGCTTCCTTATCGAAGCGTTTTGGAAAATTACCGTTAAGCGAAGTATTGGCACCCGCTATTTCCTACGCAGAAGAAGGCTATCCTATTTCAGCAACACTCGGTCAAAACTGGCAGTCTGCTTATAAAAAATATAAAGCAACTCTTACAACCGAGGAATTCCAACACTGGTTTGATACATTTTCAATTGATGGACGCATGCCTGAAATCGGTGAAGTATGGAGTTCTCCGGCACATGGAGATACGTTGCGTAAAATCGCAAAAACAAATGGCGAGGCATTTTATAAAGGTGAAATCGCCGATAAAATTGATGCCTTTATGAAAAAACATAACGGTTTTATTTCTAAGGAAGACTTAGCAAGCTATGAGCCGGAGTGGGTCAATCCAATTAAAGTGCATTATAAAGGCTATGACGTCTGGGAAATCCCACCGAACGGCCAAGGCATTGTCGCACAAATGGCATTGAACATCTATCAGCATGCCGATGCGAAATGGCAAGATGCCGATACCTTACATAACCAAATCGAAGCAATGAAACTTGCCTATACAGATGGGAAAGCATTTGTTACAGAAAGCTATGAAATGCCGGTCGATACAGAAACATTATTATCAAAAAATTACGGTGAATCCCGATTTGCGGAAATTACTGATACAGCCATTGATCCAAAGCCATTTGATATTCCAAAGGGTGGAACGGTATATTTGGCAACGGCCGATGCAGATGGCAACATGGTGTCTTATATTCAAAGTAACTATATGGGCTTCGGATCCGGTATTGTCGTTCCAGAAACGGGCGTATCACTGCAAAATCGCGGTTATGATTTCTCGCTTGACGAAAATCATCCAAACTTCCTGAAACCTGGCAAACGCACATATCATACAATTATTCCAGGCTTCTTAACGAAGGATAATCAGGCTGTTGGTCCGTTTGGTGTCATGGGTGGCTATATGCAGCCTCAAGGACATTTCCAGGTTGTGACGAACACAGTCGATTTTGCACTCAATCCGCAGGCAGCACTTGATATGCCAAGATGGCAATGGATGGGCGAAAAGCGCATTGAAGTAGAACCGAATTTCCCGAACTACTTAGTTCAGGCATTACAGCGTAAAGGCCACGATATTCACGTGGCAGTTGACGGCGGTATTTTCGGACGCGGACAAATCATTTGGCGCAATCAGAAAACAGGCGTGCTGTACGGTGGAACAGAGCCGCGTACAGATGGATCAATTGCCGCTTGGTAGAATGTAAATAACAAAAAAGCACCTCATTTTGAACGTCTCCAACACAACAGTTGGTGGAGTAAAGTTCAATGACGGGGTGCTTTTTTACTTTTATTGCTCTTCTATTTCTGTTGAATCAGCGAATAATTCTTCTTTACAAATGGCCAAAATTTCTGCTTCCTCATCTTCTTCCAATGCGAAATCCAAAAACTCATTATTTGCTTTATCCATAATAAAGTAGTTCACAATGCGAACATTTTCTTCAATGACACCAACGATGACACGGATTTCTAAGCCTGCTGCAGAATATAGCTCGTCTTCCTCATCTACTTCCACATCTAACAAAAACTCGTAGCGCTTACCTTCAATAATATTTGTTGGATCTAAAATTTCTTCTACTGAAAACTGTGTAATATTCATATTTGTACTCCTCCCGGAAAATCCTTCTATCTCATCATAAACGAAATTTTCCGCGCGTCAAATAACAACCATTATTTTACCGTGACAGCAACGTTTTCATATGACAAACTAGAATTTAAGGAGTGATGGATTTTGAAAGAGTTATTTTATTATGAAGATGCAATGTTGAAAGAATTTACAGCACAAATTGTAAAAACAGGCAGTGAAGAAACACGTAATTTTATTGTATTAGACAATACAGCATTTTATCCTACTGGCGGCGGCCAACCTCATGATACGGGCTGGATTAATGACATGGAAATTATCGATGTCGAGAAAGTGGATGATGAAATCCGTCATTATATAGCGGGAAATTTGTCGAATATTTCCGGGGAAATTAAAGGGAAATTAAATTGGGAGCGCCGATTCGACCATATGCAACAACATGCGGGACAGCATATTTTAACAGCTGCTTTTGTGGAATTATTTGATTTTGCTACAGTGAGTTTCCACTTAGGCACAGAACTTGTCACAATCGACTTAAATATGAGTGAAATATCAGAAGAACAGCTAGCAGCAGCGGAAAGGCGGGCAAATGAAATTATTTTGGAAAATCGGCCTATTGAAACAAAATGGTTAACGAAGGATGAGTTGGCTCAGTATAACTTGCGAAAAGACGTGAAAGTCGATGAGGATATACGTTTAGTCATTATTCCGGACTATGATTACAACGGGTGTGGTGGTACCCACCCTACATCTACCGGTCAGGTTGGCTTACTGAAAATTTTAGCTACTGAAAAAATGAAGCAGCAAATTCGTATACATTTCGTTTGTGGCAACCGTGTATTACAGCAGCTTGCAATGCGCAAAGGTGTATTAAGTGATGTCGCTCGTCAACTAAGCGCACCGGAGGAAGAAGCAGCAGAAGCATTAAGGAAATTTGTAAAAACGGCAAAGAGCACCGAAAAAAGCTTAGCAGAGGCACAGGATGCACTGCTTGAGTTTGAAGCACAGACTTTAGCTAAAGAAAAAATCGCTGCAGCAATGTTTGAAAACCGCTCTATCCAAAGCTTACAAAAATTAGCCCGTTTCATTACACAGCAAAATGATGATGCAATTGCTATTCTCGTTGCAAACAATGAGGACAAGCTTCAGTTTGTTGCAGCACGCGGCAATCAACAAACCCAATCAATGAAAGAAATTTCCGCAGCTGTTTTACCAATTATGAACGGTAAAGGCGGGGGCAATGATGCACTTGTTCAAGGTGGCGGTGAGAAAACCATTTCCGCACAAGCATTACTCGATGCCATGAAAAAGACAATTCAATAAAAAATGGGAGAAGCGGATGAAGGGTACCCTCATCTCTTCTCCCCTTTCTATTTAGCCAGCCCGCAACCCATTCATCCCACGGCGAACATTCGTTACATCTGTATAGCCTAACTTTACAAGTTCCTTACAACTCTTGTTGCTTCGTACGCCACTTTGACAGATAACGACAATAGGCCGATCTTTCGGCAAATCACCTAAATACGTGCCAACAGGGCGATTTATAAATTGAGGGATATGTGACTCTTTATATTCCTTCTCTGTTCGAACATCCACAAATACATACTGCTTATCTTCCAATAATGGTTGCAAATCTTTTGTCGTAATATATTTCACACCTTTTTTCGGCATAAAACGCACAACCATCACGACAATTCCCACCATTGCCAGTAAAGTAATAATACCTTCCATTTTGCATACTCCTACAACTTGTTTTCTCTATTTTACGATACTGTTGCTGTGCTGACGAACAATTTGCGTTTTTCAAGCCTGAGCAATGGTTTTTTAACGATTCATTAGAAAGATTTTACTCGTTATTAGAACTATATATCACTTTTTTTGAAGATTTGGAGCGTATTTTCGAATATGTGAAACCGATTTTAGAAAACCCCCAACAAAAAAACGCCACATTTTCGTGACGTTTTAAACTATTTTTTATTTAATTGGATGACATAGATTTCAGGTAGATTTAAGATTCGATAAGGAAACAGACTATTACCTAACCCTCTATTTACAACCATCTTCGTTTGTTGTTCTTCAAAAATTCCCGCTGAATATTTCGGCATCATACCTTGCGAAGGTGCAACAAGTCCCCCAATAAAAGGCACTCGAATTTGTCCCCCATGGGCATGACCTGTCATCACTAAATCAATATCCTTTTTCACATAGGCTTCAAACTGTTCTGGACGATGCGATAACAAAATTGTAAACAAATCCTTATTAATATTTTGCATGGCCTGATCAATTGATTGCTCTACATCCTGCCCCATCAGCGGGTCCTCAATACCTGCAATGACGATTTGTTCCCCATTACGCTCTAATAACAACGCTTCATTCGGCAATACATGGACGCCAATTTCTATCAATGCTGCATAAATCTCATCCGTCAAATTCAGCGCAACCTCATGATTTCCAATTACATAGTAAACATCTGCAATCTTGACAAATTGGCGAACAGCCTGCAAGCTATTTTCCAGGTCATAGCGTCTACTATCAACTAAATCACCCGTAATGAAAATCGCATCTGGATTAGTAGCCCTAACTTTTTCCACTAAACGTGACTGATTTTCCCCAAAACTTGCATCATGCAAATCGGTCACCTGCGTAATCTTAAAACCATCAAAGCTCGCTGGAATTTTGTCGGACTCATGGACATACTCCGTCGTTACAAGCCAATTATTATTAACATATAAAAATATATAAACAACTACTATAAAAATGATTAACTTTAATAACTTTTTCAACACATTATTCGCTCAATTCATTGTGAGTTTTAAGTAGTGATTAATACCACCCATCCTTATCAATAATATTGAACTGTTTCGGAACATTCAAGTGTAAAATACGTTGACCTATTAAATTATAAAGTGGATCATCATTCCGGGAAGGAAAACCAATGTTTAACAGTTGCGAAGAAAAGTGCACTGATTTTACTGTTACCATCGTATCTGCCTCTATAATATAAAGCTTATTATCATTCCATTCGATTCGAGGCTCTTCAACAAATGGCGTAATATATACACCATTTAAATAAAGTGGCGTTTCATAATAGGATACAGTTATCTTATTTTCACCCGACTCAGCCCATGAAATATGGATAGGTAAGTACTGACCGGCTTCATTGCGAATAACTTCAATATTCTCTGCTGTTGCTTCAAATGTCTTCGTAAACTTTAAATGCTCTTCTTTTAAACCTTCAAATTTTCGTAACTTTAAATCGCTTGAAAGTTGTTCATTAGCAATACGCTGCTCTTGTAAAAATTCTTTGGAAGGCGCTTTAGCGATATCGCCTGATAGAAACATTAAATAGACAAAGGCTAGAAGACCACAACTAAAATAGACAGCGACAAACACCAATGTCCGTTTCGGCTTCCAAATACGGATTTTCGTTATGAAAAAACCTGTTATTGTTACCCCTATAATTACTAAAAAGAAATACAATAAAGCGATACTCATGTGCGCGTCACCTCTCTACGTTGGCGCATCAATACAATGAGCAGCCACAATAAAATAATATAAATTGTACTACGCCCAATAATTTGAAACGCGCTCCCCCCAAAAAGAATTCCCCAAAGTTCAATCGTATACTGGCGAATGAGGAGAAACATCCCTACACATAAAAGCGCAAACACAATTTTCGAAAAATCAAACACAACATGGATAAAGTAGCCAATCGACGCTGCCAGTAACGAGCAAACTGTAAAACTAATAAATGTTAGCAATGAGTATTCCATGCTATGAAATATAAATAAATCACCCGTACGTAAAATGTCGACCAATATCGAAATCCATAATGTACTGATTGCAGCAACCAATGTAAAAATACATAGCACAACTAGGAACAATGCAGATGAAATAGCTTCTGTATAGCTTGTCGTGACAATCGAAAAGTTATCTCGTGAAATGGACTTTGATGCAAGCAACCAACCAAATATGAACATCGTCAAAACAGTAAATATAAAGAGGGAATCCAATGTATAATATTGTTCCCTATAGCTAACGAAGCTGCGTCCCATCCCTAAAGAGCCACTTCCACCACCTGAAAGTAGTGTCAGTAAAATATATAAAATCAGCACCGTACTAAACATCGAGCTATACGCCTTACACTTCCACTTTACCTGCTCATAAATATTCCGCGCCGTACTCACTTTTACGATAGATGTCATCAATGGATCCTCCTTCCGTTGCCGTTAATACTTGACATACATCACTTGCGGATAAGCTTAGCATCCGCACATTCTCCGGTAATGGCAAATCATTCTTTCTCACAATCGCTTCAAAAATCGGACCATTTTCATATGTAGCGAGCACCTCATATTTATCTAAAGCGGGCTCCACATTTCCCTTTTGTCCAACGAGCTTTACCGCCAGCTCCTGCACTTCCTCTACCGGTGCAAACAACGCCACTTTCCCTTTATGAAGCAGTAAAATATCTTCAATCAACTGCTCCATCTCATTTAAGTAATGGCTCGAAATTATTATGACACGTGGATAGGCTATAAAATCCTTTAAAATCACTCTGTACATATCATTCCGAATCGCTTCGTCCATCCCATTCATTGGCTCATCCAGCAAGGTAATGGCACTACGACTGGCAATTCCGTAAATTAGATTGAACGTAGCCTTTTGACCTTTCGATAATTGGGTATGATAATTTTTCTCCGATATATTACTAAACTTCAATAGCTTAAAAGCCAAATCCGTCGCAAACTTCGCGTAAAACTTTTTGGCGGATTCAAGAATTTCCTTTAACGTCAAAACTGCCGGAAACGTCATCGCATCCTCTATAAAAATTACATTTGCCGCAACAGTTAAGTTTTGAAAAGGCTTTTGACCGACCACTTCTATGTATCCTTTTGAAGCTTTTGCATGACCGGCTATTATTTTCAATAAAGTTGATTTCCCCACACCATTTCGCCCAATGAGTCCGATAATTTTTGGTTCATCAATCTGAAAAGAAACATCGGTCAAAATCTCCTTTTTCCCATAATGCTTTTGCAACTGTTTACACGTAATCATATCCTCACCCCTCTTTTTGAATATGCTTAATCAGTTTAATCAGATCCTCATCCAGTACGCCCAACCGCTTTGATTCCTGTACAATTTCCTTGGCCATCTTCGTCAATGTTTCACTTCGGCGCGTCGTTAAAATTCGATGTTTCGCATCTGTTACAACAAACATCCCAAGACCCCTTTTTTTGTATAAAATCTCTTTTTCAACTAAAATCGTTAGTCCTTTCCCTGCTGTTGCCGGGTTAATATTAAAAATTTCCGCAAGCTGATATTGGGAATACACTTTGCCATCAGGAAGCAACCGGTCAGCTAATATTTCATTTTCAATCCATTCTGCAATCTGAATATAAATAGGTGCTGTATTTTGACCATTGAAATTCAAGGAAATCCTCCTTTCAGCATTATGCAGTACATTAGTGTTGTAATGTACTATATATAAACTTAGCTTTTTTGTCAATAAAACGAGAAATATTATCCACATATACTATTTATCCACAAAGTTATCCACTTTCGATTGAGTTATACACAATTTAATCACGATTTTTCAACAGGTTGACCAAAAGTTATCCACAAAACTTTAATTAGAGATTAAAAACTATCCACTATTTCTTTATATAAAATCAATTTTTATATAATTTTTTACTATAATAAATATCATTTATTATAGATTGTGGATAACTAAAAAAATTTAGGCAGCAAAAAAGCATTTTAGAAGTGTCTATTCCCCACTTCTAAAATGCCTTATATATTTATTCTTTAATTTCTTTTAATGTTGCCTCTACTTCTTCTTTTACTTGGATATTTTCCTCGCCAAATAAAATTTCATTTAAGGCATCGTCTCCAGAACCTTCTGCTAGCGGTACGCGTGACCGATACGCTGCCCGACATACTAAGTGTCCGGATACCGGTGCTGTGATAAATACGAAAATAATCCCTAAAATTAATCGAATACTTACATAGCCATCATGAATCCAAAAATACACGAACCCACCGAATAGGCAAAGTAATACAGAAAGTGTCGCACTTTTCGTCGCAGCATGCGAGCGTGTGTACACGTCCGGCAATCGAATCATACCGAATGCACTAATCACACTCACGATGGCACCAACTAAAATAAGCAGTGCCGCCATTAACTCAATCAGCTGATTTACGTTCAACAATGACACCTCTTTCGATATATTTCGAGAATGCAATTGTTCCGATAAACGCTAAAATACCTAAAATTAGAATAGCCTCTAAAAACGCCTTTGTATTTAATACGATAGAGACAATGGCAATCGCGGAAATTAAATTTACACCAATGGTATCTAGTGCAATTGCGCGATCAGGTAGTGAAGGTCCTTTTATCACACGGTAAAGGGACAGCGCGATTGCCAGCATAAATAATACAAGTGCCGCTTTTAAAATCAGATCGATCATTGTGTCACCTCCAAAATGGCACGTTCAAACTTGCCGATTGAACGGATTACCGTTTCTTTCGATTCCTCTATATCCATCGCATGAATATAAAACGTACTGTTATCTTCTGATACTTCCATCACGACAGACCCCGGTGTTAACGTTAATAACAGCGCTAATGCTGTGACTTGATAGTCGCCTCTTAGTTTTGTTTCATATATAAAAATACCCGGTGTTATTTTCAACTGTGGGTCCAACACTTGTTTTAATACAGAAATACTTGATAAGAGCAGCTCCTGAATAAATAAAAGGATGAGCTTAATAATCTTTAACACACGGCGCAAATAAAATTGTGTTCCAAAGAACCGATGCATGGCATATAGAATCAATGTTCCGACTAAAAATCCTGACATGAATGTCGTAAAATCTGCCATCGGATCATCTTTAAGTAAAAACCAAAGCGTTGCTATAAATAAATTAATAATAAACTGACCTAACATGTGCTCACCCTCCTTTTATTTATTCGTATTTAAAATCGCATCGATGTACACGGAAGGATTCGATAATGTGTAAGCTGCATCATTCACATAAACTGCCAAACCTTCTGCGCCAACGCCTAATCCAATAATGAAAATGGCCAATATTATAAATGAAGCCATTGCGCCCCGTGGAATCGGCATTTTATCTTCTTCATTAATGGATGTTTCTCCAAAAAACGAAGCCAGGAAAATACGCAGTAAAGAATACATTACGATAATACTTGAGCCGAATGCCAACGCTAGTAACACATAGGACTCCGTTTCAATAGCACCTTGACCAATAAGTACTTTTCCGATGAAACCGCTCAATGGCGGGATACCAACAAGCGCGCACATCATAATAAAGAAAATCCAACCGAACAAGGGATAAATCCGGATTAATCCATTCATATTCTTCACGACAACTTCACCCGTTACAAGTATCATCGTACCAATAAGTAAAAACAGTAATGCCTTACCAAGCATGTCATGTACTAAGTAATAGACCGCCCCTGCCATCGCATCTTCTGTACCAACTGCAAGTGCCACTAATATAAAGCCTACACTAATAATTACATTGTAGGTAGCAATCGTCCGTACATCTCGTCCGGCAAACGCGCCCATGCATCCTGCAATAATCGTTGCCCCTGCCATCACGCCGATAATCGTATGGGTGATTTCCGGCTGTAATGGGAACATCAACATAAATGTACGGAACAGTGCATACATACCAACCTTTGTTAGTAACGCTGCAAATAATGCCTGTACAGCTGTCGGTGGCACACTGTATGAACCAGGTAACCAGAAGAATAATAGTAATCCGGCCTTTAAACCGAAAACTACTAGGAAAGTAAGTGACACGACCGTCAGCAATGGATCTTGCCCTGCCTCTGCCACACGCTGTGCAATATGCGCCATATTAAGCGTCTTTAATGTTCCGTACAAGTAAGCAAGTGCCACTAGGAACATCCAAGATGCCACAACATTAATTAATACATACTTGATAGACTCTCGCAGCTGCATCTTTCCCCCACCTAAAGCGATTAGGACATAAGAAGCGAGCAGCATAACTTCAAAACAAACAAATAGATTGAAAATATCGCCTGTCAAAAAAGAACCATTTACCCCTGCAATTAAAAACAATACAAATGGGTAGAAGTACATTTTCTCATGACGCTCACCTATTGTCGAAAATGCATAAATTAAACAAACAGCCGTTACGATACTTGCCGTCAATACGAGCAGTACCGAAAACGAATCGGCTACAAATAAAATACCAAATGGCGGCATCCATCCACTGAAGTCTAACCGAAGTATTCCTTCAGTTTGAATAAGCTGCAGCAATACAACAGAAATGCATGCTACAAAAATCATCGTAATCAAACTTACAATTCGTTGAAGCTTAATATTATTATTTAAAAATACTAATAGCGTTGCCGTAATAATCGGCACAATTAAAGGTAAAACAATTATATTATTCATCTGATGACCCTCCAAGCTCCTCTAGATCATCGGTTCCATTCATTAAGTACATCCGGTAAGCCAGTACTAGTAAAAATGCCGTAACCGCAAAACTAATAACAATCGCTGTTAAAATCAAAGCCTGTGGCAAAGCATCAGTAAACGGAGCTGCCGCCTGGCCTAAAAGCGGAACACTCCCCTTCTTTAAACCACCAACCGTCAATAGTAATAAATGAACGGCATGCGAAAGAATGGCTGTGCCGACAATGACACGTATTACACTACGAGAGAGGATTAAATAAGTAGCGACTGTTACCAGAATGCCGACAAGTACAATCATTAAAGATTCCATACTATTCATCCTCACTTATATTTAAAATAATCGTTACGAGTGTACCGACAACCGTCAATGCCACACCTGCTTCAAAAATCGTAACAGTCGACAAATGCTTTTCCCCCAATAATGGGAGATTATAATAGCCATCTGCCTGTGTTAAAAAAGGTACATTAAAGAAAAGGGAGGCAATAGCTGAACCAGTTGCTAGCAATACACCGAATGCAGCAACCTTCTTAAAATCAAACGGCATGCCTTTATGCACCGTTTCAATATCGTACGTCAAATACAACAGCACAATCCCCGAACCGAGTACTAATCCACCGATGAATCCACCGCCCGGGGCATTATGTCCTGCAAAAAATAAGTACATACCAAGCGTAAAGACGATGAACACAACGCCTCGTACAACTGATTTTAAAATAACATCATTTACTTTCAACGTCTGCATCCCCCTTTTTCGCCTTTAGCTTAATAAGTGTGTAGATGCCTAGACCCGCAATAAAGAGTACAACTACTTCCAGCATCGTATCAAATGCACGGAAATCCCCTAAAATCGTGTTGACGATATTTTGCCCGCCTGCTAAATTATACGAGTCCTCAAAGTACTTCGAAATCGGCTCAAATCGATCGTAATTCATTACCGCTAAGCCAATAAGTGTAACAGTTGCACCAACTGCTATGGAAATAGTTACTTTCGCAAATCTCCAACTCTTCGGTAAATACTCGTTTTTAAGCTTCGGTAAATATTTAAAAGAAAGCAGGAACAATGCTGTTGTCACAGACTCGACGACCAACTGTGTGAGCGCTAAATCAGGTGCTCTAAATACAACGAAGAAAAATGCCACAGAATATCCGAGTACCCCGTTTAACAGCACTACAGTAATACGCTGTTTGGCAAAAATAATTGCCACGGCAGCCATAATCATAACGAACACCAAAACCAACTCATAAGGCTCAATTACGGAGTCCTTTGAAGGATCCCAGCTAAACGCATCCGCATAAATCATATAACCCGCTAAAAGGGCAACAAAAAACACATAAATATATACAAAGTAATAGGTTAGATTACCATTCATATAACGATTCGTTACACGTCCTGATACATCCTCGCCTGAAGTAATCACACGTTCATACAAAGCATTTAGTGTGAAACTTGGCGGAATCAGCTGATAGATTGGACGCCATTTTTTTAATACACGATATAATAGAACCCCAATTATGATGACACCTGCTGTCATAATAAGCTCCGGATTTATATGCCCATGCCATGCAGCAATATGAGGCGTCATATCTTCTACCGACGGGAACATTGGATAAATACTTGCCATTGCAGGACTTAAAATATAATGTCCCAGCACATTCGGGAAGATGAAAATTCCTACAACAAATGCAACTAAAATATAAGGTGAAATTAACATACCGAATGGCGCTTCATGCGGTGGCTTTTCCAGACGATCTGGCTGAATTTTGCCGAAGAATGTACGCATAACGATAATGACACAGTAAATAAAGGTGAATATACTTGCTACCCATGCGATAATGGGGAATAAAACACCAATGCTATTAAGCGAAAAAAGATCCAGCTCAGTAATTTTTAACGTTGCCGTAAAGAACATTTCCTTACTCAAAAATCCATTGAATGGTGGTAAGCCTGCCATTGAGGCACTACCGATAACAGCTATCGTAAATGTAAATGGCATAAGTGACATCAATCCACCTAAACGGCGAATATCACGCGTCCCTACTTCATGGTCGACAATACCTACCATCATAAAGAGTGCGCCTTTGAATGTTGAGTGATTGATTAAATGGAACAAAGCCGCAAAAGTGGCCTGTGTATAAATGACGGATTCCGTAGAATAGCCAGAATGTAGTGCAGCAGAGCCAAGACCAAATAAACACATTATTAATCCAAGCTGACTAATTGTTGAATAGGCCAGTAATGCCTTTAAATCGAACTGTTTGACGGCATTGAATGATCCCCAGAACAAAGTAAGGAGACCTACCCCACTCACTGCCCAAAACCATACTTCGTGACCACCGAAAATAGGCGTTGTACGCGCAACGAGGTAAATGCCTGCTTTAACCATTGTGGCAGAGTGCAAATACGCGGAAACCGGTGTCGGCGCCTCCATTGCATCCGGCAACCAAATATGGAAAGGAAATTGAGCGGATTTCGTAAATGCACCTAAAAGCACTAAACACATCGCGGGTACAAAGTATACACTGGATTGCACAACTTCTAAATTTGCGACAATTTCCCGTATACTAAACGTGCCTGACGCAACATATAACATTAAAAAACCAGCTAACATCGCAACGCCGCCAGATACTGTGATGGTCATTGCTTTGCGCGCACCTGCACGAGATGCTTTACGATGATGCCAAAATGCGATTAGAAGGAATGAGGAAACACTCGTTAATTCCCAAAATACATAGAGCACCATTAAATTATCTGAAAGGACGACGCCTAGCATAGCGCCCATGAATAGTAATAAGTAACAATAGAAATGATGCAATGATTCTTTCGTTGATAAATAGAAAATTGAATACAGTATTACTAAGCTACCTACTCCCGTAATGAGCAAACTGAAAATCATGCTCAATCCATCCAGATAAGTAGTGATATTAATACCGAAAGAGGGGATCCACTCAAACGTCTTGACGAATACTTCGCCATTTGCAACTCGAGGGATATATGTAGCTAAAAACGAAAATAAAACGACAGGTACGACTAATACAAACCACCCTAAGTGAATGTTCTTAAAATACCTGTATATAAACGGAATTAATGCTGCAGCAATAAAGGGCAGCACAATTGATAGCGTGACAATCAAAAGCAAAAACCTCCTACAAAATAAAGTCAACAAAACTATGTATCACACTAAATTTAATTAATCACACTTGACTATCTATTTAACTCACTTCATAATAATGTGGCATATAGAGATTATATTTCAAAATTAATCAAATTTATTTTTTAAAATAAAATGCTGCAAGTAAGAAAAATTACGTAAAATTTACTGAATATAAATAAATATCACAGAAATAAGTATACAATAATAAAGTGTGCAATGCACTGTAATAGCTTTCTTTTATCTCAATTATGCTTAATTTCTCAAAACATATTTCGATTCAATAAATTATTATAGGATAAGAAAAAGAGGTGCGAACTAAAATGAAACATGTTAAAGGCCGATTGGATGAAAGTATTTTAGTTTGTGTATATTATGGACAAAATGGTGAGCGATTAATTCGCCGTGGACACAAACTTGCGACATTACTCGACTGCCCATTATATGTACTGACAGTTGACTCAAAGCCGCTTGACGCTTTTGATGCGGAGAAATCCGGTTACATTGAACAGTGGAAAGAACTAACTAATGAGTTGGATGTAGAAGAGTTCTTCATTAAAGATAACGAAAAACGCCCAATTCATAAAGTAATTACAGAAGTGGCGACAAACTATAATATTACGCAAATCATTGTAGGTCAAAGTGCGCAAAGTCGCTGGGAGGAAATTACGAAAGGTTCGTTTTTAAATGTCCTTTTAAAGGAAGTACCCTTTGTTGATTTCCATATAGTTTCGGTTAAACATCCATCAGATGATGAACTGATCGATATTTTCGAAAAAGGCGTACGCGCTTATTTAATCAAAGAAAACGGCCATTATAAAATCGCCTTCACTTGTCCTAAGATTGCCTTTATCGAAGGTATTTTCTTTAAGGAAATCGGCACAGATTTTGATAATGGTATCTTTAAATTTAATTTTGACAACAAAATGCACGAAGTAAATATTACTGAAGCACTTGTAACTGATCCTGATCGTATCCCATTGGCTGGCCGCCTGGAAAACGAATAAACCATACCCCTTCCCCAATCCATTATGGGGAGGGGGTTAATTTGTTTAGAAATACTATTTTGCATGCCCAACTCGGTCCCTTGGCAGAAAAAGAGCGACTAGCAATAATAATGTTAAAACAGATACAGCGATCATCGTAAACTTTAGCCCCAGCCCGTCTATCACCATTCCGATAACGACAGATCCAATTGCCCCCATTCCAAATGCCACGCCAATTGTTAAGCCAGCCATCGTGCCAATTTTGGAAGGAACAAGCTCCTGGGCGTACACAACGGTTACCGTAAAGCTAATCATGATAAGAATCCCGATAATAATTAAAAACAGTAGTACAGCCTGCACCGGGACAAATGGCAGCGCCAGGCAAAACGGGATAGGTGCAATAACCGATAGCAATATAATGTTTTTCCTTCCAAAGCGATCTGATAAAGGACCCCCGAAAAATGTCCCCACGACCCCGAATGCCATAAACGTAAAGATAAATAGCTGTCCGCGCTCTACACTCATTCCATACTGCTCAATTAAGTAAAATACATAAAAGCTCGTTATATTCGTCACGTAAAACGAACGTGCAAAAATGAGGAGCAGTAGCACAATAAGTGCCATTGTTACTTGCTTTTTTGTTAAGGGCGGCAATGAGGAAACGAGTATCTTCTTTATGTTGGACTTTTTTTCTGCATCAAGCTGACGTTTGTACCAAATCGAAATTTTCGTTAACAGAAAAATACCAATGGATGTAAAAATGAGGATAAACGCGACTCCATTCATACCAAACGGTAATATTAAAAAGGCACTTAATAATGGCGCCAATGCTTGTCCACTATTTCCCCCTACTTGATAAATCGACTGTGCCAATCCACGTTTATTCCCTGCAGCCATGAAAGATACACGCGAGCCCTCAGGATGAAAAATCGCTGAGCCGATACCTAAAAAGATGACCGACACTAAAATCATCCAGTACTGTCCTGATAAGATGAGCAATGATAGACCAATAAACGAACTGACCATCCCTATTGGCAATGCATAGGGAAACGGCTTTCTATCCGTCATAAATCCGACAGCTGGTTGTAGTAGGCTTGCAAATATATTGAGGACGAACGAGATCATACCAAGCTGGGTAAACGTTAACCCTAAATCACGTTCCAGTAGCGGAAACATCGCCGGTATAACTGCCTGCATCGTATCATTGATTAAGTGACATATCCCGATCGCTACCATAATGGGATAGACAGGATTTGATTGTTTTTCAATTGTAGCCGACATCTGTTTTCACATTCTTTCTATTAGATAAAATCGCATATTTCCTTTTATGTTTGCCCATGCTATTCGCTATAAGGAGTGATTATAAATTGGAACTAAACTTATTTGAAATGCTCTGGCGTTCAAGCTGTGCATTTTTTGCTATATTACTACTTGCACGCATAATTGGCAAAAAACAATTAAGCCAGCTTACTTTTTTCCACTATGTAACAGGTATTACATTCGGTTCAATTGCAGCGGAAATCTCCGCACAAGTAGAGACACCCTTTCTAGACGGGCTGGTCTCACTTATATGGTGGGCGGTCCTTACTCTTTTTATTAGCTTCATTACGTTAAAATCGAAAAAAGCTCGTGTTTTATTCGATGATAAGCCAAGTATTGTCATTCAAAATGGTATTATTTTAAATGACAACTTAAAAAAAGCACGTCTTCATACCGATGAACTTGCCATGCTACTGCGCGAGCAAAGTATTTTCTCATTTGATGAGGTACAGTTTGCTGTTTTTGAAACAAATGGCGAACTAAGTGTACTTAAAAAGCCACTAGCCCGTACTGCAACAAAAGAAGATGTGAATGTTTCAGCTCCTACTCCACAGTATTTACCTACAGAGCTTATATCAGACGGGAAAATTATTAAAGAAAATTTAAATGAGCTCCAATTAACGGAAGAATGGCTACTTAAAAAACTATCCAAGAAAAACTATCATTCAGTTGAAGACCTTTATTATGTACAAATTTTAGAAAACGGTTCACTTTATATTAGCGTCAAAAATGCCAGTCCGCCTTCCTCATAATATTTTCCTAAAATAAAAAAGAGAGACCGGTTAAAAAAATCGGTCTCTACTGAATAATTAAATCTTTAGTTGGCGCATATTTTTCCGGCTCATTACTATACCAAGAACAATGGACAAAATCGTCAGGCCCACAACCATAAGTACTGTGAGCCAATACGTTTTCAAAAGTACACTATCTGTTAGAAGCGCTATTCCGTAATTCGCAAGCTTCCATGGTGTTACACTCCAAAAACCACCAAACAGCGAATCGATGAACAAACCTAACGATATAATTACAATCGTAACGGCTGCTGCAATTGACGTGTTGAATGCCGCACTCATTGCAACGGTTACAGCCATGACAAATAGTAACCATAGACAATACGTCCCCAACATCGCAAAAAACTTCATCCAGTCTACAGTCCCATACAACAATGCAGTATAATACATACTCCCCGCATAGCCGGCAATCGCACTAATCATAGCGATGATGCTTGCTACCATCCATTTACTTGCATACATTGCCGTAAAAGAAACAGGTCGAACATAGATGAGCGTTGCTGTCCCATTTTGGCGTTCCCGGCTGAATACACCAATATAAGCCGCTATTAATACGAGCAAACCAATCGACTGAAACTGACCGGTCGACGCCATCAAAAGGTCGGCTGGCTGGAATTCAGGCAATGTCATCATAAAACCCTCCGGCATATTGCCGACAGCTTTTAAAATATCTTCCATAAAGTAATTCATTATTGGGTCACTAATTCCAAGCAGTATAAATACGAGCGGAATCCATAATAGTTTAAAGCTCCGTACACTTTCACGCCATTCCTTTAAAAAAAGTGCTTTAAATTGTTGCATTCTCGCCAGCCACCTTCATAAAGATTTCTTCCAAGCTTGCTGTCTGTCGTTCCACCTTCAGCACTTCATATGGTGAAATGGCAAGCTGGTACAACAGCTGCTGCATAGTCGGTCGATCTTCCAAAATCTCAATATAGACGATATTTTTTGCCCATTGCGTTTGAAGTGCCGTTTGCTCAGTAAATTGCTGCGCTTCGTTCTCGTGAGAAAACGTGATTTTATAGCGTGGCTCCTGAAACTTCTCCTTGACTCGCTGCAATGAGCCTTGTTCTACTAATTGCCCGTCACGTAAAAACAATAGCTGATCCGTCATTTCCTCTGCATCATTTAAAATATGTGTTGAATACAATATCGTCGTTTGCTCCTGCACTTCCTTTAGTAAATTCATTACTTCACGACGCCCAACAGGATCCAGTGCTGATACCGGCTCATCCAATAATAAAAGTTTTGGCTTATGAACGAGCGCCTGTGCAATGCCCAATCGTTGCTTCATTCCACCTGAAAATGTGACGGTTTTCTTATTCATGGCATCCTCTAACCCAACAAACGCAAGCATCTTTTTGCATTCGCTTTTTAAAGCACGTTTGTCAAGATTACTTAAACTCGCCACCATTTCCATATACTCAAGTGCTGTCAGCCACGAGTAGAATTGTGGATATTGCGGCAAAAACCCAATTGCACTACGCATATCTTTTACATTAGGCATGATAATCTGACCACTTGTCGGCTCCATTAAATGGGCAAGCATAGAAAGCGCAGTTGTCTTCCCAGCACCATTTGGACCAATTAGTGCTGTTGACGTATGCATTGGTAATGAAAACGATAAACCATCCACTACTTTTTTTGGGCCGAACTGTTTCGTTAATTCTTTCACTTCAATGCATATCATTGATTTTTACGTCCAAAAAGAAAATACGCAATCGGTCCAAGCGTATTGACAAATAGTGACACGATAATCCAAACCCATTTCGGTCCGCGTGTTTCATGAATACGAACAATATCAACAATCGCTACTGTCGCCAACACAAACTGTAATACTAATAGCGGGGCAATCAACCCCCACGGAATATTTGATAAAGCTTCCATTTTACAATTCCTCCTCAAATTTTAAATGATGCTTCAAATTAACGATTAAATTTTTATAACGTACATCTTGTTGGATATTCGCCAACATCGGATTATTGGCAATGCCTTCTAAAATCGAGCTTCTTATAGTTTCTTCATCACGGGGTGTTTGCGAGCTGAGCATTACTTCCCTAGCAATCCATCCGTCCAGCAAATAGAAATAATCGTCGCCTGTAAGCCGAAGAGGGAAAACCATTTGCAAACAAACTTTTACATAGCGCTCAATACAGCGAATAGCCTGCTCTATATTATTTTGCATCGCATATCCGCTCGATGCCCTTATATAAAACAGCAGTGCTGTATGAACGTTTAACCGTTCAATATTGAAGATTTCAATCATTGTTTCAATACGGCGGACCGATTGTTCAAAATATGTCTCATTGTCCACTTCTAACAGTAACGCCTCGCTCGCATTTGAAATAACACACAGCAATTGCTGATACATATTAACCTGGAAAATTTCCTTCGCCTTCTCCGTGTTGCCGAGCATCATTTGTGCAGTCGCGATTAACTGTTCACTGCCAAGCTGAATAATCGCATCTTCTCCTAAAAGCTCAATTACTTGCTCAGGTTCCCCTTTTAAAATATACGAAAGTGCCTGCAGTAAATTGGCTTCATTCGTCAGTTTATAATCCCCGCTAAATTCCTTTACACGTTTGCAAAGTGCCTGGATTTTTTTGGTTACCTTATCCGTATCCCCTGCCTTGTTAAAGTAATTCACATAAAGCTGCGCCATCTTCAGCAAAAAAGGAAAGCAGGAATAGTATTCCTCAATCAGTAACTCGATAGTCCTATCTACCTCTTCAAATTGCTCTTTAGAAAAGCGTCGAGCCAACTCCGCATACATATTCATAATCCGCTCATTCGTCAATTGTGGTTTATACCCTAACAATTCATCAATCGATACATTAAAATACGTTGCAAGCTTTGGCAATAATGATATGTCGGGATAACTTTGCCCTTTCTCCCATTTCGACACAGCTGCTCTGGAAACGCCCATAAAACGGGCAATATCCTCTTGCGTTACATTTAATTTTTTTCTATTATTCATAAAAATGGTCGCAAATTGAAAGTTATCCATCCCGTCACCTCTTAACCTAATTATAAGAAGAAATGATACGTTTTTATAGCGACTAATTGTTTCAATTTAATGATTTTGTCAACTAATGGTTTCTTAATAACCA
Organism: Solibacillus merdavium; assembly: GCF_014836935.1. Taxonomy (GTDB): domain Bacteria; phylum Bacillota; class Bacilli; order Bacillales_A; family Planococcaceae; genus Solibacillus; species Solibacillus ferritrahens. The sequence continues at coordinate 14,616 of NZ_JACSPW010000015.1, read as the reverse complement.
AAAAACAGGCTGTCCAAAACTAGACACCCTGCATATTTTCTACTATTTAATTAAATGTTTTATTTCTTCATAGTTTGGCAGTGCTGTTAATGCACCCGCTTTTGTTGCAGCCATTGCGCCTAGCTTATTACCAAATGCCACACAGTCTACTAAATCCTCTTTCACTGTTGGCAGTCCATTAAAATGAACATAGCGCAGAACGCCTGCCATAAATGCATCACCAGCACCTGTTGTGTCTACTGGAACAACGCGATCAACAGGGACATGTGTCACTTCACCATTGAGTACGGCATATGCACCATCAGCACCTACAGTAATTAAAACAATCGGTACTAATAGCTCGTCCAGCTTTTGTAAGCCTTCTTCAATCGTTGTTGTTTCTGTTAAGAAAAACAACTCTTCATCTGTCAGCTTTAAAATGTCGGCATCTTCAAAAAACGACGCAACCGTTTCGCGGCAAATATCTTCGGATTCCCAACGTAAAGGACGAATATTCGCATCGATGGCGATAATCGCTCCTTTATCCTTTGCCATCTCCACTGCAGTACGTGTCGTTTTTAAGGCTGTTTCTTCAAACATTGTTCCCGAACATACATTTAAAATGGAAGCGCGTTTGAAAGCTTCCTCGTTCAATTGCTCAGGTGTTACTTGTAAATTCGGCGTCTCATCGACATAATCTTTAAATACACGCTCACAGTTTTCTGTTAAATGAACGTATACTCCACTTACACGCTTCTTCTCATCAAATACAGCAAAATCTAAATTGACGCCTTCTTTTGCGATCTCCTGGCGACAAAATTCCGATGTTTCGTCATCTCCTGTTATCGTAATAAGGGCTGACGGAGCACCAATTCGACTAATACCTGCGGCTACATTGATTGTAGCGCCTCCCAAAAACTTCGTGAATGACGTATTCGTTTTGTCATTTGCAATATAATCAACGAATGCATCTCCATACACTAAGATGAATTCTTTGTCTAATTGACTCATTAATTGTCTAACCTCCGACGTAATATGTTCTTACTAATTTACCATAGAAAAGAACGATTTATAAAACTTTGTACTATTCTGAAACTAATCGTTTTTTAGCGAACTATATTTATTTCTGTTATACTGTGTTTCGGTAAGGAGAGGATTTAGATGACGATTATTATTCGTAATGCGGAAATAAAAGATGCATCCGCTATTGCCCCTTTAATTTATGACGCTATTGGCGACATTGCAAATAATTTGACTGGACAAGACGATCCCACAAAAATATTAGCGTCTTTAGAGCAGTTAGTTACAGAAACTACTAACCGACATAGCTATTTAAATACATATGTAGCTGAAAAAAATAGCGAAATCTTGGGGATTGTCGTGCTATATGACGGACTACTTGGACACAAGCTTGATCGTCAATTGGAAGAACAACTAGCTGGAAAAGGCATCCATATTACGTTAGATGTAGAGGCTCATATGGATGAATATTATATTGATACAATTTGTGTTTCCAAAGAAGCACGCGGTCTTGGTATTGGAACGCGCCTTTTGCAGTTTGCTGAACAAAAGGGTAAGCAATTAGGCTACAGCAAAATTGCTTTAAATGTGGAATTGGAGAAAATTGATGCTAGACGCTTATATGAACGGATGGGCTACTCTACAACCGAAAACTGGACAATTATTAACGAGCCATTTCATCATATGGTGAAATCGCTATAGAATAGGAAGAAACACAATGAAACAAAATTGGATTTACTCACTGCTGATCGTCATTGCAGCAAGCAGTTATGGCATACTATCAACTATTGTAAAAGTTGCCATGCAGCATGGTTATACATCAGCAGAAGCCGTGACTAGCCAATACTTCTTTGGCTTTTTACTGGCGCTTTTATTATTTATCTTAACACAACGAACTTTACCGAAAGTTACAAAGTCCGGTGCATTGACCCTTTTAATTGCAGGGATCTGTACTGCTGTTACGGGGATTTTTTACGGACAATCATTAAATTATTTGCCGGCATCACTAGCTGTCGTGATGCTTTTCCAATTTACTTGGATTGGGCTCTTTATGAATTGCTTCGCGAACAAACGTCTTCCAAGCCGTATTGAGCTATTCTCTTTGGCCTTTTTACTTGCTGGAACGATTTTGGCCGCTGGTATTATCGATGTAGATTTGTCACAAATTGCATGGCAAGGATGGGCACTGGGCTTGGCTGCTGCTTTTACTTTTGCTGCATTTCTACAGATTAATGCCCGCAGAGTTGAAGGTGTGACAATGATAGGTAGAACATTTATTCTGTCCGTTATTGCACTCATTGTTATTTCCATCTTTTTAACACCTGAAATTATATGGAACGGGCAATTAGGTACCGGACTATGGAAGTTTGGGATGGCACTTGGTTTATTCGGGATTATTTTACCGATTTTACTATTCTCGATTGCTGCACCAAAAGTTGGCGGAGCACTCGTTTCAATTTTAAGTGCGATGGAACTGCCCGTAGCAATTATCGTATCCGTTATTGTATTAAAAGAAAGCTTAACGATTATACAGGTTGGTGGAATTATTCTCGTTTTATTCGGCATGGTATTGCCTTCCTATTTTGCTGCAAAGAAAATGCGTACTATAGATAAGAAGGAAAAGCTAACCTGAATAAAACGAACTCCATATTATAAAAGCTGTTGTCTGTATTATTACAGGCAACAGCTTTTTTTGGGGCAAATCGTATAGGGATTTAACTTTATTAGAACAACTGTATAGATATTAGAAACTTCTCGAATGATATTAGAACGTATGTACCTCTTTTTAGAAGATACTCAACTCTTATTAGAACAACTGACATAGGTATTAGAAAACCAGTTCTTTATTAGAATTTTTTTGAATATATTAGAAGATTTGACCCACTTATTAGAGGATTTCGCCCGTAGTAATGAAATTGTAATTATGTAGGCAGCTAATGCGGGAGACTACATCCAGTTAATTTTTGTAATTGATATAATTTTCTAACAATTGTAGAATGAAAGTATTAGTTAGTAGTTTCTATCATTTGATTGGAGGCCCATTCATCATGTTTTTTCAAAATTTCCGCGATCAAGTAAATGAGAAAGAAGGGATTTTATTTCCTTCTAATAGCTATCGTCAAATGGTTTTACAACCTGCGTATGACGAAGCACGTAAGCACTTTTTAGATGCAATGCTTCAAATTCATATTGCGCACTTGAAAATGTTAGAGGAGCAGGAGTTAGTAACTGCAGATGAAGCACGTCGAATAGGGCAAGCCATTCAAAAATTAGACTTAGAATATTATAAAACACGCGATTATAATCCACAGTTTGAAGATTTATTTTTCCGTATCGAAAATAAATTAATCGAACTCGGTGGCGATATCTCAGGTAATTTACATATCGGCCGCAGTCGGAACGATATGGGAATTGCTATTTATCGCATGACATTACGCAAAAAGATGCTTACCCTTATGCAGGAACTTTTAAATTTACGCCAATCTTTAATTTTATTTGCCGAGGAGCATGTGGAGACAATAATGATTGGCTATACACATACCCAGCAAGCACAGCCGACAACGTTTGCGCACTATTTAAAAGCGGTTATTGACCAATTGACACGCGACTATAAACGGATGCAGGCTGCATACAATACCATTAACCGCAGTAGTATGGGCGCTGCCGCTTTAACCACAACAGGCTTCCCTATTAGCCGCGAACGGATGCAGGAGCTTCTTGCGTTCGATGATTTAATCGAAAATGCATGGGATGCCGTTGCTGGAGCTGATTATATTGCCGAAGCAGCGAGTACCGTACAACTTGCCGCTTTAAACTTAGGACGTACATCACAGGACTTTTTATTGTGGGCAACACAGGAGTTTAATGCATTTAAGCTTGCCAGCCCATATGTTCAGGTCAGCTCGATAATGCCTCAAAAACGTAATCCTGTTTCCATTGAGCATACACGCTCCCTGCTTTCTGCTGTTGTAGGAGATGCAACTACCGTTTTGCAAATGGTCCATAATACACCTTTTGGAGACATCGTTGATACAGAAGATGATATGCAGCCCTATTTATGGCGTGCAATCGACCGTTTAGTCGGAATTTATAAGTTATTTGGAAGCTTAATCGTGACAATGGATGTTAACAAGGACAATCTGCTAAAGCGTGCACAAAACAGTTTTGCCAACGTAACGGAACTTGCGGATTCTCTTGTTCGTTCAGAAAATATTTCATTCCGCCAGTCTCATAAAATTGTAAGCCTTTGCGTACGAGAACTTGTGGCAAATAACGAAGAATCGCTTGCAAGCCTAACATGGGACTTAGCAAATGAGAAATGCCTTGAAATTACAGGAAAGCCTCTCCAAATAAATGAAATTGCCTTTTATCAGGCTATTCAACCGGAATACTTTGTCAATATTCGTACATTAAAAGGGGGGCCGGCTCCTGTGACTATGCGAAAGTCACTTGAACAAGCGCAGGATGACTCTGTACAGCTTGAAAATTGGCTACGGGAAAAAACGGAAACAATTTTACAGGCAGAAGAGCAATTGGAGAAATTTGTGAAGGAGTGGTCGGATTATGAATGAACAATATATTTTAGCTGTTGACGGTGGTGCAACAAAAACGGTTATGACAATTCGTTCTTCAGAGGGGCGCGAGCTATTTTCCGCAACCTCTACTAGCTCAAATTATCAAGCGGCAGGAATTGAACATGTACAGCATGTGTTTACAGGATTGCTTCGAAGTGCAGCAGCCCATTTGCCTAGTCTATTTATCGATGTAGCGGTGTTTGCCATTTCAGGAGTTGATACTGCTCAAGATAAAAAAATTATCGAAGAAATTATTGAAGAAAGTATCGCCCGCTGTCCATTCACTTTTGGCCAAGTTATTATTGAAAATGATGTGGAAGCGACATTAAAAGGATTGGGCCATCATGATGTGAGTTTACTTATTTCAGGCACTGGAGCTATTTGCTTTAGCTATATGAATAACAGAATCATTCGTGCAGGTGGTTGGGGACACCGAGTTGGGGATGAAGGCAGTGGCTACTGGATAGGTAAGCATATCGCAAAAGCAATCTTCCGCGCTGCAGACGGACGCAATAAGCCGACTGCATTGACAGAGCTTATTTTAGCAGGCCATCAAGTGAACAGTACGGATGAACTGTTTAACTTAATCTATTCCCCAGATTATACGAATGCACGTTTAGCAAGCTTTGGTTCTTATTTACAGCAGGCGGTGGACATGAAGGATGCAGTCGCCCAGAAAATTATGTATAAGGCTGTGGATGAGCTTGTATTGCTGGCCGCAACAACGTTAAGAAATGCCGGCTATGCAAATGAAGTGCATACACTGTTCTTAAATGGTGGTGTATTAAAAAACAACCCGAGCATTATGGATGGGATCATCACACAACTTGAAAAAACGCATCCAAATCTATCGGTAAAACTATGTGAAGAAAAACCAATAGAATCTATTTTCAATCGAGGTTTGCGGGAACTCAACGGGACCCTATATATAAATTAAACAGACAGAGGTCAAGTGCGATGAGAATCGCCTTGACCTCTTTTTTTATTTACTAGTTTCAAATTTCGAATCAATCATTTGCTTCGCTTCCAGTTTCATGTCATCTGTAATAGATAAATACACTTTTCCAAGCGCAGTTAAAATAATAAATGCATCATCTGTCAAACCGACTAGCGGTAAAAAGTCGACAATTAAATCAATTGGAAAAATGAAGTAACCGAGTGCACCTAGAACAATCAGTTTATTCGCTTTCGACATGTCCGGGCTTCGTAATGCTACAAAAAGTGTAGCCGCTGCATGCATCGCTTTATAGCCTAAACCGCCACCGAATTTTTTAAATTTATCAAGGAATTTGTTATCTGAATAGTGTTCTTTCTGACCATCGATCATTTTATCAAAATTAAATTGTTCAGCCATAGTTTCTCTCCTCCATTCCATGCTTCCTATATATTTCCTCAATTTCGCTGTTTATAATCATTTACGTTTCCGCTTTGAAGATAAATCATTTGGCATTTTGTCTTTACGGAGAAAGTTTATCCAAAGCTGCTGCAAAATTTTCGTCGGATTCAATACTTCGTCATAATAAATAATCGAGTTTTTCCGAAGCTTTGCATAACCGATGGGCACCTCATATAGGGGGACATTTCGTTTAATCGCTTCAATGAGCATATTCGTGTCATAATTAAAAGACTCCCCTTTTACTTTCGATAGCCATGATAAATGCTCCCTCGGAATATAGCGTAAACCCGTCTGAATATCGAGTAGGCGTTTATGTATAAATAGCTCAAACAATATGGAGTTTGCACGGTTTTGAAGTTTACTTAGAAAAGGATATTCTGAAGCTTTAAAGTCGCGAATCCCCAATACAATACCATCCGAGAAAATTTTCGTACTTGAAACCACTTGCTCTACATCCAACACAGAATGCTGACCATGTGCACCTACTGTAATAATACCTTTTGTCCGTTCCGTAGATTTTAGTATGTATTCCATCCCCGTTTTCAGCGAACGACCTTTTCCTAAATTTTTTTCATGCGTTAAAATAATGCAGTTTTCCTGCTTTAATTGCTCAAATGTACTATTATATCTTTTGTCACTGCCATCATTGATGACAATAATGCCAGCAAGTGGCAGTGCCTGTAATTTCCGAACAAAGTCTACAACTGCGGGTAACGGGTTCAACGCTGGTATAACAACTATGACTCGATCCATTTTGCATGCTCCTTAGAAATAGAGATATTCCCTAAATTCTATAGGGTAATGATGGAAAATTCAATGCAATTTCCCATCATCAATCAGTTATTTCCACTGGAATATGCTTAAATGCTGTCACATCGAACAAGCCTGTATCAGTTAGCTTAATATCTGGTATGACTGGCAGTGCTAAAAAGGATAATGTTAAAAACAAATGATAATCCAGTGTAGGATGAATAATATGAAGGGCGTCATGTAATTTTTGAAGCTCCATTTTTGCTTCTTCTGCTGAACAATCAGTCATAAGCCCACCAATAGGTAAAATCAACGAAGCAATGATCTCGCCTTCATTTACTATAACCAGTCCACCTTGCATTTCCTGGAGTGCATTAAGTGCTACGAGCATATCTTCATCATTGGTTCCAACAACAATTGCATTATGAGAATCATGGGCAATTGTCGTTGCAACCGCTCCGCTCTGTATACCGATACCCTGTACAATCGCCACTGCCTTTGTTCCTAAATGATGATGGCGCTCTACAACGGCAAGCTTCAGCAAATCCTTTTTTGTGCACGGCATAAATTCCCCATCCACTACATCGACATTCGCCTCGATCTGCTTCGTAATTAATTGGTTGGGTACGATTTGCATCACATTTGCCCGATTTCCTTTAAACGGCAAGCTGAAATCATCCTTCGATAGCTTCGGTAAATGCATCGAATATAAAATAGACATTTCAATAACTGATTTTTCTGGAGCCGGCGTAAGCATTATGCCATGTTCAGCAACCTTCTTTCCGTCCTTCCATACAGCTAAAGCTTTCATCGTCTGCAGGTTATCTACTAATAAAAAGTCTGCATCATAACCTGTAGCAACTGCACCTTTATTATTTAAGCGGTAACATTCTGCAGCATTTAATGATGCCAGCTGAATTGCAAGTAATGGATCCATACCTTCTTCAATGGCAAGAGCAACAGCATAGTTTATGCTCCCTTGTTCCATAAGCTCATCCAAATGTTTATCATCGGTGCAAAATGCAAATCTCCGCGCATTAGCGACTGTCACAGCAGGTAATATCGCTTTTAAATTTTTAGCAGCAGAACCTTCGCGAATCAACACATACATCCCTTGTTCCACACGATCTAGCGCCTCTTCTGCTGTTACACACTCATGATCAGTAGCAATCCCTGCAGCACGGTATCCACGAATTTGTGCACTAGTTAAACCTGCACCATGCCCATCTATAATCATCCCAGCATCTTGCGCAAGCTTAAGCTTTGAAAGCATCCCTTCCTCACCGTTTAGCACAGCAGGAAAGTCCATTACTTCTGCCAGCCCTAACACACTCCCATGATGGACAAACTCCGCTAAATCTTTTGCTGTTAATACAGCCCCGGCGTTTTCAAAGGATGTCCCCGGCACACTGGATGGCAGCATATAATAAATATCCATTTCAACATCTTCTATATCTCGTAACATAAACTCTAGGCCTGCTTTTCCGGCAACATTGGCTATTTCATGCGGATCTGTTACAACAGCTGTCACACCATGTGGAAGTATAATCCGGTTGAATTGCTTCGGCGCCAGCATTGAAGACTCGATATGTATATGTGCATCAATAAAACCCGGTACAATATACTTTCCACTTGCATCAATAATTTCATCTGCTTCGAATTCACCTGGTTCGGAGATGGCAATAATTTTCCCATCAGCCACTACGACATCTCCTTGTCTCCAGCGAAGGTTAAATACATCTGCTATTTGTGCATGTTGAATAATGAAATCCGCTTTTTCCCTTTTTTGCGATTTGTCTATAATCCGCTTCATACTGCACCTACCACCTATCCTATCGATTTCCAATTATCATACAATATTTTCTATATTCTTGGTGTAAAAAATGCTTCCTATTCATTTTTATTCTGCCTCTCCGATAAAAAGATTACTTAGTGTTATGGAAGGGCGTGAACAATTATGGTAAATCGTGACTTACTTACAAAGGTTATTAATTCAATTCCCGAAACACAGCGCCCTTTAGCGGAAGCACTGCAGGGGTCTGCCCGCTACACCATTTCCAACCCTATACTCTCTTTAAAAAAATCAAATATCGCGCTCCGCATAATCGTACGGGATTTATATACAAAGGAGATGCAGAATGACGGAACAAAAAGTGAACTCCGTACTCTCCTGAACAATAAACATTTTATCGAAAAAATAAAACCGCGCCGCATGTATTTGCTCATGAATTTAATTCTAAAAATGACCGAAGCCCAGGCAAATGATTTAATCGATACGAAGGCTGCAAAAATTGTGCTGGATTATTTAATGGATTTAACCAGCTGGTACACAAAACAGTTGCTTACTGAAGAAAAGTTATCAGTACCATTCGAAATCGAAAGCCTCACTCCTTCTTCTTTCGGGAAGTTAGATTTGCCGGCCTATGATTATGAAGCTGCCGCTAAATGGTTTTTAATTGCTGCAGAAAAAGGCAATACAATTGCACAATACAATCTCGGCGTTTTGTACAATCATGGCAAAGGTGTCCCACGCAATTTAAAAGAAGCGGCAAAATGGTACTCTTTAGCTGCTGAAAAGAAGGATAGTAATGCACTGTATGCACTTGGCATCTTGTATCAGCTCGGGCAAGGTGTTGAACAGGATGAAAAAAAGGCAGCTGAATTATATGAACTAGCTGCAAATTCAGGAAATGCTGATGCCCAGTATAATCTTGGTTCTCTTTACAACCAAGGGAATGGTGTTCGGCAAAATTATGAAGTAGCTGCACAATGGTATAAAAAAGCGGTCAAGCAAGGAAACACAAGCGCCATGAACAATCTGGGTTTCTTATATCATAAAGGGCAGGGCGTAGAACAAAACTATGTAAAGGCGGCAGAACTCTTTTTACAGGCAGCCAAAACAGGAGATGCTAGTGCGCAATATAACCTAGGCTATTTATATACAAAAGGCGATGGTGTCAAACTTTCCTATAACGATGCAGCTTGTTGGTATTTATCAGCCGCTATTCAAAATCATACGAATGCTCAATTCCAACTTGCATTACTTTATAAATCAGGTCAAGGCATCGGTCAAAGTGAGGAAGAGGCGATTAAATGGCTGACACTCGCGGCAAATAACGGCCATACAAATGCACAATATACACTCGGCCTTATCTATAAGCAACAAAATACAACGCTTGCCCAAATAAATGCCCTGGAATGGTTACTAAAAGCTGCATCAAGCGAACATATTAGTGCAAACTATGATTTGGGTATGCTTTATTTAGAAACCGGTGCTACAGAAACAGCGGTTAAATGGTTGAAACGTGCAGCCATTCAAAACCATGCGAAAGCACAGCTTCATCTTGGGCTTCTTTCTCTTGGTGATGAACATCATTTATCGAATTATCAAGAGGCACTCAAATGGTTTTACGCAGCTGCAAGTAGTAATGAGGCGGAAGCTGAATACCAGCTTGGCTTACTGTACGAAAGAGGGCTCGGTACTTCTGTTAATTTTGATGAAGCCCGCCGCTGTTACCGATTGGCAGCAGAACAAGAACATCTCCATGCACAATATCAGCTCGGCAATTTGTTCGATAAAGGACTTGGTACAAAGCAGGATTACTCCGAAGCGTTTAAATGGATTGAACAAGCTGCACAAAAGGGACATCCAAAAGCACAATTTCAATTGGGGCAAATGTATGCAAATGGCGAAGGAATAACGAGAAATTATCAAGAAGCGGCTAAATGGTATCGGCTCGCTGCTATGCACGGTCATACTAAAGCCCAGTTCCAACTTGGGATGTTCTATAAAAAGGGACTTGGCGTAACACAAGACTATACAGAAGCAACACGCTGGTTAAAACAGTCCATGGAACAAAGTATAAGTGAACCATCATTCTGATAATCTTAAAAAGGGTGCTAAATAGTAACTTTTAGCACCCTTCTTCTATGATCTCTCTATAAATTTAAGGCCATCATTTAACTTTTTACTTTTGCCTGCTCAATCTGCTGTAAGAACACTTTTTTCGCTTCTTCGATACTTACTTCTATATTCTGTTCTTGTAATGCTTCACCAATTGCAATAATGGCCTGCTCTAGCATCTCTGAAGTCGCATTACCCATATGTCCCATTCGGAATGCTTTTCCTGCCAAATGCGCCAAAGAACCTGCCACAATAACCCCTCGACTTGCCAGGCTTGCACGGAACTTCCCGTCATCCACCCCTTCAGGATATAAAATACAGCTTAATGTCGGTGCCGCTACTTCTTCTTTTGCAAGTGGTGTCATGCCATATGAACGTAACGCTGTACGTACCGCTTTTCCATAGGCAACATGGCGGGCTTCACGCTTTTCCATGCCTTCTCCCAATACAATTTGCAATGCAACATCATACGCATAAATCAAATTTACTGGGGGTGTTGCAAAATACATAGCTGGGTTTGCCATAATGTTGCGCCAGTTATGTATATCCGCATAATACGCAGGAACATTCCCGATTTGTTCGCGGGCAGCCAGTGCCAGTTGACTAAAGGCAACAATTGCAAGACCTGGTGGAATACCAATCGCTTTTTGTGACCCTGTTAAAACGATATCAATTTTGTAGTTTTCCTTTCCATAAGCCTTGCTCATATCTTCTTGAAGAGCTGCCGTCGCTACGACACCATCCACAATCACAAGCGCCCCTGATGCTTTAATAATCGGAATAAGCGTATCTAAATCGGAAGCAACCCCTGTTGATGTATCTGCATGTGTGATCGTGACTGCCTTATATGACTTTGCTTTTACAGCTTCTTCAACAAGTTGTGCATCTACACGCTCCCCCCACGTAGATTGCAGCACGTCAACTTCAATACCAAATGCCTTTGCAAGTGGTGTAAAGCGATCACCAAAATACCCATGGCTAATTACTAAAAGACGTTCACCTTTAGTAATTGTGTTCACGATCGCCATTTCCATTGCTAATGTACCGGAGCCGGCTACCACATACACCTCTCCATCTGTATTAAAAAGCTTTTTTGTATTCTCAATGGCATTTTTAAATATTTCTACAAAACGAGGATCTGTATGTCCTCTCGTTTCACTTGCCAGTGCATCATAAATTTCATCCATTACAGGTGTCGGTCCAGGTACAAGTAATAATTCTTTATTTTTCATATAAACGGCTCCCCTATTATTTAGTAATTAAAAACTCTTCAAATAATCTCCTACCTACTAAAATGGAAAATGCCTTTCCAGCCCCATCTAAGCTAGAAAGACATATTTCCATTTATAAAAAACCCCTAAGTTTGCTTCTATTTTTGGGAGGCAATCCCATTCTAAACCGCGGTCCAATTCGATTTAGATCGTATCGTAGTTAAGATGTTCAAGTTCAAGTTCAAGTTCAAGTTCAAGTTCAAAATCCAAAATCCTATCCCTTTTCCCCAACCTTCGTATTGCTTTCGAAAACCCGCTTTGCATAGCGGTTATCTACTAAGTGCTACATCCCCGATAACACTTTGAATAGGAAGGACGGGTAAAAAAAGATAGATAATTGCTTATAGTGCAGTTCCCCGTTTATGAATAATTTTCATAATCCTGCCCTTTTTAAAAATCTTATACAAATTGCTCTGTTTCAGTAGAACCAGACATAGCAGTTGTCGATGATGTACCACCTGAAATTGTTTGTGATACTTCATCAAAGTAACCAGTACCCACTTCACGTTGGTGACGAGTTGCCGTGTAACCTTTAGACTCTGCAGCAAACTCAGCTTGTTGTAGTTTAGAGTAAGCAGCCATACCATTGTCTTTATAGTCATGCGCAAGCTCGAACATACCGAAGTTTAAGCTGTGGAAACCTGCTAGTGTAATGAATTGGAATTTGTATCCAAGCTTCCCTAATTCACGTTGGTACTCTGCAATTTCCGCATCCGATAATTTAGCTTTCCAGTTAAATGATGGCGAGCAGTTGTACGCTAACATTTTCCCAGGGAATTCAGCGTGAATTGCAGCAGCAAACTCACGAGCTTCATCTAAAGATGGGTGAGATGTCTCACACCAAATTAAGTCTGCATATGGTGCATAAGCTAAGCCACGAGCAATTGCTTGCTTAATACCTGGTTTTGTACGGTAGAATCCTTCTGGAGTACGTTCACCTGTTAAGAATTCTGCATCGCGTGGGTCAATATCAGACGTTACCATGTCAGCAGCATCTGCATCCGTACGAGCGATTAGGATTGTATCAACACCTGCAACATCCGCAGCAAGACGTGCAGCAATTAAATTGCGTACAGCGTTTTGAGTTGGTAATAATACTTTACCACCTAAGTGTCCGCATTTTTTCTCTGAAGCCAATTGGTCTTCTAAGTGAACACCTGCTGCACCTGCTTCAATCATTCCTTTAACTAACTCAAATACGTTTAATGGACCACCGAAGCCTGCTTCAGCATCAGCAACGATTGGTGCAAACCAATCAAAGCCGTCTTCACGACCTTCAGCATGATCAATTTGATCAGCGCGTTGTAAAGCTTGGTTAATGCGCTTTACTACTGCTGGTACAGAGTTTGCTGGATATAGAGATTGGTCCGGATACATTTGTCCAGAAAGGTTTGCATCAGCAGCTACTTGCCACCCCGATAAGTAGATTGCTTTTAAACCTGCCTTTACTTGCTGTACTGCCTGATTCCCCGTTAGAGCACCTAAAGCATTGATAAAAGGCTCTTCATGTAATGAGTTCCATAAACGAGCAGCTCCACGCTTTGCTAACGTTTGCTCCTGGATGAATGAACCTTGTAACTTTACAACCTCTTCTGCTGTATAGCCACGCTCAATTCCCTCCCAGCGTTTGCTTTCTGCCCATTCCTTTTTTAAAGCTTCAATTCGTTCTTGACGTGTTGACATGATAAATTTCCACCTTCCCCATTGTGTATGAAAATTCTGTTAGGAAAGTTTGTAATCCCCTGTTCCATAACAGATAATCTTGCTGTAATATAATGTATAACAGAATGATTTACTTTTCATTATTTTCTGATAAATTAGGTTTAATTAAGGATGAATGATCTTATTTGGAGGATGAATTATATTTAGGCAATAATACAGAAGGAGTGGATTTAAATTGTCATTACAAAAGATTGATGTCGAAAAAGATATTTTTAATCAGTACAAAACTATTTTAGAAGACTGGATTCCATCAGAAGCATCGATAGCTATAGCAGTAAACAACACTTATATTTATTTCAGTACGGGCCATCACCAATTCACATTAAAGATAGGCTCCACTGTTCCAGAAGACAGTATTGCTTTCCAAGTTCTCCAAACAGGACAAAAAACAGATGCAATTGTGGAAAGTACACTTTTTGAGACACCGTATTATGCTATCGGTTATCCCATCCTTGTAAATGGAGAGCAAGGGGCTTTAATTGTTGTCCTTCCCCCCCTATTTACAATAAAGAAACCGGATACTTACAAATTTTTAACGGGCAAACAAGTAGAGGACTGGATGCCTATTCCTATTGATCAAATTTCGCATATTGAAAGCCTTCAAAAACGAACTTGGTTTTATTCTCAAGGTGAGCAATACAAAACGGCAGTCACACTGAAAGAACTGCAAACACGGTTGCCGAACAACTTTATCCGAATTCATCGGTCCTGTATTATTAATATTTATTATATAAAGAAAATCTCACGAGATTTAACTTCCAACTTTATTGTTCAGCTAAATGAGGGGACTGAATTACCAGTAAGTCAATCCTATATTAATAATTTACGGGCGGTTTTGGAATTTTGACATCCTTCAAATAAGGATAATAGAGAATTAGACAACAAAAAAACCACTGATTTCTCAGTGGTTTTACATGTGCGAAGCGACGTCCTACTCTCACAGGGGGAAGCCCCCAACTACCATCGGCGCTAAAGAGCTTAACTTCCGTGTTCGGTATG
>NZ_JACSPW010000014.1 GCF_014836935.1 Solibacillus merdavium | reverse complement strand
TATACATTTCGAAAAAAATTTTTTGGCACTCAAAAATGGCGTGAGCCATTGATATATCAACATTTATAGAGGGAGGAATTAAAATGAATAAATTACTTATGGCAGTTTTAACTGTCGTTGCTTTATTGGTTGGGACTTTTTACGGGTATAACTACTACAATGGTCCAAAAATTGTTGATGGTGTTATTTCGGAGAATATCGATGAAAAGGGTAATCCAATAGATTATACGAATGAATTTTCACCTGGGGATACAGTATATTTCTCTGCAAAAGTAAACCGATTTTGGGTGAAAAAGGCAAAGGTCGTATGGTATAAAGATCGGGTTGCAACATCAAATAGAGTGCACGTTGAAGAAAATGTTGTTTTAAATGATGCGGGATATTTTAATGCAAAGCTATCGATTCCCGAAGGTCTTGAAGAAGGTCGCTACATGGTAACGATTTATAAAAAAGGTAACAAAATTAGAGAAACTACCGCTGAATTTTATGTGAAAAAGTAGAGGATTATATAATCAGGCTTGGAGGAAAAATAATGAACAGTATATTAAACGTTGAAAAAATTGAAAAATATTATGGATATAAAGGGAATGTAACAAAAGCAATCGACAATATTAGCTTTAAGGTAGACAAGGGGGAATTTGTAGGAATCATGGGTCCTTCAGGGAGTGGCAAGACGACCCTTTTAAATTGTATTTCTACTATTGATACGATTACGACGGGCCATATTAATATCAATAACAAAGATATTACAGTCCTTAAGCGAAAAGCTTTGGAAAATTTCAGACGTGATGAATTAGGTTTTATATTCCAGGATTTTAACCTGCTGGATACACTGACTGCCTACGAAAACATTGCGTTAGCACTTACTATACAAAATAGAGGGACTAGAGAAATTGATCGTTTGATTAAAAGTGTTGCTAAAAAACTTGAAATTTCTGAGCTATTAAACAACTACCCTTTCCAGTTGTCAGGAGGGCAAAAGCAACGAGTAGCATCGGCAAGAGCATTAGTTACAGAGCCTTCACTTATTTTGGCGGATGAACCAACAGGGGCTCTCGATTCTAAATCTGCCAGACTGCTTTTGGATACATTTGAAAAGCTGAACAAAGAATTTCAGTCTACAATACTTATGGTTACCCATGACGCCTTTACAGCCAGTTATGCCCACAGAATCCTGTTCATTAAAGATGGACGAATCTTTAATGAACTAATACGTGGAGAGGATACGAGAAAGGAATTCTTCAATAAGATTATTGAAGTTGTAACTTTACTTGGAGGTGATGCGGGTAATGTTTTATAAAATTGCGATAAACAATGTAAAAAGAAGCTTTCGGGATTACTCCATCTATTTTTTAACATTAACCATTGCCGTTTGTATATTTTACAGTTTCAATTCTTTTGAAGAGCAGACAGCCATGCTCGAAATGGGCAAAAGTACGTCGGAGTACATGTTAACCTTAAATAAATTAATAGCCGGAACATCCATATTTGTCTCCTTTATTCTCGGAGGGTTGATTACTTATGCCAACAATTTCTTAATCAAAAAAAGAAAAAAGGAATTGGGTATATATATGACCCTAGGAATGTCCAAAGGTAAGATTTCAAGAATCCTAATTTTTGAAACTTTATTAATCGGTCTCGTGTCCCTTGCAGTCGGAATTACACTTGGAATTATTGTCTCACAAGGCTTGTCGGTAATTACAGCCCAACTATTGGCCGTTGAGATGAGTCATTATAAATTTATTGTTTCAATTGGTGCAGTAATAAAATCTGCTGTGTATTTTGGAATAATTTATCTTCTAGTTATGATTTTCAATCAAGTGACAATTTCCAAATATAAATTGATCGACATGCTGAATGCAGCGAAGAAAAATGAAGTAGTAAAGCTAAAAAATGCATACGTCTCCATCTTTTTCTTTATTGTATCTTTAATTGTCCTGGCAATTGCATATGTATTAATTCTCAAAAATGGCTTGAATTCTGAAGGGTTTTTATTGATCGCATCTCTTTTGTTAGGTGTTTTTGGAACAATGTTGTTCTTTTTCAGCCTCTCTAATTTCATGATTCATATTGTACAAAAAAACAAGAAATTATATTTGAAGGATTTAAATATTTTTATTTTAAGACAGATAAACAACAAAATTAATACGAACTTTGTCTCAATGTCTGTAATATGTCTAATGCTATTTTTAACGATCACACTTTTATTTACTATGTTCAGTTTTAAAAGCACCAATGATAATATGGTGGCAGGAAATACTTCTTTTGATGCCTCATCAGTGCTCATTGCCAAAAATGAAAATCTAGAAGAAAACGCGAATGATATAGAGACATTTTTAGAAAAAATCGACTTCACATTTGAAGCGGATGAAAAACATACTTTTTTTAGTGAATATAAACTTACCCTTACTTTAGAAAACCTGTTATCAAATTACTTAAGTAAGCAGGAGCAGAAGGAATTTCAGGAGAGCTATATGTTGGGGGCTTTATCCGCTGTTAAAATATCGGATTATAATTCAATATTACAACTTAAAGGACAGAAGCCTAAGGAATTAAAGGACAATGAAGTTTTAGTTGTATCGAATTATGGTCGGATGAATCAGGCGTTGAATAAATTTATGGATAATGAAAACACCATAAACATAGAGGGCAAAGACTATGCCGTAAAAAATGATGCTCCTATTGAAGGGAATATTTTGACTACTGCCACAGCTTTGACCTACTTTTATCTCATCATTCCGGATAATTTTTCTGGAGAGTTACAATTAGATAAAACAGGTTATAATGTGATGTTTGAAGGCAGTGACCCTAAAAAGTCAGAGGAAAAGTTTACAAACCTATTTAGTAGTCTTTGGGAAGATAGTACTGTAGATGGCACTAATTATTTAGTTCTTGGGAACACAATAGATCAAGTAAATACAAGAGTACATGGTTTATCAGCTACAGTCGTTTTTCTTGGTATTTATTTAGGGCTCATCTTTCTAATATCGAGTGCAGCAGTAATGGCATTGCAACAATTATCTGATGCAAGTGATAGCTTCGAACGATATCAATCTTTACGTAGAATTGGCGTCACAGAAAAATTAATTAACAAAGCGATTTTAATTCAGAACCTGATTTATTTTGCGATACCTTTAGGATTGGCCATTATACATTCCATCGTCGGAATTAGTATGGTTAACGAAGTTTTCAAAGCTTTTAGCCAGGGGATTATAGGAAGCTCTATGTTAGTAATTATCTCTACGCTTCTTGTAATATACGGCGGATACTTTTATGCAACGTATGTTGGCTTTAAAAATATTGTGAAAAGTAGGAATTAGTGATAGTAACTAACTTAATTAAGTAAAGGTATGCAAAACAAAACGCATCTTCATTTGAGAGGATGCGTTTTGTTATGGAATTCAAATCGGCTAAAATCCAAACTTACTCAAAATAAACGAATATCCTTCAGCAAGTTCACGTAGCTGGTTGAAACGACCAGATGCACCAAAGTGACCGGCACCCATGTTTGTTTTTAAAACAAGGGTATTGTCATCTGTTTTTAATTCACGGAGACGGGCTACCCATTTGGCCGGCTCCCAATAACCGACGCGCGGGTCATTTAATCCTGTCGTGATATACATATGTGGGTAAGGCTTTGCTTCTACATTATCGTAAGGACTATAAGATTTCATGTAGAAGTAATCGTCTTCATTTTGCGAATTACCCCATTCATCCCACTCTAAAGTTGTTAATGGAATTGAATCATCAAGCATCGTTGTGACAATATCGACAAACGGTACTTCCGGAACGATATTTATCTTTCATCCAATAATATTCATCATGCCGAACGTCTCCATGCAGTTCAAACGTATGAGGTATTTGCTTTGCAATTAGTTTATTCATCTATAATTCTACCCCTTGATATAACACAATAACTTCAATAAATTTTTGGATAATCCTCTAAATAGCTACAATTTCCTTGTTTGCAGGAAGACTATAAACAAATTAAAAAGAATTTTGGAGATTTAAATACTTGATATTAATTTACTATTTCATAATGTTACATAATAAACTAAAATTTAGGTAATATATATATTTCCTGTACATAACTACCACGTCTCGACTTCCATTAACTTCAAAAGTTTTCACTTCTTAAGAATATTCTCCAAAGACCAAAATGCCAGAAAAGTAGTAATTAGAAAGGGGGCGGTTTATTTACCATGTTGGTTAATGTTTGTTCTAAAAAATTATATATAAAGGAAGGTAAAAAATGAGATTAAACCGGAGTTTACTTGTTATTTTTGTAAGCGTTATCACATTGTTTTCATTTGCTGTGCCCAATTTTTCTGCACATACGTCTATTCAATATGAATTAAGTGAAGTAAGAACCGTGGCAGGCAATCAGAATGCAGATCTGAAGAATGGGGATTTAATAAATGCAAGGTTCGATACTCCTTCGAAATTTGTAAAATTGCGTAATGGCAACATAGTAATTGCGGATACAAACAATCATGTTATTCGCCAGATAAACGATAAAAAAGTAATATCATTGGCTGGTTCACCATTTTTAATAGATGGAGATATAGCGTATCAAGGAAGTTTTCTGGATGGTAGAAATTTAGAAGCAGCATTTAATGAACCTGCCGGATTAGCTATTGCAAATGATGGAACTATTATTATTGCAGATTCTGCTAATCATGCAATCAGAAAAATTACTACAGATGGCAACGTAACAACAATTGCTGGTAATGGTGTATTGGGATTAGAAGATGGGGATGGGAAAAGTGCGCGTTTTAATTCACCTCATGATATTGCAATCGATTCAAAAGGTAATATTTATGTAGCGGATGCTTTAAATCATGTTATACGGAAAATCTCAAAAAACGGTAAGGTTAGTACCGTTACGAAGCCTTCCAAACGCATAGTAGAATACACACAAGGCTTACCGGATTTTGCTGGGGATTTTGCGGACGGTACTATTAAAGATGCATTGTTTAATGAGCCGAGCGCATTACTGATTGATCAAAAGGACAATTTATACGTTGCTGACCGCGGTAATCAACGTATACGTTATATTGATTTTAGTAAGAATACTGTTTCCACTGTAGCAGGTTCAGGCGATCTACTGACGGATGAGTATTATGTAGAGGGAGGAAATACTGATGGTCCTGCTACAAAAGCGCAATTTTCCTCACCTGAAGGGATGGCATTAATAGATAAATCAACATTACTAATTGCAGATCGAAAAAATCACACAATTAGGCAATTAAAAGATGGAATTGTCTCAACTATTACCGGTACTGCTGAACAATTTGGAAACAAAGATGGACTTTTACAATCGGCTTTATTTAACGAACCAGTGGATGTATTAGTGCAAGGTGACGGTACATTATTAATACTGGAGGCGGGGAATAACCAAATTCGGAAATTAGCTACCTACGATGCATTTTTATCACAAAAGTATTCAAAAAAAGCAGAAGTTTGGTTAAATGGGAAGTTGCTTGAGACAACTGTTGAATTTATTCAATCAGAACCTCTACTTCCTTTAAACACAATTGGAGAAGAATTAGATTTAGCTGTTAATTATGAAAAAAAATCCGGGGAAATTACTCTTTCAAATGAAAAGACAACATTTTACTTTATGAAAATAAGAAGACTGCACAAAAAGAAGAATTAGGTAAGAAAGCAAGTTATCAATTAAATGTACCTGCAAAAGTAATTAATAATAAAGTTTATATTCCGGTTAGCTTTATATCCGAAAACCTAGAGCTACATGTTATTTGGGATGAATCATTAAAAAATCTCGTAATTAGAAGTTATACTTTTGATTAGAAGGAGTGATAATTTTGTATAAAGCAATAATAAGCTTTGTCGCAACTGTAATGTTTTTAACAGTCGCTTTCCTTCCAACTACAACATATGCTGCTGATACATCAAGAGGAGCGGAAATTAGTTCGTATATGGGGACAGTTGAAGTGAAAAAAGCAGGAGGAAAAAAATCAATCATCGCCTTTAAAAATATGAAATTGAATCAAGGTGATGAAATCATAACCGGTGCTGACTCCTCAGCTATTCTTCAATTCTCTAATAATGGTGAAAGCGATGATCAGTTAATATTAGAAGCCAATTCGACGATTGTGCTGTCCAAAGTATCAAATAAAGAGAGCACTGTAACGAAGGTGAAATTAAAGCGAGGCAAAGCGTGGGTAGATGTATCTTCAATTAATAATAATGAAGATGTGTTCCAACTAGAAACTCCTGAGGGAATCTTAAATGTACGGGGAACAAATTTCTTTGTAGGTGTCGATTCTAATACAGGCCAGTCAGTTTTAGGAATGTTTTCGGGAATAGTTAATTATAATGCTACAGTAGATAGATCCCAAGGGACAAATTATATTTACCCTGCTCAAATTGCTTTTTTAGATTCGCAAAATGAAGAGAATGTAGGGAACATGTCTAATCAGACTTTAGAAGAGATGCTGAAAGATTTATCATCAGAAGTAGCTCAAGCAATTGTGGCAAATTTAATTAAAATAAATGAAGAAAATGAAATGTTGATAGATAAAATGAATGAGCAACCAGTGGCAGGTTTAAGTCCTGACGCTTTAACGAATATAAATAGAATAGCATATGCATTATTAAACGAATTGTATAAAACAGGTAAGATTTCAGAAGATGCTTATAAACTTAAATCGGAGGAATTAAGTAATAGCGGTCCCACAGTTGGGGATATACCATCATCAGTGCTTCAATCATCCGATGCTGATAAGATTTTAGAATTGAACCGAAAGAAACGGGAAGAAAGATTAAATGAAAGTAATAATCAATTATCAAAATTAGAAGAACTGAAAAGACAACAAGAAGAGCTAAAGAAAAAAAATGAAGAATTGAAAAAAGAGCGGGAAGCAGAGGCTTTACAAAAATATAAAGAAAACTTATCTAAAGAAGAGCAAGAGAAATTGCTGAAACGGCAAGCTGATTTAGAGGCGGCAAGAAAAACACCGACACCAACACCAGACTCAGGATCTAGTCCAACACCGCCACCGAGTCCAACACCAGATCCAGAGCCGACACCAAACCCAGCACCAACACCAGATCCAGAGCCGACACCAAACCCAGCACCAGACCCAGCACCGACGCCAAATCCAGACCCAACACCAGATCCGGAGCCGTCACCAGGCCCAGACCCAACGCCTGACCCAAATGAGTGGTTCTATAATATTGAAAATCCACTCTATTTTAGGGTGACGGTTGATTCAGAAGAATTTTTATATGAAGGGGATGTTATTAGTCAAGGCAAAGATAATAAATTACTGTTTGAAACAACAGAAGTTATTAAATTCGGCAATGGAGATCGAGTAACATTTTTTATTTCCACTACTAATAGTGATTCATTAGAAATTAGAGGAGTTATATTGGAAAGTCATTATCCTTTCGAAGCTGGGGAACCAGATTACACCATTCCAATAGAAACAGTCGATTCAGATAATTTAACATTTAAAATCACTATAGATGAAAAAGATGGTTCAGGGCGAACTGTAGAGGTCACATTTAAAATCCTTGCTGAATTAAGGGAATATCAAAGTCCGGAAAATATTATTAATTACTTCAAAGAAAGTAAATAAGGCTAGTACGAATTATAGTGGGTATATAACCTCCTAGCGGTGAATTAGTTATGAATAAAGAACGGATTCCTTAATGGGGGTTCGTTCTTTTTGTTCAAAAAAAATAATTCGAAAGCCCTTTAAGTATTTTGCTAATTCATATTCTACTTTTGTTTTATTTCAATAATTTTTAAATACCTCCGATGGATACTCTAAGGCTTTTGGTTCAAAATAAACAAGAGAGGGTATAAATGAATTTGACCTTTAATGGGAAAATCCCGTTCAAAATAATAACCAGCTCAGTGAGGAGGTAAAAATGAATGTTCTAGATTGCATCGTTATAGGCGGTGGACCATCCGGGTTAAGTGCAAGTTTGATTTTGGGGAGAGCTAGAAGGAAAGTTGTGTTATTTGACGATGAAACAAACAGGAATACAATTACACAAGAATCACATGGATTTATTACTCGAGATGGGATAAAGCCACAAGAGTTTAAAGAAATAGGATTAAAAGAATTGGAAAAGTATCCATCGGTATCGTTTGTTAATGCAACAGTTAACGAAATAATTAAGGATAAAGGTAATGATAGATTTTCTGTAAAAGCGTCTAATGGTCAAGAATATGTTACAGAAAAGATTATTTTAGCTACAGGTATTCAAGAAGTATTTTCTATACAGGGGATAAGGGATTTTTACGGTAAAAGTTTATTTAGTTGTCCGTATTGCGATGGCTGGGAGCAAAGAGACAAGCCATTGGTTGTCATTGCAGAAAAAGAAAAGCATGCACTCCATCTTGCTAAAGTTATATATAATTGGTCGGAGGATTTAGTTGTTTTAACGAATGGGGTTTCACTCTCTCCAGAAGGTGCTGCAGAGTTACAAAGACGCAATATCAAAATAATATCTGACCCAATAAAGAATTTAATAGGAGTAGACGGTTATTTACAAAAAATTGAGTTTGATACAGGTGAAACGATTATGAGATCAGGCGGGTTTGTTGCGCCAATTTATTATCGCTCCAATGAGTTTGCCGAAAAACTTGGCTGTGAAATGGATGAAGACGGAAAAGTCAAAACGGATGGCGTTGGCAGAACAAGTGAAAAGAACATATATATTGCGGGAGAAACTGAAAGAAACAGGCCGTCCTCGTTAATGATTTCAGCTGCAAAGGGTAATAAAGCTGCAGTTTCCGTAAATACTGACCTTACGATGGAACGCTTTTAAATGTTTAAAAGATAAAAGGCGCTATCCAAAATACATTGGATAGCGCCTTATTTTTTATGGTTTTTATTATGGGTTAGTAGACCAAAGACCAGCATGTTTCAATACAACACGTGGATGAAGCTTTAATTGTGCAACCATTAAGTCAGCTAAATCTTCTGCTTGCATAACTTTTTCTGGGTTGCCGTCTGTTAAGTTCAGCTCAACCGCCATGTCAGTTGCAACCGTACTTGGTGTTAAAGTTGTAACGCGAATATTTTTCTTGCGTACTTCAAGCATTAACGACTCACTTAATCCGATTACTGCAGCCTTAGAAGCTGAGTATGCACTTGTAACCGGTGCACCTTTTTGACCAGCTGTAGATGAGATATTGATGATATCGCCTGTGTTGCGCTCAATCATTTCAGGTAATACTGCACGTGTTGTATAGTATACACCTTTTACGTTAACATCGATGATATTTGTCCATTCTTCAGGTGTTAAGTCCATGAAGCTGCCGAATTTTGAAATACCCGCATTATTTACTAAAATATCGATTGCTCCAAGCTCGCCGCGAATTGTATCAACCGCTTTAGTAATAGAGTCTAAATCTGCTACATTAGCAGAAGCAACTGCTACCTTTACATTATATTGTTTAAGTTCCTCTGCCACTTGCTGTAAATTTTCAAGTGAACGTCCCACAAGACCTACGTGAATTCCTTCTTTAGCAAAAGCGATTGCTGTTGCTTTTCCAATTCCACGCCCTGCTCCGGTGATTAATGCCACTTTTCCTGTAATTGTTTGCATTTTTTTTGCTCCTTTAAATAAGATTGATTTATTATAGCGAAATAAAGAAATCGAAATCCTCAAACTAGATCGTGCTTTTTCACCAAAAATAAATCAAGTATTATTCTAAAACTAACTTTATTCTACTCATGGTTTTTCGTATTGTAAAGGATACGAGCATGCTAATTTTCTTCTTTCTTCCAAGGAGGATTGGTATGGTGGGAAAAATTATTATATATTTTAGAAACTGTATATGGAATAAAAAATGATAGGAAGGTACAAAGCATAGTAGGTATATCAGTAAAATGTTCCATAAGACTATTCCACAAAAAAATTCCACCTTTAGTGTGATTTTATAATGTTGCCTGGCTTTTCGATAGTTGCGTTGACATCAACTTGTATATCACTCTTTATGAAATAATGCTGACCCTCTTCCCATTCCTCTTTAATGGATTTCCAAAGCGGATAATGCTTTTCATATAAATAAGTGTTTAATCCGATAACGTCTGTATATAACTCATTCTGTAAAATAGAGATGGTATGTTCCGTTATTTCTTTAATTTCTTTTTCTAAAGTACTTTTTAGCTTTTGATAATTTTCTTCCTTCATAACGTCAAGATGGCCATATTGTTCAGCGACTCCGCTAGCAACATCGATTTTAATATCGAATTGTAATGGCATTTTCTTATCTTTCAGTGATATTTTACTTTGAATGTTTAAGATTTCAAAGGTGACATCGTGATCATCAAGTTTTGTATTAATCGTCCCTGTCTGATTTTTGGATTGAATAAAGTTTACTCCTTTTGCTTCATCTCCGATTAAATTACCAACAACTTTATTCTTAATACCGCTGTATACCGAAACCCCATCATAATTAACTGTCGTTGTATTTACCTGACTAATAAAAGGAATAATAAAACTTCGATTCATTAACAAATAGGATTGAACATTTCCCACAGTTAAAGGTTGGGCAATATCTAAAGTCGACTTGTTTTCCAAAACTTTGGATAAATATTTACTTGGTATTTTCTCGTTTTCAGGAAGAATTGATAAATAATCGCTGGATTGATCCTCCGTAATGGCGATTTTCACGCTCCGTAACATTTCTTTTTCTCGAAGGAAAATATCCATCAGATCAGCAAATAAATATTCTTCTTTTGCAAGGGCTTCCGAAAAGAGGACAATATTTAAATGTGTCACGTTTGTCCTACTTCCAGCCTGTTTTATCATATCGCGGTTCATTTCAATAATGGTGTCTCCAGTTTGTGATAGGTTACGAAATGAAGTGGCGTTTGAATTGTTAGTGTTTTGTTGTGAGCTAAAGGTAGAAGGATTTAAAAGCTGTTGTGTTAATTTGAATTTATTATTATCATTTTGTTCATAATCCTCATCTTTTTCATAATTTAAAACTCTTTCATCGGTTTGTAATGAAGATTCATTTTGATTTTGTTTTATGCGTTCTTGCCCTGATGAAGGTTGATTACTTTGCTGCTGTGAGTTCTGCTGCTGTTGACCTTGGGAGTCCCTCTCAGCCGCACTTTCTTCTGAAGGAGCTGGTTTATTATTATCTTTATTAGTAGCTAGGTCTATCGCAATCCCTGTTACAAAACTTCTATCTTCTACTTCAAGATTATCCCAGCAACCGGCTGTAAGTGGGAGACAACAAATTAAAAATATAAGTTTTTTATAAGGAATCATGGGTTCTCCTACCTCTTATTAATAGCATAGTTCCTAGTAGAAATATGACGAATACAATATAAACTATCTCTAAATAGGCCATATATTTTGCGATGTTATTAATTTGAATAAAGTTTTTAGGTAGCATGGCTAAAAAGAAAATGATGGGTGACAAAATAAAGATAATCGATTGCTTGGCTAATTTAGGAATTAACTGGTTAATGAGCATTACTGCAATATCAAATGCCATTAAGCAGGTTGTAAATACAATAATTGTCCAGATGATAAATAAAATAGAATCAAAGCGTTCGAAGAAAATCCCTGGAATCGATATAATTTTTGAAAGCTCGAATACAGGATAATAAAGATTTTTGACCGTTGCATTCCCAAAGACGCCAACACAAATAATAAAAATAATGATATAAAAGGTAAATGGAAATAAAATTCCTAAAACAGTCATTTTAGCTGCTTTTTCAGGTTTTTTTATAAGAGAAATATAAAATAATACGATACCAAATCCTAGAAATGCGTTCAAACTGGATATTGTTCCAGACTGAAGTCCTTTAAAATCGGTTTGAAACACAGGAAGTAAATTTTCAAGCTTAATAGCCCACATCGGTGCAATAATTAATAAAGTTAATCCGCCGACAACAAAAGGGAAAAAGAGAATATTTAATTTGAAAATGGCCATCTTCGAGCCAGATACTGCATATATAACGACAAGGATAAACGCTAAACAGACAACTTCCAATGGGGTACGATCAAAAAAGTACTCCTGAGACAGGGTAGCCATTTCCCTCATTTGAAAGGAAGAGATAATAATATATTGAAAAACAAAAATAAAGCATAGTATGACTGCCACTGGCTTTGATACTAAATAGGAGGCAAAAGAGAGAAAGGGTTCATTTGGGAAGGATACGGCTATTTTTGCTAAAATCCATCCTAAAAGAAGCGCGATCAACCCTCCGAATAAAATTGCTATCCAGCCATCAGAAGATACAGTATGTTCGGTTATATACCGAGGCAAAAATAAAATTGTAATACTAATCGTATTCGAAGCAACAGCAAACATAATGTCTTTATCTTGAATCGATTCATTGTTTTTATAAAGTTTCATTACTTCACTGATCCTCCGTCTTTCTTTTTCTTATTCGATTTCAGGAATGGCTGAAATGAGCGTTTTGACAATACTGTAATCGGAGCCCTTACGACAATATTTTCAAGGGTCCATAAGTTGCCGGGAGAAAAGGATTGTGTATATGGAACACCAATACTTTTTAAGTTGGCAAGATGAACATAAATCATAATAAACACTAAAATAATTCCGTATAGCCCTAAAATTGCCGCAGCAAATATAGTAGCGAGGCGAACTATTCGCAAGCCAATCGCAAAGCTGTAATTGGGTATGGTGAATGCGCAAATGGCCGTTAAAGAAATAACTATAACCATGATGGGGGTTACAATACCCGCCATAACGGCAAGTTGACCAATAACTATACCGCCTACAATCCCAATTGTCTGACTGATTTTATAGGGGAGTCTTGTTCCAGCCTCCTGCAATACTTCATAAAAAAAGACGAGGATTAAAGCTTCAATTAAGGACGGAAATGGAATCCCTTCCCTAGCTGCCGTTATTGTAAATAATAGCTGAGCCGGAATTAATTCTGGATGGTATGAAATTAATGCAACATATAGGGCTGGTAAAAATATAGTCATGTAGAAAGAGAATAAGCGCAATAATCGAAGTAATGAACTTATTAACCAACGTTGGTTATAGTCTTCTATTGACTTTAATGAATCCCCGAAAGTGATAGGCATTAAAAGAGCAAAGGGTGACCCTTCAACAATAATGGCTATTTTACCTTTCAATATATTGAAAGCCACCCTATCCGGTCTTTCTGTATCTAAAATTTGTGGAAAGGGTGACAGAAGATTATCTTCAATCCACTGTTCAATAAATCCAGAATCCGGTGCGAAATCAATATCAATTGTTTTAACGCGACGCAAAACTTCCTGTAAAAGATCTTCTCTTACAACCCCATCAATATAACAAATGGCAATTTTCTGGTTGGAATGTGTGCCAACTTCCATCATATCGACTCGAAGATTGGGATCTTTGATTTCCTGGCGAATGAGCGAGAGGTTAATTTTAAAATTCTCTATAAACCCTACTCGGGACCCTCGAATAACTGATTCAGATTGCGGCTCTTCAAGGGCACGATATTCCATTCCGCTCGTTCCGATAAGAGCGGCTTCACTTACACCTTCCAGTAAGAAAACTGTATCGCCGGCTAAAAGCGTTTTAATTACCTGCTTCATTTCCTTCGATCTGTTGATTTCAGCAATGGCGATTATTTCTTCATAGACATGATCAAACAAATTCGAGTGAATATGTTTTCTGTTTAATTCAAGAACTCTTAATATATTTTTATTTAATAAATCCTCGTTTATAAGCCCTTTTATATAAATTAAAGCAAAAGGATGGTTCAACCGGCCAATTCTGCTTTTTCGGATAATAAGATCTGAAGAATTTCCAAGTATTTTTTTTATTACTGTAATATTTTCATCTAATTGGCCATCGAGATATAGGGGATTATTGTATTTTTCATTTGAAGATTGGACCATTTTCTTAACTCCTGTTCAAATGATGTAATAAGTTTATTGTTTTATTTTTTCCAAATAATATGCAATTCATACTTTAATTCGATGTGTTATTGAATCTTTAAAATGTGGGTGTAGCTTAGATTGAGTGAGCAATCTAAATGTATGAATTTGACATTCAACATACCTGTTGATAATATGGAGGAACAAACAAAATAGCATATATTGCGGGGGGACTCTTTTGAGTTGAGAAGGTTAAAACCTGACTCTTTGAACCTGTCAGTTAACACTGGTGTAGGGAAGCGATTCATTATATTTTTAAGCAATAATTTGAATTGTGCTTTCCCAATTTTATTTAAATGGGAGAGCACTTTTTTATTTTCGCATGCTTAAGTGAATTCATATCGAAAGCCTCTGTCCTGTGATTCTATTTGTTCGTATTCAGAATGTTAATAGAAAGGTGTTTGGTAAATGGGTATTAAACAGGAGATTCAAAGTGAAATAATTCAGGCAGTTGAAACGGTAAAACAGATAAATCCGATGGCAGGTTCTATTACGAACTCTGTAACCATTAATCTAGTGGCAAACGCTCAGCTTGCTGTTGGCGGATCTGCAGCTATGGTATATTTGCCGGATGAAGCGGAGTTTTTGGCAAAAACCGGAGGAGCTACATATGTCAACGTTGGTACACTTCTACCGATTTATGAAAAGACATTACCCCATGTAGCAAAAGTATTGCATGAAGCAGGAAAGCCATGGGTGTTAGATCCCGTTGCTGTTGGTATTGGCTCCCTAAGGACACAACTTTTAAAACAATTTAAAGTATTTAAACCGACAATTATTAGAGGTAACGCCTCAGAAATTATCGCATTAGCAGGTTTATGGGAATTAGATGGGGGGACAGATGAATCAAATGTGCGCGGTGTTGATTCTACTGATTCCGTACATGCGGCTAAAAAAGCAGCAATTGCTCTTGCAAAGTGGACAGGGGGTGCGGTTGCTGTCTCAGGGGAAACCGATTTAATAACAGATGGATCTATTATAGCTATCTCTTATGGAGGGTCATATTTTATGGAAAAAATCACGGGTGCAGGTTGCTCGTTAGGTGGAGTTGCAGCTGTGTATGCAGCGGCAGCTAATCCATTTATTGCAGCACTTACTGCCTCTGCTGTGTACAACTTAGCGGGAAAAAGAGCTGAACTTAAAGTAGATGGTCCCGGAAGTTTTCAAGTACAATTTTTAGATGAATTATATAAAGCGACAGCTGAAGAGATTGCAAACAACCCATTTGATTTGGAGGAGGTTTAAATCGTGAATACATTAGTAGCAGTTGCAATTGCGCCTTTTGGTGTAGGAGATGAATTATCTCAGGAAATAGCCGAGGTAGTGAAAGTTATCCGAGATTCAGGACTACCTAATCACACTACAGCCATGTTTACAGAAATTGAAGGCGAATGGGATGAAGTAATGAAAGTAGTAAAAGAAGCGACATTTATCCTTGCCGAAAAAGGAATTCGAACGGAAGTGGTGTTGAAAGCTGATATCCGTCCGGGATACACAAATACAATCAATACAAAAGTAAATAAAGTGAATGATATTTTAGGAGGATAATATGAGAAACATTAAGAACCTTGATATTTCAGCATATTTAGTTATAGGTCCCGAAAATACAAAAGGACGTCCAGTTGTATCAATTATTAAAGATGCAGTAGAGGCAGGATTCACTTGCATCCAAATACGCTCAAAAGTCGCTTCTGCCAGAGAATTAATTCAATTAACACGTCAAGCAGCAGATGTCATTGAAGAGACTGGAAAATCCCAGGAAGTGACACTGCTTGTAAATGACCGTCTAGATGTTGTTTTAGCTGCTAGATCGCAAGGGATTAAAGTTGACGGCATTCATGTAGGACAAACAGATATACCGGTGAACGTTTGTCGTGAATATTTAGGGGGAGATCTTATTATCGGTTTATCTGCTCGAGTTGATCAATTATTTGACTATATTAAGACAGAGGATGTCTCTCAACTTGATTATTTTGGCGTAGGGCCGTTACATGAGACCTCAACAAAACCTGATTGCGGAATTGGGGAAGACGGAAAAGTGATTACGAGAAGTATTGACGATATTGCGAAAGTTGCTGAGCTTAGTTCAATTCCCGTAGTCGTAGGCGGGGGTGTAAAGCTCGCGGATATTCCGACCCTAGCACAAACTGGAGCACACGGTTTCTTTGTAGTATCTGCTGTCACGGAGGCCGATAATCCAAAACAAGAAGCAACAAATTTAGTGAACACCTGGAACAATTATAAATCCAAATTAATATAAAACATCAGATTAAGGAGAGTACGCAATGACTGCTTCCCTTGAGGACGTATATAAGAATTCCTTCTTACATCCAACTTTAATAATCCCAAGCTATTGCCATCACAATTATTCTCTTACTCTTATTCCCCTACTATTTGGTTATTACAGGTCCAACCAATCAATTTGTAATTTCATACACTGCATTATATAGCTTATTGTCGCTAGGAATGCACAACCTTCATATCAGCATAATAAAAGTCGTTTATCATACAATTTGGTACAGGGCATTCCTTACTAATGAATAGTAGGTGGAGAAAATTGATGAATCTTAACAACCCAAATGGCAGCGATAATAAAGAGGAACATAGGACCTCTATGGATAAATGGAATAAATTGATGTTCCGCAGCAAAAATGAGAAACGGTATGTCTCGAATAGCAATAATAAAAGTAGTAGCTCTAGTGAAACAAATATTACGGCGGTAGCAGGAAACTGGATTGTGGCTATCGGAACAATTGTATCGGCAATTGGGAGTACACCTTCAACCTTTTTTACTCAGCAAACACTGACAGACTTCAATGTAATCGGAAATATTCTGCAAGCCGGCGGAAGCGCAATTGTAGTGGAGACAGAAAACGCGGTATTAGATGTGGTTGGTGGTCAACTTTCAGCTATAGGAAATTTGGCTGTCGTAGCAGGGATACTGTCAGAGAACGAACAATCAAGTCAACTGTTACAAAAGCAAGGTACACTACTTCAAGTAGTAGGGGTAGGAATTACGATTAATACGGAAGGGGAACTGACACTCCTACAGACTATAGCAAATACAGGAAATATCATTCAGTTAATAGGCAATGTAATAGAAGTTTTTGCTGATACTAATACAAGTGAAGGGGAAGTAATGAATGCAGTTGGTGCTTGGATACAAACGGTCGGAGCAGTTATTACAGCATTGGCCTCCGATTAAGCTATAAAAGACTATCGAGTTAATTTTCTGAAAATTAACTGAATAATTTAACCTCTTAGTGTATATTTAAATTAAATAAAAAGTAAATACATTGAATGGGTATGTAATTCGGAAGGGGTATACAATGAAAAGGATTATTTTATCGACTGAGAGTGGAGCGGATTTACCGAAAGACCTGGTTGAAAAACATCAAATTCAAGTAGTACCGATGCATGTCATTATGGAGGGAAAAGATTATTTAGATGGTCAGTTATCTGTAGAGGAAGTTTTTGATTATCATAGCCGTACGAAAAAAATTCCTTCCACAGCAGCAACAAATGTACATGAATATGAGGATTTATTTACTAAAATTAGAACGGAATTTCCTGACAGCATCATTATTCATATTGGGTATACGTCTAAAGCTTCTGCATCATTTCAAAGTGCGTTAATTGCAGCGGAGAATTTTGAAAATCTTTTTCTTATCGATACGTTAAATGTGACAGGCGGCTTAGCTGCCATCGTGATGTACGCAGCTACTTTGCTTGAGGAGGAACCTTCTATTGAACCTGTACGTTTAATAGAAAAAGTAGAATCCATTGTTCCTAAAGCAAGACTGGCCTTTCTGCCGGGGAGTTTGGATTTTCTGAAAGCTGGTGGACGGGTAAGTAACCTAGCGTATATTGGCGGAGCCTTACTAAAAATAAAGCCATGCATTGAATTAAAGGAAGGAAAGCTTGTTTCAACAAGGAAATATCGAGGGAAAATGAGTATTGTTGCTGAAAAACTTTTACGAGACTACTTAGATGAATATGATATTGATAGAAAACAGCTGTATTTAATTTACTCAGTCGGTCTTGATGAAAGTATTAAAAGGCAGATGGAGGAAATCGCGAAGGAAACAGGCTTTGAAAATGTAACATGGATGCAAGCTGGAGCAATGATCTCTACTCATGCCGGACCAGGAGGCTTTGGAATAGCAGGGCTTGAAAAATAAAAAACGGGTTGTTAACGCTTGCTAGGTAATTTAGGAGTTGATGCGTTATGGAGAGAATAGTTTGGTTATCAGCTTTAACTTATTTTTTATTAGTTGCTTCTTTTACTTTTAGCTATTATGTGAGCAAAGGTCGTTCGAAAATGGTTGTCATTGTAATAGGTGTTGGAGCTTTGGCACTTTTATCGTGGTCGTTAATTGATAATGCAGTAATGGACTATCAGGATGCGAATATTGGATTGGGGCTTGTTCTTTACCTTATATGGATAATTACATTCTTTTCATTTTTGTTCGCTATTTTTACCTTCTTTTTCTCGAAAAAAGGAAAGTAATATTATATCTTACCAATATAATAAATTATAAAGGCAGTGCTAAAAGTACGATTAAACTTTTAGCACTGCCTTTCCTGTAACCGTTTACTTTTTAGGAGAGACTAAAGTTTCAAGAGCGATTTATGTTGGAAAGGGCATTTGCCTTTTATCGGTACAATATCATCACCAATAAATGATTGTTTCCACTCATTATGTGTCGGGTCACCATAGTGACCAATATCGGGATGTTTAGGAAGCTGATCCCATACCTCTACACGTTTCCGAACTTTTTCCCGAGACATGATCCCGCCTTTTTCAGTTCCTTCTAACCCTTCGAAAATTTTCCGAGGTTGAAATCCAAGAACCATTGCATTTCCTAAATGACGTGTTTTCCGCTTTTTATACGCAGGTGCATTTCCAAATACAAAAATTGGCTCTCCGGCAAAATGAAAATCCCATAAGTAATGTTCAGGGTCACGAGGACTGTCTATTGGCCATTCCACTTTATCTTCTTTATGCAAGTATTGTAGTATATCCCAAAATTGCTTTCGGTAATCTTCAAGAGAGCCCTCTTGCTCAAATGGTTCTACAAAGACGAAAAGTCCATGTCTCTTGTAGTTTGGCATCTTAAATAAATTAAGGAAGTGTTCTACTGCAGAAGGTAGATTGCTCCAGTCATCCTGATTAATATAGGCATAGCGAAGCTCACCTTTGAGCTCACCACTCATACCGAAAAAACATGGAAACGTTTTATCTGTTACCGTGTTATGAAAGGTTTCGTATTCTTTATAAAGCCAATTTGGCAAGTCGGTTCTTGTTTGAAAATCTTCCTTTGTTAATAAAGTATGCCCTTTCGTAATCATACAAACCCCTCCATTATCATTATCCAATTATTATTATATAGCCAATCATTACCCCTTCCTAAATTTCTTGAAACAATGGTACCTGAATAGATTAAAAATTCAGAAATGTTTACTGAATGTAAATCAAGGAAATGAAAATAAATAAGAGAGAGTTGAATTAAGAATCTGGAGGATGCCTTAATGGGTGATACAATTACAAAACATGATCAAATAAATTGTAAAAATGAATATGGAACATTAAAAAAAGTAGTTTTATGTGAACCGCAATATATGGAGATTAGAGAAGTGATTAATAATGTCCAAAAGCAATATAAACATGAGAATATTGACCAGGAACTTGCTATTGCACAACATCGGAATTTTGAACAAACATTAAGAAGTGCGGGTGTGGAAGTGATTAAACTAAAACCTAGTAAAGATCACCCTGAGCAAGTCTTTACACGAGATATTGGCTTTACATTAGGAAATCGTTTATTTATTTCAGAAATGGCGAATCCGATTCGTCAAGGTGAAGAGGAAGTATTAGCCCATTGGATGCATAAACATAATATTGCATATAAAAAGCTCTCAACTCATTCCATAGAAGGGGGAGATGTCATTGTCGACGGACAACGTGTCTTCATTGGAATCAGTCACCGTACATGTAAAAGTGCAATTCAATCTTTACAGAAAGAATTACCTGAATTTAAAATACTGCCAATTCAATTCAACCCAAAATATTTACATTTAGATTGTGTATTCAATATTCTTTCCTCAGAAGAAGCATTAATATATCCAGATGCGTTCGATCTGAAAACTGTAGAATTTTTAGCGAGTATGTACAATTTAATCGAAGTAAGTGAAAGCGAACAGTTTACAATGGGCACAAATGTATTATCTATTGGTCAGAAGCGGGTATTGAGTTTACCAATGAATCGTGATGTTAATTATCAGATGAGACAGCATGGGTATGAAGTATTGGAAGTAGATTTTTCAGAAATCATCAAGTCAGGCGGCTCATTCCGATGTTGTTCAATGCCTATTGTCCGGCTTTAAGAGGTAATAAAAATAATGTAATTGGCTCCTCGTTTCGTAATATATGTCATTTGTTCATTACTCATTCTTTATACGAACGAATCCTTGTTAAAGGGTTCGTTTTTTCTTTTTGCAAAAAAAGGTGGACCGCTTTGTAATGAGGATTACGAAGACATAACCAAAATCAAAAGCAGCCGATTTTAAGACCGGCTGCTTTAGCGTTACGTGAAATATTCAAGTTTCGCATTAGGAAAGAAATTTTCCATATAACTGTATAACTGCTCTTTCATTTCATCTTCTTCGTCTTTTTGATAAATATATTTACCGATTCCATACTTACCCCACTTAACTCGTCTTGTAGATTCATCCAGCTGTAATTTAGTTTTTGGATAATTTTTCTCAATGACATTTTTTGCTTTCTTAGTAAATCGGTGCTGAATGAATTCAAACGTTATATCATCACGAGCGTCTTTAGGTAATTCTGCATCAAGACGCTCAAACATATGATAGTATCCCTCTTGCCATCCTTCATGAAGATAAATTGGGGCGACGATAAAACCAAGCGGATAACCAGCCCTTGCTACTTTCCCAGCTGCTTCTATACGCTTTGCTAGGGGGGAAGTACCCGGTTCGAAATTCTTAATGACATAGTCGGCATTAATGCTAAATCGGAATCTTGTATGCCCGTTATGCTTAGCATCAAGCAAATGATCAACATGATGAAATTTAGTCACAAATCGTAATCTGCCTAATTCCGTCCGACCAAAATGTTCAATAGCTTTTTTTAATGAGTGGGTTAAGTGATCGATCCCTACAATATCAGAGGTACAAGCAGCTTCAAAACGCGTAATCTCAGGAGCGCGTTCTTCTATATAATGATCAGCGGCTTCAAATATTTCATCGACATTCACATATATCCGAATATACGGTTTACTCCCCATAGTCGTTTGCAAATAGCAGTAATGACAATGTCCCATACACCCGGTTGCAAGAGGGATGGCATATTCTGCGGATGGTTTCGATGTGTCAAACTTCAATGTCTTACGAATGCCTACAACGAGTGTGGATTTTGCAATACGATACTTCTGTAAATCATTGTCTCCAGGAAGATCGCGTATCTGATTATGGGAAGTGGTATAGCGAATTTCAATACCTAACCCTTCAAATTTTTCTTTCAGCTCTTTTCCAAGTGGATAATCTAAAGCATTCGGTTCAAAATAAACTAGCTGAGGCATAAACGGTTTATCCATGATTATCCTCAATAATGATAATCTGCATAAAGTTATAGAAACACATTGCGTTGTTAAGCTTAAGCACCTTATCACCTTCTTTTCTTTTTGGGATTAGTTTGTCTAAAGGACGAGGAATTATAATGGAAAATATTACAGTCCTTTTATAATTCAAAACCCGAAAAGGTGAAGGTAGTATAGGTATTGAGTTATAAATCTTCTTTTTGCTTTAGAAAATCAATGACTACTTCAACATACTCTTTTTTAGGATAAGTAAAATATAATTCGCTCGCTGCGCGGATTGAATCACCAAAAAAGAATCGTTCATATTGCATTTGCCTCGTACCAAATGAGCTCATTGTTAAATCCCAAGCTAAACGAAATATTTTTACACGATCCTCTGCTGTTTTAGTAGCTCCTTGAAGATATTGGTCTAAATCTGCTCTTATATCGGAATGGAATGCCTTTTTCGTAGGTAAGGTAATCATACCGCTTGCGCCTATAAGCTGAATTATTTCGATGTAGCGAGGGTACAGTTTTGAAAAAATATTACCGGCAACTTTCAATGGGAAAATAGCCGGGCGTAAATAGCCCCACTTATCTAATACTGCATTATTCTCCGATTTTTCCAGAAGTGCTTTCATCGTTTCTAACCCAACGATGATTTCTGACAGCTTTTCATGAATATGCTGATATTCGCGGACATTAATCGTATCTACAAGAAGCTCCGCAATACCTAAAATAAATTCTGTTTTCACAATCTGCCTTATCGTCACCTGATATTTAGCGAAGTGATGAAACGAACTTTCCATAAGGAACTTACCGGCAATTTCAAAGTTATTGTAAAAAAATATGCGCTCCCACGGAACTAATACATTATCAAAAACTATAATGGAATCTATCTCTTCATACCTTGAGCTAAGAGGATGATCAAAGTGGGAGTCCCCTCCTATAAAGGTATCTCTGCATATAAATTTTACGCCTTTCGTATTGGAGGGGATGGCAAAAGCAAAAGCTTCATCTTCTGCGAATACAGCTTTACCACCTCCAAATACTAGCACTTCATCTGTTAAACCACCTTGTGTAGCCAATAGCCGTGCACCCTTTATCACAAGACCATGTTCATTTTCTTCAATTATCTTCGCGGAAATAGGTTCATTTGTACGTTCGAAATAATTTTGAGAGCGATTAACTTGCGGTGTAATAAAAGTATGAGTGAGTGATAAATCATTTTCTCTTACTAATTCAAAAAATGCCTCAACATTTTCAGGGAAACAGTTTTCCTGTCCCTTCAATATTTCCGCTGAAGAGGCAAAGCTCATTAAAACGGAGTTCAAATAGTCGGGGCTTCTTCCTAAAATACCATAAGTATGTCTCGCCCAATGTTCAATCATCTTCCGCCTTTTCACTAAATCCTCTTTCGTTTTTGGTTGCAAAAAAGAAAGTCCAATAGGTTCTCCTGATTTTGGTGAAATAAAGGTCATTTCATCTTTTATTTTAGGATTATGCTGTAGGTCATAAAGAGAAGCTTTCGTTTTAATAAGACCTTTGAAAGCGGGGTGTTCAGAAAGTAACCCTTCAACCTTTTCCCCATCAAACCAAACTTCATTATTTAATTGATTCAGTCGATTAATATAAAATTCTCCAGTTATAGCACCCATGTATTCACTCCTTAAATTTCATGGAAATATAGAGCTAGGTCACTCGCTGTAAAGCAACAAATCAAAATTCTTTATATACGCAACATATGTCAATGATGTAAATGGTGTCACTATAGTACGTAAACAGGCTATATATTATAAAAACAGATGGACTTAGAAGTGCTTGCAGCTACCTCTAAGTCCATCTGTTTTAACGGGTATTTTTTTGTTTAGTTATAACTTGAATTTTGAAACAGAGTCCGATAAATTTTCGACTTGTTCATTTAAATGAGTAGCATGAATTGTTACTTCGGTAGTGGCTGATGTTTGTTCTTCAATCGAACTTGCAATTTCTTGTGTTTCAGCTGTTACCTCTGTAGTCATTTCATGGACTACTAACATTGATGAGAGCACAACATTTTTTTGCTGTTGCATTGTCGACACATTATCCATCGTTCTAGTAATAGATTCTTTCATATTTTCCAAAGTATCGGATAGCTGTTTAATTGCATTATTCACAGTATCAACGGCTACCTTTTGATTGTCACTAATATCATTTGTTTGCTGCATTACTTGAACGAGTTGCTCTGTATCTTCCAAAATACTTTTAATAATTTCCTGAATGTTCGTAGTAGCTGCTTTGGAATTCTCAGCTAATTTTCTTACCTCATCTGCTACGACCGCAAAGCCTTTACCGTGTTCGCCTGCTCTAGCTGCTTCGATAGATGCATTTAATGCAAGTAAGTTCGTTTGTTCTGTAATTTGGGCAATCAATTTTGTCACTTGAGAAATAGACTTTGTTTTATCATCCAGGTTGGTTGCTACAATGGTTACTTCCTGAAATGCTCTTTCTAAATTTGTATATGTTTCTTCTAATTGATCAACTTTATCAATAGTTGTATGTGCTTCAATGAGCGCTTCGGTTGCATCATCTGCCATTTGTTGAGATTGTAATTCAATAGTCTCAATACCGTCTGCTAATACTTGGAGAGCATTAGAACCATCCTGCATTTTTTCAGCCTGATTACTACTATTCATAGCGATTTCTTCAATACTAGTAGAAACATTATTTAATGCTTGTTCATTTTCTTTAGCGATAATTGCTAAACTATTAGACGAATTTCGAATTGCATTTGTATTTTCATTAACTTGAAGAACTAAACGATGAACTCCATCTAGCATCTGGTTATAATGGTTTGCTAAATCAGCAATTTCATCATTTGAATTCGTTTCAAAACGAGTAATAAAGTCGCCTTTTGCTGTTCTTTCAAATACTTTTTTTAAATTACTAAAAATCAGGATTAGTTTAATTGACATGAAATAAGCGAT
This sequence comes from Solibacillus merdavium, assembly GCF_014836935.1. Classification (GTDB taxonomy): domain Bacteria; phylum Bacillota; class Bacilli; order Bacillales_A; family Planococcaceae; genus Solibacillus; species Solibacillus ferritrahens. The sequence continues at coordinate 88,327 of NZ_JACSPW010000014.1, read as the reverse complement.
TAAACAACCAATTACTAATCCAATAATGAGTGATATCCAACCGTTAATTGTAAATTCCTTTAATTTTTCGGCAAAATTACCTTTATCTATAACAGAAACAATCTTCCAATTGTTTTTTTCTATTGTCTGTATTTCTCCCGAATAATCCATACCATCCCAGTTAAATTGTTCAATTTGATTATTCGTATTTGAATCATTTAAAAGCCAACTGAATTCTGTAGCTAATTCATCAGGTTTTAATAAATCCGAAACACCCTCAACTTTGCCGGAATTATCAGCGTTAATATTTTTTCCGTCACCATCTTCAATAAATGAAGAAACAATTAGACCATTTGGATCAACAATCATTAATTTGGAAGATGTATCTGTTTCAATACTTTCGCGTATTGAACCAATCGTTGAGAAGTCAATATCAAAGCCGACTGCGCCAACTAGCTCACCATTATTAAATACGGGAGCAATAACGGAAGTCATTAATTTATTTACACCAGTATCCAAATAAATATCCATCCATTGTAAATTAGGATTACTATTTAATTTCGCGAATGTTTGAGAATCGCGAACATCCCAATCGTATGTAATCTCTGGTGTCACATGTAATTTGCCAGTATTAAAATCCATGAAATACACGGCTAAATAATCATTATTTTGTTCATGAAGTGTTTTTGTTATTTTGTCTATTTGAGTATAATCTTTTTCCTCATTCGTTAAGATTGCCTCTATTACCTGACTTAATTGTAAAACAGCAGATTCATAATTCAATAAGCCTAATGAAACCTGATTAACTGCATTTTTAGCACTGTCAGCAGAGGTTTGACGATTTTCATCTTCTAGAATGTTACGCACGTTCCACTGACTAAAAATTACAGTTACGCCGACTGCTAACACAATGGCGCATGAGATATAAATCATCCACTTCACTTTTAAAGTCAAATTCTTAAAAAAGTTCACTTGTTTCACATCTTTCTTTTATCTAAATATTTACTTTTGCACCGAAAAGTAGAAAGGTAATCTGGATAAAAGTATATATATGTATAGGACTTATGTCTATAGAAAAATATTATATTGGGGGCAATTTGCATTATAGTTACAATTTTCTAAATAATATTACTATTTAGTGGGTATATTTATAAAAAAAACTAATAACTAATTAGAAATGGTCGAAAAATGGTTTTTGACAGTTGCAAATGTTATTGGAGGATAAATAAAAAAAGTACAATTGTCTATATATATATATAGTAAATATAAGGATTGGTGGAGGTTTTTAAAGCGAAAATTTTTAAAAATAAAAGCCTTGTTTGAAATAAATATTTCATTTTAACCTAACTTAAAATGTATTGTCAACAAAAAAATTGTATTTTTGTTTAAGAAATGTTATAATAGACTTACAATTGTGGTATTTCGAATTCTGCTGTAAATGCAGAAAGAATTTGGAATACGTTTTTTAATAGTCTTTTTCAAAATTAAGGTAAAAATTCAAACAATTGTGTGAGGTTTATTAGGAGTTATTTAATTTAATAATAAATTTACCTGTAAAAATGTGAAGGAGGACTATAATAATGAATCTAATTAATAAGAAAGTTACACATAAGCTCTTTGGTACGGGAAGTGTTGTTAAACATAATGATTCAAGTATCGAAATACATTTTGCATCTGAAAAAAAGAAGTTTGTTTTCCCTGATGTATTTGAAAAACACCTGAAACTTCATGATAAAGGTGATGCAAGTTCACTTGAAAAAATTATTGAAAAAAGAGAGCTTGAACGAAGAGAAGAGGAATGGCAAAAGGAAGAAGATTTAAAACTTTTGCGAAAAAACCAGGACCTTCGCCAACAGCATGAAAAACTTATGAAAAACCATAAACTTCATCCTGAGTCCCAAATGGTATTTTGGTGTGATGAAGAAGAGAAAAGTACAGCATTTTCAGAGTGGAAAGTTTTCTCTGGAGTTGCAAAAAGTGGTGTTAACAAAGGCAAACCAAACAAACCGATTCGATTGTTTGAAAATAGTGCGGTCTTGTTAACTTCTGTAGATTCTGACTCGTCAGAAAAAGACAGACGCATTTTAGGTGTTTATATGGTAAAGGAAGATTTTATCGGAAAGCTTAGCCAAGATGGTAATATTCCTGCCCATTCAAAGTTCAGATTGCAACTTACAGAAGAGGAAGCGAATCAAATGCTCTTCTGGAATTATTATGTAAATGAAAAGTTTACACATAAAATGACATGGAATACCGGCAAACACCGTTACTTTAATAATCTTTGGATGGCTCAAATTTTACGCGATATAGTATCGATTAAAACTGATCCACAGGAACGAGAGCTGGCACAACAGTTTTTTGATTATTTCTGCAAAATCAATAAAATTTCAGCTCAAGAGTTACCAGATCCAAATGGTGCATTAAAACGCATTTAATTTTTAGTTCCAATTCGAAAAGAGAGATTGCATCCGGCAATCTCTCTTTTTGTGCTTTATTTTAATCAGGCCTTCAAAACTAAATGGATGAATCACAAATACTTTTAATCAATCAAAAATATAACGAATTACATCTATTGCTTGGTCAACAGTCTCTACGGTTACATTTGCTTTATTGGAAAGCTCCTTTAAAGGGTGAATCAATGACTCCGGTCGAATAATAATAGTTGGCTTGTTCATAGCAATAGCCGTACTTGCATCCATTGCGGTATTCCACTGTTTATACTTTTCGCCGAATAAGGCAATGACAATATCAGCTTTTTGCATTAATACTTGTGTTCTAAAATTATTAATATCCGATGCTGCATTATCTTTATGGAAGTTAGAAGGCTGCTCCCCTAAAATTTCTTCGCCAATATTATCAGAACGATCATGGTTTGTTTGTGGAGCTACGAAGCGTAGGGGGAGATTATATTCCTTTGCCTTTTTTGCAACTTCTTCCCGCCAATTATCATGAATCTGTCCTGCAAGATATACTGTAAGTTCCATTCCTATCCCTCCTATTATTTTCACTATAAACTAATACTACCCAAAGTAATGGAGATTTTAAAGGAAACCTAAATGTAAGGATTAAGCAGGACGAAGATATGTTATGGTGGAAAGTAAGAATAACAAAAGCAAATAAGGAGATTTAAAATGAATATTGGTATAGTTGGGGCGGGTGCAATCGCTCATTTTTTATTAAAGGAAATTAACCAAAAGGAACATAATGATTTACGAGTTAAAAGTGTATTCGTTAAAGATAAGAGAAAGTACGAAACAGTTGCATCGCAATTCGAGGTTGAATTATTTACGGAACTGGATGATTTTCTAAGTTCGGATATTGACGTTGTAGTGGAAGCGGCGGATATAAATGCTGTGAAAGATTTAGTACCAGACATTATAACTCAAAAAGATGTTGTGGTGATTAGTGTCGGCGCATTTGTAGATACGGAACTGTTAACCAAAATCAGTCATCTTGCACACAAGTATAAAAATAATATTTATTTACCTTCAGGAGCAATTGGGGGCTTGGACGTTTTACAAAATGCACATGCCCTCGGTAAAGTTACTTTTGTTTCACTCACTACTCGTAAGCCAGCAAGTTCGTTAATTGCTGAGGAAATTGAGGAAGCTCAAGTCGTTTTCGAAGGAAAAGCAGCAGATGCGATCGAGCGATTCCCTAAAAATATGAATGTTTCAATTGTCCTTGCACTGGCCGGGATTGGTATGGAAAATACTAAAGTAACTTTAATTGCGGATCCACATATTGAAAAAAACATTCATCATGTTGAAATAACGGGAGAGTTTGGGGAAGCAACTTTTACGATTAAAAATAATCCATTGCCGGAAAATCCAAAAACGAGTTATTTAGCTGCTATGAGTATTTTAGGAACACTAAAGAGGATGAATGGGAAAATTAGAATCGGTGGATAGTGCTTTATTGACAGCGGCTCTTTAGAAATATAAGCAATATTGTAGAAGGAAACGGTTGAAAAGTATAAAATAAAAAAGTGTTTTTGAGGCTTGCTATAGTTTTAAAATAATATTAATGACAATTATGCTCTATTAATGAGCTTAACTTAAGGGATGAGTAACGCAAAATCCCATTTTGAGAGGACTTGAAATAGTATGAAAGAAAATTTTTGGAACGATTTACCGAAACCGTTTTTCGTTCTTGCGCCTATGGAGGACGTGACGGATACTGTTTTTCGTCATGTTGTAGCGAAAGCAGGCAGACCGGATGTATTTTTTACAGAGTTTACAAATTCGGATAGTTACTGTCATCCGGAGGGAGAAAAAAGTGTGAGAGGTCGTTTACATTTTACCGAAGATGAACAGCCCCTTGTTGCACATATTTGGGGAGACAACCCCGAATTTTTCCGTCAAATGAGTATAGGTATGGCTGAAAAAGGATTTAAAGGTATTGATTTGAATATGGGATGCCCTGTACCAAACGTTGCACAAAGAGGGAAAGGAAGCGGGCTGATTCTTCGTCCCGATGTTGCGGCAGAGCTGATTGAAGCAGCAAAAGCTGGTGGATTACCTGTTAGTGTAAAGACTCGCCTTGGCTATAAAGATGTAGAAGAATGGAAGGAATGGCTGACACATATTTTAAAACAGGATATCGCTAACCTATCGATTCATTTACGTACGAGAAAAGAAATGAGCGCGGTTGATGCTCACTGGGAGTTGATTCCGGAAATAAAAAAATTAAGAGATGAAATTGCGCCACAAACATTATTGACAATCAATGGTGATATTCCAGATCGTCAAGTTGGTTTAGAGCTCGCTGAAAAATATGGTATTGATGGGGTAATGATTGGGCGCGGTATTTTCAAAAATCCTTTTGCTTTTGAAAAAGAACCGAAAGAGCATAGTCCTGAGGAGTACCTTGATCTTTTAAAATTACAACTTGATTTACAGGATAAATATGCGGAAATGCTGCCACGTTCCATGTCAGGTCTACACCGCTTTTTCAAAATTTATGTTAAAGGCTTCCGTGGTGCAGGTGAGTTAAGAAATCAATTAATGAACACAAAATCAACGGATGAAGTACGTGAACTGCTGAATAACTTTGAAATAAACAAAGTCGAAGAAAATTAAAAATAAGAACAAAATTAAACTCCTGTGGACCTTAACCAGTCCACAGGAGTTTAATTTTGTTTATTTACCAATTTATAGTAGTTTTATTCACGATAATACTGTATGATACATAGTATATAATAATACTGTATGACATACATTATTATGGAGTGAGGTGTTTTAGTGAGCAATTTATTGAATTCCTTAAAAATAGAGCTTAGAAGAGGGACTTTGACACTAGCGGTTCTAAGTCAATTAAGAACCCCACAGTATGGATATTCATTAGTTCAATCATTGGAAGGAGCAGGGATTTCCATTGATCAAAGTACTTTGTACCCTTTACTACGTAGATTGGAAAAGCAAGAACTCGTTTCAAGCAGTTGGGACACATCAGAGAGTAGACCTCGAAAATATTATGTTTTAAGTGAATTTGGCTTGGAGATCTTTTCAGAATTGAAAAAAGAGTGGATTAATAATTCTAAGGAACTGTATTCCTTATTAGGAGAGGGAGATGACGATGAGAACGAATTTAATTGAAGTTTACATTCAAGAAGTCACTAGAAGGTTGCCTGAAAAAATGCGTTCAGATATTGCACTTGAATTACGCTCAACGATTGAGGATATGCTGCCTAACCATCATACCGTGGAAGATGTTAAAGATGTGCTTAATCAGCTAGGTAATCCAGCGATATTGGCAAACGGGTATAAGGATCAGCCAATGCATTTAATAGGTCCACGCTATTTTGATGTTTATATGTCATTATTAAAAATGATTGTACCAATAGCAGCTGTCGTTTCATTAATAACAATTATCACAAAATATTTCATTGGTTTCAGTGGTGAAGAGGCGCTATTAAATAGCATTTTATCCCTTATCGGAGAAGGTATCTGGACGTTGATCCAAGTAGGAATCCAAGTCTTTTTCTGGCTAACTATCACTTTTGCTTTATTAGAAAGATTTGATAAAGATAAGGAACAGCTGCCATTAACTTCAGGTTTAGAAAAATGGACCGCGGAGGATCTGAAAAATGTTGCATATATTTCTAAGAAAAAAACAATTTCGAAATTAGAAATTTTCGGGAGTTTAATGTGGACGGCTATTTGGGTGACGCTTTACTTTTATGCTAACCAGATTATAGGAGTATATGAAGGGGATGGCGGTCCATTAGAATTTGTTATGCCAGCATTAAATCAGGATGTTTTACAACAATATGGGCTAATCGTTCTTATTATCGCTGGTTTGGAGATTGCATTTGCTCTTTATAAGTTATTGAAGGAACAATGGACAAAAAGAATGGCTATTGGAAATACATTACTTGAAGTAATTTCAACGATTGTTTTCATTATTATTTTAATAAAACCTAATTTTTTGAGCGAAGAATTTGTTGTTTATATAACTAATTTGTTTACGATTACGAAAGAGCAATTCAATGTATGGCTAATAGGGGGTACAATTATTATTTTAATAATTACTGCTGCCGCTAGTATTTATGATGGGTTCAAAAAAGCGAATATTCGATAAATATTTCCGGATAATTAAATTAAAAAAAGAACGTATTCCTTTAGGAATCGTTCTTTTTTCTTTATAAAACAAAAGAAAATATGAATCGAGAACTCTTTCGCTATAATATTTTACAATGTTATATAACAATGGAACATGCAAAAAAAATGCTATTTAAAATATGAAATTATATATTTTAGGGGATTTTATCAACAATCTTTATTATTTTTTATTTTCTTATTATTTTAAATACTATTGCATTTTTTATTTATCTAAGTAAAAATGGTAGAAGAAATAGTAATGTTTAAGACGAAATATTGTTATTTTAAAACAAAATTTAGGAGGAAAAGAGATGTTTTCGACAACTTGGAATCGGTTATGGGAAATGCATGACCAAGTGAAAGATTTGTTTACTTTTTTCATAAAACCAAATTCTTCTAAAATCGCTACTAATGGAAGTTCCGGGAAAACAGGTAGTGAGGGTTCTGGTAGTGGAGGCGGTTATACTCCACGCAGTTATACAACAGCACAAACAGTTGGCCTTATATTAGGACCGGTATTTTTTATTTTAACGTTGATGTTTTTTAATCCTGAGGGTCTTACTCCGGAAGCTAAAGGAATTTTGGCAAGTACGATTTGGATAGCAACATGGTGGATAACGGAAGCAATTCCAATCCCTGCTACATCATTATTGCCGCTTGTATTGTTTCCTTTAACAAATAGTTTGGACATTAAAGTAACTTCATCCTCTTATGGAGATGAAACAATTTTCCTGTTTATGGGTGGATTTATGATTGCTCTTGCAATGGAAAAGTGGAACTTACATAAACGCATTGCTATCTCGATAATTTCAATGGTCGGTACAAATATGGACCGAATTGTACTTGGGTTTATGATTGCAACAGGATTTTTATCTATGTGGATTTCAAATAGTGCCACGGCAATGATGATGATTCCAATTGGACTTGCTATCATTAACCAAGTAGCAGACGGTTTGAAAAATGACCCGAATATCGATATAGATACTTCTCCGCAACGTTTTGCTTTTGGTAAAGCATTGATGCTCGGGATTGCCTATTCAGCGTCTCTTGGGGGAATTGCTACATTAATAGGAACGCCACCGAATACATTACTTGCAGGTGCAATCAATAAAATGTATGGTATTGAATTATCTTTTGCTGGATGGATGCTGTTCGGGGTACCATTTGCATGGGTATTCATCTTCTTCACATGGATTTACCTTGTAAAGGTGGCTTTCCCGTCTAAAATAAAAACTTTACCTGGCGGACGTGCTGTAATTGATAAAGAAAAAAGAGATTTAGGTAAAGCATCTATCGAAGAGAAGATTGTCTTTGTTGTCTTTATACTTGCTGCATTTTCTTGGATTACCCGTTCATTCTTCCTAGGTAAGATTATTGTCGGACTATCTGATGGGATAATCGCAATATTTTTCGCCATCGTATTATTTGCGATTCCTTCTGTGAATCGTAAAGGCGATCGCATAATGGATTGGCAAACGGCAGTGAAGTTACCATGGGGTATTTTGCTATTATTCGGAGGGGGCCTTGCAATTGCTTCCGGTTTTGTGAGTACAGGATTATCTGAATGGATTGGTTCACAGCTTATGGGACTTGATGGTGTAAATGTAATTGTATTAATATTCCTAGTTACAGCACTTGTTCTTGCTTTAACTGAGATTACTTCGAATACAGCGACGGCATCTATGATGTATCCAATTATGGCATCACTTGCTGTTGCTTTAGGTATCCATCCTTATGCATTAATGATTGCAGCTGGTGTCGCAGCGTCATGTGCATTCATGCTTCCGGTTGCTACACCACCAAATGCGGCAGTGTTCGGTTCAGGATATATTAAAATTACAGATATGATGAAGGCTGGTTTTGCACTAAATGTCTTCGCTGTCATATTAATTACATTGTCTATCTATTTCTTACTCCCTGTTTTGTGGGACATCGATTTAAATACAGTACCAGAAGTGTTCAAAGTAATGAAATAAATATAAAAAGGTGAAATCGCATCATTGGATTTCACCTTTTTTACATTAAAAATATATTTACCAAACTGGCGACCATGATTTTAAAAATTGTATTGTCCTCTCTTTACCGATGCTAATTAATTTATTTTTTGTTTTTTCATCCAAATCAAATTGAGTTGTACTATAATCTTCAACAGGAATAAAGATAATATTTTTCACATGTTTTCGGGCAATATAACGGTTATCATGAGCATTTTGCATTGTAGTAAATAACGCTTCAAATAATTGAATTGCGTTGTTAATTTCATGCGGTGCTCTATCCTCGCTTGAACTGCTTAGCTTCATTCCGAGAACTGGGCGCTTTTTGTGACCGTTATCATAAATCCACAGAGGGAAATTACTTAAAACGCCGCCATCTACAATTACAGATTCGCTTTTTCCGTTTTTTAAATAAACCGGTTCAAAGAAAAAGGGAAGACCGCAACTCATCCGTAATGCCCGAGAAATCGGAAATGTGCTGCCATCTATGTTGTAATGATGCAGATCATCAGGCAACACAATCATCTTCCCGTTTGTTAAATCGGAAGCAACGAGTTTTAATGAATCTTTTGGTAAGTCACCAAATGTATAAATCCCTTTTGTCGCTAGTTTTTCGAGAAACCAATTTTCCAAAGCCCTTCCTTTATACAAGCCGAACCGTTTATATAAGTTGAGCCACTTTAAAAACGGGAATTCTCGCGTCATTTTTGGAGGATCTAGCAATACTTTTAAATTTAGTTCATCAAAAATCACTTCAAGTTCTTGTGCATTAAATCCTGCTGCGATAAATGTTGCTAAAATAGCACCCGCGCTCGTACCAGCTACCCTTTCAAACTTTATGCCTTTTTCTTCTAGTGCCTGAATCGCTCCTACATATGCAAATCCTTTAATACCACCACCGGAAAATACCCCGTCAACAATCATTTACTCTCCCTTTCCTGTTTATGTTAGAGGTCGAATTGATAATTTAAAAATTATGGAACAACGCTTCAAGTGAAGGTTTATAACACATTATATGATAATAAAACGAAAGTGGGTTTATCAACATATAGCTAAGTGGAATTGATTATATTGGCTAACAGATAAGGAAAGTATAATTGGGTTTCAAGTTTTTATGAAAATGAAAAGGCTGTTCGAAAATATACTTCGAACAACCTTATTTATAATGATTTATTGCTGTTGAATAAAAATCACTTGATCATATCCGCATTCGTTACAAGTTAATAAGTGTGGACAAATTTCATTTGCTGTAGTATATGGATAGCCATCACCCATTTTAATGGTTTCTTCATCATTGTAATGTCCGTATGGATCTAAATAATCGGATACCTTTCCTTCATCATTTAATAGAATATGGCATGTTCGACAATATTTCTCCACTTCATGTAAACCATTGCATAACGGACAGACTGCCATATGCATCCTCCTTTTTGGATCATTCCTATTTATGTAATATGGCACTTTTTAGTTCACTAATAAACATGTCGTAACTATTTATAATTGCTAACTTTTATCCATATGAAAAGAAGTTAGGCGAATGCTCAATTTACCGAAAAATATTTATTATAATAGGCGCTCACCACTAATCTTTTCACTCCATATGCTATATAAAAAAGAAAAGAGGAAGAGTATGGGAATTGAATTAACAGCTCTCCACTGGATTTATGTAGCATTTATAGCTCTTATTATTATTTTCATGGTAAAGCGACTCGATACTTCACTAATTAGTATTTTAGGAATATTCGTTATCGCATTCGTCGCAACAGGAGAATTCATTTCTTCTATTAGCGGGGTTTTTAACAGCTTTATTTATGCGATTACAGAACTTTTATCTACTATTTTAATTATTTCTATTATCGTAGCGATGAGTCGGGTGCTTACAAAAACAGGTATTAATGAAGTAATGATCGCACCATTTACAAAAATTATAAAAAATCCGACACTTGGGTTTTGGACTATAGGTATATTAATGATGGTCATTTCATGGTTTTTCTGGCCTTCACCCGCTGTTGCCCTCCTCGGAGCCGTTCTGTTACCGGTAGCTATCCGAGCTGGACTTCCAGCACTTGGGGTGGCAATGGCGATGAACTTATTCGGTCATGGTATTGCGCTGTCCAGTGATTTCATTATCCAAGGTGCACCGAAATTGACTGCCGATGCAGCAGGAATTCCGGTAGGAGATGTGGTCACGGCGAGTATCCCACTTGTTATAACAATGGGTGTTGTGACGACTGCAGTGGCGTTCTATCTTTTAAAACGGGATATGAAACGAGGAAATATTCCATTGGTAGGAACGTATGATAACAGCACAGAACAGGAAAAACCTGATAATTTACTGTCGATGAGACAGAAAAAAATCTTTGCCCTTTTAATTCCGGTTGCATTTTTACTCGACGTTGTGGCAATGTCTCTTTTTAATCTACAAGGCGGAGATGCGACTGCTTTAGTGGGAGGAACTTCTGTATTTATATTGCTCCTTCTTTGTGTTGTAGCCTACAGAAAGAAAGGGCTCGATCAAACGACCGAATATTTTATTAAAGGGTTTCAGTTTGGATTTAAAGTATTTGGTCCGGTAATCCCAATTGCGGCATTTTTCTATTTAGGGGATGCAGGATTTCTTACAATTATAGGAGATCACTTACCCGAATCCTCACATGGCATAGTCAATGATTTGGGTATGGGGTTAGCGGCAATTGTCCCATTAACTACAGAAATTGCTGCTATTACTTTGACAGGGGTAGGGGCAATTACGGGGCTCGATGGTTCAGGGTTTTCAGGGATTTCACTTGTAGGGTCAATCGGAAGTTTATTTGGTACGGCGATTGGTGAAGGAACTGCAACTTTGACGGCACTTGGACAAATTGCAGCTATTTGGGTAGGTGGCGGTACACTAGTTCCTTGGGCGCTTATTCCTGCAGCGGCAATTTGTAACGTTAGCCCATTTGAGCTCGCTCGCCGAAATCTTGTACCTGTAGTAGTGGGGTTAATTGTTACGACAATTGTGGCGATGTTTATTATTTAATTTGCCTGAAGCTTATGAAAACGGATATTGAAGGAACGCCTAAATGAAGTGAAGAATAAACTATATGAAATTAGTAAAGAAGGATGGTATATTTTGAATTTTAGTGAACAGCCTGTTAACCCAGCTGATCCAAATACAATACCCAAATTTATAGATAAATTAGTAAAACCGCCTACTGCAAGACCGAGAGCAAATAAAAATTATCCGGCAAATTCCTATTATGAAATACAAATGCTAAAGTCAAAGCATCGATTCCACAAAAACTTTCCTTTTACCGAGGTGTGGGGATATGATGGCATTGTTCCGGGGCCGACGATTGAAGCGAAAAAAGACTACACGACATATGTGAAATATTTGAATAGACTTCCGGAAAAACATTTCTTGCCGATTGACTATAGTTTGCATGGCGTAAACAATTCCGCCGAAGTACGGACCGTTGTTCATTTGCATGGAGCGAATGTTGCTTCTGCAAGCGACGGTCACCCTGAGGCATGGTATACGAAAAATTACGCAGCTACAGGTCCAACCTTTAAACAGGAAGTACACGAATATACAAACCACCAGCCTGGTACAACATTGTGGTATCATGACCATGCAATGGGGCTTACTCGATTGAATGTCGTTGCGGGTCTTGCTGGTTTTTATTTGCTTCGTGATTCCTCGGAAGAACGTCTACAACTGCCAAAGGGGAATTACGAAATTCCTTTACTCATTCAGGATAAATCTTTCAATGAAGATGGTTCTATTTTTTACCCTACAGAACTAGATCCACCATTTCCCCTTCCCGTTCCTGACCAGCTTCCATTGCCAAACCCGACTGTCACGTTAGGCTATGTCGGTAATACGATACTCGTTAATGGAAAGGTATGGCCTTTATTAAATGTTGAGCCAAGAAAGTATCGCTTCCGCATACTGAATGGTTCAAACCGGAGAAGCTATAACTTGCGTCTCTCCAATGATGAGAAAATAAGCCAAATCGGAACAGATGGTGGGTTTTTAGCTGCCACTGTAGATATTGGTTCAGTTGAATTAAACCCAGCAGAACGGGTAGATGTTATTATTGATTTTAGTAATTTTGCCAATGAAGAGATAATTTTAATGAATGATGACGATGAATTTGCTGATGATCATACGAACGTTATTATGAAATTTAATGTAAACTTGCCATTAAAGGGTGAGGATACAAGTCAAATCCCGACATTATTGGAACCTGCAATGGATTTGCATGAGCATCATGCACATACGGTCCGGGATCTTCCTTTAACAAGTACGTTAGACCGTTATGGCAGACTTATGTTGTTATTGGGCGATAAAATGTATCATGATCCCGCAACAGAAAAACCAGCTTTAGATAGTATTGAAGTTTGGAACTTTATCAATACTACAGCAGTCCATCACCCGATTCATGTTCATCTAGTGCAATTTAAAATACTTGAACGTAGACCTTTTAATGTAGATCTTTATGTAGCAGAGGGGAAATTGCAATTTACAGGGCCTCCGGAAGAACCGCATGAATATGAACGAGGCTGGAAAGATACTGTAAAAGCAGATATAGGAAAAGTAACAAAAATTATTATGCACTGGAAGGAGCATACGGGGGATTATATATGGCATTGTCATTTTTTAGAGCATGAAGATCATGATATGATGCGCCCGATTCGTGTCATTAAAGACGCACATCCCGTAACACCTCCTCATATTAACGATCATTAAAAGAGTGAGGATAGGACAGAAATAGTAATTTCATAGGATAAGGAAAAGACCCTTATTAAGAAACGATATTTTATGAAATTGATTGGAATGGAGGGCGACTCCTGCGGGAACAGCACGACGCCTGAGACTACAGGCTCAGGCCGTGCCCGCGGAAAGCATCCCGGAATGGAAAGCAATTTTTACGCCAGCAAAAAAATGCCATTTTTCTCAGGGAGAAGAATGGCATTTTTGGGTTATGTCCCAGTCTCCTAAATATTGTTTATAACTTTATTAGAGTACTAACACTTTTTCCGCCGTCATTCTCCCAGCGATTAATATCCAATTGTTCATCAGAACATCTCATGATATACATCATCCTTTTTAAGTATTTTCATTGCGGGAAGCTTCGTTAAAGAGTGGCGATTTCAATAATGCCAGTTTTGATATACATAAGGCATTTGTTGGCTATGGGGCGCACATTGTGAGCAATGATACTGGGGATATAAATATTGAGGGAATATTTGTTGCGTCTCTTTAGAGCAATCCGTATAGGGTCCTATAAAGGTATTTGGTTTCACAGGACTGATGGCTTGGTTCCATTCATTTTCATTGATGCAATAAGTTTTAGATAAGATATTGGGTGGAGTTAATTTTAATAAATCAGATCCTAATATTACTTCAGGAGTCGGTGCATTAAAAATTGCTAAAAGATGCGTGTCATCAACAGTAGCTACTTCATAATGCCACCAACCTTGTGGAACATTCGCCACTTGTCCGGGTGTAAGCGGATAATGGAGAAGCTGTTTTGTGAAAGGATTTAAGATAGATACGGTAACAGCACCAGAAATACAATAAATGAGCTCTGCTGCATTTTGATGATAATGCGGTTCAATTATATTATTGGCACTTAAATATATATCCAGCAAGGACACATTATCCAATGTATTTAACTGTTGTACACCTAATACGTTTATAAAGTTCTGATGGTCTTTTTTAAATAATGTGCTTTTATTTATGTCAAAAGCGAATTGAGTAGATGGAGATGTGTAATCTATAGATGACGCCATTCTTTCTTCACCTCGTATATAAGTTTAAAACTGGATTTCTAGTTATATTATGCTTATTTACCTCTTTTGGTGTACTTAAAAAGGTGCCTAAAAAGCCATATGCCTCTCACTAGAAATGAGAGGCATACAAGTTATATTAAATATCAATTATTAACAGCCATCCTACTTAGAGGACTTGATTCATCAATAATATCGGTTAAATCAAAAACAGAAATCGGAAACATCGGCAAGCCTACGTAATAGGGGGTAATTTCGTATAGCTGGAAATAGATTACTAGTGTTTTATCCGCTATATAAAAATCCTGGTTTGGTTGAATACCGGTAAAATCATCCAGCAGGGGAATATCCCGCTCGTGAATTTGAATATTTACAAGACTGGAAATCCGTTTGATATAGTCACTGCCAGGGATAAATAAATCCTCTAACTTACAAATCTTCTGTTTTTCTAAATCAAAGTTCAATGATTTGATATAGGTCATTCCGTGAGCAGCCTTTTGATGATACGTATAATTGGAAAGCGATAAGCTTAATATTTGTCGCTGATTGTTTTTTATTTCATAAAGACCTAGCATTTCTTCTACTGTTGTCGGCATATCACCAACTTGTTCAGAAATCAGCTTTTTCACTTGTTCTTTAATTGCCTCGTTCATTTTATTTTCCCAAAAATTATTCTCAGTAAAAAATACATACGGATAATACACTACCTGGTTTTTGCCACAATCCAAACGAAGCGTACTTATAGGCAAAGGACCTATTTGTAGAATGTTTGCACTCCCTTTATGATTTTTTCTCCAACCTGGAAACCACAACCTATATATTGTTATTTATATGTAAAGCTAAATACTTTATGAAAATGTCTGCAACTAAAAAGATATTACATTAAGTCCAATCATAAAATGAGTCAGAAAAGGGTTTTACGCTATTTATCAAAGGAGTAGAGGCTACTGGATAAACAAAATAGTAAGTACAGATGGATTGTATTTGCTTCGGTATTGCTTACGTATTTGCTTATGGCAAGTCAAAGAACCGCACCAGGATTGATTACGGATCAGTTAATGAACGATTTTAGTATTACCGCTACGACTATCGGATTTATAACAGGTGTGCAATTTTTTGTTTATACAAGCTTACAAATTCCGATGGGAATATTAGCTGATCGTTTTGGACCGAATTTCTTTCTTATTTTGGGAGCAGTTATAACAGGTATTGGAACGATTTTTTACAGTGTTGGAACACATGAATATGTACTGTTTCTATCACGCATTTTAACTGGATTAGGCGACGCGACTATTTGGGTAAATATGATGCTTATATTAGGGCAGTGGTTTCATAAAAAGGAATTTGTTCGACTAGTAGGTTTTGCCGGTATGACAGGTAGTTTAGGTTTTTTGTTAGCTACTGTTCCGTTTTCTGCATGGATACAACTACTTGGGTGGAGAGGGGCCTTTTTCTCGTTAGGGGCCATCGTATGTTTATGTGGCTTACTTCTTTATATCGTCCTTATTAAAAACCCAAAACAGACTTTTATAAAACCAGTCGTAGAAAAAGAGCAAGTACTTCGTGAACGAACAGGAATAATAGTAAAAAGAATTTTTTCCAATCGTCAGGCATGGGCTTTATTTTTCTGCCATTTTGGAGTAGTTGGCGGTTATGTCGGTTTTATCAGTTCATGGGCAGTACCTTTTGGTATGGATATGTATGGAATGACTCGTTCTGAGGCAAGTCAGCTAATTATGGTCGGTCTTGTTGGTGCAATTTTAGGTGCACCTTTAATGAGTTGGATTGCGAGCATGTTCGATACTATTAAAAAACCTTATATTACCGTTCATCTAATCGTCTTATCAAGTTGGATTACTTTTTTATTATTTAAAGGATATCCATCGATTTGGTGGGTAATTATACTTTTCTTTCTAATCGGTTTTGGATACGGGGCAAGTGCATTAACGTTTGCAGCAGTTCGTCGCTCTTTCCCGCTCGAAGAATCTGGTATTGTATCGGGCTTTGCGAACACAGGTGGTTTCTTAAGTGCTGTGTTATTACCGATTTTTTTAGGGACAATATTAGATTACGTTCAAGGTAGTTCCGGAGTGTTACAAAATGCTTACTACTATGGATTTATTATTCCTGTTGTTTTTTCAGTAATTGGTTTAGGTGGAATGTTCCTTTTTAGGGAAATGCAAGCTACTGATTAGTGTATTACTATATGATTTCATCTCGTTCACATAAACCCTATTTCCTCGCGCATCCTAAAGTAGGAGGAGGTGGATTTATGGACGAGAAAAAATATACAGAGGCAGGCACCGATATTGAAGAAGTAAAGCGGTTAAATGCAGCATCCGGTCTTTCTTATAATGATGCACTTGCTTTGCTTGCTCAAAAGAAAGAGATTCAAACGGTATATGAAGTCCCACTTAAGCCATTAAGTGAAAATTTGGAAGTAGATAGCAATGCATATAAATTAAATGAAGTTCCTGGGTTAGATCGTAATGGCCCGCATTAACACTTTAAAAAGGAAGCTGTCGTGTTGACAGCTTCCTAAAAAATTAGGAGTGTTTTGATGCATCTTTTTTAGAAATGAATGTTTGACAGCATGTTTCATTTGAATTCTTTGCTTTCTCTCGTTTATCAAAGTCAAAATCAGAAGCAAACTCGGTATTCTCATTCTTACTGGCTTTATCCATATTGATTTCTATTTTTTCGGCTCCACAAAAATTCCCCTTTGCATGGAAAAAACAGTTGGATACAGTACATTTCACCTCTAATGTTGGCATAAATATCCTCCTTATTAATTTTTTTTGAAAAAGTATAAAAAGAGTATTTACTATAATATCCTTTTATATTCCTCAATATTTAATTTGTCCAATTGCACTTCTTTTATGTTCAATGAAATAAGCTACTTTTAGCCAAATGTTTTTTGTGAATGAAAAACTGTATTTAAATAGAAAAAATTGTTAAAATCAAGAAAATACATGTTTTTTTGATAAGGAGCGATGGGATGGCGATTACAAAATCATTATTTGAGCAATCTATAAAGACACCGGAAGCTAAAGCTATTATGTTTCATGATGAATCTTGGACTTATAAAGAACTTTATGAAAAATCATTAAAAATTGCGCATTACCTCGTAAAGAAGGGCTATAAAAAAGATGATATTGTTGCACAGTTTACGCTTAATTCCAATCTGTTTATGGCGATTTATTACGGTGTACAACTTGCAGGGCTTACGGTAATGCCAGTTAATACGAAATTGGCTTCACCTGAAGTGGAGTATATTTTTAAACATTCAAAAGCAAAAGTACTCATTTATGATGAAAAATTACAAGGGACAATTGACTTTCCTCTGACTGGTTTTGACGAAGTACTAACACTAGAAAAAATTCAAGCGATTATTGATACGCAAATGGAAACACAGGAATTACCAACAATGGATTTGGAAGAGACATCTGTTGTCATGTACACATCAGGTACTACGGGAAAACCTAAAGGTGTAATGCTGAGTCATCGGAATGTATTCGAAACAGCAGAAATCTGGTCGGAGTCCATGGAGATGAATGAACAGGATCGCATGTTTATTTGCACACCGTTATTCCACTGTGCAGGCAGTCATGTCTTTGCTGTACCGACAATTTTAAAGGGCGGGACAGTTATAATTGACGAGGCATTCTCACCGGATAAAACTTTAAAAAAACTTGTAGAAACAGAGACTACAATTTTCTTCGGTGTGCCGGCTATGTATACGATTTTATTAAATAAGCCAGAGCTTGCTGCATATAATTTTGAGCATTTACGATTGTTTTGTTATGGTGCAGCCCCGATGCCGTATGAACTAGTGAAGCGTTTAAAGGATACGTTTCCAAATGTAAAAGTACAAAACTTATACGGTCAAACCGAAAATACACCTGCAGCGTGTTCATTGTTAGATGAAGCGGCACTGATTAAAATTGGGTCAGTAGGAAAGCCGCTTGCTCGTACAGAAATTCAATTGCTAAATTCCAACGGTGAAATCGTACCTATAGGTGAGGTAGGGGAAATTTGTGTGAAGGGACCGCAAGTCATGAAGGGTTACTTGTTTGCACCGGAGGAAACAGCAAATACGATTCAAAATGGCTGGCTTCATTCAGGTGATTTAGGTCGTTTTGATGACGAAGGCTATTTATATATTGTGGATCGTAAAAAGGATATGATTATTCGTGGCGGTGAAAATATATATCCGATTGAAGTAGAAGAAGTACTTTATCAGATTCCTGAAATTTTAGAAGCAGCAGTCGTTGGGGTTCCACATGATGTATATGGTGAAGTTGCGAAAGCGTATGTCGTGACAAAGCCCGATAAACAGTTAACAGAGCAACAAGTAATTGAATATTGCGCAACTCAACTTGCAAAATATAAAGTACCTTACGAAGTAGATTTTATAGGGGAACTGCCACGGAATGCTTCTGGGAAAGTGTTGAAGCATACGTTGCGCCCGAAGCAAACGACCTAAAGCGATATGCTTTTAACTGATTGGAACGTAAAAAAGTGGGAGCAGATTTAGCGAAGTGTGCACCTGTTATTCAGGAAACGATGATCCGTTATGCAGAAGAAGCAGATGATGAGTATGGTCGTCGCCTTCGTGAAAATCTAAAAAATACGAACGAGTCCGGACCTCTTGGTAACCCCGATAACGATAAAGCGGTACAGCAAGCAATTGATGAAAGTAGAGAAACGGATCATCTATAAAAACTAGCCTTCTATTTAAGCAGTCCAACTAACAACTGTGCCCCTCTGTCTGTTATAATAGGTGTTAGCAAAATATTATGGAGGCAGTTATGGATAATAATGATATTTTAATCCGTGTGCGTTACGCGTTGGATTTTAAAAATAGAGAAATGATTGAGATATTTAAGTTAGGCGGAGTGAAGATTACACCAGAAGAAATGCCGAAAATTTTAACGAAGTCTTTGGAAAAAGAGGCTGAAGTACCAGTTGATTACGATCAAATGAAAGTAAACAATAAAAATTTAGAGGCCTTTTTCAATGGTCTAATTACGTATAAGCGCGGTCCTATGCCTAAAAAAGAAGGACAAGCAGTGCCAGTACAAGAAAAACCAGATCATGTGAACAATATGATCTTAAAAAAACTAAAGGTAGCGTGCCAGCTTACAACCGAAGATATGCTGGATATTCTGGATGAAGGTGGTATCGCTGTTTCGAAAGGCGAACTCGGTGCAATTATGCGTAAACCGGGTCACCGAAATTATAAAGAGTGCGGAGATAACTTTGCGCGCAAGTTTTTAAAAGGCTTGTCCATTCGTAATCGAGGATAAAATTATAAACTGTTTAGAAGGTGAATACTTTCTAGGCAGTTTTTCATTTGTAGAGGAAAATTGAAGTATGAGATAAAACATCAACTATCTATTTATGTTTGAAGTTTGATACAATGAAATGTATTGCTTTACTTTACTTCTGAGTGTAGACGTACAAAAACATAAGGAAGAAGATAAAGGCAGATCATAATTGATAAGAGGAATGGTGAACGAGCGTTGAAAACTTTTAAGAAAGTGTATATCGAAATTACAAGCGTTTGTAATTTAGCTTGTAGCTTTTGTCCACCTACAGAGCGAGCAAAAGGTCTAATAAAGGTAGAGCAATTTGCTCATATTCTAGATGAAATTAGTGGCTATACAAAATATATTTATTTGCACGTTAAAGGGGAGCCTTTACTGCACCCGCGAATTGGTCAATTACTCGACATTGCCCATGAAAAAGGCTTTAAAGTCAATATTACGACAAACGGAACTTTGATTAAAAAGAACCGCGATAAACTATTAGGTAAGCCAGCACTTAGACAAATTAATTTTTCTCTTCACAGCTTTGATGGACATGAAGGTTCTGAAAACCGGGAAAAATATTTAGGTGATATTTTGGAGTTTGTGCGTGATGTACGAGAGCATAATGTTATTATTTCGTACCGATTATGGAATTTACAGCGAAACAATGTTTCAGAGCTGGCAAACCGTAGAAACCGTGAAACACTTGAAGTTTTAGAAAATGAATACGGATTAGACTTTGAGATTCAAGAGCGGGTAGAAATGGGCAAAGGTTTAAAAATAGCAAAAAATATTTATTTAAACCAAGATCATGAATTCCGCTGGCCAAGCTTGCTTGAAAAAGCAGATGAAGGGAAAGGGTTCTGCCATGCATTGCGTACACATGCAGCTATTTTAGTGGATGGCTCTGTCGTTCCTTGCTGTTTAGATGGCGAGGGTGTGATTAATTTAGGCAATGTCCATAATCAGCAATTTGGGGATATTATCAACACTGAACGTGCACAAAATTTAGTGGATGGCTTTTCTCGCCGAGAAGCTATTGAAGAGCTATGTAAAAAATGTGGTTTCCGTCAAAAGTTTGGAATGGATTCCGAGTTACCGGACATATAAAATACTAATTTTAAACCTGATGACAGAAATGTAAATATAGTATAATTATAGTGATAAATTTACAGATTTCACTGAAGAATAGATCGTAAGCGAGTTTATGATATTGTAAAAAAACTTACAGCAAATTCTAATCGAAGTAAAAGCTCCTTATGTAAGATCATAATGTGTATTAACGACGGGTTGTTCAAAGTAAAATTTGAACAACCCGTTTTATATGGATTCTGAGCTTTTTCCTATTGTGCCTGCATAAATGTAACCGTCATTGCTTGACTGTCGTATAAGCACCACTCCTTATTTTCTACAACGGGACCGACATTTATTTGGTAACTCCTATGTCTAACTGACAATGGAATGTCATATGGTACAGGTTGTCTCTTCCCGTTATTGTATATCGCCGCCTCATGACTATGACCAAAAAATAGTAACGGCGTTTCAATCTGAGGAAATGTAGGATTAAATGTTTTATCCCACACTATTTGGTGACCGTGAATTAACGTTGCATGCTCAATTTCAAGGGCATTTTCATATTGCAGAAAACGCTCATCCCCTGTTACAAGCGCAATGCGTTCTTCCTGGTTGCCGATAATTGAAGGAAATGTTAAGAGGCGCATAAACCTATCATCAATTATCGCTGCATCTTTTAACCTTGCATGACGAATCACTTTCGCTTTTTTCTTGCCGATTTTACACTCAAATAAATCCCCTAAGCCAATAATCTCTGCATTGGGCGCCACTTGCTGTATATGATTTAACACCTTTTTTGTATTTTTATAATGCGAATGTAAGTCACTCAAAATCGCATACTTCATAAAGAATCACCACCGTATAATTGAATTTCTACAATATTATAGCAATAGTCAATAAATCGATAAAATAAAACATTTACCCCTATTTATTTTCAGAAAATTTAAATAAAATCTTGACGACTAGCAATATAGGTTTTATTATGAAGTTAAATTTCATATATTTTACATAAAAGAAGGAGTTTTACAACATTTTGTATGAGAGTAGGTAGTGGATTTGGAAAATAGTATTGAGAGAATACGTTCGGGGATGGAATTGCTGAAACCTGCTGAAAGAAATGTAGCTTTATATATTTTAAGTCATTTAGAGGATATCATACGTATGCCGATTGCTACGCTTGCTGAAAAAGCTAAAACAAGTGAAGCAACAATTGTACGGATGTGTAGAGCATTGAACTTTTCAGGATTTAAAGATTTAAAACTAAGTATTGCAACAGCATCTACTCTTGAAATCCAACAAAACCACAATTTTGAACTAGAAAAAGATTCCACGATTATGCAAATGATACAGACGATTGAAATGCATAATATCGATGCAATCCAACGAACGCTAATGATTAATGACGAAAGAGAATTGGAAAAAATTATTCATCAAATAAATAACGCGAGAAAGATAAGCTTTATTGGCATCGGGGCTTCAGCGATCGTTGCGCAGGATTT
Source organism: Solibacillus merdavium (assembly GCF_014836935.1). Lineage (GTDB taxonomy): Bacteria > Bacillota > Bacilli > Bacillales_A > Planococcaceae > Solibacillus > Solibacillus ferritrahens. Next base: position 66,089 of record NZ_JACSPW010000014.1, on the reverse strand, counting down.
CGAACATAAGTTGAAGCGGATAAATAAAAACTGCGAAACAATATTTGATAGTCATGGGCAGCTTATTGCAGCAACACATGCAACGTGCGAGGATGTTGTTTTCGCCATCTCGTACTCAGGGGAAACGAAGGAAATTATTAATGCGCTTACAGTTGCAAAAGAGAATAAAGCAACAGTTATTACAATGACACAAAATAAACGAAATACAATACAAAGCTTTGCAGACTATGCTCTATACGTTGTTTCTAATGAAGCAGATATTCGTAGCTCGGCAACCGCATCACGCATCGCACAACTGACATTAATTGATATTTTATATACAGGAATTGCCACGTTAAACTATGAAAAATCGATTGTTGCGTTAAATCGAACACTCGAGGTAATTAAGGGTTTTTCTCGTTAATATTGGTGCTGACTATATTCATATAGTTAACATAATGAAAATGAAGGGGTGTAATGTATGTTTGTTATCAAAGAGAGAAAGCAGACTTGGTTTTTAGTAGCATTAATGAGTTTAATGTTATTGCTCGTCGCATGTTCGAATGACGAGGAATCAAACAGCGGCACTGAAGGAAACGGCAATACAGAACAATCAACGACTCCATCGGATAATACTACTACAGAAAATACAGGGGATGGTTTGTCAGGCACACTGGAAATTCAATATTTTGTTGGAGGCTATGGTGACGGATGGTGGAAGCAAGTTATAGGTGACTTCCAAAAACAGCATCCGGATTTAAAAATTGTTGAACATGCAGGTCCGAACATTAATACAGAGATGAACACACGCTGGATTTCGGAAACACCACCTGATGTCGTATATATCGATGGTGCTGGAGCTAGTGAAACACAAATGATCGCTGAAGGTCAGTTAATGGATATTAGTGAATTTGCTAAAGGAATTAAACTTGAAAATGGTACAGCTTTATTAGATAGCTTTATCTCACCGGCAGAAGAAGTAGATGGCGGGAAAATCTATAGTTTACCATTAGTATTCGATACATGGGGAACTTGGTTTGACGCGAAGTGGTTTGAAGAAAACGGATGGGAAGTACCAACAGATTTTGACAGCTGGATCAGTTCTATGGAGAAAATTAAAGCCGATACAAAAATTGCACCATTTGTAACGACAGGACAACACACACAATACTTCCACCGTGGCGTATTGAATCCGGCTTTTGCTGCAGCAGGCGGTGAAGAGTTATTAAATGACTTAAATAATGGTGTAGTAGAGGCTTGGAAAAAACCTGAAACGCTTGAAGTATTGAAGAAGGTTGAAAAAATTGCTAAAGCAGGAGTAATCGATAGCGGTTTTGCTGCCTACAATCATACGCAATCACAAATGAACTTTTTAATGCATAAAAATGCTTATATTCCAGTAGGTTTCTGGTTACCAAATGAAATGAAAAATGATACGCCTGACAGTTTTGAATTCGGCTTTACACCAACACCGATGAATGACCCTGGTAAGCCATTAGCGCTTGTACCGGATATTCGTACAATTGCAATTGCTGAAAAATCGCAAAATCCGGAAGCTGCAAAAGCATTTTTAGAATTCATTTTTACGGAAGAATATGCGCAGGCATTTGCTGAATCAACAGGTGCGATTATGAACATGAAGGACATTGATTTGTCTTCGAATACTAATGTTCAGGATTTCTTGAAAAATATAAATGAAATGATCAACAATCCAGGTGCTGTTCATACGTACAAACGTTACACACCAGATGCTGAACTGCAAAAAATAGCGGTTGAAATTACAAATGAAATTAAATTGTTAATTATTGATATCCTACTTGGTGACATTACTGCTGAAGAATTCGTCGATAAGATGGTGAAAAAAGCAGAGGAACTAAGAAAATAAGAAGCGGTCACATTCTAAAGAAGTGACTACGGGAAATGAGGTTGCTAAAAGCTTTTTAGCAACCTTATTTAATAATAGAGAAAGGAGAAATGATTAATGACCTTTTCTTCCAAAAGTAAATATTTGTTTTTAGCATTTTGTTTACTGCCGACTTTTCTGCTATTTATAATTTTTACTGTTTACCCTATGTTAGGTGGTTTGTATTACTCATTTTTTGATTGGTCCGGAACAAGTGCCAACAAAACATTTATTGGCTTAGATAATTATATTCGTCTATGGAATGACTCCATTATTAAAAAGGCGATAATAAATGACTTTTTCTTTGTATTTGTAAAAGTCATTGGGATCATGACGCTCGCCCTATTTTTTGCGGTGGCATTAACGCAGCTTAAGATTAAGGAAGCGCCATTTTACCGGATTGTATTTTTCTTTCCTAATATTATGTCTGTAGTAGTTATCGGGATTTTATGGCAGTTTATTTATGATCCGAATATGGGGATTGTAAATAGCTTATTAAATCAAGTCGGATTAACAGAATGGGCCCGGCCTTGGTTAGGTGATAAAACATGGGTACTACCTAGTATTGCGATTCCCGCCATTTGGGCAGGGATTGGATTATTTATGCTACTTATAATGGGTGGTATATCGAATGTGCCGAAAAGTTTATATGAAGCGGCAGATATTGATGGTGCATCTGAATGGCAACAATTTTGGCATATTACGGTTCCACTCGTTTGGCCACAAATTAAAACATCCATTCTCTATATTATTATTACCTCTCTTAACGGTTCATTTGTACTTGTGCAAGTTATGACGGGGGGCGGACCGGGAAGTGCTTCAGAAGTTATGGGCTCCTATTTATACCAGCGCGCTTTTGAAGATTTCCAATTTGGCTATGGTGCAGCGATTGGGGTACTAATCTTAGTTGTGTCGCTCATTACCGTTCTCGTGTCACAATTTATTTTGAAAAAAGAAAAAGTCGAATATTAACGGGGGGAATTTAGATGAAAGTAGTTTCGCAAATTTTAGTACGTATCCCGTTAATCCTATGGGCATTTATTGTAATTTTCCCGTTAATATGGATGTTTATGGGTGCGTTTAAATCGAATGCAGAAATCTTCACGTCACCTTGGTCATTTCCTACTGATTTTAGTTTTACAAATTTTGAGCGCGCATGGAATGACTATAATATCGGACGTGCATTTTTAAATAGTTTTTTTGTAACAGTTCTTGGATCATTTTTAACAATCATTTTATCCATTCCAACGGCTTATGCGTTAGAGCGTGTGCGGTCAAAATTCGGTGAAGTGCTAATTAATGTTTATTTAGCTTCAATGATGATCCCATCTGTTTTAGGTTGGATTCCTCTATTTTTCCTATTGATGAAGCTTAATTTACTAGACAATTTGTGGGCGTTATCCCTTGTTTATGCCATATCACATGTACCATTTACGATTTTCATTCTTGTTGGATTCATTGGCAATATTCCTAAAGAGCTGGAAGAAGCAGCGGTCGTTGATGGTATGAGTCCATATGGCATACTATTTAAAATTGTGACACCACTCATAAAGACAGGAATTATAACCGTAACGATTTTAAATGCCATTTCTTATTGGAACGAATTTTTCATGGCGCTAATTTTACTTCAAACGGAAAGTAAAAATACGTTAGGTGTTGCTATGAACTTACTGAAAATCGATGCACAATACGATAGTGCATGGGGTGTATTATTTGCGGGGTTATGTATTGCTGTCATACCGGTAATCATTTTCTACTCATTCTTCCAACGCCATATCGTAAAGGGTATGACAGAAGGTGCCATCAAATAGGAGGGGGATCATGTCTTTTTCAGGAGTTGACCAATTTATTGAAACAGCAATCCAAAACAAAGAACTGCCGGGTGCAGTATTGGTTGTGGCAAATGCGAAGGATGTAGTCTATTGTAAGGCATTCGGTATGGCACATATAGAAGAACAAATCCCGATGTCGGAACATACGATTTTTGATTGTGCTTCATTAACGAAAGTAGCAGCAACAGCAAGCTCAGTTTTATTATTGCTGGAGCAGGGCTTTATTGATTTAGATGATTCTATTAGCTACTACTTTCCGGAGCTTATATTGAGGCATGAAGAAGTTAGGATTCGACATTTATTAACACATACAAGCGGATTTCAGGCAGAAATCAAATTTTATAAAGAACAAATAGCAAACAAGGAGATTGTGGAACGCATTGCACAGGAAACAGGACGGAAAAATGTAGAGCAGCAGGTCATCTATAGTGATGTAAACTATATTTTATTAGGGAAACTGATAGAAAAGGTTACGGGTATTTCTTTAGAGGACTATGCCCATAAAAATATTTTTCAACCGCTTCGTATGCAAAATACCCAATTTAATCCGTCTGTTCGATTGCGGGGAAAAATAGCGGCAACTGAATACCGACCTTATTTAAACAAACATCAATGGGGTGATGTGCATGATGAAAATGCGCTCCATTTCGGTGGAGTTAGCGGGCATGCGGGATTATTTTCAACTGCTGAGGATTTGGCGAGATTTGCTCAATCTTTTATGAAAAATAACGATTCTATTTTTAAAGAGCATACTAAGCAATTAGCAAAGCGGAGTTTTACAGAGCAGCATTTGGAACAGCGTGGATTAGGGTGGCAATTGTATTCTTCGCCTTCATTTTCCGGCCAATATTTACGAGATGGTTTTGGGCATACAGGGTTTACGGGTACTTCAATTTGGATATCGGATGAGAAGCAATTAGTAATTATATTGTTAACAAATCGCGTTCATTTTGGACGAAGTTGTGAAATTCAAAGGTTTAGAAGAATTGTTCATAACTTAGTTGCACTTGAGAATGAAGAGGTAAGGTGAGCATGTGTCAGGGAAATTATGGATTGGAATCGATGGCGGCGGCACTAAAACGATTGCTGTAATCGGTAATGAAAGCGGACGTTTACTTGCAGCAGCCAAAGGGAGTTCCAGCAATTTAACAGCAATTTCAACAGAGCAGTTGTACACACTAATAAATAATCTGATTGACCAATTGTTAATGAAGACAGGTGTAGCCTTATCGGATGTTGAAACGATATTTGCTGCAATGGCAGGTGCAGATCGACAAGCTGAGCAACAGAAAATATATGATGCGTTTTTGCAATCACCAGTTCTTGCTAAACTTAAAGTTCAGAGTGATATTCATGCTGCATTAGCAGCGGGAACATGGGGCAGAGAAGGTACTTTACTTATTGCTGGAACCGGAGCGATTATATTTGGTTATGAGCAACAAAACACATTTCGTGTTGGTGGCTGGGGCTATTTATTAGGTGACGAAGGAAGCGGCTATCACTTAGGGAAGCTCGCCATTCGTTCTGTATTAAAGGCGCATGATGACAAAATGCCTTTAAAACTTTTTCAAAAAGAGATACTTACTCATTTTAATGTATTATCACCAGATCAGCTCATTACAAAAGTATATAGCAGCACAAATCCTGTAGCCGCTATTTCTTCTGTGAGCAGGATTGTGCTAGACGCTTTTGAAGAAGATACATTAGCAAAAGCCATCGTTTATACAGTTCAAGAAGCTTTATTAGAACTTATTGAAAGTGCCTACTCACGAATCGATCGAACAAAGCCGGTAGTATTACACGGCGGATTATTTTCGAATAATATATTTTATGAAGAGTTTAACATGCGTTTTTCGTCACGATTTCCTGACTTGATTGCTTTGAAGCCAACAATTTCGGGGACAGTTGGAGCTTACTTATTAGCATTACATGAAAATAAAATTGAAGTAAGTGATCCGGTTAAACAAATGATTCAACAAACATGGCGTCTATTGGAAGGTGAGATAACATGAATTACGATCAATTAACAACTGAAAAAAGGAATAATGAAACAATGAATTTGGATGTTATGCCCATCTCGGACGTACTTCAAATAATGAATAAAGAGGATATGCAGGTTGTGAATAGTGTCGAACGAGTTTTACCTACCATTGAGAAAGTAATTAAAAAAGTGGTTGAAAATTTAAGAAATGGAGGGCGCCTGTTTTATATCGGGGCGGGGACTAGTGGTCGTTTAGGTATGCTTGATGCATCTGAATGTCCTCCTACTTTTATGACTGACCCGGAGCTTGTGCAAACGGTAATGGCAGGTGGAAAGGATGCTTTTTTTCAGGCAGTTGAAAATGCTGAAGATCGTTTGGAAGATGGGATGAATAAATTAAAGGGGAAAAACATTACGCCGTTCGATTCCGTTATCGGTATTACGGCAAGTGGTACGACACCATTTGTAATGGGGGCTTTAGAATATGCCCAATCTGTCGGAGCTTTTACGGTAAGTTTGACGAGCAATGTTAAATCTGAAGTAAGTCGCTATGCGGAAGAAGCAATTGAGGTTGTCGTCGGACCCGAAATTTTAACAGGCTCAACTCGATTAAAAGCTGCTACATCACATAAAATGATTTTAAATATGATCAGCACGGCATCGATGGTGCAATTAGGTAAAGTGTATGAAAACTTAATGGTCGATGTAAATGCTAGCAATAAAAAATTAATAGAGCGGGCTAAAAGAATTGTTGTTTCTGCAACGGACTGCAAATATGAGGAAGCAGAAGAGGTGCTTGGAAAAACGAAATTTGCTGTAAAGCCGGCAATTGTCATGCTAAAAACAAATCAAAATTATGAACGAGTAAAACTTGCATTGGAACAAGTAAACGGCCATACAAGAAAGGCTATTTTACTTTTAAACAATAGTTAATAACGAGAGTTGTCATGAATAATTCTGGCAACTCTTTTTGGTTTTTTACTTAGAATTTCTGTATAGCGCGATAATATTTCTTATAAAACCATTGTTTCTGTTTTTTGTGACTGTTAATATTAAAGTGTACTAATATTCAGAAAAAAACAAAGGGGGCGGGGAGATGGGCATTTCTACAGAAGAGCATGAGATGTTTAGAAAAGCTTTACGCAAAATGCTGGATAAAGAGGCATATCCTTATTTTGAACAATGGGAGAAGGATCGGGATATTCCGCGTGAGTTTTGGTTGAAGCTTGGGGAGAATGGCTTTTTATGTCCGATGGTGAGCGAGGAATACGGAGGACTTGGACTGGATTTTGGCTATTCCGCTATATTAACGGAGGAGCTAGAACGTGTAGGAGCAGGACTTGCGAGTGGGATTTCACTTCATTCTGATATTGTGACACCATATATCGAATCATATGGAACAACTACGCAAAAAGAAAAATGGCTACCTAAAAGTGTTACAGGTGAGTATATTTCGGCTATTGCAATGACAGAACCGGGAGCAGGCTCCGACCTCGCGGGGATTCAAACGACCGCTAAAAAAGATGGGGATGTCTATATTTTAAATGGAGAAAAGACATTTATTACGAACGGGATTCATGCAGATTATGTAGTCGTTGTTTGTAAAACAAACACAAAGGCCAGCCCGGCGTATAAAGGGATTAGTTTGCTTATTGTAGAGAGCGGTACACCTGATTTTAAACGCGGAAAAAAGCTCGATAAGATCGGAATGCATAGTGCAGATACAGCGGAGCTTATTTTTGAAGATGTACGTGTACCTGCAGAAAACTTATTGGGGGAAGAAAACCGGGGCTTCTATTATTTAATGGAAAAATTGCAGCAAGAAAGATTAATCGTAGCTATTGAAACTCAAATCGAGGCTGAATGTTGTTTACAGCTAACGGTAGATTATGTAAAAGAACGTAAAGCATTCGGGAGTCGTATTGCAGATTTCCAAAACACACAATTTAAATTAGCGGAAATGGCGACGGAAATTGAGCTTGGACGTACATATGTCGACAGTTTAATCGAAAAACATATTGCTGGTAAAGATATTGTGAAGGAAGTATCCATGGCAAAGTGGTGGAATAGTGAAATGGCTAAACGCGTCGTAGCTGATTGCCTACAGTTACATGGAGGATATGGCTATATGGAAGAATATGAAATTGCGAGACGTTACCGAGATATTCCCGTAGCAGCAATTTATGCGGGAACAACGGAAATTATGAAGGGGATTATCGCAAAACAAATTTTAAAATAGTACTTACAAAGGGGATAGAATTATGAAAAACGTATATATTGTAGACGGGGCTCGTACTGCATTTACAGCTTTTGGGGGTTCCTTTGCAACAACAGATGCAGTACAGCTTGGTACAAAAACTGCAGTGGAAGCGTTAAAGCGGGCAAATGTACAGCCTGAACAAGTCGACCATGTAATTTACGGGGGTGTCATTACAACTGGTTCCAATTCAGCCTATTTAGCTCGACATATTGGACTTTACGCAGGTGTTCCTAAAGAAGTACCAGCTTTAACTGTGAATCGTTTATGTGGATCAGGTATACAATCGGTTATATCTGCTGCACAAATGATACAGCTAGGTGAAGGAAATGTAGTATTGGCTGGGGGAGCAGAAAATATGTCCCAATCGCCATATTCGAACTTCGAACAACGCTTTAGCGGTTCGAAACTAGGCAACCTGGAGTTTACAGATATGCTTCAAGCAACATTAACTGACCAGTATACAGGTTCAGGAATGGGCTTAACGGCAGAAAAGCTGGCTGAACAGTACACAATTTCTCGCGAGGAGCAAGATGCATACGCCCTTCTTTCAAATGAACGTGCCGCAAAAGCACGTAAGGACGGCACTTTTGCAAAAGAGATCGTGCCGGTTGCTGTAGCTACGAGAAAAGGCGAAATTTTAATAGATCAGGATGAACATATTAAAGAAGGCGGAACACGGGAGAGCTTGGCAAAGTTACGTCCTGCTTTTAAAAAGGATGGGTCAGTAACAGCAGCGAATGCATCGGGCATTAATGATGGGGCAGCTTCTGTCGTTGTCGCAAGTGAAGATTTTGTAAATGGACAAGGACTAAAGCCGTTAGCCCGCATTGTATCATGGGGAATAGCGGGTGTTGATCCGTCGATTATGGGAATCGGTCCGGCTCCGGCAATTCGTCAAGCATTGGAGCGTGCGAATCTAACAATCGAAGACATGGATTTAGTTGAAATTAATGAAGCATTTGCAGCCCAATATATCGCAGTAGAAAAGGAACTTGGACTGAACCGTGAGAAAACGAATGTAAATGGTGGTGCAATCGCACTCGGTCACCCAGTAGGTGCAAGTGGTACAAGAATCATCTTATCCGCTGCATATGAACTGCAACGACGAAATGGGAAGTATGCGGTTGCCAGCCTTTGTATCGGTGGCGGACAAGGAATTGCTTTAATTATCGAAAGAGTATAGAAACTTGGCATGCTAGGAGAAAGTTTCCGGCATGCTTTTTTGTTGTATGTTTTTATTAGAACAATAATGCGGGATATTAGAAAAAGTCGGGCCGGTATTAGAAAAGTGAAAGGGGATTTTAGAACAAAGCGAACCTTTATTAGCACAACGAAAGGACATATTAGAAAATCGCAATTTTATTAGAACAAATAAAAATATATTAGACGATTTCAGATTATATTAGAAATCCTTGCAACTTTTTCACCCCAAGTTTCTAAAGATGAGACACAAAGGGTAGCATACCGAAATAGATTCTTTCATTTGAACTTTATTACGAAAAATTCAAACCGATTTTAATTTGACACAAACCTTACTTTTTTTGCTGTAAACAACCAAATCACATTCCGCCAAATTTTACGCATTAATTGCGGAATATGTTACACTAAAGCCAACGAATAAAAGGTGGTAAAACAATATGTCAGCAATCAGTTTATTAAACGAAACACTTCAAAATAAATGGTCGTTTGAAACGACAATGAAAATTCAGGACGAAATGATTCCAGCGATGGTTGAAGGGAAAGATATCGTAGCAGAATCCCCAACAGGCTCAGGAAAAACATTAGCCTACACATTACCTATTTTAAATAAAGTTGACGGAAAAAAGAAACAAACCCAAGCGTTGATCGTAGCACCATCACAAGAGCTTGCAATGCAAATTGTTGAAGTTATCCGTGATTGGACAGTTGGAACAGATATTACTGTCCAACAGTTGATCGGTGGGGCAAACTCAGCTCGTCAAATTGAAAAATTAAAGAAAAAGCCAACGATTGTTGTCGGGACACCAGGTCGCTTAAATGAATTGGCTCGCCAAGGTAAATTAAAGCTTAGAGAAATAGAAACAATTGTTTTAGATGAATGCGATCAGCTATTAAGTCGTGAATACCGCGTTGTCGTAAAATCATTTATAGAAAATGCGGCATTCGGTCGTCAAGTCGTTGTAGTATCTGCAACGATTACAGAAGAAATAAAGCTTGTAGCAGAACGCTTAATGTTCGAGCCAGTCAGCATAGAAATTAAGCCTGAAGATATGGTGAAGTTCGGTAAAGTAGTTCACTCCTTTGTAAAAGTAGAGGAACGAGACAAAACAGAGATGCTTCGCCGTCTTGCTAATATTGAAGGATTACGCGGGTTGGCATTCGTCAATAATATTGACCAAGTATTAATGAAACAAAACAAGTTGGAATATCGCGATGCACCAATTGTAGCACTTCATTCAGATATGAAAAAAGACGAACGTAAAAAAGCGTTGGATGCTTTCAGAAAAGGGGAAGCACGCATTTTAATCGCAACAGATATTGCGGCACGAGGTTTAGATATTTCAGGATTAACACATGTTATTCATGTCGACGTTCCACGTATAATTGAGCAGTATACACATCGTTCGGGCCGTACAGGTCGTGCAGGAGCAGATGGAGAAGTATTAACATTATTATCTTATAAAGATGAAAAGACTTTCAAAAAATGGTTGCGTGATCTTTCATTAAAAGGTGTTCAAAAAGTATGGACTCAAGGGCAGCTTGTGGAGGGAAATGCAAAAACAGTTTCATCAAAAGCGGCTCCCGAAGTAAAGAAAGCAACAGAGAAAAAGTCTTATCAGCCAAAGACAAATAAAAAAGGTATGACTTTCAGTAAGAAAAAGGAGAAATAATTCATGACATTCCAAGAGAAGTTAGAGCAATATGCAGATTTAGCTGTTCGTATCGGAGTAAATGTTCAAAGAGGACAATACTTATTAATTAATACATCAACAGATACATTGGATTTCACACGAATTGTTGTGAAAAAAGCATATGAGGCAGGCGCAAGTCGTGTCCATGTAAATTTAACAGATGCAAGCTTTGAACGTGCCTATTTTGAAAATGTTACTGTTGAAGAGACAGCTAATTTTCCTAAATGGGTCGTTGCACAACGCGAGGAATTAATCGAACGTAAAGGCGCACTTCTTTGGATTGATGCAGAAAATCCCGATTTACTGGCGGGTATAGAATCGGAGAAAATCGGTGCTCAGCAGAAGGCAGCAGGTACAGCGCTTGTCAACTATCGTAAAGCAGTTATGAATGATGATATCGCATGGTCAATTATTGCAGTCCCTTCTCCAAAATGGGCGGCTAAAGTCTTCCCTGATTTAGCTGAGCAAGAACAAGTACCGGCATTATGGGATGCCATTTTTAAAACTGTGCGTATTGGTGATGGTAATGCGGTTGAAAACTGGAAAAATCATATTGAAACTTTACATGCACGTGCAGCACAGCTAAATGCTAAGAAATATGCTAAATTACACTACTTGGCACCAGGTACAGATTTAACAATTGAATTACCCGAAAAGCATTTATGGAAAAGTGGTAGTAGTGAATCTCCGGACGGTACAACATTTATTGCGAATATGCCGACAGAAGAAGTATTTACACTACCTGCAAAATATGGGGTAAATGGATACGTATCAAATACAAAACCGCTTGTTTATAAAGGAAATATTATTGATGAATTTAAGCTTACTTTTGAAAAAGGAAAAATTGTGAGTGCTGAGGCAAAAGTGGGTCAGAAATTACTGCAGCAGCTTATCGCTTCAGATGAAGGTTCTACTTATTTAGGGGAAGTGGCATTAGTACCACATGAATCACCAATTTCAGCATCAAATATTTTATATTACAACACATTATTTGATGAGAATGCATCTAATCATTTAGCGATTGGTGAAGCATATCCAACTTGTTATGAAGGTGGCAAGGAGCTAGAAAAAGGCCAGCTAGAATCGTTAGGTATTAATACATCGATTACACATGAAGATTTTATGATCGGAAGCGCTGAAATGGATATAGACGGTATTTTAGCGGATGGCTCAAAAGAACCGATTTTCAGAAAAGGAAACTGGGCATTCTAAATATAGAAGTGGGGTGAGTAAATGCGGAAAATAATACTTAGCATTATTTTTTGTGTCGTCTTATTTCCAACTGCAACATTGGCCGATGAACGGGATGTGTATATAGCGCTTGGAGATTCATTAGCAGCAGGACAAACGCCATACAGTGAAATCGATGCGGGCTATACGGATTTTATTGCTTTACAGCTCATGCGCAACGGAAAACTTGCTCATTTTTCAAAAGAGCTTACTTTTCCGGGTTATCGTGTTGAAAATGTCATTGAAACAGTTCAATCTGATAAAGCAGAACAGTTACTAAATGAGGCGACATTGATTACTATTTCTGCGGGGGCCAATAATTTACTCCCTCTTATAGCGCATAATCCGGAGCAAGGTACTATTGCCTTTTCCCAGCTAAGTGCGGACTTTGCATTAAATGAAGTGCGGATTCAAATGAAAGAACTCCTTTCGTTAACAAAAGAAAAAGCACCTAACGCTGAAATTTATGTGCTTGGTTATTATTTTCCTTATGTGAGCCTTCATGAGGAGCAAAAACAAGGTGCAGAAAAGGCAGTAAAGTTATTAAATGGAATTTTAAAGCAGGAGACAGAGCAAGCCGGATATGTATTTGTTGATGTTTTTGAAGCTTTTAATTCAGGGCAAGCGGATTATTTACCTAGCATTCAAGATATTCATCCGAATCAGCTTGGCTACCGTATAATGGCTAATGAAATGCTAAAGAAATATAGCGGAAATGATTTTCTTTCGTTACCTATAGACGCAATGCCTGCACCAAATCCGAAAACATTTGAAGAAATGTTGCAGATGCAGCAAAATGAATTAGCTGTTGAGGAATCGCAATTTATGGCCCTGCATTATCCTGATAAACCAACACCTATATATGTATAAATAAAAAGCATTCCGACAAGAAATTCTTGAAGGAATGCTTTTTTACTGTTCAATTACTCGCTGATTTTAACGTCACGTAATTGGTAAATGCTGTCAGTTCCTACGTTGAAGCCAGAAACTTTATCAGATACACCTGTTAATGTATATGGGTGTAATACGAATGCCATTGGCGACTCGTCAGAAATTAATTGTAATGCTTCTTTGTAGATTGCTTCACGAGCACTTGGATCTGCTTCACGACGACCTTTATCTAATAACTCATCCACTTTTTCGCTTGAGTAGAATGAACGGTTACCTGGGTCACCATGTTGTGAAGAGTGGAATAATGCATATAGACCGTAGTCTGCATCAGCAGTAGCATTAGACCAACCTAAGATGAACATATCGTGCTCACCAGCAGCTGTTTTCTCTAAGTACGCGCCCCACTCTAAAACTTCGATCTTAACATCGATGTTTAATTGTTTTAAGCCTTCTTGTAATACGATCGCAACATTTTGACGAGCTGGGTTATCATTCGTCCAAATTGTTGTTGAGAAGCCATCTGCATAACCAGCTTCAGCTAGTAAAGCTTTCGCTTCGTCTAAGTTGTAAGCCATTGATGTTACATCTTCAGTGTATCCGAAAATACCAGGAGATAATGGGGAAATCGCTGGAATACCGTATCCTTCATAAATACCATCGATTAAAGTAACACGGTCGATTGCTTTTGAAATCGCCTGACGTACTTTTTCGTTATCAAATGGTGCTTTTTGTGTATTGAAACCTACATAAGTTAAAGAAGACGATGGAGTTTCTAAAACTGAAACGCCGTCAGAACCATTTACGTTTGCTACTTGGCTAGGCTCAACGGCACCGATAATGTGAGCGTAACCTGATTGTAATTCAGCAACACGAGTAGCGCCTTCTGGTACTACTTTAAATGTTACCGTATCAACGTGTGCAGGAGTTCCTGCATAGTCAGCGAACTTTTCTAATTTTACTTCAGTACCTGGAGTCCAAGAAACGAATTTGAATGGACCAGTACCTACTGGATTTGTACCGATTACTGAACCAGCAGCTACAGAAGAATCAGCTTCCATTGCAGCATAGTCATCAGCAATTGCTTTTGGTGAAATGATACCACCACCATTGTGCGTTAAGTGTGCAAGTAATGGTGAGAATGGGTATTCAGTTACGAATTGAACTGTTGAATCATCAATTACTTTTACTTCTGTAACCATTTCAAATAAGAAAGCACGTGGTGACGCAACTTTTTCATCTAAAACTCGGTCGAAAGAAGCTTTTACAGCTTCAGCATTGAAAGCTTCGCCGTCATGGAAAGTAACACCTTGCTTAAGCTTGAATTCCCATGTTAAGTCATCAACTTGAGTCCAAGATTCTGCTAAACCAGGAACTAATTCTCCGTTAGCATCACGATTTACTAATGTTTCATAAATGTTAGATTGTACATTTGACGAAGAAACATCGTTTGATCCGTGTGGGTCTAGTGATTGAGCATCAGATAATTCAGCGATAATTAAATCACCGCCACCTTCTGAAGCTGCATCATCGTTCGTACTAGAGTCTGTATTTGTTTCAGTTCCAGTGTCCTCGCCTTTTGATGTATCTTCTGAATCATCTCCACCAGCACATGCAGCTAACACAAGGGCAAGTGTAAATGTAAGAAGTAGCATCCATAGCGACTTTTTAGAAAATGACATGATGGAAGTCCCCCCATTTAATATTATTTTAGAATATTACAAAAATGTAATTTCTTTAAATAGAATAGCACATATGAGTACAAAGCATCAATATCCAAAAAAGATAAAAAATAGTTAAAGGAGAAAATCGGGACATGATAAAGTATTTCATGATAATGTTAAACAATTCAGTAAATTGATGTAGGTCTTATGGCTGTAAGCGTTAGTCATAATTTGGATTAAAAAAGTATACTATGTTGATATAATCAAATTGTTAAAAAATATAAAAATAATAAAATATTCAGAATTTTACTAAAACATTATTATCTTGAAATGTATACTTTTTACTCTATATACTATTATTTATACTAATAATTTAGAATTTATAGAAGGAACTAAAAATTTGAAAGGGTGATTTATATTGAGTACGGTACAAACAGAGAAAAATCCTTCTACAATGAAAAAAAGTAATCCACGTTCGGAAGCTTTTAAAACGTTTATGAAGCGTTTACTTAAAAATAAGGCAGCTGTTGTTGGTGGAATAGTAATTCTTTTTATCATTTTAGTAGGGATATTTGGACCATTTTTAGTTAAGACCGATCCAAATGCACAAAATATTTTAAACAAACTTCAGCCACCTTCAAAAGAACATTGGTTTGGTACAGATAACTTCGGCCGTGATATATTCTCGCGTATTGTTAATGGAACAAAGTTAACGTTAACAGTTGGGTTTTTATCGGTATTTATTGGAGGAATAATTGGGGTAGTATTAGGGATTGTATCAGGATATTATGGCGGTGCCATTGATACGATAACTATGCGTCTTATGGATATTCTGTTGGCGTTCCCTGGTATTTTACTAGCTTTAGCAATCGTATCTGTATTAGGTGGTAGCTTAGTAAATGTTATTATTGCGGTAGGTATATTCTCCGTACCAGCGTTTGCACGTATTGTACGTGGTTCGACGCTACAAGTGAAAAAGCTCGAATATATTGATGCAGTAAGGGCACTTGGGGCATCGGATATAAGAATTATTTTTAAACATATTTTACCGAATATTATGTCACCAATTATCGTTCAAGCAACTATGCGTATTGCAACGGCAATTTTAACAGCTTCGGGCTTGGCATTCCTAGGTTTAGGTGCGCAGCCGCCGGACCCGGAATGGGGAGCAATGTTAAGTGATGGCCGTACGTATATGCATAATGCAGGTCATATGGTATTAATTCCTGGAATGATGATTGTTGTCGTAGTATTGGCATTTAATATTTTCGGTGATGGATTACGTGATGCACTTGATCCAAAGATGAAACAATAGGAGGTGGAACAGTAAATGACTAAATATATTATCCGTCGTTTATTACAAACGATTCCCGTATTGTTAGGGGTTTCTATTTTAGTGTTTTCATTGATGTTCCTAATTCCTGGTGATCCTGCGCAAGTAATGGCAGGGGAAGGTGCATCTGAACAAACGGTAGAAAATTTACGTGAAAAATTAGGGTTAAATGACCCTGCATATGTACAGTATGGTCGATTTTTAGGCAATGCGCTGCAAGGCGATTTAGGTAATTCAGTTCGTAGTGGTCGTCCTGTAATGGATGAAATACAGGCACGATTTTGGATTACGGTAGAAGTAGCTGTTTATGCAACAATTTTAGCGGTATTTATCGGTTTAATTGCAGGTATTATTTCTGCAGTACGTCATTATACATTAACTGACGTTTCAATTATGATTATTGCGTTATTTGGATTATCAATGCCGAATTTCTGGTTAGGGTTACTATTAATTCAATGGTTTGCATTAGGTAATCTACCATTTGGCTGGGATTTACCGGAAATTCTAAAAATGCGGCCATCTGGATGGGGTGACTCGTGGCGACAAATTATTCTACCGGTTATCACACTCGGTACAGGTGGTGCCGCAATCATTGCGCGTATGACTCGCTCATCGATGCTTGAAGTTATCGGACAAGACTATATCCGTACCGCTCGTGCAAAAGGGGTATCGGAACGTATCGTTATTTATCGTCATGCTCTTAAAAATGCACTTATTCCAGTAGTAACAGTTATTGGATTAGAGTTTGGTGGTTTCCTAGGGGGAGCAGTATTAACAGAAACAATTTTCGCTATTAATGGTATGGGCCGTTTAACAATAGATGCAATTAGGCAAAGGGACTTCCCAGTCGTTCAAGGGACTGTACTTGTAATTTCACTATTATTCGTAATTGTAAACCTACTTGTTGATATTTCTTACAAATTCTTGAATAAACGAATTGACTTAAACTAATAAACGAAAAGAGGTGTGGCAAATGAATGAAATGGAAAGTATTTTAGTCGTAAATAATCTACAAACATCATTCGGTACGGAAGCTGGAGAAGTTCGTGCAGTTGACGGTGTAAGCTTTACTGTTCCAAAAGGAAAGACTATTGGAATTGTAGGTGAATCTGGTTCGGGGAAAAGTATTACATCTCTTTCGATTTTACGTTTACTAGCATCAAACGGTAAAACTAAGGGCGGTGAAGTACTTTTCAAAGGAAAAGACTTGTTGAAGCTGTCTGAAAAAGCAATGCGTGAAATTCGCGGTAATCAGATCTCAATGATTTTCCAGGAGCCTATGACATCGTTAAATCCGGTTTATACAGTGGGACAGCAAATTAGTGAAACAATCAAAATCCATAAAAAGCTAGGTAATAAAGAAGCGATGTCTCAGTCAGTGGAAATGTTAAAACTGGTTGGTATACCATCACCTGAAAAGCGCGTAAAACAATATCCACACGAACTATCGGGCGGGATGCGCCAGCGTGTAATGATTGCGATGGCATTAGCATGCGATCCTGAAATTCTAATTGCGGATGAGCCAACAACAGCGCTCGATGTGACAATTCAAGCGCAAATTTTAGAGCTAATTAAAGATTTACAAAATCGCTTAGGAATGTCTGTAATAATGATTACCCATGATTTAGGGGTAGTGGCTGAGACATGCGATTATGTAGCGGTAATGTACGCTGGGCAAGTAGTGGAATATTCAGATGTTCGCACACTATTTAAAAATCCTAAGCATCCATATACATTAGGCTTACTAAATTCATTACCACGTCATGATGTGGACCAGGAAAAACTAATTCCGATAAAAGGAATGGTGCCGAGCCCACATGAAATGCCGGTCGGTTGTCGTTTTGCTCCTCGTTGTCCAGTGGCGACAGAGCTTTGCCATAAAAAACAGCCGGATTTATTAAGTACCGGGGGAGACAATTCAGAGCAAATCCGTTGCTGGATGTATTCAGAAGAGTGGGATGGAGAATCGGAGGTGACGCTATATGGCGAAAAAAGAACTGTTAAAGGTTGAGGGATTAAAGCAATACTTCCCAATTAAAGGTGGTTTTTTAGGCCGTACCGTCAACCACGTAAAGGCAGTAGATGATATTTCATTTACGATTTATGAAGGGGAAACTGTAAGTATTGTAGGGGAATCTGGGTGTGGTAAATCTACAACAGGTCGAGCAATTTTACGTTTGGAAGAGCCAACAGATGGATCTGTTGTCTTCCAAGGGACAGATATTACAAAAATCCCTAAAGGTGAAATGCGTAAATTCCGTAAAGATTTACAAATCATTTTCCAAGATCCATACGCTTCAATTAATCCACGTCAAACTGTTGCAAGTGTACTAAGTGAAGCGATGCATATTCAGAATGTTTTACCACCGGACCAACGCCGTGCACGGATTGAACAACTTCTTGAAACGGTTGGATTGCGTCCATATCAAGCAGACCGCTATCCCCACGAATTCTCAGGTGGGCAACGTCAGCGTATCGGTATTGCCCGTGCATTATCCGTTGACCCAAAGCTTATTATTTGTGATGAAGCGGTATCTGCACTTGACGTTTCAATTCAAGCGCAAGTACTAAACTTATTAGAAGAGTTACAAGATGAATATGGATTAACATACTTATTCATCTCTCATGACTTAGGGGTAGTACGTCATATTTCTGACCGTATTATCGTAATGTATTTAGGGAAAATTGTTGAGATTGCAGATAAAAATAGTTTGTTTGAAAATCCTCAACATCCATATACGAAAGCACTTTTATCGGCAATCCCTGTACCAGATCCGGATGCAGTGAAGAGTCGAATCGTATTGAAAGGTGATGTACCGTCACCAATTGATCCGCCACAAGGTTGCCGCTTCCATACGCGCTGTCCATTTGCGACAGATAAATGCCGTACGGAAGAGCCAGTTTTACGTACTTCAGACATCATGAAGGATACACATGAAGCTGCGTGTCACTATATGGAAGAAATTTCAGCTGGAAAAATGACTCCAAACTATTAATAATAAAAACCACACTGTACGAATATTCGTTCGTATAGTGTGGTTTTTTCGATTTTAGTCATGTACACTTATAGTAATAAAATGGGGGGCGGTATTCATGAAAATATTTCATACAGCAGATTGGCATTTAGGGAAGCTCGTACAAGGTGTGTCGATGACTGAAGATCAGCAATATGTACTCGAACAGTTCATCGAGGAAATAAGATTAGAAAAGCCGGATGTAGTCATTATAGCGGGGGATTTATATGACCGTTCAGTACCACCTACTGATGCTATTCAGCTTTTGAATAAAACTTTTAAACAAATATTAATCGATGAAAAAACACCGATTGTCGCAATTGCTGGAAATCATGATAGCGCTACACGTTTAAACTTTGGCAGTGATTTAATGAAGGCAAGTGGCTTGCACATCGTTGGTCATCTAGAAAGTTACTTTAAACCGGTTATTATGAATGATGAATACGGGGAAGTACATTTTTATTTAGTTCCGTTTGCAGAGCCTTCCATTGTAAGAAATGTTTTTGGAGATGAATCGATTACGACCCATGAAGGGGCAATGGCACGCATTATTGAAGAAATTGAGCTAACACTTGATCCGGAAAAGCGCAATATTATTGTAGGACATGCCTTTATTACAAAAGACGGGATGCCAGAACAAAATACAAGTGATTCTGAACGGAAATTGACAATAGGCGGTACAGAGTGCATCAACTCGGCATTGTTTGAACCATTTTGCTATACGGCACTGGGGCATCTTCACCAGGCGCATTTTGTGGCAAATGAAAAAATACAGTATGCAGGCTCACCACTTAAATATTCCGAATCAGAAGTTAATCATAAAAAGGGCTTTTTAATAGTTGATTTAAAAGAAGATGGATCAGTAGCTGTTGAAAAAAAGTTACTGACGCCGATCCGAGATATGCGAATTGTTTCAGGACTGCTTGATGATATTTTACAGCATGAAAAAAACGATGACTACGTATTCGTAAAGTTGCAGGATGAAAATTATGTTAAAGGTGCCGCTGAGCTCGTACGTACTGTATATCAGAATGCTTTACACATCGAAAGAACCGTTGTATATGAAAGGCTAGAGCAGCAAGCGAATACAATGAATCGCGTACAAATGGATGATACGGAATTGTTTGAGCTGTTTTATACAGAAATGACAGGTAAGCCTTTAAGTGAGGAAACGAAAGCAATTTATACTGACATTCTTCAGCAGCTTATCGACAATGAACGTGAATTTCAGGAGGTGCTGTAACGATGAAGCCTATAAAATTATCGATGACAGCTTTTGGACCATATCAAACAAAAGAAGTAATCGATTTCACTAAACTTCATGAGCATGGAATATTTGTTGTTTCAGGGGCTACTGGTGCGGGCAAAACAACCATTTTTGATGCGATATCATTTGCTCTTTATGATTCAGGCAGTGGGGAAGACCGTGAGAAGTCACTGTTTTTACGCAGTGATTTTGCTGACGAAACAATTGATACAGAAGTGGAGCTTGAATTTGAAGTGCGCGGTCGTCTATATCGTATTTGGCGGAAATTCGGACAGGACGGATCGAGTGCAAAACGTGAATTTTATGAGATTACAGGTGGTATTGAAGTACCAGCTGTAGAAAAATTTCAGGTAAAGCTTATTCAGGCAAAAGTCGAAGAGTTGATTGGCCTAACCTATTCTCAATTCAATCAGATTGTTATGCTTCCACAAGGAGAATTCCAAAAACTTTTGACATCCGAATCAAAGCATAAAGAAGAAATCTTCCGTAAAATCTTTAAAACTGAACGATTTACAAAAATGGTCGAGCTTTTGCGGGAAAAAAAGAAGTCTGCAGAAAAGCTATATGATCAATCTATAATGCAGCAAGACCATACGATCCATGAAATTATCTCGCGCCTACCAAATAGAGATTCAGAGCTATTTTCGGAGATAAACCAAGATGTAATTAATCTATATCAAGTAAAGCAAGCTTTATTAAACGAACAGCAATATTATGAAGAACATTGCAAAACATTAAAGGGGCAATATGAGAAATCCAAATTACAATTACAGCAATTAAATGAAACATTCAGTGAGCAAAAGCTGCTAAATGAACGAATTGAAAAATATTTATTAAGAAAAACTCGGCTTGCAGAACTCCTTCAACAAGAACAAACAATGCAATCCGAGAAACAGCGTCTCGAACTTGCCAAAAAAGCGAATCAAATTGAACCTTTGGAGCGCGAGCATGAGAAAGTGAAGCTTCAATTTGAAAGAGCGGAAATCGCATTACAACATGCAAAAAAGGATTTTGAAAAAGCAAAGTCGCAACTTCAAAATGCAATGAAATTTTATGACGAACAAAAACAGCATGAACCATTACTCGATGAGTATTCAAAATCTATTTCACAGTTAGAGCAGCTTTTACCGATTTATCAATCGATAGATGAACAGCGAAAGTCCGTTTTGAAAATAGAGGAAAATCAAAATAATGCAAAACAACTATTTGAAAAACTTCAAAAAGAGGATATTACATTAAAGGAACAGCAACAGAAGCAGCGGATAATTATAAATGAACTGGAAGAAAAAGTAGCTACGTACCAGGAGACATTTGAAGCTCATGCAATGTTGACCAAGAAAATTGAGCTAGCAAGGGAGATTTTAAAGCTCCAATCTAGCGAGGTAGCATTAACAAAAACACTGGCAGAAAAGCAGCAAATTGCAAATCTTGCTCAGGAAAGATTACAGAAGCTGGAACAACAGATTCGCAGTAATCATGCAGCATTTCTCGCTACTTCCCTTCATCACGGGGAGGCGTGTCCTGTATGCGGAAGCACAGAACATCCAGCCATCCATAGCAGTGAAGCATTGGAAGTTGACGATAATGAATTGACCGCACTACGCCGTGAAAGTGACAGTGCTATGCAGAACTTTTACCAAGTAAGCTCGAAATTAGAAGTAGAGCAAGCGGCATTGAACGAGAAGCAGCAGGTACTTCAGCAACTTGGCATTGAACCTTCATCGCTTCACGAATACGAACAGCAACTATCTGTATTGACGAACCAATTATCGATGCAAAAACAGCAACAAGCACAACTATTAATGGAAAAGAAAAATTTGGAACAGATTTTGCAAAGTAAAGAAATGCTCCAAGGGCGAATTGAAAAAGGGCAGCAGTATGTATCGGAAATTGATAAACAATATGCACAAGAAAAGGGTAAGCTTGAGCAAAGTGAAAAGTCTTTACTACCGCAGTTTTCAACCGTCCAACAAGTTACGGAAGCGTTGACAAGCCTGCAGCAGAAATATCGTCATTTAAAAGAAGCGATACAAAAGGCATTGGAAGCATTGCAAAATATTCAATTGGAAGAAAAGACATGTGAAGTGAATTATGAGCATGCTACAAAGAATTTAACTGAGAAACAACAGGAAAGTAAAATAGCGCAATCTGCATTTGAGTCTGCACTCTTACAAGAAGGCTTCCATATAGAAGCATATAAACAAGCGCTACTATCTCAGCAGGTTCAACAACAAATACAGGAAACATTAGAGAGCTATAAGCAAAATGTCCATACTTTAACAGTGCAAATTGCAGAAGAACAACAAATGTTAGAGGGAAAAGAATTGGCGGATTTGAAGGCTATTGAGCAACAGATTTCGCTGCTTAATGAGCAAATAGAAGCCCAATATTCAGAAGTGAAATTAGTCCATTCTTACGCATTACAGTGTGGGGAAACTTTAGAAAAGCTTGAAAAATCAGCTCGACAAATAGAAGATTATAAAGAAAAATTAATGCAAGTCGAACATGTATATGATTTAATTCGTGGACAGAATGAAGCGAAAATTTCTTTTGAACGATTTGCGCAAATAGGCTATTTAGAAAAAGTAACACAAGCTGCAAATGAAAGACTACGTGTTTTATCAAATGGTCAGTATTTTTTAAAGTCAACGGGTCGTAAAGAAGGAAATGCACAAAGCGGGTTAAGTATTGATGTATATGATAGCAACACTGGGCAAACACGCGATGTTAAAACATTATCCGGAGGTGAAAAATTCAATGCTTCGCTTTCACTAGCTTTAGGAATGGCGGATGTTATTCAAAGTGTTCAGGGCAGTGTGCATATTGATACTATGTTCATCGATGAAGGCTTCGGTACGTTGGATGAAGAAGCATTACGACGCGCTATCGATATTTTAATTGACCTACAGCAAACGGGTCGCTTAATCGGTGTCATTTCACATGTCGCGGAACTTAAAGCAGCGATGCCGGCCATTTTACAAGTACAAAAGCTAAAAGAAGGCTATAGTAAAACAGAAATTATTATTAAATAAATGATTGTACAAAAAAACACATTTCACACGAAAGACTGAGTGAAATGTGTTTTTGTGTTAACGCTTTGTAGCTCGTCGTGTAGTTGTTGCACGTTGCGGAGTAGATTTTTTATCCATCATTTTTTTTATGATGGGATAAAGTATTGGACCGAATTTAATTGCTGTTTTAACAAGTTTGTTTAGTTTCATACGTATACACTCCTTAACGAATATCATTTCGTATAAGAAATATACCCAATTAAGGAGCTTTCATAAACATTAACGTAAAACTTTAATAGCTTTCACTAAATTCCAAATTCCCGTAATTGAAAAGATAATCAGTAAAGCAACAAGGGCAATAAAATGCGAACTTACAAAGAAATCCTGTATCGCCAAAGTTTCATGAGTCAAAAATAGCGAAATAAAAAAGTAAATAATATACAAAACACCAAAAGCAATCGGAATAAGTTGGGTAATAAAAGCCTTTTTCGAGTGCTCCCTTACAAAATCATCTTTTGAAACAACATATATAATGAACGGCAAGATAGAGGGTGCAAAGTAAAAGCTTAAATAGCTTAATGCACTTAATCCTTTTGATTGATCCATTTCATTCACTCCTTTGTATGTATACGAACGGTCTAGAATTTAGTTACAAAAAAATCGTCTGTTGAAAGTTGGAAAAATATTCGATACAATTAATTTGTTCAAACAATATTTATTTAGATGTACCACAAGGGGAGCCGAGTAAGTCGGCTGAGATTGTGCACGTAATTGCACTGACTCTTTGAACCTGTAAGTTAGCACTTGCGTAGGGATGTGGATAGAAACCGACTGTTCAAACGATAGTCAGGCTTTTGTCCTGATTATCGTTTTTTTTATTTTTGCAGATGGATTTCTATTCCTTCTTCACTTCTGTTACATCGGAAAAAGGAAAGGAGCATTGTTATGGACAAAAAGAGATTACTTATGATGGTGGAAATAGCGATTTTCGCTGCCGTCGGACTGGTGCTGGATCAAATATCATTTAAAATGTGGGCGCAAGGTGGATCGATTAGCTTTGTAATGGTTCCTATTATTTTAATGGCAATTCGTTGGGGGTTAACAGCAGGTCTTGCAACTGGCCTACTAATCGGAATAATGCAGATGATGTTTGGAGCTTATATTGTCCACTGGCTTCAGGCAATTCTTGATTATGGTCTTGCTTTTACTGTAGTAGGTTTAGCGGCAATTATAAGAAAGCCTTTATTACAAGCAACGCAATCACTAAATAAAACAAAAATGGCGCTTTACATTGTAATAGGTACGTTATTAGGTGGATCTTTACGATTAGTTTGCCACTTACTTGCCGGAGTTGTCTTCTTTAAGGAATTTGCAGGCGACGATAACGTATGGATGTATTCAATTATTTACAACGGTTCCTACATGCTGCCAGCAACAATTATTACAGCTATTATTGCCATCTTATTATTCACGTCTGCACCACGTTTATTGCAAAAAGTACAATAAGTTTAATTATTAATATAGAACTAGGTTTGAAGTGCGGATTGTCATCTTCAAATCTAGTTTGTTTTTTATTATAAATGTACTCTAATCTATACTTCATTTTTGCACATAATTCCTGGATTTAAACACATCATTTAAAAAAACAATGAACACTTACAACCGATTTTAAGTATGTTATAGTTAAGGGTAGACATTGTTTAGAGGAAGGAAGTTACACATGATTGTTACAACACAAGAAGAAATCAAAGCTTTTAAAAAAATAGGACGTATTTGTGCTGAAATTCGTGAAGCGATGAAAGCGGCGACAGTACCGGGCGTGACAACAAAAGAATTGGATGAAATTGCAGGGCGAATGTTTGCCGAGGCTGGCGCAATTTCAGGTCCAAAAGGTGAATATGACTTCCCTGGCTATACTTGTATTTCAGTGAATCATGAAGTGGCACACGGTATTCCAGGTAGTAAAGTGATTCAAGAAGGCGATATTGTCAACATTGACGTATCAGGTTCATTGGATGGGTATTTTGCAGATACTGGTATTTCCTTCGTTGTCGGGGAAGGCTACGAGGATAAAGAAAAGCTTTGTTCTGTAGCAAAATCAGCATTTGAACGTGCAATGACAAAAGTTAAAGCAGGTTCAAAATTAAATCAAATTGGTAAAGCAGTTGAACGTGAAGCGCGTGATCATGGCCTAACGGTTATTATGAACTTAACGGGGCATGGTTTAGGAAAATCATTGCATGAAGAGCCAAACCACGTATTAAACTATTATGATGCCTGGGATACAACAATTATGAAGGAAGGGATGGTTTTAGCAGTAGAACCATTCATTTCAGCAAAGGCAGAGCATATTGTCGAATCTGGGGATGGTTGGACATTTGTCACTCCGGATAAATCATTAGTCGCTCAAATTGAACATTCAATTATTGTAACAAAAGACAAACCAATTATTTTAACAACATTAGAAGACTAATTAGAAAACGTGGAAGCATATAATGCGGCCACGTTTTTTACTTTTGTTCTAGCGGGTGTTTAAATCAACATAAAATAATCAAACGATTCAAATAAATCACAACAACAATTACCATTTTCATACACTTTCAAGTAAAATATATGTAAGGATTCGTAATAGAGGAGGCCGTTGAATGAAGAAACTAAATGATTTGGATCTAACATTAAAATTGGATAAGAAGCTATACAAAAAGCAATTGAAAGAGCTGCAGTATGAAGTGCTTAATATTCAGCAATTTTTATACAACAATAAAATCGGTCTCATCTTCGTATTTGAAGGAATGGATGCAGCAGGAAAAGGGGGGGCCATTAAGCGATTAACAGAACACATTGATCCCCGTGGATTAATCGTTTCGCCAATTTCCGCACCACAGCCACACGAAATGCGTTATCATTATATGCATCGATTTTGGAGGAAGTTACCCCAGCATGGACAGATTGCCATCTTTGACCGTTCCTGGTATGGTCGTGTATTAGTGGAACGCATCGAAGGCTTTGCAAAAGAACATGAATGGCAGCGGGCGTATAACGAAATTAATGGTTTTGAAAAGCAATTAACAGATGAAGATTATATTATAGTTAAATTCTGGATTCATATAGATGCAGATGAGCAATTGAAGCGTTTCATGGAAAGAGCGGAAGATCCGTATAAATCATGGAAACTAACAGATGAAGATTGGCGAAATCGTGAAAAGTTTAATTTATATATAGAAGCGGCAGATGAGATGTTTGCTAAAACAAATACAGAAAATGCCCCTTGGTGTTTAATTCCTGGCAACGATAAATTTTATGCACGAGTACAAGTGCTAAAAGAAGCTGTTGCTCAAATTGAGAATCAAATAACAAAACGGGGTCTTCAACTTACTAATGTTTTTGAAAATCATAATGAACAAGCAGCAGAAAGTACACTGCCTGAATTTATAGAAATACAGCCAAAGCAAAAAAAGAAAAAGTCATAAACGGATAAATAAGTTTGGCTGTGAAATGTAGGTGAGTTAAATGAAAAGCTTATTCAAGCTATTTCAAAAGAAGGAGGGTCCAATGGTTCAACTTATTGGGCAACAATGTTCATTGCGTACTTTTACCCTGTCTGATGCAAGAGCATTGACAAAGCTATTAGTAGATAATAAGTTTTACTGGTCAACATATGAACCGTTACATCGGGATGAATTTTATACAGAAGAGACACAGTACAAGAAAATATTGGAGAGCATGCATCTTTTGCAAACAAATAGAGAATTTTCCTTTGGTATCTTCCATAATGAAACAGGTCAGCTGATTGGTCATATTTCGCTCTATTCTATAAAACGATTACCATACTCTAGCGGCTTTATAGGTTATTCCATGGATGAAAAATTTATAGGAAAAGGCATTGTAACCGAAGCAGTTCGTTTAGTAATGGAGTTCGCATTTACAACTTTAAATATTCATCGCATTGAAGCATATGTGGCTCCTCAAAATTTGGGCTCTATACGTGTTTTAGAGAAGTCAGGATTTGCGAGAGAAGGTTTACTCCGAGAATTATTATTTATAAATGGTAAATGGGTTGATCATTATATGTACGCAATATTACAGCGAGAATATAAAAATAGATAAGTTCCACATTTTTAAGGCTATAAAAAAAGCTATAGTGCTCACCTAAAAAATACTTTGGGTGAGCGCTATAGCTTATTATTTTACTTTGTCAGATCCATCAGATACTAAATCTAATTTACCAGTTTCAGGATCAATGATTAGACCGTGTACAGGAACACCAGCCGGCATTAATGGATGGTTTCTTACTAAGTCAACGCTTTTTAAAACACTCGTTTTAATATCGCCGAAACCTCGTAACCATTCTTTTAAATCAATACGTGCATAGTTAATAACATCTATCGTTTCCTGTTTTACACCACGCTCAAGCATATGACCAATCATAACATTTGAGTCAACTGCACTCATACCGCAATCATAATGACCAATAACATAAACTTCATCAGCCTTTAATTCATACACAGCTACCAAGATGCTGCGCATGATGCCCCCGAATGGGTGATTTACGATTGCGCCAGCGCTTTTAACAACTTTTACATCCCCATTACGTAAGTTCATTGCTTTTGGTAATAATTCCACTAATCGCGTATCCATGCAAGATAAAACAACAATTTTTTTATCAGGGAATTTCGTTGTCGCGTATTCTTCATATTGCTTTTCAGCTACAAATTTTTCATTAAATTCTAAAATATTTTGTAATGCAGACATTTATTTTTCATACCCCTTTCATATCTATATCCATTTTAAAATATTATTTAGATAATTCAAACAAATGTACGCGATTAAAGATAAAAATTTAATAAATAAAGAGAACTAAAGCAGTAATTCGGTAATAAAAAACAACCGCTCAAATAGAACGGTTGTGAAAAATATTAATGATGGTGGTGACCATCTAGTGATTTTTCGTTTGGCGCAAATGCATTGGCCTTTGAATCTACTATAACAGAGTCATGAGATTGTAATCCGATTCGTAAGTACATGATAAACATTACTAAGAGAATAAGAATAACTGCCGAGAAACCTAAAACTAGCGTATAGTAGTCAGACAAAAACGGATGACGGTGATCAAACATCATAAAAACTCCTCTCTATTTTATAATAAGAATCATTAACCAATTATAACCTAATAAATTGGAACATTGTAGGGTAATTTATGCATTTATTACAGAATGATTTGTAAATATGGCGACATCTTGAAGATTTAGAATGCCCAGTTTCCATCACGGAAAATAGCTTCTGCCTGGCCATCTTTCGTAATCCCATCAATATTCATCTGTGCAGAACCAATCATGAAGTCAACATGAGTAATACTGTCATTTAACCCGTGCTTTCTTAACTCCTCTTGTGACATCGTTTTCCCACCTTCCAAGCAAAACGCATATGCACTGCCAATGGCTAAGTGGTTTGATGCATTTTCATCGAATAATGTATTGTAAAATAAAATATTCGATTCAGAGATAGGTGAATGGAAAGGTACAAGAGCCACTTCCCCTAGATAATGAGAACCCTCATCTGTCGCTACAAGGTTTTTCAATACTTCCTCGCCTTGTTCAGCCTCAACATCAACAATGCGCCCATTTTCAAAAGTAATTTTAAAATTATCTATAATATTGCCGCCATAGCTAAGTGGCTTTGTACTAGATACATACCCGTTAACGCCATTTTTATGCGGGACTGTAAATACTTCTTCTGTCGGCATATTGGCCATAAATTCGTCGCCTTTTTCATTGACGCTGCCTGCCCCGCACCATAAATGACCTTTCGGAAGATCTATTGTTAAATCTGTTCCTGGCGCTGTATAGTGCAATTTAGCGTAGTTTTTATTGTTTAGATAATCTACTTTTTCATGTAAATTATCATTGTGCTGTGCCCAAGCTTGAACAGGGTTTTCTAAATCAGCACGTGTCGCTTTAAAGATTGCTTCCCATAATGCTTCCACTTGTTCCTGTTCAGGTAAATCCGAAAATACCTTTTGAGCCCACTGCTTAGAAGGAGCTGCAATAACAGTCCAGCTGATTTTATCGGACTGTACATATTGGCGGTATTTATTTAAAGCAGTTCCAGCTGCTTTTTGGAAAGTTGCAATGCGTTTTGAATCGATACCAGTTAATAGATCAGGACTTTGCGATACGATGCTCATAAACGCCGCACCTTGTTCTGCAAGCCATTCACGTTCTTGTACTTTCCACGGAGGGAAGAAGTCAAATGAATCATCCGGTGCTAACTCGTAACGAGTACGCGTAATTTGGTCATCTGTATAATCTACAAATACTTGCTTTGCTCCTGTCTCATAGGCGATCTTAGTCACAACTTGTACAAATGGCGCTGATTCAATGGAAGCCGCGATATACAAATATTGATTTGGTTGTATATTTACACCGATTTTTACTGCCAATTCCGCATACTTTGTTAACTTACTTTCGAACATTGAATTCATTTGAAACACTCCTCCAGTAATTGTCGTAAAATGTAGTATTTTTCGATACATCATTATTAAATTGTGATAAAAATAATAATTCTATCGAAAAATATAAAAATTGTTCTATTACTAGTGTAAAGGAAGTTAATAAAAAGATAAATATACCGAAATAAGAAAAGACATAGTAATTTGGAGGTACTACATATGGATATATCATCGGTTGTTGGGATTATACTTGCCTTTTTCGCTCTTTTACTAGGGATGTTTTTGAAAGGCGTAACACCTGACGCATTATTGAATCCTGCCGCTATTTTAATTATTATCTTTGGTACGATTGCAGCGGTAACAATTGCGTTCCCAATGAAGGAATTAAAAAGAATTCCAAAACTCTTTAAAATTTTATTTACAGAAACAAAATTAGCAAGTGATATTGATTTAATCAAAATGTTTTCACAGTGGGCAGATTTAGCCCGTCGTGAAGGGTTATTGGCGCTCGAAAGCAAAGCGTCCGAAATTGAAGATCCTTTCCTAAAAAATGGCTTAACATTGGCAATAGATGGTCAAAATGCAGACTATATTCGCGATGTGCTATCAGAGGAAGTAGAAGCAATGGAAGACCGCCATGCAAGTGGTGCCGGAATTTTTACTCAAGCAGGTACATATGCGCCAACTCTTGGTGTATTAGGGGCAGTAGTAGGGCTTATAGCAGCGCTAAAAGATATGACTGATATCGATAAATTAGGGGTAGCGATTTCCGCAGCCTTTGTTGCTACATTATTAGGTATCTTCACGGGGTATGTGTTATGGCATCCATTTGCCAATAAGTTAAAACGTAAATCTTCTGTAGAAGTTAAGCAAAAGCAGATGATGATTGAAGGGATTTTATCTGTACTTGAAGGTGAAGCCCCACGAGTAATCGAGCAAAAGCTTGCTTCATATTTAACGATGGAAGAACGTAAGCAAATTACGGAAAGCGGGGCGGGTGGCCTTGGCAAGGAAGCGTAAGAAACATAAAAAGCATGAGGAACATGTGGACGAATCATGGCTAGTACCTTATGCGGATATTTTAACTTTATTATTAGCATTATTTATCGTCCTATTTGCATCAAGTTCAGTAGACGAAACAAAACTGCAGCAAATGTCTGCTGTATTCAATGAAATTTTTACTAGTGGTACAGGTGTCATGGACAACCCATCAGTAGTTCAAACACCAAATGGGTCGACGTCCAATATTCAATCTGGTGTTTCCAAATATATGGAGGACCAAGAACGCCTACTAGAAACACAAAACCGTGTGGATGAGTTCATTGCAATTAATGAATTGGAAAATCAGTTCGAAACGAAATTGACAGAAGAAGGATTGTTAATTACGATTCGTGATAGTATTTTATTCGATATGGGGCGTGCCGAAGTAAAGGTCGAGTATGCGACCATTGCTGATGAAATTGCACAACTGTTAATGTTTGACCCACCTCGTAATATCATTATTACTGGTCATACAGATAATGTTCCAATCAATAATTCAGAATTTGATTCGAACTGGGATTTATCTGTTATGCGTGCCGTGAACTTTATGAAGGAAGTTGTTACAGGTAATGCAGAGCTTGATCCAAAATACTTCAGTGTAAAAGGGTTCGGTGAATTCCAGCCAATAGCCTCCAATGATACTGAAGAAGGAAAAGCAAAAAATCGACGTGTAGAGGTTCTTGTACAACCACGTATAACCGAAAATGGAGATTTAATTGTGGAGTAATAAAATGCTGTTTAGAGAGAAATCTTTCTAAACGGCATTTTTTATTTTTGACATCTTTTAAACAAAAGTTTATAATAATAAACAAATGTTCGTTCGGAGGTGATGTAGTTGAATGAAAAAGAAAAGCTAATCTTCCAATTGATTAAGAAAAATCCCTATCTGTCTCAACAGGAAATGGCAGAGCAATTAGGGATGTCGAGGCCAGCACTTGCAAATATCATCTCGTCATTGATTAAACGCGGAGAAATTCTAGGGCGAGCATATGTCTTACCAGAAAAGAATCATATTATCGCAATTGGCGGTGCTAATGTTGACCGTAAGTTTATAATTGAGCAACATGTCCAATTAGGTACATCGAATCCTGCTTCGGTCACTGAAACAGTTGGTGGAGTGGCTCGTAACATAGCAGAAAATATAGGTCGCTTAGGCAATCGTGTTTCATTGATTACCGTAATGGGTGATGATCATGATGCCATATATATTGAACAAAATTGCAATGCTACGATGAGTCTTGATTTAGTAGAAAAGTTAAAAGATTATAAAACGGGATCATACACAGCAGTATTGGCGCATACTGGGGAACTGGTAATTTCAATGGCGAATATGGAGATATATGAACAATTATCACCAAGCATCCTGAAGAAGTACGAAGCCATTATGCAAAATGCGAGTTGTTTAATAATTGATTTAAACTGCCCGTTAGCAACAGTGGAATATGTAAGGGAGTTTGCCCATGAGCGCAAAATTCCATTCGCTATTATTCCTGTTTCATCACCTAAAATGAAGAACATGCCACAGGATTTACACGGAGTGCATTACTTTATATGCAATCGTGATGAAGCAGAAATGTATTTGAACACGAAGCTGGATACGTACGGTAAGTATGAAATGGCAGTAAAGACAATGATGCAAAAAGGCGCAGAATATGTTGTCCTTACATTAGGGGAACATGGAGTAATGGCTGGTCACGCTGATAAAGTGACACATTATAAAGCCGCTCCAACAAAAAAAATTGTGGATGTTACAGGTGCAGGTGATGCTTTTGTGAGTGCATTTTTACATGGGGTACTAAACAATGAGGACTTTAAAGAAGCAATCCAACTTGGTTTAACAAATGCATCAAAAACATTACAATCGGACAAAACAGTCCGTGAAGATTTAACAAAGGAAAAATTACTTGAATGGAGGAATTTATAATGGAACAATATTTATCATATTCACAAGAGGTGTTAGAAGCAAAAGAGAAAGGTCTACCAATAGTCGCCCTTGAATCGACAATCATTTCACATGGGATGCCTTATCCACAAAACGTACAAACAGCTCGTGAAGTAGAACAAATTATTCGTGATGGTGGTGCAGTACCAGCAACAATTGCATTAATCGACGGGAAAATCAAAATCGGTTTATCCGATGAAGAGCTAGAAATGTTTGGAAATGCACAAGGGGTAGCTAAAACGAGTCGCCGTGATATCGGCTATTTACTAGCTACTAAAAAAATCGGGGCAACTACAGTAGCTGCAACAATGATTTGCGCAGAGTTAGCAGGTATTGAATTATTCGTAACAGGTGGTATTGGCGGGGTTCACCGTGGTGCGGAAACAACAATGGATATTTCTGCAGACTTGGAAGAATTAGCGATAACAAATGTTGCTGTTGTATGTGCAGGCGCAAAGTCGATTTTAGATATCGGCTTAACATTAGAATATTTAGAAACAAAAGGTGTACCGGTAATCGGATACGGTACTGACAAATTACCGGCATTTTATGCACGCGAAAGTGAATTTGATGTAAACATTCGTGTTGATTCTGCAGAAGAAACTGCGGCTATTTTACGCGCGAAATGGGATTTAGGGTTACGTGGTGGGGCATTAATCGCCAACCCAATTCCAGCTGAGGATGCTATGGAATCAAGTGTAATTGATGCCATTATCGACAATGCATTAAGAGAAGCAAAAGAACAAGGTATTGCAGGTAAAAATGTAACACCATTCCTGCTAGGTAAAGTAAAGGAACTGACAGAAGGCAAGTCGCTTGATGCCAATATTGCCTTAGTTAAACACAATGCACGTGTAGGCGCAAAAATTGCTGTCGAACTTAATAAATAATCGGTATTTCCTGGGGAATAATGTATGAAATAAAAGGAAGCTCGTCGAAAAATATCGATGAGCTTCCTTTTTATACTCTACTTTCACTTACGAAGTGATCCTAACTCTGCAACAATTGCATTCATTTCACTAGGGCTGAATGAGTCACGTTTCATTACCATTTCATATAAATATTGTAGATCTTCGTATTTATTTTCATCGAATGCCTCTGATTGCATAGCGTCAACGTTTACCATACGTAGTTTTTCTTTGATTTGTTCTATCATATAATTGACATTTTGTTGTGATGGGTTGGATAAGTCCATATTTTTTGCCCTACCTTTCAATGTTTACAAAAATATCATTTCATGCAAGGCACTTCTTGTCAACCCGTAAAAGTTTTGGGATTACTTTTAAAAATAACAAACATTCGCTAAAATGAATATAGAAAAGTTTTATAGGAAATTTTTATGGGAATATGAAAGCATAAACAGGAGGAGAGTATAAAATGAAAAGTAAACTATTACCGTTTATAGCAATTGGAGCAGTAACTGGTGCAGCAATAAGTATGTTAGATAAGCAAACAAGAGAGCATACTGTAAAGACAGCGAAAAATGCAAAAGATACGGTCGTTTATTACGCTGAAAACCGTGACGAACTATTAGCGTTAGTTGAGTCGAAAGTCGAGCAGGCTCAAACAGTTTACGGAACAGTAAATGATAGTATTCAGTCTATTTTGCAGAACGGCAATGATATTAAAGAATTGCCAACTACGATTCAAAGTATGGTTTCAGAAACGATTGATGCATTTTCAAAAAAGGATGAACAAGTTAGCTAATTAAATTCGCCTCATTGTAACAGACTTTTCCTTGGGGTAATTTAAAAGCACGGGACATCCGTTAGGGCATTATCCTGATTAAAAGGTATTCAGTACTCTTTCTATCTGGATAATTCAAAAGGTGGTGGCTATATGGGAGAGAAAGAAGAATTTAAAGAAAAGATTTCACTTATTAAATCATATGTTTCACCAGATCCTAGTCATATTAATATTTTAACGACAAAAGGTTTTTTTCAGGATTTAATATACCGCATTCAAAAAGTTGATATGTCGGGGATGGGTGCGCTACTTGCTTATTTCTTTTTACTGTCATTTTTCCCGATGCTTATTTTTATGGTAACACTCTTACCTTATTTAAATTTAGAGCAAGGGCAAGTATTCGACTTCTTAAGTGACATTATGCCTGAGGAAGTTTATGGTCTTATAGAAGGTACACTTTCGGAAGTACTATCCAATCAAAATGGCGGATTACTTTCAATTGGTATTATCGGTACTATTTGGTCAGCGTCGCGTGCTGTTGACGCACTAATGAAAACTTTAAACCGTGCCTATGATGTAGAAGCTAGAGCAGGTTTTATAAATCGTATTTGGTCTCTTGTATTTACTATTTCACTCGTTATTATTATTTTAGTAGCGCTTGTCTTACCGGTTTTTGGACAGCAAATCGGGAATGTAGTGTTCGGCTATTTTGGTATCGAAGAATCATTAGCGGGTCTTTGGAATACAATGCGCTGGATTATGCCGCCTACTCTTATTTTCCTTTTATTAACAGTTATGTACTGGATTGTTCCTAATACTGATCCTCGATTAACAATTGTTAGTGTTGTACCAGGTTCAATATTGGCAACACTAGGTTGGCTTGCATTAACTTATGGCTTTTCATTTTATATTAATAATTTCGGCAATTTTAGTGCTACTTACGGCAGTATTGGCGGAGTCATTATACTAATGCTTTGGCTGTACTTTACTGGAATGATTTTAATTTTGGGTGGAATATTAAATGCCACATTCCAAAAAAGACAGATTGCCAAGAACAATAAAAAGAATGCAAAGACACCTGTTTTCTAAGTGATTGTGTCACATAAAAAGCACGACGCCATAAATATTTAGGCGTCGTGCTTTATTTATGGTTATTGTCAGTTGGTTATTTTTGGTAGCATGCCACTAAACATTTTTGCTCAACATACGCAGGCCATTTAAAATAACTAGAATCGTACTTCCTTCATGACCAATAACCCCAAGAGGGAGGCTAATGGCCTGGAAAAAGTTTGAGATGATGAGAATTGCGATGACTGTTAACGAAAAAATAATATTTTGTTTGACGATTCTTTGCATTTTTCGAGAAAGCTTAACCGCATAGGCGATTTTTGAAAGGTCATTTTTCATTAATACAACATCGGCTGTTTCGAGTGCCACGTCCGTACCGCCACCCATTGCAATCCCGACAGAAGCAGTTGCTAGCGCTGGGGCATCGTTAATCCCATCACCCACCATACCAACATTGCCGTACGATTGCTTATACTGCTTAATATGTTCGACCTTTGTTTCAGGTAAACATTCTGCAACATAGTTAGTCACACCAGCTTCATTTGCAATAGTTTTTGCTGTCGCTTCATTGTCACCAGTAAGCATCATGACATCAATGCCAAGTTCCTTCAGTGCCGCAACTGCTTTTTTCGCTTCATCTCGTACTATATCTTTTAGGGCGACCAATGCTGCAATCCCGTTTTGGTCTTTTAAAAATACAACTGTCTTTCCTTCATTCCCTAATTGCTGCAATGCTCCATCCGAAAAAGAAACGGCCAAATCTTTACCGACAAAATCAGGCTTTCCAATTGTATAATGTTGTTCTTTATACTGTGCCTTTATCCCATACCCGGGTATATCTTCAATCGTTATATTTTGTGGGATAATGACATTTTGTTGTTTAGCAAATGAAGTAATCGCTTGTGCTAGAGGGTGGTTTGATTGTCCTTCAATGCCCGCGATTAATGCCAATGTATCATCTTTATTTAAATCCTCACGAACGATAAAATCTGTTACTGCAGGTGTCCCTTGTGTAAGTGTTCCAGTTTTATCGACAGCTAAGACACGTAATGTATTCAAATGTTCTAAATGTAGGCCACCTTTTACTAGAATACCGTTTCTGGCACCATTTGAGATGGAAGATAGGGTAGCGGGCATAATGGATGCTACAAGGGCACAAGGAGATGCCACTACCAACAGCACCATTGCGCGGTAAAATGTTGTTGTCCAATCCCAGCCTAATAAATAGTGAGGTAAAAACATCATGATTGCGACTGCAATTAAAACCCCTTTTACATATAGACCTTCAAAACGTTCGATAAATTGCTGTGATGGAGACTTTTCACTTTGCGCAGATTGTACAAGAGTAATAATTTTTTGAAATAAAGTTTCTCCGCTTTGCTTCGTTACACTAATAGTTAAAACTCCATTTAAATTCACTGTCCCTGCAAACACTTCATCGTCAATATTTTTCGTAATCGGCATTGATTCACCTGTAATAGCTGCTTCATCGACAGTTGAAATCCCTTTGAAAATTTTTCCGTCGGCAGGAATACGCTCTCCAGGCTTCACTAAAATATGGTCATTTACTTTTAAATCTTTTACAGATACTTTAATAGGTTCAAATCCGCCTCGTACAAGCCAGGCTTCTTCAGGCTGTAATTCCATTAAAGAAGAAATTTCACGATGGCTTTTGTTCATAGCGTATGTTTCAAGTGCGCCACTTAAGGCAAATATAAAGATTAATATGGCACCTTCCATCCAGTATCCAATAATGGCTGAACCGATGGCTGCCAAAATCATTAACATTTCTACATTTAAAGATTTGTTTTCAATTGTATCTTCAATGCCTTCTTTTGCTTTTGCATAACCGCCAATTACAAAAGCTGTTAAATATGCAATGACAGCTGCGGTTGTTTGATCGGTGGATTCCATCCTCCATGCCAGCAAAATAATAAAGCCTGAAACTAAGGCAGCTATCAATTCTTTATGTTCTATAATTTTCTCATTTAATGATAACTTTTCTCGATTAGAGTTTTTCATATTTACCTCCTTGATAATGAATATCATTGTTAAATCAACTGATAATGAATTTCAATTATATTATAATTATTTCTTATTTAGAATAATTATAATATAATCATCTTATTTTGTAAATAACATACAATAAATAAGAATAATAAATACCAACTTGACTTATAAGGATTATAGAGTAATATAATTAAGTACATTTTATTAAATAGGAGGAGTTTAAGTTGAATTTATTCGTTTTACTTAATATTGCCTTGTTGATCATTGTTATTACATTTTTATATTTCCTTAAAACAAAGCATGTTAAATTTTCTAATCGCGTATTTATCGCACTAGGATTAGGAATTTTACTCGGAATAGGGCTACAATTCGCATACGGGGTGGAATCCGATGCAATTACAGAAACTATGCCGTGGTATAACATCGTAGGGAATGGTTATGTACGATTATTACAAATGATTGCAATGCCTTTAGTTTTTATTTCAATATTAGCAGCATTTACTAAAGTAACATTTGGAAAGAATTTAGGGAAAACAGCAGCGGTTATTCTATCTGTACTAATAGGTACTACAGCAATAGCAGCTGGTTTAGGTATTGCATCTACAGTTGCATTTGATTTAGATGCCACACAAATTATGCAAGGGGAAGCAGAAATTGCACGTGGGGAGTCGTTAGTAGAACGTTCGGCTGAGGTTACTACTTTACCTGAACAAATATTAACAATGTTCCCGGCAAATCCATTTGCAGATCTAACAGGATCCCGCGCAACATCAACAATTGGAGTTGTTATTTTTGCAGCGTTTTTAGGCTTTAGTTATTTAACGCTTCGTCGTAAAGAAGAAGAAACAGCAGCGAACGTGAAAAAAGGTGTCGAAGCTATATATGGTTTAATAATGGGAGTAGTACGCATTATCTTACGTTTAACTCCATACGGTGTAGCTGCAATTATGGCACGAACAGTTGCAACGAGTGATTTAGGTGCGATTATGGATTTAGGTAAATTCATTTTAGCTTCATATGTCGCGTTAATTGCTATGTTCTTATTGCATTTAGTTATTGTCGCATTAACAGGATTAAGTCCGTTAACATATGTGAAAAAATCAGCAGAAGTATTACTGTTTGCCTTCACTTCACGTTCAAGTGCAGGTGCATTACCATTAAATATACAAACACAAACGAAACGACTGGGTGTTCCGGATGGAGTTGCGAACTTTGCAGGTTCATTTGGTTTATCGATTGGGCAAAATGGCTGTGCAGGTGTATATCCAGCGATGTTAGCGGTTATGATTGCCCCAACAGTAGGTATAAATCCATTATCCCCAGGCTTTATTGCAACATTAATATTAATTGTAGCAATTAGCTCATTCGGTGTAGCCGGTGTTGGCGGTGGCGCAACATTCGCTGCCATCATTGTACTATCGGCAATGGATTTACCGATAGCTTTGGCAGGTATTTTAATATCGGTAGAGCCATTAATCGATATGGGGCGTACAGCGCTTAATGTTAGTGGCTCCATGGTTTCGGGAGTTGTATCCAGCCGGGTAACAAATGAGTTAGATACAGATGTTTATAACGAGCCGGCAGATAAAGCACAATTAGTTCAGTAAAATAAAAAGAAAAAGTCGTACAGAATCATTTAGATTCTGTACGACTTTTATATGAATCAAATAAGTGATTGCGCTGAAAATATGAGGCGGAAAAAAGTAACCATAACATTATAAGAAGAAATACATATATAAAACCGTATGTGACATGAGGAAAAATAATGTAGGCATATGTTGTATAAAGAACAGCGACCAGTAAACTGTGCTTGTATTGATAAGTTGTACTAAAATGTATTTGAGCTACTATAAATAATAAATTAACAAATATTTTAATAAAAAACATTCAAGCACTCCTTATACCATTTATTAGAAAATAATATAACACAAATTACGCTGCCAATAAACAGAATATTTTAAAAGTTAGGAAACGCAAAAAGCAACTCACCCCCAAATGGAAGTGAGTTGCTAAAATTATATAAGATTAAAATACACGTTCTGCATGAAGCGCTAACTTATCTAATGAAGATTTTTCTACATCTGCATGCAATGAGTTCCCGTGAGAGTCCATTGTTACTACAGCTGTGAACCCTTCTACAGATAAGTGCCACATTGCTTCTGGAATACCGAATTCCATTAAGTCTACACCATCAACTGACTTAATGCAGTCTGCATAGTACTGTGCAGCACCGCCGATAGCATTTAAGTAAACACCACCATGCTCGTTAAGTGCTTTTAGTGTTTTTGGTCCCATACCGCCTTTACCCATAACAGCACGGATACCGAATTTTTTCATGATATCGCCTTGGTATGGCTCCTCACGAATTGAAGTTGTTGGACCAGCAGCTTTTACGACCCAGTTGCCTGCTTCGTCTTTCGCCATTACTGGACCACAGTGGTAAATGATTTGACCGTCTAAGTCTACTGGTGCTTCGACACCTTCACCAATTAAGTGATGGTGAATTGCGTCACGACCTGTGTACATACGACCAGAGATCTTCACTACGTCCCCAACTTTAAGTGAACGAATTTTTTCTTCTGTAATTGGTGCAACAAGTTCAACTACTTTATTGTCCGAGTTGTCTTGTTTTACTTCGTCACGGAAAGTAATTTTTTCGCCATCTTGGTAGTGCCAGTTTGTAATTTCGCCAGTAGCTGGATCGATATCGATTGCCATACGACGGTAAGCCCAACAGTTGTAAGCTACAGATACGAAGAATGATGCTGGTAAACGGTCCATTACACCGATTTTACAACCCAGTAATGTAGCTTCACCGCCGAAGCCCATTGTACCAACGCCAAATGTATTTGATTTTTCTACGATGTACTTTTCTAATTTTGCTAAGTCTTCAATTGGATTCACATCATCTACATGACGGAATAACTGCTCTTTCGCTAAATCATATCCAGAAGAGCGGTCGCCACCGATACCGACACCGATGAAACCAGCTGAACAGCCTTGCCCTTGTGCTTGCCATACAGAGTGTAAAATACATTTACGGATACCGTCTAAGTCACGACCAGCGCGCCCTAAACCTTCTAATTCTGTTGGTAATGAATATTGGATGTTTTTGTTTTCACAGCCGCCACCTTTTAAGATCAGCTTCACTGTAATATAGTCATTTTCCCATTGTTCAAATTTAACAACTGGGAGACCTGCTCCAATGTTTGTACCAGAGTTTTTTCCAGTTAATGAATCAACTGAGTTTGGACGTAATTTTGCATCACCAGTAGCAGCGGCGATTGCAGTTTGGATCGCTTTTTTAATTTCGATTTGGTTTACACCAACGGGAGTATATACTTTAAATGTTGGTAGACCAGTATCTTGACAAATTGGAGACACATTGTCTTCAGCCATTACAATATTTGTAGTAATCGTGTCTAATGACATTGCTGCACGAGTACCGGCATTTTCTGCTTCTTTGGCAGCTTTAATAGCGCGGCGAACGTCTTTTGGTAAGTTAGTAGATGTTTCAGTTACTAAAGAATAAAGACTTTTTTCTAAAGTTTCTAAGTATGCCATCTTATTTTTCCCCCCAGAAAAATATGTTTATTTTTGTCGTTAAATGAATCGTCGACATAGGTCAGAACATAATATTTCACGATATAGTGAATATCATACTCTTATTAATAATCCATATTACATTATAACTCTTTTAAAATAGAAAAAAAAGAGCGCTTACATGAATGAATGTCAAAACACATGAAATTTTGGCGGATAATAGCGGATGTAGTCAAAAGAATGAAAAAAAGGGAGTATCGAAACTATTGCGAAGAAAGGCTGTGTTAAAAGTCAATTTCACTTTTAACACAGCCTTATAGGATTTTATTGTTCTTCGCGTGTTTGGAATTGTTCCATTTTATCTTCTAAATCATCCATCATTTGAATTAAGCGATCGATGTCTTCTAGTTCAGTCGTTTCAGGGTCAATAGCATCCAACACTTCAAGGAAGATTTCTAAACGTTCCTTTAAATACGTTACTTGCTGCTCTTTATTCGTAATTGGCTTCATAGTTCGTGATGCTCCTTTTGTGTTTGCATACGAACATTATACTACGTTCTACCGTAAAAGTTAATTGACAACTTACGCTCTATATTATTTATATATCTTAACTATTAAATTAGCTTTAAAAAATAGGAAATTATATAGTACTTGTTAATTATTTTAATGTTCTATGTATTTTGAATATTTACAATATTAAAGTGTTATGATAAAGTAAACTCATACCTAAAAGAAGAGGAGATGATCGGAAAAGAATTGTATAGACAAACTCAAAAAAAGGAGGACGTTTAAACATTTTCGGCATTTAGTCGAGACGACTGTTTACGCAAGAATAAAATGGAATTAAGTGATATTTAAAACCCTAGTTAACTTTTAGAGATAAAGTTGGCTAGGGTTTTATGTTTTTTTCTAAAATTGATTTTCGCTATGTTGATTTTTCCTCATTTTTCAAGCTATGATACGATAGGATGTATGAATTAAGGGAGAACAATAAAATGAGTTATAATCAGCGAAGATTTATTATTTTAGTAATTATCGTATCAATTTCAGGCTTTTCGCAAGGTATGCTGTTGCCGCTTATTTCGGTCATATTTGAAGGGGATGGCGTGTCGTCTACACTTAACGGCTTGAATGCAACAGGATTATACATAGGAACATTATTGATTTCCCCATTTATTGAGCAGCCGTTACGCAAATATGGTTACAAACCGATTATTGTATTTGGAGGGGCACTCGTTTTTATATCGTTATTGTTATTTCCATTTTGGAAAAGTGTTATCTTTTGGTTTGTTCTGCGATTATTAATCGGTATCGGTGACCATGCATTACATTTTGCAACCCAAACATGGATTACAACATCGACCGCTACCCATAAACTTGGCAAAGCAATGTCTATTTATGGACTATCTTTTGGGATAGGGTTTGCAGTTGGTCCTTTATTTGTACCGCTTATTAGAATATCCGAAAGTGTGCCGTTTATTGTGTCATCGGCATTATGCCTTGTTGCATGGTCTTTAGTTTTTCTGATTAAAAACGAGAAGCCGGAAACGTTAGTAGGCGATGCAAATCAAAATAGTTTTTCGCGTTATAAGAAGGCAGTAAAATATGGATGGATAGCATTTTTGCCACCATTTGTGTATGGGTTTTTGGAGTCATCACTTAATGCTTTATTCCCGGTTTATGCGTTACGAAAAGACTTTGATTTAGCTTATGTTTCTATTATTTTAGCGAGTTTTTCAATTGGAGCCATTTTGATGCAATTCCCACTAGGTGCATTGGGCGATAAAATTGGACGCCGTAAAGTCATCGTTTCAGGATTAATGGTAGGTAGCAGCTTTTTCTTTATCGGCAACTTATTGGAGAATTCCGAAGTATTCGTTGCAGCTACCTTTTTATTAGCCGGAATGAGTGTTGGTTCAATGTTCTCGTTAGGCATAACTTATATGACAGATTTGACTCCTAAAGAATTATTGCCAACTGGAAATTTACTGTGTGGTATCTTCTTTAGTCTGGGAAGTTTATCGGGGCCTTTATTAGGGGGATTATATTTGGAGATTTTCCCGGAC
Source organism: Solibacillus merdavium (assembly GCF_014836935.1). GTDB lineage: Bacteria > Bacillota > Bacilli > Bacillales_A > Planococcaceae > Solibacillus > Solibacillus ferritrahens. The sequence goes on along the minus strand of NZ_JACSPW010000014.1, from coordinate 23,032 downwards.
AGTGGATTTTTATTTGTCATTGCTGTAATGCTGTTGATTGTAGCAATTGTAGTGTTTTTTGGTAAACCGAAAAAACTTTCTTTATAGAAAAAAGCAGACGTCCTTAATTGGCACGTCTGCTTTTTACTGAAAAGAATATAATCGTTGTTAAAATCATTGCTAAAATTATGTAGATAAATACATTTAAATAATTTACACCACCGAATGTAACAGCAGCCTGCAGTGAGCTCGCTGAAGTTGCGGAATTTTCATCATTACTAGGGAAGATAAAACCTCCAAGAGACGAAATACCCCAATAGGAAAGAATGAATGTAATTAGTACAAATATAATATTTTTCATTAAAATACCTCCTAGCAAATTCTATTTTACATGAAAAGTGTGAGAATTTGGGGGTAGATATGAAAAACACCTTCACCAAAATTATTTTGATGAAGGTGATAGCTTATTTCTTTAATGTTAATTTTACAACACACTCAACCTGTGCTGTTTGAGGGAACATATCAACTGGCTGAATGTACTCCACTTTATATGCTTTTGATAAATCTTTTAAATCACGTGCCAGCGTAGACGGATTACACGATGTATATACGAAACGCTTAGGTTTGATTTTTAGTACTGTTCTAATAAAGCCTGGCTCCAATCCTGTACGTGGAGGGTCTACACAAATTACATCTGGACGATAATCTTCTTTTGACCAACGGAATAGCCATTTATCGGCAGAGCCTGGGAAGAAACGTACATGTTGTAAATTATCGTTTGTACGGGCATTGTATTTTGCATCGGCAATTGCTTCATCGACATTGTCCATTCCGCGTACTTCACGAGCGCCTTCCGCAAGCCACATTCCAATTGTCCCAACACCACAGTAAGCATCAACTACATTTTCTTTTCCAGTAAGTGCAGCAGCTTTTTTTATTTCATTATATAAATGAACTGTTTGCTCTGGGTTTAGCTGGAAAAATGCGCGAGTTGATAAATCAAATGCGAATTCACCTAATTTTTCATGGATGGCATCTTTACCATCTAATACATATGTGTCACTACCGAAAATAAGAGATGTTTTCTCGCGGTTTACGTTTTGTGTAATTGATACAATTGACGGATCAATTTTTTTGATGCGTTCAATTAATTCCTCTTTATGCGGCAGCTCATGACGAGTTGTCACAAGACAGACTTGTGTTTCACCAGAGCGCATCCCTGTACGCACTACAATAGTACGTACTAAACCATTTAATGATTTTCCATCATAAATAGGAATGTTTAGCTTTTGTAAAATTTTTCGTGTAGCTACTGTAATTTTTGATGTTACAGGATATTGCACTAGGCAATCATTAATATTCAGAAGTTGATTCGTTCCTTCTGAAAAGAGTCCAGCATAGACACGCTTACCTTCTTTACGCACTTGGAATTGAGATTTATTACGGTAATGCCAAGGGTTATCCATACCAATAGTTGGTCGGATTTCGGCTGATTCTACAATTTCCTTTGCATATTTTTCAAATGCCTGTACAACGATATCGCGCTTGTTTACTAGCTGAGCATCATACGTCATATGCTGTAATTGACAGCCGCCACATTCCGAATAGACAGGGCAGGGTGCTTCTTGACGGAATTCACTCGCTTTACGAATATTCAATATTTCAGCTTCTGAAAATTTAGGAGATACTTTTGTTAGCCTAACTGTTACTTCTTCTCCAGGAATTGCTCCTTTTACAAATACAACATTTCGTTTATAAAACCCTACACCTTCACCATTAATACCAAGGCGCTTTATTGTTAACGGGAACTTTTGCCCGACTTCCATTTTTAATTCACTCAAGTTTTACACGTCCTTTAAATAGAGTGACTCGCACCAAAAAATAGTGCGAGTCACTTCTTTCTTTTCATCATTCCAGTATAACGGATATTGTAATGGAAAGAAAGGTACGCAACTTTCCTAATATGGAGATATTTTTTCGTGTTCAAGTACTAAGTCATCAAGAGAGCCGAAAGTGTAACCTTGAGCTTTTGCATCTTTTATAAACTGCGGTATCGCTTCGGCATTATCTTGTGCAACAGTATGCATCAATATAATTGCACCAGGATGAAGCTGTCCCATTAGTGCATCATAAGCATATTGGGCACCGCGTCGCTCATCTTTTAACCAGTCTTTAAAAGCGATGGACCAAAACATATGGCGATAACCCGCTTCATTGCCGACTTTTAATACTTCTTCATTAAAAATACCTTCAGGTGGACGGGCGTAATACGTACGTTGTACACCAGTTAGTTCATTTAACTTATCGTCGAATTTTTTCCATTCGCTCTTCATTTCATCAGCAGACAGCCGGGCCATGTTCGGATGACCGTAAGAGTGGTTACCGATTATATGTCCATCTTTAATCATTGTTTTCACTAAATCGGTCGCACTTGTCAAATAGTGACCAGTCAAAAAGAATGTAGCGGGCGCATTTTCTTCCCTTAACGTATTTAAAATGGTTTCGGTATAACCATTTTCGTAGCCATTATCGAATGTTAAATAAACAATTTTCTTCTCTGGGCTACCTTTATAAATTGCACCGTACTTGTGCATTAATGTTTCTAAAGGCTCTCCAATTTCCACTGGCTCTCCATTTTTGCTCGGTTTAAAGCCCCAGTGGAATTCCTCGGCCTCGGCTACTGAAATAAATGATAATGAGACTAATGCAACGAGTAAAACGAAGCTAATGCCTAAAATATGTCGTTTCATTAAAAAAGCAACCTCCTTTTTACAAGTTAGGTTGCGTGAAACGGCACAATTTATTCATTTATATAAATTACGAATGGCATCTTCTACAGAAGCGAACTGAAATTCAAAATTTGCTGTTAATAACTTTTCAGGAATTACGTGCTGGCCTTCGAGAACGAGAATACTTTTTTCACCGAGAGCAAGCTTTAAAGCTGTACTTGGAACAGGGAGCCAATGCGGACGATTTAGCGCTTTGCCAATCGATTTTCCGAATTCCCTCATTCTTTTAACATTAGGCGTTGTAAAATTAATCGGTCCGGATAAACTTTCGTCTGAGATTAGCAAAAGCATAGCTCGCACCACATCATCTATATGAATCCAGCTTAGCCATTGGTTACCTGATCCGATTGTTCCACCGAAACCTAATTTATAAGGAAGTACCATCATTGGCAATGCGCCTTCACCGTTTTGTAAAATTACACCAAAGCGAGTTAAGCAAGTGCGAATACCGAGTTGCTCGGCTGGAAGTGCCTTTTCTTCCCAATGTGTAACGACTTGTCCTAAAAAATCGTTCGCTCTTTCATCAGACTGCTCTGTGTAGACAGCAGTTTCCGAAACAGGATAAATACCGACTGCACTCGCATTGATTAAAACTTGTGGTTTATACTGTAAGTTTCGCAATAAACGGATTACTTCATCTGTTGCTTCCATACGGCTATTATAAATTTTTTCTTTTTGCTCTTCTGTCCATCGACCATCGTTTAAAGATACCCCGGCTAAATTGATAAAAACATCAATATTTTTAACATAAAGCTCAGGGGTTGCGTCGTCATTTAACCATTGTACATATTGAATGCCATTTTTCATCTGTTGCATGCCACGTGTCAATATTATTATTTCATGTCCGTTTTCAATTAGCTGTTCACTCAATTTACGACCAACCATTCCTGTACCGCCTGCAATAGCAACTCTCACTAATAACACCTTCCTTTAATTAGTCTAGTTAGTTCAGTATACCGTTTCATGAAAGAGAAAGTAAAAACATGTATACTAGAATGAACAAGGTTATTGTGAGGTGTGCACAGTGCAAGTAATAACAAAAATCGGACGGCAAAAAAACAATCAGCAACGTTATAATATATATTTAAACGAAAAATATTCATTTGCAGTCGACGAAGGTACACTTATAAAGTTTGGTCTGCAAAAAGGCAAAGTACTTGAGCAGATTGAAATAGATGAAATACAATATGAAGATGAGATTGCAAAGGCTTTTAATAAAGCACTGAATTTTTTAAGCTTTCAAATGCGAAGTGAACATGAAGTGAAAACAAAGCTGTTACAATTAGGCTATGGGGAAGCTGTCATTCAGGAAGCTATTCATAAGCTAACGGGATTAGGATTTTTAAATGATGAAAGCTACTCGAAGGCTTTACTTGAAACGAGAAAACGGACTGCTAAAAAAGGTCCCGCAGCTATACGCCAAGATTTCATAAAAAAAGGCATCGACAAAGAATTGCAGCAGCAAGTATTGGGAACATTTAGTCATGATGAACAGTTGAAGATTGCAATGGAACTAGCTGAAAAAGCAATTCGTTCAAATGAAAATAAAACGCCGACTCAAGTGAAGCAAAAAATCCAGGATGTACTCCTTCGTAAAGGTTATTCCTATTCCATTGTGACTGAAATAGTTGAGCAAGTTAAAATTGAACGACATGATGATGACTGGGGACTTTTAATAGAAAGTCAGGGCGACAAACTATGGCGCAAATATGGAACCAAGCTAACGGGATTTGAACTGCATCAAAAAGTTAAGCAGGCCCTGTATCAAAAGGGCTTTCCAATAGATAAAATAAAAGAATATATTGAACAAAAGGAGCAACACCAAAATGAATGAATTAACTTATAGTAGTATGTCAGAACAGGAATTACGCCAAGAGGTTGCCAATTTACGTGAAAGAGCACGAAAAGCAGAGCAATTAGGGATAATTAATGAATACGCGGTTTATGAACGTAAAGCATTAATGGCTGAAGCATATTTAGTCGATCTTTCAACAATTATTCCTGGTGAGCTGTATCGTTTAAATGGTTCACCAGGTGAATTTTTCCAAGTGGATTATTTAAAAGGACGTTTCGCATGGGGGCACAGATTAGGTTCGGAGCGTTTTGAAGAGGCATTACCCGTATCAATGTTACGTCCAGTAAAGGAAGGGAAGTAAGATGGAAGAGTTATATCAAAAACTTACTGAGCAACTTTTGGAAAAAAACCCAAATTTACCGACAGGACGTGCACGCACATGGGTTGAGCTACTATGTAGCGATTTTGAATCAACTTCGGCAAAGGCCGGTGCAAGTTATCGTGGAATGGAATATACGGGGAAATTGGTCAGTCAGTTAATTGAAAGTTATGGTGATAAGCTTCACCTCTTCGCAGCAAAAAATCCGAAATATGCACATTTATTGAATGATAGTGAAGATACAGTAAACTAAAAAACCACCAGTTTATGCTGGTGGTTTTCCCTGTTTAGCAACTGCCGTAGTGCATCTATAATCTATTCATTTCCAGCGCCTATTTGTAAACGCTTTTGTAACTTTTCTTCAGTAAATATCCAGCCGGTATAAGAATTTACGATGTTGAGCTCTTCATCCAAATGTGCAACAGCAACGAAAGGATATCGGTCATTACTGCGATAGCGCAAATCGATTAATCGAAGCTCTGTTATTCCATTTTCTAGTTCGGAAATTTCCCATCTATAAAGTGGAGAAAAAGATAAAAACGCATCAAGATTCGGATCTTTTATCGCTTTTGCAACGAACTCCGTTTTTGGAATAGGCTCAATTTTGAACTTGTCATAGATGTTGACAGTTCTTCGATAAGCACGCCCTACGTAAAAATGTGTTTTCGATTTTGCAGCTATTTTCCAATGGAAGAAACGCATAGTCGGTGCGACAATGACAAATTCCTCATCTTGTAATTCATGATGAACCGCAGATTTAATTGCCTTTTGAATGGCAAAGCGCAAAATATAGTAAACGAAAATAATTAGGTACATGATAGTAAATGTTAAAACAGGATCTGTACCGAATAACCATAGTAAAATACCTATACAATGAAAACCAAAAATAAATGGATCGAATGTATTAATAACACCGAGTGCTACCCATTTTTTTGAAAATGGCCGTAAAGCTTGAGTACCGTACGCATTAAAAATGTCGACAAAAACATGTAAAAATACTGCAATCTGTGTCCATAACCATACATTAAACAAATGGGCATCAGGTAGAATAATGGCGAGTGCACCTGTTATTAATAAAGGCCATAACAAAACAGCAGGAATCGAGTGTGTAATTCCCCGATGATGCCGTATATAGATTGCGTTATTGCGAAATTTTAAAACCGTATCAATATCCGGTGCCTGCTGACCAATAATCGTTCCGGCCATAACAGCGGTAAATGTTAATGAATGGCTTGCGACGGTGGGATCAACAAGTGCTAGGCCACCTATAGCAATACCCATAACGAAATGTGTGCCAGAATCCAAAGTTATCATCCCCTCGATCATAAAACCGTTCGAGAACGGAAATATATAGCTTCTTTCAATGCGTAAACATATATGATTAAAAGAAAGTAAGCTTCGCATAAGCGTTTGCTACAATTTATTTAATAATATACCCTTTTTTAAGGAAATAAAATCGAATTTTTGGAGGACATTTTGAACTATCCATATATAAAACAATTTCGCCAAGCATTAGTTACATGGTATTTAGAGGAACAAAGAGATTTACCTTGGCGTCAGACGAAAGAACCCTATCAAATTTGGGTTTCTGAAGTGATGCTTCAACAAACAAGGGTGGACACTGTTATCCCGTATTACAACCGATTTATAGAAAAATATCCAACAGCGGAAAGTTTAGCATATACACCGGAAGAAGAGCTTCTTAAAATGTGGGAAGGTCTTGGCTATTATTCACGTGTGCGCAATTTACAGGCAGGCGTTAGAGAAGTTGTAGAAGTATACGGCGGTAAAGTACCAGACAATCGAGTAGACATTTCAAAGTTAAAAGGTGTTGGACCTTATACAGCAGGCGCCATTTTAAGTATCGCTTATGGTAAGCCGGAGCATGCTGTTGATGGGAATGTTATGCGAGTATTGAGTCGCGTGTTAAATGTTGATGCAGATATTGCATTGCCAAAAACAAAGAAGATTTTTGAAGAGGCCGTAACAAAGTTAATTGATGTACAAAATCCATCCGCATTTAACCAAGGATTAATGGAATTAGGGGCGTTAATCTGTACGCCGACTTCACCAAAATGCCTATTATGTCCTGTACGCGATTATTGCACTGCCTTTCATGAAGGTAACCCCGCGAGCTTACCGGTAAAATCCAAAAAGCTAAAGACGAAAGACATTCACTATGACGTCTACGTAATTCGCGATAAAGATGGACGTTATCTGATGGAAAAAAGGTTGGAAGCAGGGCTGCTTGCAAATATGTGGCAATTTATAATGGTTGAACGTGATGAAGTTGAAAATAGTTTAACCAAAGTTGAAAAACAATATAACGTGATCCTTAATAGGGAATTAGTCGAGCCAATAATTAGTTTTAAACATGTGTTTTCTCATTTGAAATGGCATATTAGCAGTTATTTAATCGATGCAATTGAAACTAGTGAATCGAAACAGTTAAATATAGCCTTTTTAACGAAAGAACAAATCGAAAGTATACCAATGCCTGTGCCGATGTTAAAAATTTGGGGAAAGTTAAAATGAAAAAAATTGTGCATAATTCATTCTCCTTCCGACCACAATAATGGTCATGGAGGTGACAAATAATGAAGCGAAATGAACAAAACCGTAATAACCAGCAAAACCGTAATAACCAACAAAACCAACAAAACCAATTCCAAAACAACCAAAACAATCGTGAGGAATTTGGTGAAGATCTAAACTTTAATAATTTTAACCAAAACCAAAATCAAAACCAGAACCAAAAGCAAAACAACCAAAACAACCAAAACCAACAAAACAATAACGAAGAATTTGGTCAAGAGTTGAATTTTAATGAAGTTCAACGCCAAAACCAAAAGCAAAACCGTGAGCAAGAACAACGCAACCAACAATTTAATAAGCGTAATAACAACAACTTCTAATTTGAAGTAGAAGAGGGTGTTCTGAAAGTACAAACTTTCAGAGCATCCTCTTTGTTTTTATGGTTAACCCCTAGTATTTCCTACTACTTTTCACACAAAATTGAAAATAATTGCATTCTAACTACAAGTTTTGCTAAAGCATTGTTATAATACAATAAAGACAGCTAAGACGAAAAGGTGGGCTTTATAATGGCATTACCGGTTGAAGGAGAAACAATCCAAATACATAGTTATAAGCACAATGGTAATATCCACCGTGTCTGGCAAGAAACGATGGTATTAAAGGCAACAAAAAATATCATTATCGGTGCGAATGAAAAAACACTTGTTACCGAATCGGATGGTCGTACTTGGTTAACACGTGAGCCGTCGATTTGTTACTTCCACGCTGAACATTGGTTTAATATTATTTGCATGCTGCGTGAAGATGGAGTGTATTATTATTGCAACATTAGTTCACCATTTGTGTTTGATAATAACTGCTTAAAGTATATTGACTATGATTTGGATGTAAAAGTGTTTCCGGATATGAGTCATGCATTATTAGATGAAGATGAATATGAACAACACAAATTGGAAATGAATTATCCTGAAGTCATTGATAAAATTTTAAAGCGCAATGTCAAAACATTAGTGAGCTGGATTGAACAGCGTCGTGGTCCATTTGCTCCTGACTTTATCGAGTCTTGGACAAACCGCTATATGCTATTAAGTGAAATTCAGGCAAATAAAGAGTAAATGAAGCACAAGTGACTTTTTTGGTTGCTTGTGTTTTCCTTTTGGGTAAAGTTAACCTATAAATACTTAATGAAAAATTATGATATGATAGTTGCTGTTGCAAAATTTCTGAGGGGAAGTGTTTTTTGCATTGGATAGTATTAAACGTTATATGCGGTTCGTAAAGCCGTATAAAGTGCTCTTATTTTTAACGATCGTCATCGGTATACTTAAATTTGCAATACCATTGTTTTTACCATGGCTGCTGCAAATAATTATAGATGATATATTACTAAAAGATGGTCTGTCTACAGAAGAGAAAACAAAGCAATTATTTACATGGATCGGTATTGCACTTGTAGTATTTTTTATAATTCGACCACCAATTGAATATTACCGTCAATACTTTGCGCAAAATTTAAGTAATAATATATTATTTGATATACGTAAAGAATTGTATGGGCACTTACAAAAATTAAGTTTAAAGTATTACGCAAATACCCGCGCTGGAGAAGTGATTTCGCGGGTAATTAATGATGTTGAACAAACTAAAAACTTTGTCATGACAGGATTAATGAATTTATGGCTGGATTTAGCAACAATTTTAATCGTCATTGCCATCATGTTTACGATGGATGTAAAACTGACAATTGTTTCGTTAATAGCGCTTCCGTTTTATGCTTTTAGTGTTAAATTTTTCTTTGGGAAATTGAGAAGGTTGACTAAGGATAGGTCACAGGCATTAGCAGGTGTTCAAAGTTATTTGCATGAGCGCGTCGCAGGGATGAGCATTATAAAAAGTTTTACATTAGAAAAGCATGAGCAAAAAATATTTGATGAAACAAATGGTGAGTTTTTAGATAAAGCATTAGCCCACTCACGTTGGAATGCGAAGTCTTTTGCTGTCGTCAATACGATTACAGATATGGCGCCGTTAATTGTTATCGGATATGCGGGTTATCAATATTTACAAGGTGCACTTTCCATTGGTATACTCGTTGCATTTTATGCATATATTGAGCGCCTTTATGGCCCGCTCCGTCGTTTAGTAAGCTCATCAACAACATTGACACAATCTATTGCCTCAATGGATCGAATGTTTGAGTTAATGGACGAGAAGTATGATGTCCAGAATAAACCGAATGCAATGGTGCTGCCACCAGCAAAGGGCAAACTTAAATTTGAAAATGTTACATTCCAATATGAAAAAGAAGGAAAAACAATTTTAAATAATGTCGATTTCACGATTGAGCCGGGACAAACAGTTGCCTTTGTCGGAATGAGTGGCGGGGGTAAATCAACGATAGTCAGTTTAATCCCACGATTCTATGATGTAACAGAGGGTGCAGTAAAGATTGATGATCAAAATGTTAAAGATGTAAGTATAGAATCTTTACGTTCACAAATCGGGATAGTATTGCAAGATAATATTTTGTTTAGTGACTCGGTGAAACAAAATATTTTAATGGGGAATCCAAATGCAACAGATGAAGAAATAGTTGCAGCTGCTAAAGCGGCAAATGCTCATGATTTCATTATGAATTTACCTGAGGGCTATGACACTAAAGTCGGGGAGCGGGGAGTCAAACTTTCTGGAGGTCAAAAACAACGCGTAGCAATTGCACGAGTATTTTTGAAAAACCCGCCAATTTTAGTATTGGATGAAGCAACTTCAGCGCTTGATTTGGAAAGTGAAGCACTTATACAGGATTCACTCGACCGATTAGCGCATGATCGTACGACAATTATTATTGCGCATCGACTGTCTACCATTACCCATGCACATAACATATTTGTTATTGAACATGGGGAAGTAGTAGAAGCAGGTACCCACCAACTACTAATGGAGCAAGAGGGAGCATATTATAACTTATTCCAAGTACAAAAATTAGATTAATTATAAGTAGCTATGCTGAAAAAATAATTCAGCATAGCTTTTTTAATAGTTAAATATTCATAATATTCCATAAATTATATTACGATAATGTTGTAAATTGCCAATTGATATAATATCATATTTTAAAATACTTATAATCTTCAGAAAATAGAGGTGGTTGGGTGAGTCGAAAAGCTGTGTTGGAAGTGAGAGAGTTAGAAACTACATTTTTTTCAGACAGTGGTAAGGTTGCTGCTGTTGATCGAATAAGCTTTTCAATTCATGAGGGAGAAATTCTTGCCATCGTAGGAGAGTCTGGCTGTGGGAAAAGTGTAACATCTCTTTCTATAATGGGCCTTGTACCGAGTCCTCCAGGGAAAATAACTAATGGCAGTATTTTATTGAATGGAAAGGATATCTCGAAATTCTCTGATAAGCAAATGAGGAAAATCCGTGGCAATGAAATCGCAATGATTTTCCAGGAGCCGATGACTTCGCTTAATCCATTATTTACAATTGGAAATCAGTTAATTGAAGCAGTACGCATCCATCATCCGAAATGGTCGAAAAAGGAATCTACTGCGCGTGCAATAGAAATTATGAAACTAGTAGGATTACCAAGAGCTGAACAATTGATTAATGATTACCCGCATCAGTTATCCGGCGGGATGAGGCAGCGCGTTATGATTGCAATGGCTCTTGTATGTAATCCCAAAGTGCTCATTGCGGACGAACCCACAACTGCACTGGATGTAACGATACAAGCCCAAATTTTAAAATTAATGCGTGATTTAAATGAACGACTGAATACTGCGGTTTTATTAATTACACATGATTTAGGAGTCGTTGCTGAAACGTGTGAGCGCGTCATTGTAATGTATGCTGGGCAGATTGTGGAGGAAGCACCGGTTAATGAAATATTTAAAAACCCCCAGCATCCATACACGAAAGGTCTCATTCAATCTGTACCCGATATGCGCTATAAAAAGGACACGCTTTATTCTATTCCCGGTAATGTACCAAAGCCCGGATCTATTTTAGAAGGGTGCCGTTTTGCAGCACGTTGTGAATATGCATTTGAAAGGTGCTTAACTAGTAATCCCCCATTATACGATGCATCAGGGGCACATAGAGCACGATGTTTCTTATTGGATATGGAAGAAGGGGGGATTTCACATGTCGAAAGTGCTGCTGAAAGTTGATCATTTAAAGAAGTATTTTCCGATTCGTCAAGGGATGTTTGCCCGACATGTTGGAGATGTAAAGGCAGTCGACGATGTGTCATTCGAGCTTTATGAAGGGGAAACACTTGGTATTGTAGGGGAATCAGGATGTGGTAAATCTACTACTGGCCGCGCAATTATGCGATTACATGAACCGACCGAAGGAAAAGTGTTATTTGACGGCATTGAGCTTACGGATTTAAACAACGAGCAAATGCGAAAAGTTCGAAGAGATATACAAATGGTATTTCAAGACCCGTACGCATCGTTAAATCCGAGGCATACGGTAGAAAAAATTTTGGAAGAACCTTTAATTGTCCATGGCATCGGCAATGCAAAGGAAAGAAAAAACAAGGTTCGAGAATACTTGGAAATAGTAGGACTGAGCTCATACCATGCGAAGCGTTATCCTCATCAGTTTAGTGGAGGGCAACGGCAGCGTATTGGAATCGCAAGAGCGCTTATGACCAATCCGAAGCTAATTATTGCTGATGAGCCAGTATCGGCATTAGATGTATCTATTCAAGCGCAAGTATTGAATTTAATGCAAAGACTACAGGATGATTTAAAGCTCACTTATATATTTATTGCACATGATTTAGGTGTTGTTCGACATATTAGCGACAGAGTAGGTGTGATGTATTTAGGAAGGCTCGTCGAAATTGCGGAAAGCGAACTTTTATATCATGAGCCATTGCATCCGTATACACAAGCGCTATTATCGGCTGTACCAGTACCGGATCCAGTGTTTGAAAGAGAGCAACTATTGCTAAAGGGTGATATTCCGAGCCCATCTAATCCACCAACAGGGTGCACTTTTCATACGCGATGTCCACATGCTATGGAAAAATGTAAGCAAGTTATTCCTATGCTCCAGCAAGTCAAATCGGGTCATTCTGTTGCGTGTCATTTATATGAAGCGCCGCAATGATAATAGATTAAAAGAAAAGAATTTAGGGGGTTTTTGTATTGAAGAAAGGTAAAGTGTATTCACTAAGTCTAGTTATGCTTCTAATGATGGCGCTATTTTTGGCTGCTTGTGGTGCTGATGATGGAGATACATCGACAGCGGATCCAAGTACAGACTCAAGTGCAACAAATACAGAAAGTGATACGACAGACAATTCAAGTTCTTCAACACCTCAAGTTTTAGTATTTGGTCGTGGGGCAGACTCAGTTTCACTTGATCCAGGGACAGTAACGGATGGTGAATCGTTTAAAGTTACCCAAAACCTTTTTGAAACATTATTGAATTTCGGAGAGCAGGATACAACAATCAATCCCGGTTTAGCAAAAGAATGGGAAGTTAGTGAAGATGGCCTAACATACACGTTCCAGCTTCAGGAAGGCGTTACATTCCATGACGGAACAGATTTTAATGCTGAAGCGGTCATTAAGAATGTTAATCGTTGGAAGGGTGGAAAAGAAGAGGATTTCTACTACTTCAACTCAATGTTTAAAGCAGAAGGCGAAGATATTATTAAAGATGTGACAGCAGAAGGAGATCATACTGTTGTATTCACTCTTTCCCGTCCACAGGCACCATTCCTTAAAAACTTGGCAATGAGCCCGTTCGGTATTGCTTCACCAACTGCATTTGAAGCAGCGGGTGATAGCTTTGGTGACCAACCAGTAGGAACAGGTCCATTTAAATTTGTAGATTGGAAACGTAATGATTCAATTACAATTGAGAAGTTTGCAGAGTACTGGCAAGAAGGTTTACCGAAATTAGACAAAGTAATTTTCCGTTCTATTCCTGACAACTCTGCTCGTTTAAATGAATTAATGGCAGGTAGTATTGATTTAGCGGATGGTATTAATCCTTCTGATGGGAAGACAGTGGAAGGTAACTCTGAATTACAGCTTATTGAACGTCCTTCAATGAATATTGGCTATTTAGGCTTAACGAATACTCGTGCACCATTTGATAATAAATTAGTACGACAAGCGGTTAACTATGCAATTGATAAACAAGCAATTGTAGATGCATTCTTTGAAGGTCGTGCGGAAGTGGCGGCAAACCCAATGCCATCATCAATTAGTGGCTATAACGATGCAATTTCTCCGTATCCGTATGATCCAGAAAAAGCGAAGGCATTATTAGCAGAAGCTGGCTATGATGGAAAAGAAATTGAACTATGGGCTATGCCTGTACCACGTCCGTATATGCCAGACGGTGCTAAAGTAGCGGAAGTTATTCAGAAGAATTTAGAAGATGTTGGAATTCCATCAAAAATTGTAACATTTGAATGGGCGACATATTTAGAAAAAGCAAAAAATGGAGAAGCAGATGCGTTCATGCTTGGATGGACTGGCGATAACGGAGATGCAGATAACTTCATTTACACATTATTAGACAAAGACAATATCGGTTCAAATAACTATGCGTACTATTCTAATGATGAAGTACATGAGTTATTAATTAAAGCACAATCAGAAACTGATGAAAATGTACGTAATGATCTATACAAAAAAGCGCAAGAAATTATCCATGAAGATGCGCCATGGGTTCCACTTGCTCACTCTACACCATTACTTGCAGCTAAAGCAGGGGTACAAGATTTCAAACCGCATCCAACAGGTTCTGATAAATTAACGAACGTTTCAATGAAATAAAAGAAAAATTAAGTAAAAGGGGGAGGTAATACGCCTCTCCTTTTTTCTACTAGCAAAAACATACATTCATAAAAGGGGTGAAGAGCATGCTTCACTACATTGGCAAACGTCTACTGCATTTAATACCAGTATTGCTGGGAATGACCTTTTTAGTATTTTTAATTATTCGTGCCATTCCAGGGGATCCAGCCCAAGTAATTTTAGGCCAACAAGCTACCGCGGATGCTATAGCAGCACTTCGCCTGAAGCTAGGGCTCGATAATCCATGGTATGTTCAATATTTTGATTATTTAAAAGGAATATTTACAGGTAATTTAGGTGACTCATTAAGAACAAGACAACCGATTGCCTCTGAAATTTGGCCGTATTTGGCTGCTACATTTGAACTTGCACTTTTCGCAATGATTATTGCTGTTATTATCGGAGTAAATGCTGGAATTATTTCCGCATGGTTTCAAAATTCCTGGTTCGATTACATGGCGATGATTATTGCTTTAATAGGAGTATCCATGCCAATATTCTGGTTAGGATTAATGGAACAATGGGCTTTTAGTATTCAACTTGGATGGTTGCCAACTTCGGGTCGTGAGGAGGTACGAGATCCAGTCACTGCAATTACGCATTTTTATTTAATTGATACATTATTGCATGGTAGATTTGATCAGTTTGTTGATGTAATCAAGCATTTAATCTTGCCGGGCATTGCACTAGCTACAATACCTACAGCAATTATAGCCCGTATGACAAGAGCGTCAATGCTGGAAGTAATGCGTTCGGATTTCGTTCGTACAGCTCGAGCAAAGGGGCAAAAAATGTTTGTTGTTGTTTATAAACACGCATTAAAAAATGCCTTAATTCCTGTGTTAACAGTAGTAGGGTTGCAAACGGGGATGCTTTTGGGTGGTGCCATATTAACTGAAACTATTTTTAGTTGGCCTGGTATTGGACGCTATATATATGAAGCGATAGGGTTCCGAGATTATCCTGTCATTCAGTCTGGCATTTTAATTGTTGCCTTTTTATTCGTTATGATTAATTTGATCGTTGATATTTTATATACAGTAATCGATTCACGCATTAAATACAACTAGGGGGGAGGCGCATAGCATGTCTGAAATCATACGAAATCAAGTTCGACAAATTGAAGTTGAAGAAAAAGTAAAAGGGCCATGGCAAGAAGCATGGACGAGTTTCAAAAAAAGTAAATCAGCCTTAGTGGGCAGTGCAATTGTAATATTTTTTGTCCTTATTGCGGTCTTTGGTCCCTTTATCGCACCCCAAGGAATTAATGAGCAAAATTTAAGTATGCGCTTGCAGCCTCCATCCGCTGAATTTTGGTTTGGGACAGATGATTTAGGTCGTGACATTTTTTCGCGAATTTTACATGGTGCTCGAATCTCTTTAACAGTTGGTTTGACTGCAGTATTAATTTCCGCAGTAGCTGGTAGCTTTTTAGGTATTATTGCGGGTTATTATGGTCGCTGGATTGATACCATTATTTCGCGGATATTTGATATCCTGCTCGCATTCCCAAGTATTTTATTGGCGATTGCGATTGTATCAATTTTAGGACCTTCATTGCAAAATGCTTTAATTGCAATTGCGGTTATAAATATACCGAACTTTGGTCGACTCATTCGTTCACGGGTGCTTAGTATTAAGGAAGAGGAATATATTCATGCTGCAAAAGCAATTGGGATGAGGAATACGAGGATATTATGGAAACATATCTTACCTAATTCTATGACACCTGTAATTGTCCAAGGAACATTGGCGATTGCAACGGCGATTATTGAAGCTGCAGCACTTGGCTTTTTAGGGCTTGGAGCGGAGGCGCCTCAGCCGGAGTGGGGGAAAATGTTGGCGGATGCGCGGATGTTTTTATTAAATGCACCGTGGGCATTGATATTCCCGGGGCTGGCAATTATGTTGACGGTAATAGGATTTAACTTAATGGGAGATGGGCTAAGGGATGCACTCGACCCAAAAATGAAAAATTAAAAAGAGAAGGTGTGCAAAAAGCACATCTTCTCTTTTTAGGTTGTTCAGAGAGTAGAAATTTAAAAGAGCTTACTAAAGGAAGGTCATAAAATCATATTTCTAGTAAAAGTCTGATTCTAAATTAAGATTCTTTTCTTCGCTATGGTAGCTGCGATAGGAAACAATTAATGTATCCAGATGCTCTAAGTTTTCCTCGTAATCTAAAATTCGGGATAAAATATAAAGTAAATGGTAGCTTGAAAACTGTTCGTCTTCAGAAGCCTCTTCCTGGGCAAGTGCGATTTGTTTGATGAATTGTTCCATAAGCTCACTACCTTGTAAATATTCCTCATGCCGTGTCCACTTTGAATGTTCGGGTCTTAGTTTACCTGTATATTTCAATAATAGTTGTTCGTGATAGGTTAATAAAAAGTCCAACCGCTCCTGAATAATATTTTGAAATTTAGTCGGCAACTTACCCAGTTCGTTTTCATGCTTATGCAATCGGACAAGTAATTCATAGCTTTTTTTCGAAGTTAATAGCATTTGACGATAAATGACAAGCTTGCGTGCTTTTACATACTTTTGGTTTTTGGAGTAACCGCGTTCTTCTTTAAAAAAGTCATACATTGTGTCCAATTCATTTAGACGGGATTCCAATTTATTGACGGCCATTTTAGTAGATGTATGTTCACTTGCTTGGCGTACAGCTAAACGAGTCCAGCGAATGATATCGTCTTGTATGGAGTTGATTTTTTTAAAGAGCTTTACTTCATACTTAGGGGGCAAAAACACTAAATTTACAACAAATGCAGCAAAAACACCGAGCATAATTGTCCCAAAGCGAATTAAGCCAAACATTATAAAGTCATCGCCAGGTACTTCCATAATAGCGATAACCGTTACAAGTGCAAGGGAAATGGATTTTTCGAGCTTAAGTTTCATCATAAGACCGAGTACGATAATGGCAGCAATACCGACTGCAACAATATGATGCCCGAATAGTAAACCGAATAGTACAGCAACAGTAGCCCCAATAAAATTTCCTTGTATTTGTTCTAAAATAGTAAGATAAGATCGGTAAATAGAAGGCTGAATAGCAAAAACAGCAGCGATTGCAGCAAATACAGGTGAGGGAACATTTAATATTTGAGCTAAAAATAGGGCAAAGACGATTGCAACGCCAGTTTTTAATACACGTGCACCTAGTTTCATTTGCATTTCCTCCTTTCTCACGGAGTTATGATATAGAAGCCACTATAAACAATGAAGTTATAGTGGCTTTCATGTTTGTCTTGTATTATAGAATATCGCATTAAGGGAAACTTTCAAGTAATGTTTTGTGCGTCGGATCCTCTAATAACTTGGAGGGCGCCTTTTCGCTTTTGTTCCTATAATTGAGAGAATGCGTAATCTACAGCTCTCAATGTTTCTTCTATATCTGCTACGGTATGCTCTGTTGTTAAGAACCATGCTTCATATTTTGAAGGGGCTAGGTTAATGCCTTGAGACAACATTAATTTAAAGAAGCGACCGAACATTTCTCCATCTGTATTTTCTGCTTGCTCATAGTTTTCCACTTTTACATCTGTGAAGTAAATGGCGAATGCACCTTTAAGGCGGTTTAAAGTAATCGTTACATTATGCTTTTTCGCTGCAGCTAAAATACCTTCTTCCAGCAATGCACCTAAGCGATCCATCTCTTCATAAATCCCAGGTTGCTGTAGCACTTCAAGACAAGCAATTCCTGCTTGCATACTTGCAGGGTTACCGGCCATTGTTCCTGCCTGATATGCGGGACCAAGTGGTGCAACTGTTTCCATTACATCTTTACGACCACCATATGCACCGATTGGCAGACCGCCCCCAATTACTTTCCCCATTGCAACTAAATCTGGTGTTAAGCCAAGCATTGTATGTGCGGCACCGTAGTGGAAACGGAATGCAGTGATGACTTCATCGTGGATTGTTAGTGCACCATACTCTTTTGCTAAGGCATGTACATGTTCTAAAAACCCTTTATGAGGTTCTACGATTCCAAAGTTCCCAACGATTGGCTCGATTAAAATCCCTGCCACATCATTACCCCATTTTTCCATAGCTAATGTAAATTCCTCTTTGTTGTTAAAAGGTACTGTGATAACTTCCGTTGCAACAGCATGAGGAACACCGGCAGAGTCAGGTGAACCTAATGTTGCCGGACCTGAACCTGCAGCAACAAGTACTTGGTCGAAGTGGCCGTGATAGCATCCAGCGAATTTAATAATTTTCGTACGACCGGTGAAGGCACGAGCGACACGTACACATGTCATAACTGCTTCTGTACCAGAGTTATTAAACCGTACTTTATCTAATGTAGGAATTGCTTCTTTTAACATTTTTGCAAACTTAATTTCATGCTCTGTCGGTGTACCGAATAAAACACCAGTTTCAGCGGCATGTGCAATTGCCTTTGCAATATGAGGGTGTCCATGACCTGTAACAATTGGACCGTAAGCTGCTAAATAGTCGATGTAACGATTACCGTCCACATCCCAAAAGTATGCTCCTTTACCGCGGACCATGACAACAGGTGCGCCGCCGCCTACTGCTTTATATGATCGGGATGGACTATTTACCCCGCCAACGATATGTTCGAGTGCTTCTGCATGAAGTTGTTCTGACTTTGTATGATTCATAATTAATTCCTCCAAAATAGGTTACATGAAATGATTTCCTATCTATTGTAGTATGTTATGAAAGGGAACGCCAAAGAAATTGAAGCAACGGGCATTGTTTTGTATCATAAAAGAAAAATTTGGAGGGAAAGTTATGACATTAGAAAATTTACAAGCACCAGCATTTACTCTACAAAACGAGGAGGGGGAAATGGTCGCACTAGATAATTATAAAGGGAAGAACGTAATTCTTTATTATTACCCTAAAGATTTAACACCTGGATGTACAACGCAAGCTTGTGACTTCCGCGATAAGTATGAAGATTTTTCGGATTTAAATGCAGTTATTTTAGGTGTGAGCTTAGATGATTCAGCGAAACATACAAAATTTATTGAAAAGCATGGGTTACCATTTTCGTTATTAGTGGATGAGGACCATAAAGTGGCGGAGAAATATGGTGTCTGGACATTGAAGAAAAATTTCGGGAAAGAATATATGGGCATCGAGCGTACGACATTTTTAATTAATGAAAATGGAATAGTTGAAAAAGAATGGCGAAAAGTACGTGTGAAAAATCATATTGAAGATGTGTTAAACTATTTAAAAAATCGCACAAATTAATGAGTGCACAAAGGGGAATTATAATGGGAACGATTTATTTTACATTTGAACCACGTGAAGATTTAAAGCAGCCGCTTTTTTCGGAGTTTCCACAAGTAGATTTTTTATTTGATACAAAACTGGATGTTGAGAAACTTGCACAGGCAGAAATATTAGTGACATACGGGGAAGATTTAAAAGAACAACATTTGCAGTATGCAGACAAATTACAGTGGATCTTCGTTGCTTCAGCGGGAATAGAAAAAATGCCTGCAGAAGCAATCGCAAAACGTAATATTATCGTATCAAATGTACGCGGGATACATAAAAAGCCGATGACTGAATCGATTCTGGCGCATATTTTAGCTTTAAAACGTGTATTGCCATTTATTTATGAGCAGCAACAAAAGAAGGAATGGAATAAAAAGGCCCGACCTACTGAGTTAAACGGAAGCACAGCACTTATTATCGGACCAGGTGCAATTGGGGGAGAAATCGGACGTATATTACAGGCGTTTGATGTTCATACAATTGGCTGCAACCGTTCAGGTAATGAAGCGCCGTATATGGATGAAACATATAAGCTAGATGACTTGAAGCAACATCTACCAAAGGCTGACATTGTGATTTCAATACTCCCATCCACGAAGGAAACGAAGCATCTGCTAACTCGTGAGCATTTTGAGAAAATGAAAAACTCTGCAATCTTTATGAATTTTGGGCGCGGAGATGTAGTGGACACAGATACTCTCATTAAAGTACTGCAAGATAAGTTAATTGAGCATGCGGTATTGGATGTATATGAATTGGAGCCTTTACCATCAGATAGTCTTTTATGGGATTTAGATAATGTAACTCTTTCTCCCCATTTTTCAAGTCATTCATCTCGTTATGTAGAACGCAGTTTAGATATTTTTAAACCGAGTTTGAAGAAATGGCTAAATGGTGAGCGGGACCTAGAAAATAAGATGGATATTCTTAGAGGCTACTAACTGAGAAAATTTATTAGTAAAGTTAAGGTTTGATTGGATGAATTTTCAATTAGCAACTGTATTTAATGACTTTTACTTCTATTAGAACAAGCAATTGTTGACAACGTGAGGATAAATTCGATACACTATTTATAATGATTATAAATTAATAATATGTATGAAAAGGGGTGTATGACGATGTCTGAAATGCATTTAAAGGATGCGCTGGACACGTTAAAGACTACTGGTGTACGAATTACTCCTCAGCGTCATGCGATTTTGGAATATTTAATTCAAAGTATGATTCACCCAACAGCGGATGATATATACAAAGCACTTTGCGGCAAGTTCCCTAATATGAGTGTCGCAACAGTATATAATAATTTACGAGTATTTCGTGAAGTGGGCTTAGTTAAAGAGCTTACTTATGGAGACGCAGCAAGTCGTTTTGATTTTGTAACGGGCGATCACTATCATATGATTTGTGAATGTTGCGGCAAAATTGTAGATTTTCATTATCCTGGATTAAATGAAGTGGAGCAGTTCGCTTCTCAAGTTACAGGCTTTGAAGTTAATTCGCACCGTTTGGAAGTATACGGTACTTGCCCAGAGTGTGTTGCAGTCGGTGGAAAAAAAGTTCAATAAAAGTTTAACCTAGTAACGATTGTTGCTAGGTTTTTTGTATGAAAAAAACTGCATGAACCCGAAATGAGTTCTAATGCAGCTTGTCTATACTTTATTTTTTGTTGTATTCCTGATTAAATTCTTTTCCTTCTAATGAAGGATCTAATGTAAGTGGTTCATTGCAATACATGCAAATATCTACACGACCTAATACTTTGGTCCATTTTCCGCATTCCGGACAAACGACTTGTACTGCTTTAGTTGATAAAAGCCCAATCCACCCATAAACAGCGGTACTACCGATAATGCACAGAAGTCCAATAGTCATGAAGATTAATACAAGAATTTGATTGTCTTTAAAAAAGATCGCACCATACATAATAACAAAGCCGATGAAAATAAGGGATAACGCAAATGATCGGATTTTGTTAATTTTACTATTATACTTTTTCATTACGATTGCCTCCTAATCTAAAATATACTATAACATAAATTGGATTTAGATTAGTAGATTTGAAAGAATTTGGTGATTACCGATTATATAATTTTAAAGGTATTTCCAAACTTATTGTCGAAACATTTCTATTATTATAGTTATAATAAATAACGTATTTCTTTTTGGTTAAATGTTTAATGAGATAATACTAGTTAATTTGACTTATAGCGATTACAATAGCTTAGAAACAAATATAATAGTAGCAAAATTTTATAGGGGGATAACAATGGAACATATTTTAAGACCAATTTATCAGGAACGCGCAAGTCAGCCAGAGACGTTAGGAGTTATTTTAATTAATAAGCGTGAAGGCGCTGCGAATATGACCGATACATTTGACTCGGTTCTTTTAATTATTGTAAAAGATAGTGACACACCTATTTATTCAAAACACTATATGTATGGTGATGCGAAAATGGTGATGCATATTTTAACGGAAGAGCGTTTGCGTAAATGGATCTTTATTGGTTCAAATAAGCGTTTAGTTGATTGGCTATTCCACGGTAAAATTATGTTCGATCGAAATGAATTTCTATTTAAGTTGCGTTCTGAACTACAAGAGTTCCCATTTGTCGGACGTAAGTTAAAAACAGGAATACAGTTCGCTAAGTTAATCCGCCGTTATCAAGAAGGAAAAGAGTTGTTTGAGGATGGTCACTATTTAGATGCTTATAATCATGTAGTTGCTTCATTACATCATTTAGGCAGATTATCAATTATTGATAGTGGCCATTATCCAGAAGTCACTGTATGGGCTCATGTAAAACGAAATGATCCGGCAATTTATAAATTATACGAAGAATTGATTATGAGTAATGAAAGTTTAGAAAAGCGTCTAGAGCTATTATTTTTGGCGGGGGAGTTTTTAATTAATTCAAGAACTACTGATGGGGCGCAGCACATTTTAGAAACAATGCTTGCTCAACCATATTGGACAATACAGGAATTACATAATCACCCTGAATTGAGTTACTACTCAATAGATTTAGAAGTTTTTGTTGAATATTTAATCGAGAAAGAGTTAGTTCAAGTAGAACCCGTAGTTGCTAAAAACGAAGCGATATTCCATCGCAACTATTATGTGGACCGCCACTTTATTGAAAGTGAGTACGGTTTATAGTATATTAATCAGGGCGTTAAATAACGCTCTGAAACTTTTTTTAAAAAAAGTGTTGACGTAAGTATAAATAGTATTGTAATATATTAAATGTCGCTAAGACGTACTCGAAAAACAAAATAACTCTTGAAATGCTCAAACAACTCTTTTTAAAAAGTTGTTGACAGAGAAAAGAAGAAATGTTAAATTAGAGAAGTCGCTAAAACGACATAAAAACAAAATGAACCTTGAAAACTGAACAAGCAACGTTAATGAAACAAGCTTCTTAAATGAAGCAAACAATAGATTATAACTTTT
>NZ_JACSPW010000013.1 GCF_014836935.1 Solibacillus merdavium | reverse complement strand
AAAGTTAAAATCTATTGTTTGCTTCATTTAAGAAGCTTGTTTCATTAACGTTGCTTGTTCAGTTTTCAAGGTTCATTTTGTTCGTTTGTCGCATTTTCTCTCGGCGACTTGTATAACTATACACGCCATTTAAATAAACGTCAACACTTTTTAAAATGTTTTTTTCTCTTTTTTTATTATTTCTTTTCTCTTCTTATTATATACATCCAAAAAATAAATTTTAAATACCGTTACTCCCCTCTCTAAAGTGAGCAATTCCCCCTTAGTAAATTGATTATTATCCAGAAACTCAAACTCATTAGAATGACAAAGAAACTTGATATTGCTAATCATACGATCTATAGCAAAGGATATTAACATCTATATTTAATTTAAGATTTTCCAATTCTATTTTCTCCTCCTCATTTTTGTCCATACATTATAATTCGATAAGTTTACTTAAAAACAACTTAAAGTTTAGTTAATAACTTTGACTCTTCTCACAAATATACAGTCTGTTCCTCTACTAAATACTCACAAACAAGCTATAATTATGTTATGAATTAAAATTATGATGGGAATGAATTGTTTTGAAAAAACAAGTACACGTAGTCGGAGCTATTATTGAAAACGAAAAACAGGAAATTTACTGTGCACAACGTAGCCCTCAAATGTCATTACCAAACTATTGGGAATTTCCAGGTGGGAAAATCGAAAAAGATGAAACCCCACAAGAAGCTTTAAAACGGGAAATCTCAGAAGAATTTACTTGTGAAATTGTTGTAGGTGAAAAAGTTGAAGATACAACATATGATTACGGTTCGTTTATCGTTCGTCTTGAAACGTATATGGCGGAAATTGTGAGTGGCACACCCATTGCTATAGAACATTCTGATACAAAGTGGGTTAAGCGATCCTCACTAAGTGAACTAAACTTTGCACCAGCGGATATTCCAGCAGTGGAGAAGTTATTAAAATAATTATTTAAAGGTGGTGCCCTTATGGATCAGTTAATTAGAAAGCTTGAGGAGTCTTTACATAAAGGATTTATTGATCAATCCAAGGCCGTTTCATCTCAATTCAAACCGAAATTATTATCCAATAAAGCGCACGAAAATGTTCTTTCTTCACTTTTACAAGAAATGAAAACGTGTAAATCTTTCACCTTTTCTGTGGCATTTATTACTGAGGGTGGACTAGCTACAATCAAAACGATGCTTTATGATCTTGAAAAGAAAGGGATTAAAGGACGGATTTTAACATCTACATTTTTAAGTTTTAATCAGCCAAAAATGTTTAAAGAGTTATTAAAATTAACAAATGTAGAAGTCCGCGTTACTGATGTGAAAGGATTCCACTCAAAAGGCTATATTTTCGAGCACAACCAACACTATTCTTTAATTGTCGGAAGTTCTAATTTAACCGATAGTGCATTGAAGGCAAACTTTGAATGGAATGTTTATTTAACATCACTTGAAAATGGTGAAGTGATCAATCATTTTAATAATCAGTTTGAACAGCAATGGAATAGTGCTATACCATTAAGTGAAGAATGGATTGCTCACTATCAAATCAATTATGAAAAGCCCGAATTTAATAATAAGGTCGCATCTCCACCTTTATACGTAACGAACCCATTAAGAGAGAGTTTAAAAATACAGCCTAATAAAATGCAGACAGCCGCACTTGAACAGTTAGAGCTTCTTCGACAAAGTGGTGCGAACCGTGGCCTTATCATTTCAGCAACTGGGACAGGGAAAACCTATTTATCTGCGTTTGACGTTCGAAATGCTGCACCAAAACGTATGTTATTTATTGTGCATCGTGAACAGATTTTGAAAAAGGCTATGCAAGATTTCCGCAATATTTTATTAGGTGACCCCCAAGATTATGGTATTTTATCAGGAAATACAAAGGATTTAAATGCACGCTATTTATTTGCTACAGTTCAAACAATATCTAGGGATCCTTATTTACAGCAGTTTGCTAAAGATCATTTCGACTATATTTTAATCGATGAAGTTCACCGTGCAGGTGCGGAATCGTATTTAAAAATTATGAATTATTTTGAACCCAAATTCTTATTAGGAATGACAGCTACACCGGAACGTACAGATAACTTCAATATTTATGAGCTCTTCGATTATAATGTGGCCTATGAAATTCGTCTTCAAGCAGCATTGGAAGAAGATATGCTTTGTCCTTTCCACTACTTCGGTGTGACAGATTATGAGCTTGATGGTGAACTAATCGATGAAACAGCAGATTTACAAAAATTAGTTAATAAAGAACGAATCGACCATATTACCGAAAAGATTTTGTATTATGGTTTTTCCGGAGATCGTGTTCATGGATTAATGTTTTGTAGTACAAAGGAAGAAGCCCGTACCCTTTCCAATTTACTAAATTTGCGTGGTTATAAAACGACTGCATTAACTGGAGATCATTCTCAAAAAGAACGTGAAGAAGCGATTTCTAAATTAGAAAATGGCGAACTGGAATATATTTTAACGGTGGATATTTTTAATGAAGGTATCGATATTCCTTTTATTAACCAAATTGTGATGCTCCGCCAGACACAATCTAGCATCATCTTCATTCAGCAGCTTGGTCGTGGACTACGTAAGCATGATGTAAAAGAATATGTAACGATTATTGATTTTATTGGGAACTACAAAAATAACTATTTAATTCCGATTGCCCTATCTGGTGATAAGTCCATGAATAAAGATAATGTTCGCCGTAAAACGGTTAATACAGATTATATTCAAGGTGTATCAACGATTAATTTTGAGGAAATTGCGAAGAAGCAAATTTTTGATGCGATTACAAATACAAACTTATCAACATTAAAAACATTAAAAGATAGTTATTCTGAAGTTAAAAACAGAATTGGGCGAATCCCCATGCTCAAGGATTTTATTGAACAAAATTCATTGGATCCTGAAGTGATTATCAACTACACTCCAACCTATTATGATTTTTTAGTGAAGATGAAAGAAAATATCTCTTCACTTACGGATTATGAAAAGTCTGTACTTTCATTAATCGGAAAGGACTTTTTATCAGGTAAAAGAATTCATGAAATTTTATTATTGCAGCTTCTTTTAGATGAAGAATGTGTTTCAGAACAACGCTATATTTCAGCACTACAAAATCATAATGCTTATATCCACGAAGATACAATTCAAGGTATTGAAAATGTATTTACTTTAAACTTTTTCGTAGAAGCTGATAAAAATAAATTCGGTAATACACCTATCATTATTAAATCCAATTCACACTATACATTTAATAATGAATTGCAATTATCACTTCAAGACGTAAATTTCAAACAATACTTCGTGGATTTACTAGAGTGTGCCTTTATTAAAAATATACAATTTAATAATCATGTTCCGTTTAAACTATACGAAAAATACTCTCGTCGCGAGGTATGTCGCTTACTCGATTGGGAGAAAAATGAGGAAGGTACATTAAATGGTGGTCGACCGAAAAATGGCGATTTCCCTATTTTCGTAAACTATCATAAAAATGACGAAAATAATATTGAGACAAATTATATGGACGAATTTTTATCAGACGATACATTTAAATGGTGTTCAACAAAAAATCGATACATTGATAAATCCAAGGAAATGCAGATTCTTATTCACTCCATTGAAAATGGGACAAACGTTTACCTATTTGTTAAAAAAGACAATGGTGAAGGTAAAGATTTCTATTATCTTGGTCGATGTGCTGTAAATCCAAGCTCTGCAAAGCCCGAACAAATTTTAGATAAAGGTAAATATTATCCCGTCGTGACAATGGAAATGGTACTCGAACAACCAATCCAATCCGATATTTATCATTATTTAGTAGAGGAATAAAATAAAGCAAGGTGCTATTCCAAAATATACTTTTGAAATAGCACCTTGCTTTTGTCTATAAACTATCCTTCTCCCCTAAAAACCTCTCGCTTATGCCATTTGAAATACTGCTTGTTCTCCTCCACCCGTGCGACACGCATTTTCTCATGAATGTCATATTTCCCGTAATCGATTCGGTCAATTTCAGAAGAAATGTGAATTTTTCCTGTGCCATCAAATGCGATATAGCCATTGTCATATAAGGCATCATGATTGCGGCACAACAAAATGCCGTTGTATGGATCCAGTCGTTCCTCATTTGTTGCGTCTTTCCATGGCTTCGAATAGCTTGCATGTAATAATTCAGGTAAAGAGATACCACATAAAGCACAATGATCGTCCCATAATGGCAATAATTGCTTTTTGAATTTTTCTTGGCCTTTGCGGATTTTCACCTTTGCTTCTGCTTCTGCTTCGATAAGTACAGGGGCCAGTGTATTGCGTTCTTTTTGCGCAATGAGGCCAATCGCAAATTCCAGCTGCTCTTCATTTTCCTCGTAAATATTCGCATCACTCATGAGCTCCAACAGTTTGATTGCGAACATTTCATTACATGGGTATAAAAAGCCTTGGTTACCATCCCCATTATGTTGGAATGGGGAATATTTGATTGGCAGTAATGGCTGGATCTCGTCAAAATGTTCTTTAACCGAGATTGGAACCATTAGTTCTTCATAATCAGCAGAAAAAAGGTTGCCGACTGTTCCGCTATCATCCAAAGGGTTTACCCCTTCATAGCAATCCTCCTGTGCAATGCTGATTGCGACAATTTCTCCTTTCACACAGTGAAATATCGCATCTCCCTTTTTCACTTCTTTCATCCTCTCCCAAGAATGGGGTGTTTGACCACTACTATCTAAAATAGAACACCATACCACTTGCTTTTCCTTCGCCTCGTCGTATGTACGCCCTTGCATTACAATATAAAAATTCATACGAACACCTTCGTTTCTTTTCTTTCTTTTAGTGTACCATTTTCCCCACTTTCTACGGCAATTAACAATTTTGTATGTTTATAATAAAAAACTCAAGCAAGCTGAAATTCATCATTTCATACCTACTTGAGCATTTAATCATTCCCTACCATCATTAAAGCCTGATGCTCTACCCTTTTATACGCCTTACTCTCAATCCATTCCAACAGCTGCTCAATTAAAATATTCTGAACCGTAATCTCCCCTGGAACATTGTGCTTATTCGTATCAATTTTAACTGCACGCTCAGTAAAACCTTCGAAAACCGGGTAAATAATCGTTGATCGGTACGGGGGCGTCTTTTGGAAATATTGAGCATAAAATGTGAGTTGGAATATATCCTGAGTCGCAATGCGCTTTTGATCGTAGCCTTTATATTTCGTATCAATGATTGTCGTTTCCTTTGTCACTTGATGTTGAACGACGATATCCGGAATGATATGACGATAGGATTGATCGTTGAGTAAAATGGCATCGGTCAAACGTTTGCCGTGAAGCACACCATAACTTTTCGGCAAAAACTTTTTCAATACTTGTACAACAAAGCGTTCAAAGAGTTCATTCATATTGACCAATACCGTTGCAAAAGTATGACTTTTGCCAAGAAAATCATCTACAAAAAGTCCTTCAAATAGAAACTTACCTACTATATGAATTGGCTTGTAATGCTGATTTAACCGGCTGTAAACAAAATCAGGATAGACTTTCCCTTGATAAGGTACACAGATTGATTCAAATTGTATAAGCAATCTCTTCAACTGTGGATCCCGTCTAAACATTGGATGCTTTTCGATTTTATGCAAAATTGCCGATATAATCTGGTTTTCTTCAATATTATGTGTCAACTCATCAAATTCACAAACGACTCCTTTTGGTAAACCAAAATACGTACGCACCGTATCCAACATTTGAATTCGTCCACGCACATTTGTTAAATCGTCTGTATAGGTGACGTATTCCTTTTTTAACTGCAGCAAAATTTTTTCTGCCTGCCTCATAAATTGCGTGGCAAAAAGTATAAACAAGTCATTTTTTTCATGACCAGCACTGGATTCGGTACTCATCGAAAAAGGAAGTCCTTCCGTGAAAGCGAGCATTTTCATCACACCTTTAAATGCATCCGAAAACTTTGGCTGAATAATAATTCGGCAGTTCGAAAGCTCAATTGTCCCAACATAGCTCGTTGTTTGAATGCGAACCCCCGACTTTAATTCATCGAGAAAAAAGCGTTTTTCCCAAGGCTTATTCGGATGAATTGTCGCTGCTTTCGTAATGTAATGACGGTCCTCATCGGATAGTTGAATCGGATAGACGGCCTCACTATATTCTTTCATCACATAACTATTCTTCATAATTCACCTGGAAATGCTGTTCAATAGCCGATATAAAGGCCTCTTTTGTAAAAATATTTTGGTTTAGCTCATTGTTTACGACATCGACAAAGCTACTACCGATCAAGTCCTCCAGTGCCTCATAATTATCAAAGCAATACTCTTGTAAAAGTGGAATGATATCATAACGGAATAGATCCATGAATTCATCGATCGAATTGGCTACCTTCCCTTCTGTCATGAAATAGGCATGACCGATTTGCAAATCACGCCCTTGCAACTTTGTAAGTCGACCATTTAAGTGCTTCAAAATATTCGCTGGAGTTACCGATAAATCTTCCAATGGTTCATTTAACACATCATAATTTGGCATGCATTCCACAAAAGCAAAGCGACGTTTAATTGCTGCATCCATCATTTTAATACTGCGGTCTGCTGTATTCATCGTACATAATAGTTGTACATTCTCTGGAATCGAAAAAGCTTCCTTACTTTGTGGTAATCGTAGCTCTAATCCTCGCTTATCCTTTTCCAACAATGTTATGAGCTCACCGAAAATTTTTGGGATATTTCCTCGGTTCAGTTCATCAATAATAAATACAAATCGCTTCTTCGGCTCGGCTTTTGCCTGCTTAACAAAACTTTTAAAAATACCGTCCTCTAATTTGAAGGCAATGGTATTTTGCTCGCCAACAATCGGTTTAAAACCTTCGATAAAGTCTTCGTATTGGAACGATGGGTGAAAAGTACAAAACTCGGAAACGACCTCATCTTTTGTTTGGAGCCACTTCAAATATTGCTGAATCGTAAATGTTTTACCCGTTCCAGGAGGTCCATATAAAATAACTTGACCTTTCCGTTTAACCGCCCGCTCAATTTCTTCAAAGAAACTTGTATCTTCAAAACTCTCTTTTTCTTTCACTACAGCCTTTTCTTCCTTTAGCCACTTCTGAAGTGAGGCATGTGAAAATGCTTCAACAGTAATCGTTTTCCATCGATTTTGAGTAGGGATATCATAACCAGACTCCCAAATATCTGTCCAATCAACACCTATTGTATGTCGCTTTTCATCATAGTTTTTATATTCATAACCACGCTCATTCACTTTTCCAATTGCAATGATTTTCGAAGCACCTTTATTGGCAACGACAAGATCGCCTTGTTTCAGTTGATAAAACATCCAGATTTCGTTCGCTTTTTTTGTAATAGTGCTGGCATTTGTATAAATGCCTGCAGCTTCCAAAGCGGTACGCAACTCATTAAAGCTCGTATACTGGTTTAAATCACCTAGTATATCCCATCCGATAGCAATTTCTTTTGCTTCCTTACACCGGGGCCAAAGATTCGCATTTTCTCCCGGTGCCAATTTATACACTTTTTCGCTAGGACTATAATATGTATAAAAGAAATTGGCCACAACGAGTTCATCGAAGCCTTCCATATTCGGTAAGGCGTACACTTTATCATGAAGCATGCGACTAAGTTCAACACAATCTTTATCCTTCACTGATGCTTCTTCCACACCGACTACCGAAAGGAAATGCTTTAAATGTTGGACTTGGAAAATGGGAAACATTTTCTTCGGTGCATACATATATGAAATTTTCCCCTTCAACATTGATTTTGAATAAAGT
The DNA here is from genome assembly GCF_014836935.1 of Solibacillus merdavium. Lineage (GTDB taxonomy): Bacteria > Bacillota > Bacilli > Bacillales_A > Planococcaceae > Solibacillus > Solibacillus ferritrahens. The sequence goes on along the minus strand of NZ_JACSPW010000013.1, from coordinate 105,323 downwards.
AAATTGGTTTCAGGAATTTTCTCGTACGGAATTTTGTGCGCGTGCTCAACTACTTCCAATATATCCTTTCTTAATGCTTGCCAAGCTTCATGTTCTGAGCTGTATTGCTCTGGATAAAACCATTCCTTCTCTTTTTTCTTATAGTAGATGACGTGTTTAGAGGCCGATCCACCTTTAATACTCCCGATTTCTGATGTCTTATACTCAAGCCACCAACCAAACGAACCTTCTGCATAGCCAAGAGCATATTTTTCTAGTGGTAAGTTCGGTAAATCCTCTAATGAGAATTCTTGAATAAACTCATTATATAAATGGTGCAACTTTTCATGATATTGCTCTTTTTCCTCTGTCAAAAAATCCTTTACTTGGTGTGATAATAGTTCCATCTCAATCTCCTTTATAAACGTCTGATTTATATACTTATTTTATCATCATAGTATAGAAAATTTAGGAATTACAATTTATTTCAATTCCTTATTATTTCGTCTCTCGAAAAATCCCTAAAAAATGTTATAATCCAACTAATCATCATTTTTACTCATTACTACAAAGTTTCGCTCTAATAAGGGCTGTAAAACAGAAAGGACTTGAAATGCTAGCAAGATTTTTTACATACTACAAGCCTCACAAACGATTATTCATTATTGATTTCTCCTGTGCAGTGTTTGTAGCTATTTTGGAATTACTGTTTCCGTTGGCGGTGAAATGGTTTATCGATGACCTGCTCCCAACTAATAATTGGGGCATGATTACTAAAATTAGTGCTCTTCTTTTACTGACTTATATATTAAGTACGGTGATGAACTATATCGTAAACTATTTAGGGCATAAGCTTGGGGTCAATATCGAAACTGATATGCGCCAGCAACTGTTCAACCATGTACAACGTCAGCCGTATACGTTTTTCGATAATATGAAGACTGGTCATTTAATGAGTCGGATAACAAATGACTTGTTTGATATTGGCGAGTTTGCGCATCATGGTCCGGAAGATTTATTCATTGCGATGATGACATTTATCGGGGCCTTTACGATTATGTTCAATATTAACGCGACGCTCGCGACGATTATTTTATTTTTTGTACCGCTTTTAATAGCCGTAATGTATTGGAGCAATAAGCGTATGAAAAAGGGCTGGAGCGTTATGTACAGTGAAATTGCAAACGTCAATGGCCGTGTGGAAGATAGCTTCTCGGGTATACGGGTCGTGAAATCATTTACAAATGAAGAGTTCGAAACAACACGCTTTAAAGATCAAAATGGCTTGTTTCGTAAAGCGAAAATTTATGCCTATAAAGTAATGGCTGGCACACATTCAAGCATTTATTTTTTAACAAGGTTGCTAACATTACTGGTACTTGTTGTTGGGGCTTGGCTTTCATTTAATGACAACCTTTCAGCTGGTGAGTTTGCGAGCTTCATTTTATTCACGAATGTTCTAATTAAGCCAATCGACAAAATTAGTGCTCTACTGGAAATGTATCCAAAAGGAATGGCCGGCTTTAAACGTTTTTGCGATTTGCTGGACCAGGAGCCTACAATTGTTGATAGTCCAAACGCAATTGCTATCGACCATTTAGACGGTAATATCGAATTTAAAAATGTAAGCTTCAAGTATGCGGACAGTAAGCAAGTATTAAATGACCTCTCTTTTAAAGTGGAAGCAGGAAAAACGGTTGCCTTCGTAGGACCATCTGGTTCAGGCAAAACGACGATTAGTGCCCTTATTCCCCGCTTTTATGACATTACGGATGGAGCAATTACAATCGATGGATACGATATTCGAGATTTGACGCAACAATCACTTCGCAGGCAAATTGGGACTGTTCAACAAGATGTGTTTTTATTTACAGGAACTATTAGAGAAAATGTAGAATATGGTAAATTAGGTGCGAGCTTTGAAGAAATTAAAGCTGCCGTTGAACAAGCAAATTTACTGGAATTCATTGAAAACTTACCCGATGGCTTTAATACAGAAATCGGTGAACGTGGTCTAAAATTATCAGGTGGACAAAAACAACGACTTGCCATAGCACGCATGTTCCTGAAAAACCCGCCGATTTTAATTTTAGATGAAGCGACGTCTGCACTTGATACTGCAACAGAGCGCATTATCCAGCATTCATTAAATGATTTGGCTAAAAACCGTACAACTTTAATTATTGCTCACCGATTAGCAACGATTCGTGATGCAGATTATATTTTCGTCGTAACGCCAAATGGCATTGAAGAACAAGGCACGTATAAAGAACTTGTTGCAAAAGGTGGCATTTTTGCAGGGCTTCATCATGCTTAGAAATTTTAGGTGAGTGATTTAGTTCATTCACCTAAAAAAAATTAGGAAGGTGGGTATCCATATGAGCATTCCGATTATTGATTTACATTGTGATGCATTGTTACGCATGCATAAGCACGGATATGAATTTTTCAATACTCCTGAACTTGATGTGAATTATGAAAAATTAGTTAATGGTCATGTGATAGCACAGGCCTTTGCTATTTATGTTCATCCTGAGCTTTCGCTTGTAGAAAAGCGCGCAACTGCGATAAAGCAGATTGAGTACTTTCGTAATGAGGTATTACGCGAAGGTGTAGTACATATTAAAAAATGGGCAGATTTCGAAACGCTACAACCTGGACAAATCGGGGCATTTTTAACAATTGAAGGTGTCGATTTTTTTGGAGGAGATTTTAAAATCTGGCATCCATTTCATCAACTTGGCGTATTATCAATCGGACTCACTTGGAACTTCCCTAACGAAGCAGCAGATGGAGCACATAGCCATTATGGTCGTGGCGTAACGCCGTTTGGAAAAGAGATTATTACACTCAACAATCAGCATAAAATTTTTACCGATGTTTCGCATTTGAACGAACAAAGCTTTTGGGATGTTATAGAATATGCGGACTATGTCATTGCCTCCCATTCGAATGCGAGGGCTGTCTGTAATCATGTTCGCAATTTGAATGATGCCCAAATTCGAGCAATGATTGAAAAGAATGCGCCTATTCATATCGTCTTCTATCCAGAATTTATCAACGGGACTACTAGCGCGAGTATGGGGGATGTAATTCGTCACATCGATTATATTTGTTCGCTTGGCGGGAAAGATTTAATCGGCTTCGGCTCCGATTTTGATGGGATCGATTTTAAGGTTGCTGGTCTTGAACATGCCGGAATGTACCAAAACTTTATTAATGAACTTCTGAAGTATTATAGCGAAGAGCAAGTGCGCGGCTTTGCTTATGCAAATTTTTTAAATCATATACCGAGATAGCATCTAACCCTGCTTCCCTGTAGGGTTATTTTTTTTAGCGTGCTATACTTAGAGAAGTTTAGTTGAAGGGACGGATTTGATGAACGGCAAAAATCGTAGCGATGTATACCCTGGTTTGGAAGTTGACATCGTATTAAAAAAGGACCAACGTACAGGTACGACAACACGAGGCGTAGTAAAGGATTTACTTACGAACAGCAGCTCGCATCCACACGGTATAAAAGTTCGCTTAACAGACGGACAAATCGGGCGTGTATGTCAAACGTATCCTAAATAAGTTAAAGCGCAAAAAGTTTTAAGAGCTTTTTGCGCTTTCTTTTTTCATTATAATTTTACTTCAAATACTGCCTCCGTCTTCTCCCTTACTTCCTCTAATGTCACACCTTCCTGAAGCTCTACTAGCTGCATGTGGCCATCAGTAAAGTTAAAAACGGCTAAATCAGTAATTAAACTGTGTACAACGGCTTTTCCTGTTAACGGTAATGTACATTCACTCTTTACTTTAGATTCACCGTATTTGTTCGTATGTTCCATAATGACGATAACTTTTTTGGCGCCTACTACTAAATCCATTGCCCCGCCCATTCCCTTTACTACTTTTCCAGGAATCATCCAATTCGCCAAATCGCCCTGCTCAGACACTTCCATTCCACCGAGTATCGCTAAATCAATATGCCCTCCGCGAATCATAGCAAAGCTTTCAGCACTATCAAAAAATGCTGCGCCTGATTTTGCCGTTACAGTTTCCTTCCCTGCATTAATTAAATCCGCATCGATTTCATCTTCAGTCGGATATGGTCCAATGCCAAGAAGCCCATTTTCGGACTGCAGCATTACATTAAATTGGGGAGGAATCTCATTTGCAATTAATGTTGGCATACCGATTCCTAAATTTACATACATGCCATCCTCTATTTCCTTTACGGCACGGCGAATAATTTTTAAGCGTGCATCCATTATGCTTCCCCCTTTACAATGCGACGTTCTATTCGTTTTTCAAAGGATTCGCTGTGTACAATGTGCTGCACGTAAATGCCTGGTAAATGAATTTCATCTGGATCGAGCTCGCCTACTTCTACAAGTTCCTCTACCTCTACTATCGTTACTTTACCAGCTGTTGCACAGAGCGGATTGAAGTTGCGCGATGTTTTACGAAACACTAAATTACCAGAGCGATCAGCTTTCCATGCTTTTACAAGGGCAAAGTCACCTGTAATCGCACGCTCAAGTAAATACCTCTTGCCGTCAAATTCTTTTGTATCTTTTCCTTCTGCAATCGGTGTCCCGACACCTGTTGCAGTATAGAAAGCCGGAATGCCTGCACCACCGGCACGGATACGTTCAGCCAGCGTCCCTTGCGGTGTTAGTTCCACTTCAAGCTCACCATTTAAATATTGCTGTTCGAATGTTTTATTTTCTCCTACATATGAAGCAATGATTTTCCTAATTTGCTTGTCTTGTAATAGGATACCAAGCCCAAAATCATCAACACCGCAATTATTGCTGACAACCGTTAAGTTTTTGGTCCCTTTTTCCTTTACTGCTTGGATTAAATTTTCCGGAATGCCACATAAACCGAAGCCCCCCACTAATAAAACAGCCCCATCTTCTATATTTTGTATCGCCTGCTGTACAGAAGCTACTACTTTGTCCATGATTCCAATCCCCTTTCACATCCTTACAAAATATTCTATAAAACTACAAATTTCCCTTCAAAAATCATATATTCTGTTGACTAAATCAAAAAAGGAGCCGCAACTGCTTACATGTCAGTTGGGCTCTCATGATTACTTTTTATGTGGACCTTGATAAATACTTAGTTCCTTTGTATGCGGGTCGCGAACGTAACGCTGGTTGTCCTTCAATGGAATTGTATCCGGATCTTCTACTTCATCGCCACGTCCAAACTCACCTGCTACTTCGCTATTCGGAGGCAAAGGTTCATACTTCTTTTTTTGCTCCTCAAATGGAATTGGACGCTCCTCTTCAATATCCCAGCGAATTAAATTCGATGGATTAGAGCGGTTCGTAATCCAATTATCAAGTGTATGCCCTTCCCAACCCTCTTCATCAAATGGGTCACTGCCCGTTATGAGAATTTTGCCTCCATCGTTAATGATCTTTTCATATTCAAGACGTTCATTTTCCGGTAAGTTTAAGCGACGTAATTTTTCTTCAATAGGTGTTTCTTTCGTAAATAGCGTTTTAAGTATACTGCGGACGCCGTTTGTCGTAATTAGTGAAATTTGCTGATGTCGAGCAATTGAATGGAACTCATCCACATCTTTAGTCAAGACGTAAATATGGGTTCTATCTATTTCTTCACCTGGTTCACCGCCACGTAATTCCTGGAGTTTTTCTAGCAATTCCCCTTTAGTATAGGCGACATCAATCGTCTGTTTTGGTTCATTAAACATTTGCATCCCTCCATCAATTCTTGGTATCAGTCCTTTTCCCCATATATACTTCATAAAACCTATATTAATATAACATCCGCCCCTAACACCGTTAAAAAAGGAGCCGCCAGTATTCCAGCGACTCCTTTTATATTAAATTTTATATTCTTTAACAATTTTATTAAGCTTATCAGCAAGTTCTGCCAACTGCTCCGTTGTCGTTGCGACGTTACTCATCGTTGCGCTCGTTTCAATAACCGTGGCAGTTGTTTCTTCTACACTTGCTGTTGTTTCCTCAGTAATTGCTGAGATTTCCTGCATGGACTGATTAATTACCTGTCCCTCACTGCTCATTGCCTGTAATTGCCCAAGGACTTGCTTCGTAAATGCATCCATTTGCAAAACAGACTCCTCGATTTCCCTAAAAGTTTCGGCCGTATCGGAAAGTTGTGCCGTACCTGTTTCAATGGTCGCAAACCCTTGCTGCAATGAGTTGCTTAATTCATGGGCGCCTTGTTGAATCGTACCTACAATTACTGAAATCTCCGTTACCGATTTCGCCACTTGTTCAGCAAGCTTGCGTACTTCTTCTGCTACAACGGCAAACCCTTTTCCATGTTCCCCTGCGCGCGCTGCTTCGATAGAGGCATTTAAGGCAAGTAAGTTCGTTTGGTTGGCTACATCTTCAATAATATTTACGAAAGAAGAAATTTGTCCAACACGCTCCCCTAAACCGTCCATTTTATGAATAGCCGTGTGCATAATGTTATGGATTTGTTGCATTTGCCCATTGGAAGTCTGCATCTTCTTTGTACCTTCCGATGAAAGCGAAAGCACATTACCGGAAACTGATTCAAGCTTTGTTCCTTGTTCTGCCGTTTCCTTTAATTCGTTCGAAAAATTAGTAACAGCTTCATAGACTTCCGAAATCTCATTCGTTTGCATTTCTATTCCACGTGATAATGTTTCCATTGTTTCAGCAATTGCCTGAGCTCCCGTCGACACTTCGCTTGTCGATTGAGCGAGTATAGCACTTTTTGAGCTTACACTGCTCGATGCATTTGAAACTTCCTTAATCATTTTATGTAGATGTTCCTGCATTTTTTTCATATCTGTCATTAACTGCCCAATTTCATCTTTACGATTATGGTTTTCCATACTATGTGTTAAATCACCTTCACTTAATACATGCAAAAGCTTTGAAGTGTGAATAATCGGCTTAGTTAATGTGCGACTGTAAATTAACGCTACCATTACAGCAAGAATAATGGTGATTATTAAAATGATACCTCCCATACTTACCATCGAGTATATAGTAGATTGGGTTGCCTCAATATTTTGAGTTAAATGTAACCCTCCAATAACAGTTGCTGCCGTCGGGTCTTGCAAAGGTAAAAAGCTTTCAATCACTTTTTTATCCTCATTTTTTATTTGGGTTGCCTCTCCATTTAAAACAGCAGAAATAGCATTCCCCTTTAATTGCATCCCGATATTTTCTTTTTCCGATGCTTCTACAATTTCTCCATTTGTATCAAGCAACTGCAGCTCCACATTTGGCAACAGACTTTGAACATTGGCTACAAATTCTTTTCCAAAACCAATTTGTAAAGTCCCGATTGTTCGTCCATTCCATTCAACCGGCGCAAAAGCTCTAACAGTCAATCCGCTTGAACCATATTCAAAACCGCTATATGTATTTCCTTGTAGGGCACCTTGAATGGCGTCAATTTCGGATTTATCATCTCCGTATTGGGATGGATTATGTCCTCTTACATGTACAGTCCCATTTTCATCACCAATTTCGAAAATGGCCAGCTTGTGCTGTTCACTTAATCTATTAAACAGCGCTTCTCCGTTAGATTGTATAGAGGGGCGTTCTTCTTCTAAAAGTAACTGCTGTATTTCCGGATCCTTTGCATATAGCTCAACTAAATATTGCAGCTCAGCTGCTGTCTGTTCAAAATACTTCGTTACAGAATGTTCAATTTCTTTTTGTTGGGCATACTGTACTTCTTCAAAACTCTCAAATGTTGTAAAGTAATTGTACGTAACCGTAACCAAAACGGGAATAATGCCAACTAATAATAATATGATTATTAGTCGCGTTTTTAAGCTTTTATAGCGCATAGTTACTCCTTCTTAGAAAACTGGTTTATTTTAGCATATTCCTATAATTTCCTTCTTCCAACTGCCATTTTATTACTTATTTACCTCGATTTCAAATCTAATTTTATGTTTAGACAAAAAAAGGTTTTTAAAGCAAGACCACATCATTCTACAGCTTTCCGGAAAAAGCGGAAATTCCCCGTCTAATTGGTTAAAAATATCCGAACACATAAAAAAGAATGCACGGGAACATGTTGATTTCCTCATGCATTCTCATACTATTAAATCTCGAACTCTGTTACAAAATCCGTAAGCTCTTTACGCACTCTTGCTTTTGGCAGTTCATCAAAATAGCCGAACTGGAACATTGAAATTACCCGTTCATGTGGTTGAGCTTTTAATGCTTCACGGAATTTCGGATTATCTAAAAATCCAGGTGTTTTCCAGCATGTACCGATACCTTTTTCCCACGCCAGTAGCTGCACGTTTTGTAAATAGCAAGAAGCCGCCGCGTAATCTTCTAGGCGTTCTTTTTGACGAACATCCTCTGTCACTAAAACAAATGCGTAGGCACCCGCTAATGTGAACTTTTTCATTTGAGCAGCAAGTGCATCTTCTGAAAGTTCTTCCCATTTCGGAATAGCGAGATTTCGGAGTAATTCATGTACTTTTGGAAGTTGCTCGCCCGCGCCTACTACTACACGCCAAGGCTGACGGTTGCCATGATTTGGTGCCCATTTTGCTTCATCCAAAATTTCGAACACTGCTTCCTTATCAACTTGCTGTCCGTTAAATAGTTTAATTGATCGACGTTGTAATACTGCATCTCTTACTGATAATGTCATCGACAAAACCCCCTTCTGTTACTATTACTACCTTATCATGAAATTTCAACATTTAACATATTTAGAAGGGTGCTTTACAACGTAAACTCATCCTCAATATGAAAGAAATAGTAGCGCATTTGTGGCGTATAGGCTGTGGAGTCCTCATAAGAATATTCTCGGTCGGCACTGTTCGACGTGTGGGCATTTACATATGGAATACCTTGATCAATTCGCGTTACAATCGTACTATGATCAATTCGTCCGTCCCCCTGGAAATCATAAAAAATGACATCCCCCAACTGTAACTCCTCTACTGAATTTACCCTTGTTGCCCGTAGACCCTGCTTTGACGTTTCCAAATACCAGCGTAGTGAATGGGCAACAGTCCAGCTATAGCTCCAGCGTTCATTCAAGCCAATCATCCACCAGCCTTGCCCACGATTCGGTGCCCCGCGCATTGGCGCACCTCCAGCATATAAACATTGTGAAATAAAATTTGTACAGTCATCCTGAAATCTAGGAAACTCAGGATTAAAGCTATCCCACCATTTATTGGCATAGGCCACTGCAGCCATTCGATTATAGTATGAAGCCAACTTTTTTCTCCTTTTTTCACAGCCTATGTCGAATTTCTTCCTTTTATGTACTTTGTATGAATGTAGAGTGAAAATACCCTGTTTTTGTAAATGTTTGATACAATTATTTTAACTGTATATGATCAAATAATTAATTTTTTATAGAAAGTTTAAGGGGGAATTTAGATGAGACAACACGCAGAACGGGAAATCGTCCTTCCAACGGTTCTATGCGATAAAAAAGGCAACCTGAATCCGGAGGCAATCGGATATGCACGAACACCAATTATCGATTGCAATCTATCCGGTCATTTTATGCGCAAGAAAAAATGGAATTATTGGTGTGTCTTTGGTGAGGAGATTTTATTTTCCGCAACAATTAGTCATTTAGATTATGCTGCAGTGTGCTTCGTCTATTTTCTCGAGTATGAAACACAGCGCTATTTCGAAAAAACAATTTTAATTCCACTTGGGGCAAATGTAAAAATGCCTGAAAAAGTATTGGAAACCATTCAATATAAAAATAGTGAAATGTCGATTGAAATGATGTACTCCAACAATGAAACTCATTTAACGGTCAAAGCACCGGATTTTGACGGGGACCCATTACATGCAGAGCTGACGATTGAGCACCCAAAAAATGATGAATCACTTAATGTAGTCATCCCATGGAATCGTCGAACATTTCAATTTACAGCGAAACATCATACTTTACCGGCTTCTGGTGTCGTACATATTGGCAATCGCCGCTTTACATTTACTCCTGAAGAAAGTTTTGCAGTCCTTGATTACGGACGTGGAATATGGCCTCGTGAAGCAGTATGGAATTGGGGAATGGCCTCACAGCGCGTTCGCGGTCAACGAATCGGCTTAAACTTTGGGGGGAAGTGGACAGACGGTACAGGAATGACGGAAAATGCAGTTTTTGTCGATGGAAAGATGACAAAAATACATGAAGATGTATTATTTCACTATGACCGTACCGATTTTATGAAGCCATGGGCCGTAAAATCGAAGTTCAGCGGGCAAGTCAATTTAATGTTTACGCCATTTTTTGAACGAGTTGCTGAAACCAATGCGAAGGTCATCGTTTCCTCTGTTCATCAAATGGTAGGCTACTATGATGGATTTATTCAGCTTGAAGACGGTACAACTTTACAGATCCAGCAAATGCTTGGCTGTATTGAAGAGCATATGGCGAAGTGGTGAAAATAAATATACGGGTAATAGGTCTTTTTTGACTATTACCCTTTTTTACTAATTTGAAGAATTCCTGCTCTTTATAATTTATTGAGAGTATTGGATATTTCTTGAATCAACTCTTTGTGCATGTACAAATCCCCTAAAATAAAAACGATAAAGATTAATAGATATATCCCCAAATATAATTTCGGTCTTTTAGAAGATATTATATAAAAGATATGTGACGTAAGAAATGTAAGCAAAACTATGGTAAACAAACATAATTGATATGCTTTGTTAAATAGCAGCATGATTAAGTAGGCTTGAGCGGGACTCTTTTGCCCATCTAACACATGACTTATTTCTTTATTGATTAACCCCTCTTCAATTGTAAGTACCATCGCTTCTTCATCGTAGTAGTAACTATAACCAGTAAAATTAAAATTGGTTTTCGATATGGAAATTAGAAGTATTACAATTGCAGAAAAATAAATAACTGCTGGTAATAGTCTGTTATTTATTTTAGTAATAGCAATTCCTCCCCTTTAAATATTTGACTGAACAAAAGAGGTGAGCAGGTCATTAAATTCTGAGTAATTATCATAATTTGCATTATGAGAAGCATTACGGATAATTTTTAATGAATACCCGGTCTTTTCTGCCCAACTATTATTATATTTTCTAACATAGCCAGTATTGTCGTATTCCCCATAAGTAATGAGCACAGGGCATTTAAACTGAACTTCATCTCTTACCTTCAAAAACTCACTATAAACCGCATTCGCTGCTTTCAACATATCCTTTTTTCCTAAGCCCACTAATGTTTTGTACATATTTTCTCTTGCTTCATCTGTTCGTGTACTAGCTTTTGCGCTTGCTTTACAGTAGTAGCTATACGGGTACATTTTGGCAATGGTAGAATAGTGTTTAATCCAAAATAGCTCTGACTTTTTATAGTAATTTTTACCAAATGGTGTTGTGCCTACCCCTATGAAACCTAATACTTTGTCTTCAAATTCCTGAATGAACGACTGCGCAATAAAACCTCCCGCTGACTGTCCCACTAAAAATATTTTATCTATGTTCTCCTGATTGAGTATTGTTAATAGTTCTTCATTAACATTTGTGAAAGTGAAACCTTCATAAGGTCTGGATTTTCCATGTAAAGGGTAATCCCAAGTTATCAATTTATATTCATTAGCCAAATACTCAACTTGCTTATCAAAAAGGGTATGATCCGCTGTTAACCCATGACAAAAAACAATAGCAAATTTCTGAAGAGGAACTATTTCGTTCGTCCAGTAATAGACCGTCCCCCTGCATGATTGAATAGACTTCTCAATCATTGACTATTCCTCCTGAAAAAGTATTACTCTTTTCTATAGTAATTTTATAGTTAAAAGGAAAGATACTATTCGCCACGTCCTGTTTTAATTTTTCTAGAGCCTTTAACGCTTCATTTTTCAGATCTTCAGGGTATTGAAATTTCATACTATTTACTTCAAATTCGTCTTCATCTACAACTTTCCAGTCTTCGTTTTTTCTTTTTATAAAATCCAAGTCCAAATCTATAAAACTAATTTCATTCTGATTTAAAACAGAAGGCATCGCTATGTTGCAATAGGCGGAAATTAATGCCCCTGTCCCCTCTTCAATTTCCATTGCTGCCGTATACCATTTTTTCAAAGGAAAATACTCGATCGAGGTATTATTGATAATATATATGTCTTCTTTAGAATGGTGTATTAGTTTCCTTCCTGGTTTACAAAGCACTAATAGGTAATGCTCTGTCTTTTCAAGAATTTCGCCTTCCCATTCATAATGAGGGATGTCTGGAAATTTCAATGCTTTAATTTTTATGTGCTTATTCAAATTATTTACTCCCATCAGTTTTTCTACTTTTAAAGTCTGAATTCTATAAACACATTATGAACTTACTGCAGTCCAATAAGTAAAAATGCTTTTCTCAATCCTGAAGTAAAGCATTCGTTTTATTAAAGATTTATTCATTACTTTTTTCTAACAACATAAGATATTGCATTAGTTTTCAGCAATACCGTCCTACCATTTCGAGTAATATTGTATTCCAATGGTTTCACCTCTGATTTTAAAACTTCCCATCCTTTGTAGAAGCTACTTATTTTTGCCATCATATCTTTTGTTGAAAGGTTAATTTCCATAAGCGCATCTAACCGCTTATTAGTTACTACATCGACTTCTGTAACTTCAGAGTTAACAATAATACAATTTATGCCGTTATTTTGAGTACCGTTTACCATTTGCTGAATCGCTTTATCCAACATTAATTCAGATTGAACGTGCTCTAAACTAGATATGGCTACAATTAAATCATATTCGTTTATATTAATTTCATAATTCCCAATATCAGCTTTTTCCGTGAGTATTACTTCTTCAACCATATATTCTTTACTATATTCTCTTAATTTTTGTAATGCCGAATCCAGTAAATCCACACAAACAATTTTTCCATTTTTCTGTTTGATTGCTTCAGCTATTGGGATACTGTTTCTACCTACACCACAACCTAAATCTAGAACTTTTACATTATCTTTGTCATCAAATACATGCAATAAATCGATTACCGTTTTTACGGGTTTGTATAACCAGGAACCTGCTTCAAATAATTTATAATTATCGTAACAATATTCATGATACTTCTTCTCTTCACTTCGAATAAAATCAATGCTAGTCAATGCTTTTCCCCACCCCTTACAACAGCATTTCAACAGCTTGAAGTGCCTTTCGTCAATTTTACCTATTTTTACAAAATAAAACAATTTGGGTTTATATGCTTTTTAGGCGGTTTTCAGTAAAATTAAATTACTAATTTTTCGGAGGACATAATGGATACAAAACAATTAAATGAGGAATTTTATTCGAAAAGAGCACTTGTTGGTACAATCAACCACTGCATATGTGGAGATTGTGTTTTTTATGCGGCGAAAATTATGAATAATTATCCGCTTGTCGAGTTTTTACATTCTAAGGGCCTCGACCCGCGAAAAGCAGATGAAGTCTGGGCCTACCTTGAAAAAGGCGGTTATAAGTATTACACCGTCGATTTTTTTGAAGTGTATGCGGATATAGAAGAATCGCATACTTTCGAGAATGCAAAAGTTACAATTCGGTATAATATTTACGCTGAGAAAAAAACACCTACATACACTTGCACAATCGATGTCATTTTTAAAATATAGCGATGTTTATATTAAGACATCTCCTTGAATGTACGCTTCGTATTTTGATAAGATTATTATCTGACAATGTTACAGTCTCGCAAAAAAGTAAAACCAACCTTTGCGCCGCTCCACTAAAAGCGTAATTGATTGATGATGGGGGGAACGACATGACGGTAAATGAAGATTTCAAACAAGAACAGCAACGGTTGTATGATACGGTTCATTATATGGATCAGATTTTGCATAGTTCGAAAAGAGATATCGAAACAGCTCAGGAAAATATTCGCTCCGCAATGACCAATGTGGAATACTTGGATTCGAGTGACAGCTTCTTAAATATTTTAATGAATACTCGCTTTTTCGAATTGGCTCGCAACCAAAAGGAAGGCTTAGAGGCGATACGCCAAAAACCATATTTTGCGAGAATTCATTTTCAGCGTGAGCAGGAAAATGAAGAATTTCTTTATATCGGTAAAACATCCCTCTTCCATAGCGAAACGCATGAACCCATCGTTGTCGACTGGCGTTCCCCTGTTGCAAATGTCTATTATGACGGACGGTTGGGTGAAATTACATATGACGTTCGCGGTGAAGAGCATACGGGACATTTGTTTGCAAAACGACAATACAAAATCGAAAACGCACAGCTACTCGACTACCGGGACGTCGATTTAACAACGAATGACGAGCTGCTTCAAGAGGCACTCGAAGGTAAAGCTGATGTGCGCCTGACCGAAATCGTCTCCACAATACAGAAAGAACAAAACGAAATTATTCGAGCCCATCTTCGCCAACCGATTCTCGTACAAGGAGCAGCAGGGTCAGGAAAAACAACGATTGCCCTGCACCGGATTTCGTACTTCCTCTATACGATGGGCGATCATTTCAATCCTGAACAGCTCATGATTTTAGCACCAAACCGTTTATTCATCGACTATATCGCAGACGTTTTGCCTGAGCTAGGTGTCGATAAAATTTGCCAAACGACTTATGCTCAATATGTACTTGATGCGTTAAATCTTAAACTAAAGCTGCAAAATCCAAACGATCAGCTCGAACAGCTAGTAGCCGATCAGTCATCCATACATGATGACTGGCCAATTCCGAAAATGAAAGGCAGTCCATTTTATGAGCTATTGATGAATCGCTATTTACAGCATTACGAAGCACAATTGGCCACTTTATTTGATGATGTGTTTATTGAAAAATACCGGATTATGAAAGGCGACCATTTGCGGAAGCTGTTTTTGGTAGAATTTCAATATATGCCTGTTGAGAAACGGCTCGAGCGTATAAAAAAGGTCATTCAAACCGAAGTAAAACGGAAAACATCCGCTGTTCTAACTACATTAAATACACGCTATGAAGACGCGATTGGTCGTGCACTCAATGGCATGCGGGATGCGGAAAAGCGCCGGCATACCGTTACAAAACTAATCGATGAACGTGATGACCGCATTCCAAAAATTAAACAGGAAGCAAAATCCGTCGCTTCGTCCTATATGAAAAAATTCCAGAAAGTAAAAATTAAGCAACTATACCGAACGCTACTTACAAGCCGTGATTTATTATTTGAATTGGCTCCCGAATGGACTATGGAAGAAACAGAGTTATTTTTAGAGGCACACCAAAAAGAGCAATGGGCACTTGAAGATTTAGCAGCCCTTTTATTTTTACATGCGAAAATTAAAGGGATTGAGGATAAATGGAAAATGCGGGTCGTCTTTATTGATGAAGTGCAAGATTACAGCTACTTCCAGCTTGCTGCATTAAAGACGGGTCTTGAAACAGATATGTTCACGATGGTCGGCGATTTGGCACAGGGTATTCACAGCTATCGATCCCTTACAGAATGGCAGCCTGTCCTTGAGCTTTTCCCTCGTGCAACGTATGCTACACTTCAAAAAAGCTACCGGACGACTATTGAAATTATGGAAGTCGCCAATAAAATTTTAATGCAGATGGACGAGGACTTACCACTCGTTGAACCCGTTGTCCGTCATGGAAAAAAGCCTGAGTTTATCACAGTGGAAAACTTTGATGACAACATCATTAAAGACGTGCTGGCAAAAATCCGCGAAAACCGGCATCAATCCATTGCACTCATATGTAAAACAACAAATGAAGCTGTTCAGTTGGTCGGGCAGCTTGAAAGCTCAGATATCCCTGCACAGCTGCTCGACGAAAATTCGGCAATCGATCAGCAAAAGCTTCTTGTCATCCCAAGTCATTTAGCAAAGGGATTAGAGTTTGATGCAGTTATTCTCACGTCATTTGACATACCGTATTTTAAAAATGCGCTTGATCGGAAGTTGCTGTATGTAGCCTTAACCCGTGCCATGCATGAACTTTATTTGATTGGTCCTTCGAAAGAGGCTTTTTTAATGAAGTGAGCGGTAACATGGAAGTTTTATTATTGGAAGCACCAATCGTATGCTATATAATGCGATTGGTGTTTTTTGTGATTTATAGGTTCAAAATTACAATTAAAATAATATAAAACCCGATAATAATCCCTAAAAACAAACCCGAGGACAGTGAAATTGCGCCTCCTAAACCTATGAAGTTTCCTAATCGATTAATAAATGAACAACATCGCTTGTTAGTCATTTTAGGGAATTCCACTGACTATCAAAAATTAAACTTGAGTTATCAAGATATTGAAAAAATAAATATAGTTGGAGATGCTAAGCAAGATAGTTTCCATCACCCATTTGATTATATAATTGAACTGAAAGTTAAAAATGAAAATAAAATTTATCAATTTAAATGCAAGGGACAAGGACCTTGGTGCGAGGAAAAGGAATTAAACTAACTGCTCCGTTAGTTGGAGAACATCGCCTTATATATAGATTTCTCAACTCTTTCCAATATCTAATTAGCAAGTGTTTTAACAATGGAATTAACAAAGGCACATAAATTTATGCGATGTTACTGATCCCTGTGCTAATTGCGTACGTGTATATAAATAAATGGTGTAGCAACAACGAAAACAAGGACATCAATTCATATGCGAATTGTGTCCCTGAACACTATTTTTTATATTGTTTTCTCCCTATTAACCGAAGCTGTTAGTAAAATTTGCTCATCTTTTTACCCAATATAAATATAATAATCCAACTGTGATGACTTCATAAAGCCGGCCTTTTCATATACACAGAGTGCACCCATATTTTCAATCTCCACATCAAGTAAAACGGTCTTATCACCAGAACGAATCGCATAGTCCTTCACGAAATTTAAAATCTCCGTACCTACACCTTGGCGCTGTCTATTCGGAGATACAGCAAATGCAGTTATCCATTGTACTTCGCCTTCTTTACGAGTTGTCACAGTTCCGACAACTTCCCCATCCGTTTCCGCTGTCCACATTACTAAGCCTTCTGTCGTCGTATTAAACTCGATCAGCTCCAATGATTCTTCACGCATATCGCCAAAAGCATCACTAAAAATTGAAATGAGCGCTTCGGTATCCTTTTGCATGAAAGGACGTAAAGTTACCGCCCCCTTATTCTCCATAACTTCCGCATGGGCCTCTAAAGTCGCTTCAGAAAAACTGTATAAATACCCGTTTTGCTGTAAAAACTCTTTTCCATATTTAGAGCCTTCCACTACTAGAGCGAGCTCCCCTTCACTTTTACGTATCGCCATTCCTTCTTTTAGCACGTTTAAAATCGCTGTTCCTATTCCAAGCTGACGATACATTGGGGCAACCAGCATCGACCATTCATACGTATTTAAGCCCATTAGATCCACCGCAGTTCCTGCCCCAACTAATATATTTTTTTCATCATCATATACTAGAACATAAAACCCGCGTATTTCATAACTTTTTGCAATTGTTAAATTCATAACTTGATTTAATAGGATGCCATCACAAACAGCCGCTGTTTTACATAAATTTTGTACTTCTTCATATGTTTCTTGATCTAAAGGAAACGACACAGTAATTGCCGATAAATTCATTCTTTCTACTCCAATTCTATCTTCTATAATGTTTCTATTTTAGTAAAGCTCACGTAGTTACGCAACAATAGCGCGCAATAATCCCTTTTTTAATGCATACAAAATAATACCCTTATTTTTCTCCTAGTTATACACGACAATAAGAGTACGACATTCTATTGATGTCAATTACAATAAATATGTATAATTTTAACTACTCTTCTTTCGAAATTAAGGTATAATAATCCTATTAAATGCTTATATATGTATATAATTAAATTTTTTTAATGACCAATGGATGTTGCCTCATTATAATTATAGTAATAATTTATTAAACAAGGAGATTTAGCGTATGACAAATGACCAAACTCTTTCTGTTAAAATTGAACCAATACTAGTTACTCCTTTCCCTTCTTTTATACTTCTATCAAATGGAACAATCGTTAAAGAAAATTTTCATCATTTTGGCTATTCAGAACATCAAACTAAAGAACTAAAAGAAAATCCTGTTTTCCACACACTTTTTTCAGAAGTAAGTAACGAGACTATGGAGTCCATCTTAACAAGTCCTGTAGCTTTATGTTTACACAACGTTCCAATAATGATGGAAGCCGGGCCTTCCAAAATATGTACGCTATATACAAAACCTATCTCCTTTGAAAATAAGGAAGCCATTTTCGTTTTATGTATTCCTAATGAAGAGATTCGTTTATTGGATGACGAAATGCAGCATTTAATAGATTTAAAGAGCGGTATTCATCAATCATTTATGACTGTGACACTGGATCAAGATGGTTTTATCATACAAACCAACCAACAATTTTTAAAGGCAAGCCATTGGACACCAAAGCGTGTTCTCGGTAAAACGTTTTGGCAACTATTCCCGAGTAACGGTGAGTCAGAAAAGATTGCTCAGGAAATTTGGAAAACATTACAAAACGGGCAAATCTGGCAAGGTGATGTGGAAAAGGTTACGAAGGACGACGAACCTTATTGGGTGCATTTAACCGCCATTCCAATGCTTGGACCGGCACCAGAGCTAAATCAATATTTTCTTATTGAACGAAATATTACAAAGGAAAAGTCGATTCAGTTCCAGCTTGAAAAAATTGCCTATATCGATACTGAAACAGGGTTGATCAATGTGCACCGCCTTGCACAAGTCGTCGATGAAATGATTCAGGAAGGTCGTCACTTTTCGTTTGTTTACTTAAGTATCGATAAATTTTATACCATTAAAGATCTGCATGACGGTAGTGCTGAGAAATCACTTATCATGGAATTCACAAAGCGTCTGAAAATGTATTTCCAAGATAGTACAATGGCCCGTATTAACGAAAACGATTTCGTTGTGATAACACCTCTGCCTGAATGGTTTACACAAGGTTTCCTGAATTATTTGCAGCAAAACCCAATATACAATGGAAATATTGCTGTTCCCCTTTCCATAAGCGGTGGCATTACTCGCTACCCTGAAGACCAATTGACCTTTACACACTTGATGAAGGCATCATTGGCTTCCATTACGTCTGTCCGTAATGCAGGTGGTGACCGAATTGTTTCGTTGTCAAAATCTTCACATGTTACATTGAATCGTAACTCAATCATTGAAAAGCGTTTATTGCTTGCATTAGATCAGAAAAATTTACATGTACTCTACCAGCCACAGCTCGATGTAAAAACAGGGAAATTTATAGGTGTGGAAGCATTAGTTCGCTGGGATGATGAGGAAATTGGTGTCGTATCTCCAGATGAGTTAATTCCAATAGCGGAGGAAACAGGTCTTATTAATAATATCGGTTCATTTATGCTCGAAAAGGCATGTGAGCAAGCCGTTCTTTGGAAAAAGGCTGGTCACAATATTAAAGTAAGTATTAACTCTTCTGTCCGTGAGTTCCGTGACAAAAACATGGCAAAATCGATTTTGGCTACTCTTGAACGTACAGGTTGCCCTGCCGATTTACTGCAAATCGAAATTACAGAGAAATTTGCACTGGAAGCAGAAGCCGAAACAAGCATCATTAAACAGATGCGTACGCTTGAGAACGAAGGAATTGTTTTTGTGTTAGATGACTTCGGTACAGGCTACGGCTCATTCCGTTATATGCAGCTATTGCCGATTTCTATTTTGAAAATCGATCAAACCTTTATCCGCTCTCTGAAGTTGGAAAAAACGCAGCAGCTCGTTAATGGCATGGTACAGCTTGGCAAGTCGATGAATTTAACTGTAGTTGCAGAAGGTGTTGAAACAGAAGAGCAAAAAGAATTCCTAACAAATATCGGCTGTGATATTTTACAAGGGTACTTTATTAGTAAACCAAGCTCTCCTAATGGCATTTCATCTTTACTTGTATAGTAAAGAAGCTCGTAAGGCAACTGCAAAACAGTGCATTACGAGCTTCTTTTTTTCGATTTCATAAAGGATTGCATTGAAGTCTTCCCCTGGCTCAATAGCCGGAATATAATTTGCATAAATACTTCTGCGAAAACAAGCCCCATAGCGATGGCTCCAGATATCATAAATGCCCGCATCCCATTTTGCAGCCCCATAATATAATCGAGCTCCATAACATTACGCATTGTATTGTAGGCTATTCCTCCAGGCACAAGCGGAATAATTCCTGAAACACTAAAAATAATCATTGGCATTCTAAATTTGCGTGCAAAGAAATACGCTACTAATGACACAACAAATGCCCCCAGAAAAGAGGCTTGTACCTCGTCGACTCCGATATCAATCATGACATAATAAATTGCCCAGCCGACCGCACCGACTAAGCCACATGCTGGAATTGTTTTTGTTGGTGCATTAAAAATTACACCAAAGCACGCTGTTGCAACGAAACTAATAACAATCTGAATAAAAACACTATCCAACATCTAGCTTTCCTCCCTATAGTAAAATTTTAAAAGGACAGAACAAGTGCAATACCCGAACCAATCGCAAACGCTGTTAGGAACGCCTCAGCGCCTTTTGCCATTCCTGCTGTAAAATGCCCAGCCATCATATCCCGTACCGCATTTGTAATAAGCAAACCAGGAACGAGCGGCATAACCGAGCCAATAATGATTTTATCGATTTCTATTCCGTAGCCATAATGAATTGCAGCAGATGCCACAATACCTATGGCCACCGCGGCAAGAAATTCCGAGAAAAATTTCACGCGCGTCATGTTATGAATAATGGTAACGATATATAAACCTAACCCTCCTGCAATAAAAGCAGCCGGAATGTCTTTCACGGTCCCGTTAAACAGCAGTAAAAAGGCACCGCTCGCTATACTCGCAGCAAGAACCTGAATGGCTATTGGAAGGAAATAATTCGTTTTTTCTATTTTCTTCAACTCTTCATAAGCTTGTTCAATTGATATTAGGTGGGATGTAAGCTTACGCGAAACATTATTAACAAGAGCAATTCGATGTAAATCCGTAATTCTTGTTGGAATCGATGTAATTCGTGTAGGTTGCGTTTTACCAAGAGAAAAAATAATTCCTGTTGGCGTTACGTAGCTTTGTGCATCCATCATGTTTTGAGAACGGGCCATACGCAACATCGTGTCTTCCACTCGATACGTTTCCGCACCACTTTCAATCATGATACGGCCTGCAAGTAAAAAGCAGTCTATTGCCATTTCAGTATGTTCAGCATCCATACGATGGACCTCCTTCCACTTCTTAGCTCATATTACTTGAAGCACCAATAAAATAACAGCCTTTTTTCATACAATATATGCTACTATGATAGTGTATTTTCTAAAATGTTTAATTAATTTAATATATTTTTTATAGCTTCACTTGAATGTCCATTTTTAATAGAAAGGAACCGAAGTACATCATGACAAACCCTTACAGAAAACGTCGTGGTCCTTGGATTGATTTAACCCTCATTAGCTCTATCATTTTACTGGGAGCTATTACTATCTATTTAACTGTTTTGAGCGATAACCCTCTTTTTCCGAGCAGTGAGGAAACATCTGCAAAAGAGCACGAGTCCACTACAAGTGAAGAGCCATCAATTTTTCCTGGTGTAAAGATTGTCACAGACATTTCAAATGATAAAAATATGCCTTTCGCAATCCAATATCCACTTACGGAATACGAAGCGTTCAATCAAGCGGTCAATACGTATATCGAAGAATCAAAAGAATATTACATAAGCATGATGCGCCTTCAGCAAAATGTAAATGAATTAACTGGCGAACTAAACATTAGCCTCAATACATTTGAGTATGACCATTACTACTCCTTCGTATTAACGAATAAGACGATTTTAAATGCAGTGGAGCAACAGACAACAATCACAACATTTTTAATCGACAATGAAACCGGTGAATTATTCGATATTCGCACACTCCTGAATGAAGATCTAAAAAGTTTGGAAACCTTTGCTGCACATGTTCAATCTGAAATTGCAAAGAACGCAGCCTATAAAGATTATATTAAGGAAAAAGAGCTCGCTTCTGCCACTCAACCGAAATGGCGATTATTTAAGCGCTTTGCATTAAAGGAAGATTCCCTCATTATTTACTTTAATGAAGGAGAAGTGACAGAACTTGAAGCAGGAATGCCGACAGTGGAAATGTCTCTATCATTCATCAACCCGCTTTTAGCCTCGGATTTCCAAATTGAGATGCAGGCAGAGGAAACGATTGTTCCGAAAAATGATAAGAACCCTTCAAAAAAACGAATTGCACTTACGTTTGATGATGGACCACACCCGGAAGTAACGAAACAGATTTTACTACTCTTAGAAAAATATGATGCAAAGGCAACTTTCTTCATGCTTGGCAGCCGTGTTCAATATTATCCTGAATTGGCGCTTAAAGTGCGTCAGGCTGGTCACGAAATTGGCAACCATTCTTGGACACACGGTGTTTTAACGAAAATGTCTCCATCGGAAATTCAAAAAGAGTATGAATCTACAGAACA
Organism: Solibacillus merdavium; assembly: GCF_014836935.1. Taxonomy (GTDB): domain Bacteria; phylum Bacillota; class Bacilli; order Bacillales_A; family Planococcaceae; genus Solibacillus; species Solibacillus ferritrahens. The sequence goes on along the minus strand of NZ_JACSPW010000013.1, from coordinate 82,885 downwards.
GGCCATTATAAGTGCTACCGGTGAAAATTCGACTGTATTCCGTCCGCCGTATGGAGCGGTTAATAATGAAGTACGTAAGCTTATCCCTTGTAAAACGGTTAACTGGACAATTGATACCCTCGATTGGAAGCACCGTGATTCAGAAAAACTTCTGCCAATGCTAAAAGATGGATTACATAACAATGCGATTGTGTTAATGCATGATATTCACCAATCTACCGCAGACGGATTAGAGCCAGTACTCGCCTATTTACAAGATGAGGGCTACGAGTTTTTAACTGTTACTGAAATTTTGAAGTATCACTAGAATATGACGAAAGGGTGATTATCTCTATTATCGAGATAACCACCCTTTTCTTTTATTGAAATGCCTTTACTACAATACCTTGCTGCTCCAATTTCGTACGGGTCAGCTGGGCAAATTGTACGGCATGCTCCCCGTCTCCATGCACACAAATACTATGTGCCTGAAGTGGGAATTTCGTATTCTGAACGGAAGTGACTGTTCCTTCCTTTATCATCTCTATTATTTGTGCGACAGCCCTTTTTCCGTCTGTAATAAGAGCATTTGATTCGTTGCGCTTTGTAAGCGTGCCATCTTGCTGATACGTCCGATCTGCAAATACTTCGTGCACGGTTTTTAAGCCCACTTTTTCTCCTGCCCTCGTCAATTCACTCGAAGCTAAGCCATATAAAATTAGCTCAGGTGATACATCATATACAGCTTGCGCAATTGCTTGTGCTATCTTTTCATTTACCGCTGCCATATTATAAAGCGCTCCATGTGGTTTAACATGTTGCATTTTCACCTTTTTAGTTGTTAAAAACCCTTGCAGTGCACCGATTTGATAAACGACGATATCATATGCCTCTTGAGGAGAAATCTTCATTTCCCTGCGCCCGAAGCCATTTAAATCAGGAAGTCCCGGATGCGCGCCGATTTGCACATTGTTTTTTACTGCAAGCTCCACCGTTTCGCGCATGACGCTTGGATCTCCTGCATGAAACCCACAGGCAATATTGGCAGACGTAATATAACGTAAAACTTCCTCTTGCTCCCCCAGCTTATATCGCCCAAAGCTCTCGCCTAAATCACAATTTATATCAACCGTATACATAGCCTCTCCCCCAGCAACTGTCTGAATGTTATGCTATTATCATGCCATATATAATGTTTCATTCCAATAAAGAGGTGAAATTCTATGCCGGTTTTACAATTCAGGCAACTAAGCGACAACGCACTATTTGTTCAATTTAGTACGACGATTAATGAGCAAGCACACTACGAAATACAGCAAGCCATTACGATGCTCCAACAACAACCTTTCCCTGGATTTATCGAACTTGTGCCGAGCTATACGAATTTTTGTGTTTATTATGACCCATATATTGTTCGGACGTCTTTACCGTTCAAACCATTTAAAACGAGCGCTGAAAAAGTACAAAACTATATTGAAAACCTACTTAAACATCCGGAAAATTTCCCCTCGGAAACTGGCCGGTTAATTGATATTCCTGTTCTTTACGGTGGTGAATATGGTCCTGACTTAAACGATGTTGCACGTGTTAATGGATTAACACCGGAACAAGTGATAGATATACATACCTCTAAACAGTATCTCGTCTATATGCTCGGCTTTGCACCTGGGTTCCCATTTTTGGGCGGAATGGATAAACGGATTGCAACACCACGTCATTCCACTCCAAGACTACAAATCGCGGCTGGATCAATAGGGATTGCAGGAGAACAAACAGGCATTTATCCACTTGCAACACCAGGCGGATGGCAAATTATCGGTCGGACTATGACACCATTATTTTTGCCTGACAAAAAACCTCCTACATTATTGCGAGCAGGTGACCGTGTTCGATTTGTAGCCGTAAAGGAGATCACTTCATGCTAAAGGTTATGAAACCAGGAATTTTTTCTACAATTCAAGATGGAGGGCGAACTGGCCATCAACAATATGGCCTTATTGCAAGTGGTGTGATGGATTCAGTTGCCTATCGAATTGGCAATGCGCTGCTAAAACAATCCGATAAAGCAGTAATTGAAATGACATTAAATGGAGGGTCATTCGAATTTAAAAAAGCTACAGCATTTGTTTTAACAGGGGGAATGATGCACGCAACACTTAATAATCAGCTAGTTCCCATGTATAAAGTCATTTCCGCTAAAGCAGGTGACGTATTAACGTGTGGGACAATAATAAATGGCGCAAGAAGCTATTTCTGTATTGCAGGAGGATTTTTAGTAGATGAAATACTCGGTAGTCGAAGCACATATTTAAAAGCAAAGTTCGGCGGTTATAAAGGTCGGTCACTGCAACGAAACGATGAAATTCCTTATGAAGAAACGTGGGTAAAATACCCAGCCTATCAAGTGAACATAAAGAACTTTTACGGAAATTCACCAATTCGCATATTACAAGGTACCGAGTGGCTGCAATTTAGCCGTGGTATGCAAACTAGCTTTATAAATCAATCTTATACAATTTCAAACAAATCCGACCGTATGGGCTATCAATTAGAATCCCACACGTCCATACTTCTTGAAAAACCGTTTCAATTACTTTCCGAAGCCGTCACATTCGGGACGATCCAATTGCCACCGAGTGGACAGCCAATTCTATTAATGACAGACCGACAGACAACCGGAGGCTATCCGAAAATTGGGCAAGTAATTAGCGCAGATCTACATCGCTTAGCACAACTTACTCCACAACAGAAGCTCCAATTTCAACTTGTGTCACTCGAACAGGCCGAAGAAGCGTATTTTGAACTGGAACAGCAATTACGCTTGATCGAAGCCGTTCTGAAATAGAAAAACCTCGTAAAAGAAGAGTTCTACTTTTACGAGGTGGAATTTTTCTTACAATTCTTGTCTTAATGCCTGCATTACTTCGATTTTCGTTGCTTTTCGTGCCGGTCTTAATCCTGAAATCATCGCAACACCGATACTAATTGTTGCGGCAATCACTACTAACTGCCATGGAATAGCTGAAAATTGGATATTGCTGAAGTTTGCTTCTCCTGTTGCTGCCTCTAAAACAATCGGCAGTAAAAGATTAGATGCAAAACTTACTAAGTATGAGATCGCAATGGCTAGGACAGTCCCAATAACACCTATAAATGTACTTTCCATTAAAAATAGTCGCTGAATCAGTTTCGGGCTCGCCCCAATCGCCTTTAATACACCAATTTCCCGTGTACGCTCTGTTACTGCCATTGTCATCGTATTGAATATACCAATTGATGCAATCAGTACTGCAATCGTCCCAACAAATATCAGCCCTACTTTTAATACTAAGAAAAAGATATTTAATTCATCAAGCTGTTCGGTAACAGAATAGACACCGTAGCCTTTTCCACGTAAATCTTCCAAGATCGGCTTCACGTATTCTAAGCTTTTTGCATAAATATCATAACGCTCATTAAATAATTGGAAATCACTCGCGCTGTCGTCAACCATTACTTGCTTAAAGCTGTTTTCAAGAGCTGTACGCTGTTCATCCATCATATAAATTCTATTTTCAATTACCCATTGGTATCCAGGTCTTGGCATTACACCAACAATCGTATATGTCATACGCTCTGAAAGCTTGTCCGGATTATCATGCGAACTTATCGCAAGTTCAATCTCCTTACCGATTAATGAACTCTTATAGCCTTCTTCTTCTCCGTTATAATAAGTACCCTCTGCTTCTGCCGCTTTTGATTTTTCCTCGATCAATTTGCGGTCCGCCTCATTTAATAACGTTTGACCGAAATGATAACCGACAACAATTTCATTTTCATTTTTCGGGTATGTGCCTTCTGCTAACGGCTTTGCTATAGAGGCATAATCAGTGAAGTTCGTTAACCGGACACCAGAAATTGTCTCACGGTCTTCAAAAAAGCTTTTCGCCTCTGCATCCATTGTCGTTGTTTTTAAAACAGTTTGTACATTTTCTACCGATTCAATTTCTGCTACTTCCTCTGCCGTAAACTGTGCGTCTCCGCCCATAACCTCAATTTTTGTGACGCTTTGATTCGATAAAATTTCTTCCTCCATTGAAGCCTGCAGCCCAAATCCGATTGAAGCAAGAACGATTAAAAATGCACAACCCATTGTAGCGGCAAGCACCGTCATAAATACACGTAGTTTGTTTTTCTTAATATGCTGCAAAACAAAGTCTATTTGGTCTTTAAATAACACGGTGATCACCATCCTTTACTAACTTGCCATCATGCATACGGAAACGTTTATCCGCTATCATCGCAACTTCCTCATCATGCGTAATAATAATAAATGTCAAATCAAGTTCACGATTTAACTGCTGAATAAGCATCAGAATATCTTGCTCAGTTTCCGAATCCAGGCTCCCTGTAGGCTCGTCTGCCAATAATATTGGGGCATTCGTTACAAGTGCTCGTGCTATACTGACACGTTGCTGTTGCCCACCTGATAGTTCGTTCGGGTAATGATCCGCTACTTCCGTCAAACCTACCTTCTTCATAATCATTTCAACACGTGTTCTGCGCTCTGAAATTTTCATCCCTTTTAACTTTAAAGGTAATTCAATATTTTCAAACGCTGTTAAACTTGGCATCAGTTGAAAGTTTTGAAATATAAAGCCATAGTTATCCAATCGAAACTTGGCGCTTCCTGCTTCATTAAGTGACGCAATTTCCTGTGCATTGACGACAATCGAACCATGCTCTGGCTTCATAAAACCAGCTAATATTTGAAGTAATGTAGATTTACCCGAGCCACTTTTCCCTACGATTGCCACAATCTCTCCGCGCTTTACATCAAAGGATACATCCCTCAGCACGGGTACTGTTTTTTCCTTCCCTTTTTTACCGATTGAAAATGTATGTTGTAAGTTATTCACTTTAATCATCATTGTTCACTCCTTTTCCCATACATTCAGTGTAAACGATAAATCTTAATATTTAGAAAGGCTAAAAATGAAGATATTCTTAAGAAATAGAGGTAAGTACAATAAGTTGCGATTTTCCTTTGGCGGGAGCTGCATAACAAAGGGGGTCTGCCTATATCGTTACGTTCCAGGTGCGTCGCTATGCCTACGCTCAAAGGTTTACCAAGGGAAACGAAAAGGGAAGGCAACTTGTCACTTCACTAGTTCTTTCAAATAAAAAAACCGCAAGCACATTCTTTGTGCCTGCGGTTATATATTGTTAAAATCCTACCGTTTGCTGCTTTTCAAAGGTTTTCCCATTGAAACTTGTTACCTTGGATGGAGACACTGTAAACAATTGATCATCTACATATAATAATCGTTGTACTACATTATAATAATCTTCGTATTGTTCACCAGGACGTGCCTTTTCCATCATATCAGCAACAAGCTCAATTCCTGAAGCAGTTACTTTATAAATGTGTGCACCCGTTCCTTCATACTTTAATCGGTCTTCCTCTTCTGTCGGTGAGTAAAGTGTTACAGGGAATCCATAATAGTTTTGGCGTGGATCTCTGAATAACGCTTTATGGTCGTGTTGGACAGTAGAATATGTGCCGCGTCCTCCTATCACAACCGCTTGTTTTTCTTTCGGATTATTGAAATCTGTTACATCAAACAAGCTCAGTTTCATACCTTTCGTTAAAACGATTGGCTCTTTAGAACCTTCTTCCATTCGAACTTCCGTATCATAGCCAATTCCAAGTAAATGATTTTCATCAATCGGATGCAGGTAATTACTGAAACCTGGAATTTTCAGCTCCCCTAATACTTTTGGAGCTTTCGGATTTTCTGTATCAATGACAAACAGCGGGTCAGTTTCTCTAAATGTTACTAAATACGCTTTATCACCCATAAAACGAGCAGAGTAAATACGTTCGCCCTTTGCTAAATCCTTGACTGCCCCAACCTGCTTCATATTTTCATCTAAAATAAATAAATGATTTTTCGAATTTGCTGCAGTTCCCCAGGCGTTGCCTTCTGTCGTGGCAATACGGAAGTGACCATCATGCTCATCCATTGAAAATTGATTTAATATAGAACCTGTTACTTTTCCTTGTTTCTCCATTTTTAAAGCTGTTTTATCTACTGAAATTTTGTAGATTGTCGTTTCATTATTTTGTGGTGTCGGCATGATATTTGAGACGGTTGTATCTGCGCTATCAATTTCCGGCCAGAAACTGTAATGATTCATAGACGCAATGTAGATCGCATTTTCAGACATATACATTTGACCGCTGCTTCCTAAAAAGCTCTCTGTTTTCCATTCATTTGACTTCACATTGCTGACATCGATAGCCGAAACGATCAAATAGTTTGGATCATTGCTTTCCGGTAAAAGACGGATTTTATCAATTGGCATAACCGTTTCCTTTTTACCATCATACGTAGACGGACGCAACTCAACATTCGGTGTCTCTTGAAGCAGCCAATAGTTCGGTGTAAGACTCGACACTACATATAAAAAATTCCCAGATTTGCGAATGTTTAATATTCCTCCGTCATGGCCTACTTCACGTACTAATGCTGCATTCTTAGCATCGCTTACATCATAAAACGCTACTGTTGATACGGATTTTCCGTCATAAGGTTCTTTCTGTGTTTGAACATAAGACGAGTAACCAACAATTAGTGTTTTATCATGTATCATTAGATGATTCGGATAAATATCTTTACCAACTGTTATACGCTTAACCACTTTTAAATCTTTCGTATCGACAATCGCTACCTTGTTATCAATAATCGTGTAAATATATCGACCGTCTGTAACCGTAATGTCACCTTCATCAATACCCTCTACTTGATTATTTGTAGTAGAATGACTCGGCCCCCCGCTACTTGGTGCACTTGTATCAGACTTTGCGGATTCCTCTGTTGCCATATCGTTTGTTACCATATCGTTAAATCGATTCGATAATGCGTTTTCTGCCGCTAAAAACGCGCGAAAATAATCTTTTAAATCTTCAGTTGTAACAATATTTTTTACTTTCTTAACGACTTCAAGTGCCACAGACTGTTCCTGCTGCAATTTAGTTTTCTTAGAAAAGGCATCTTTTTTGATTTGAAGTGTGTATTTCCCTAAATTTAACCCATCTACAGATAAAATTTTCCCACTGCTATCAATCGAAAGTTTAGCCTTTGTAGCCTTCTCATTTTCATCTAATACAACGATAGAACCATCCGTTAAACTTCCCTTTGTAATTGGTTGCTTTAAAGTAATCGAATACGTTTCCCCTTCAAATAAAATACCCGTTGCTTGCACTTCTGTGTTTTTAATAAAGAAAAAATAGCCAATTACTAAAACCGCGCCAAGTGAAGTAATGAGCCCCATTCCAAAAAGCTTGCCATTTTTCATAAAAACCCTCCTTTTCCATACTTTTGTATTTAATTAGACTTGGAAATAACGGAAAGGTTACAAAGCAAAAAAATTTTTTTATGAAATTCACAAACTTTTGCAAATAAAAAACCTCCGTTTTAGATTATGAACTGAACCCTATTATGTAGACAGTTTAAAAAAAGCGATGTAGCAGTTTCTTATGCTGCAATTAGATGACTTCGGTAAGTTGCCGGAGTCATCTTTTTTAATGTCCATTGTTTTCTCGTATTGTTGTAGTGATTCATATACTCCATTATAAGTGTATTTAATTCGGTAAAGCTTGCAGCTTCATAGTAATCAATTTCGTCTTTCATATGACCAAAGAAGGATTCCATTGGGGCATTATCTAGGCAGTTTCCTCTGCGTGACATTGACTGTTTTAAACCCAATTCTTTCACCCGATGTTGAAATTCTGGGTGTGTATAATGAAAACCTTGATCTGAATGTATCATCGCTTCAGGGTGTAGATTACCATCCAAATGATTATTTAACTGTTCAAGTGTTTGGTAGACAATCAACATTTTTAAAGTCGAAGATAATACATAAGCGACTATTTCTCTTGTAGCTACGTCTTTTACGCATGATAAATAAGCCGTTTTCCCGCCACGATACTGTAAGTATGTAATATCAGTTAAGAACACTTTCCCAGGTTCATCTTGCTTGAACTCACGCTTTAATTGGTTTGGGATACTATGATGAGCTTCTGTTGCTTGTTCTAGATGACGATAAGGATTTTTACGTCGTATTTTTGCATATAGGTTAAACTTGCGCATTAATCGAAGAATCTTTTTATGATTCATGGGTTGATCTAAAATATCTGTTAAGGCCATATAGAATCCACGATAACCTACTTTGCCTTTTGCACGGTCATAGACCGTTTTTAATAAGAGGTAATCTTGATAGTCCGATTCTTCACGTAATGCATGTTTTTCCATATTTTGAATCCATTTATAGTAGCCACTTGGACTAACTTTAGCGACTTCACAGAGATAGCGTGTTAGATTTTTTAATTGATATAAACGAATCGTTTCATTGATTGCTTGATACTTTTCTTTCGCTGTTAGAACTTCTTCGCCTGCCTTTCCATTTCGTCGAGCTTTTTTAGAAGGGCAAGTTCTGCTTCAAGTAATTGAATACGTGCCTCAGCTTTCGCTAATTTTTTATCGGCAGATAAATCTTCGTTACGTGGTCTTCCTGTACCACCTTTTCCACGACGTTCTTCTTTAAAGCCATTTTCACCATGTGTTTCATAGATTTTTTTCCAACGATTAACGGCGCTTTGAACTTTGCTAACCCCGATAATTTCTATATCAAAATCAGCTTCTTTAAAAATTTCAGAAGGTCCTTTTCCTTGGAGATTTGATTGAACAGCTTTTAATTTGAACTCGGCGGTGTATTGTATTGTTCGATCTGTTACTGAAACGACATTTGGATTCGCTTCAATTTGTCTACGTTGGTATTCGTTAAAAATTATTTTACTCATGATGTTCTCCCGTTCTTAAATCGTATGGTCAGTATAACGAGGATTTCTAGTAATGAAAATAGAAAAAACCCGAATAGGTCACTTTTTTTTAAAGTGTCCACTATTCGGGGTTCAGTTCATTAATCAAAACAGTGGCTTCTTTATTTACTAGAAATTTTTATTTGAAGGTTGGGCTAAGTTCACTCCATACATCAAATTTATTACCATCTAAATCATAAAAAACAAAATTCCGTCCAGCGTGTCCTCTGTCTTCAATCTCTCCAACTTTTATTTCACTTTGCTTAAAATCTTTGTGTAATGCTTCCAATGCCTTTATTCCATTGACTTCAAATGTTAACGAAAAACGCTCATTCCCGTAAATATCCAAGAAATTGGAGCTTTGGCTTTCAGGTGACTTCACCAGAAAGATACTTTGATTGGCCAAGGTTAAAATAGCTTTGTCCTGATCTTTGTAGCTTAACTCTGCTTCTAGTTTTTTTACATACCAATCAGCAGCAAGGTCTACATCCGTTACTGGAATATATGTTGTGCCTATTCTTAGTAATTTCTCACTCATTTTTATCTCCTTTCAGCTTTAAAAAACCTTAACTGCCTTTATTTACAAACTCCCAATGGATTACCATCCGGATCATAAAATGTGAAGAATCTAGTGGATCCTTCCCCTCCAATTGGATTCACCATTACATCTTTGGCTAGAAAAAGCTTATAGGCTTCTTCTATATCTGTAGGAATAAAATTATAGTATTTGCCCACCCCAAACTTATTCTCCGGGAACTTCATTGGTACGTGATTCAAGGAAAAAGTGGATTTTGAAAAATATGTACTATGTATTTGTCCATTTGATTAAAAGATTCTGGTAATGGCATGTTGAAAATAGCCGTTAAATTTTGTTCTTCCTCTGTAATGGTATTTATGACAAGTTCGGCGCTCTCTGCTGAATTATGAGCATCGAGGAGCACTACAAATTCCCAATTCTGTTCTTCATTTGACCAAACGATACAGCCATCCTCATTTTTATATTGACCTGCCGATGAATTACCACCAAAACGACCGATTGTTAAGTTGTTGACTTGCTGAATATTTGGTATATCTACAAAATGCTTTTCACTCCCCACCCAACTAAATTTATACAATTGCAACGCCCCCCTTTACTCTTTTTGGATCCACAATTTTTAAATGGAAAACTAATCATGAACTAGACTTTTACTAAAACCTGTACTTTTTCCTATATATCCTAATTTCTTATAAAAATTATGAGCAGCAATTCGTTCTTCTCTATTTCCACTGTTTAAGATCACCGCTACACAATGATTCTTTTTTGCCCAATCTTCTGCAGCTAGCATGAGACTTTGTCCAATATTATCTCTACGAAACTCTTCATGAACTACTAGTGCCAAAACTCTTATGTAAGGCTCATCAAATTCATACGCATACTGTTTACACATTCCAACAAAACCAACTAAATTACCCTTTACTTCGGCTACGAATGTTTGATAATCCGAATAACCTAAAATCTTATTAAATCTTTCCTGAATCTTTGATTTTGAGGATGGATATCCCAGATCATTCATTAAATCATCAAGTTTATTAGTATCTTCTAGTATCATTGGACGGATCTTCATAAAATACCTCCTTCATAAAAGAACTAGCAATTAATATGATTAATAATAATCACCCTTTATATTTATTGCTGCCCGGTAAAACTTTAATGGCATTCCAGGCTTTAATTGCATCTTCTCTTTTTTTACCTTCGTTTTTAGGATCTGAAAAATAATCTCTAGTAAATTGATTGTATTCGAATTGTGATCCTATTTGTTTTTTATATGTTACGTCTTTTTTTCTTTTCTCTTCCTCATACCATGCATTCATAACGTCCCTATATGTTTTTCCTACGTTTTCTTTAAAATAATTTTGAATATACGTGGAAAAATGGAATTTTGGAATAACGGATGTAAAGAAAGCCCTAACTACCTGACTACACCGGTGATTATCCGTAATAACTGTATCTAAACTTAACTCTTCTAATTTTATTTCTGTAGAGGAATAGCTTCTTTTCCTTACTGGCTTTTGTATTTCTCCTGTTTCCAGAAATATTGCTATTCTATCTGTAATTTCTGTTTTAGAGCCAGAAGCACTTATTTCATTTGCTCTACAAAAAGTTTGTAACTCCTCTTTTATCCAATAAAAATCACGAAAATCTTTTACATTCAAATCTTTTGTTAGTTCTGGTCTCAATTTAGTCTCTCTCCGTTCAAAGGAATCATTAATAATAAGCTAGTCTTCTAATTTCTGCCTTTTAATAAAAAAAGCTTTAACGATTGTGAGACCGGACATCATAATCAATAATTTGCAATTTTGTCTTTTCCTAAATATTCATTAACTCTTCTTTGTGCAATTCAACGTAATCTCCCAAATATTCAATCAGCATATATTCAAGACATATTTAGGTAATTTTAACCTAAACTACCTTTATCTATTTATTTCGGGATGAAGGCGGCTAAAACCTCTTAAAACGGGATACATTTTCTGTTAAAATAAGTAACGTTTATCATTTTTTTGGAATTAACCAAAAAAAGAGGCATCCTCGTTAAAGGATACCTCTTCTTTATTATTACATCATTAAAATTAAAGTTTTACGATGTTTGTAGCTTGTGGGCCACGTTGACCGTCTTCGATTTCAAATTCAACTTTTTGACCTTCGTCTAAAGATTTGAAACCGTCGCCTTGGATTGCTGAGAAGTGAGCGAATACGTCGTTTCCGCCTTCAACTTCGATAAATCCAAAACCTTTTTCTGCGTTAAACCATTTTACTGTACCTTGTGTCATTTAAATGACCTCCATTATTCGTATTAATAAGATCATAATTCCTCAAAAAAGAAAAAAATTCACATATTACAAAAAGTATTAAATAAAACACGAATACTCTTTGTAATAGGTGAATTTATTAATGTATTGTAATCCGTCTTATTAACCATAGTATATAACAAATATTTAGTAATGTCCAGTACAGAGTTTACTAAGTGAAATATCTTACAACGGATTGCTGTTATCATTTAATGTTCTTTATCAAAAAGAGACCATAAAGTGATGGTCTCTTTACCTATGCACTCGTTTGATTAACATACTACCTCTTTGAACTATCGGTAGAATTTTTCAGTTCTAATTTTTATTAACTTCCCGATCATTTAATGGCTGTACTGGTCGATGATTATCTGGGAAGATTTGCTGGAATGCTTGTATCTGTTCTTTTGACATTTCAATTGGCTGTTCAAAAACGATCCATTTTACCTCTTCTGTACAAGGAGGTGTCGTTAAGGATCCTGCATAATGGAAAGACATTTGATTTTCAGGTAACAAAGCCTGTAAATCAATTAGATAGTCTTCCGAATTTCCTTCTTTGGTTTCTTCCGCTGGTAATCCACCCCAAACAGATGCAAGAATTTCATTTTCCTTTCCTTCCTGAATCATCAATCCAAGGACAGCCAGGTTTCCATTCTTATCACTATGTACTAAATGCAGCTCCATCTCATAACTTTGACCATTAAACTGATGCTCACTTGGCGTATGGAAATGGAATTGTAAAAGCTTATTTTCATTGCCCTCAACAATCATGCTGTTGCTTTCTGTTGTGGCATTAGCCTGTACGGTATGACCGTTGTTTATGAGTGTAAAATTGGTTGGCTTATAGTTAATCTGATTTTCTGTTAATTTTTTATCTACTTTCACTTGGGAAAATTCCAGATTAATCGGTGATTGTTCGTCTCCGTTAACACATGCTAAGTTTTCTTCGTTTAGTTCTCCCCAGTATTCAGGTCCCGTAAGATCATCATAAGACCATTCCTTTTGTTCCGTATTGGCTTTTTCATCTTCTTTTGGTTCAATAGTTTCTGTAGATTGTTCCGCACACGCTGCAAGAGACAAGTTTAAAAATACAGCTAAAGATAAATATCCGAGTTTTTTCATTAATAAAACCTCCTTTTTCAATACATTATCTAGGTTACTAAAAATCTGATGAGGAATCGCAGAAATATACTTAAAATTAGAAATTCAGTAAATAAATACTATCACTTTATCCATATAAAGCATCATAAAGAACTTAATATTCAACCAATTTATAATACATTTTGTGCATACTCTTCCAGTTTCATTTAAAAAAGGTAAAATGATATTGAAAATACAAAAAAACATTAAAAGATATGAGGGATTCCTATGAACGCATATTTTCTATTGGCAGTTGCCATTGTTAGTGAAGTGTTTGGAAGTACAATGCTTAAAGCGTCAAGCGGCTTCAAAAAATTATTACCTGTCATTGGAATAGCTATTGGTTATGCCATCGCTTTTTATGCTTTATCGTTATCTCTAAAGACACTTCCTCTTGGATTGGCATATGCGATCTGGTCTGGAGTGGGGACAGCTTTAACTGCATTAATCGGAATTATCATTTTTAAAGAGGGCTGGAACAGCAAAAAGCTTTTAGGATTAGGGTTAATTATTGGAGGCGTTGTTATTTTGAATATTGGCTAACCCTACTATCTTAAAGAAAAGAGGATAAAAATATGAAAGCATACTTTTTATTAACAATATCAATAATTTGCGAGGTATTCGCTACAACGATGCTAAAAATATCAGATGGTTTCACATTACCTTTACCTTCAGCTGCAGTCGTTCTCGGTTATGGACTTTCGTTCTTTTTTCTAGGTTTAACTTTGAAAATATTCCCCTTAAGCTTGGCCTATGCAATATGGGCTGGGGTCGGGACTTTATTAACACTCTTAGTTAGCGTTGTATTATGGGATGAAGTTCTAAGTATCCTTAAAGTAACAGGCATATTATTAATTATAGGCGGGGTTGTAGTACTAAATTCCGCAACCAATAACAAAGCGGCAGAACCTACACACTAAGGCACAGCCGCTTTAATCTCAATCCTAAAAGCACATTTATGCAATTTATAATATTTTCATATAAACCCCTATTATCCCCATTCCTATCAAAGTCCAAAGTAAGACTTTAAACGTTGACGATTTGATTAATGCCGGGAATAAAATTTCCGATACAGTAACCATAAAAATGATTCCTAAAGTTAAGCCAATTAAGATGGTATTGATTGACTGGTGTACAAATCCTAAAAAATCACCAATAAAGACGCCTAGAGTAACTGGTAACGATACAATAAAGGTAATTAAAAATACAATAAAAAGATTCATTCGCGTTCCTGCCAAAATCAAAGGGGTAAACAAAATAATACCTTCGGGGATACTATGGAATAACAATGTCTGCAACAATGCCATTGTAAATTCAGAATCTTGATTCGCCCCTAAAATAATTCCCATTGGTATATTGTGAATCGATAGACTGAATATTAATAATAAACTTGTACGAATATACAAATTATCTTTTTCAATATTTTTTTTACTTTCGTTACTATGTACACTATTATGCAATAATGCAAAAATAATCATCCCGAATGTAAACCCTAAAAACGTACTTGCCCAGCCGCCTAATTCAACTGCCTCCGGAAAAATTTCAAAACTAATTAAGCCAAAGATGATACCTGCACAAAGCCCGTAAAAAATATCTACTCTCTGATGTAATCCTTTGAAAAGCCAAGCTATTAGACCACCAATAAATAAGCCTAAAAAAGTACATAAAAAACCTAATAACCACATGCCGTATTATCACCTTTCCATTAGTATAATAAGTGGTATGGTTTATCAGGGTGATTTATGAAAAATCCTTAAAATAAATACTTATTCATACTGAAAAAAGCGAATCCTCTATGGAAACGCTCCTTCAAAAAATAAAAATTATGCAATCAGACTTCGGCATGCTTCTGCACATTTAAAACAAGCCTCCGCACATTTTTGGCAGTGTTCATGATGGTGATTTTTACATTCATTACCGCATGCTTCACAAATTTGCGCACATACTTGGGCCAGTTCAGAAATAAATGGTGTTCCTCTACTGATTGCCTGTTCAAAGTAAGCACAAATATCTGCACACTCTCTATCAAGACGAATACAGCCCACCATCATTTTTACATCTTCTTCTTTCAAACAAGCATCATAACAATGATTGCAAGCAGCCATGCATTCATAAAGTGCCTCTATTACTGACTGATAATGTTCATGTGTCATTAACTTTGCCTCCTTTAACTTATTATTTACTCTGATACCCCGCCATTGCATCCTAAAACATACTTTTAACCAAGCACCTATATACTAAAATTAATTTATATCACCTAAATAAGTTGCAGCTTTCTCCCCGTTAAAATAAGAAATCAACTGGGGTTTCATTGCTTGCGGGTATAATCTAAAGTTCAATAATTCCTTAATCGGTAACCATTCTGTACCTAATTGTCCATTGTCGGGGTTACTTCCGCTATCAAAGGTATCCTGATGTACTCGACACAAAAACATAAATTCCGTTTGCTGTGCATGAGCATGTCTAGCAGAGAATTCATGGTTTTTTCCAATGTATTCACGTACAAAGATCAACTCTCCAATTTCCACTTTGGCACCTATTTCTTCCATGCACTCTCTTTCTAATGCTTGATGCAGATTTTCACCATGCTCTTGACCACCGCCCGGTAAAGTATAGTATGTACTATTATTTTCCTGTAATTTTATAGCTAATAACTTCCCGTCCTTTACGATAACTGCTTTTGCTGAATTTCTTATTTCCATTTTCATTACTCTCCCTTACTACTTAGTTCTAATAATGAACTCCCACCTCAACATTTTACTGTATTTTACAATTTTTACACTAAAAAAAGCGAAAGGTCCATATAAACCCTTTCGCCCCACTCTATTATTCAAACGGCCAGCTAGGCAGCATACAGCGCAGTTTTTTATCGTTGCGTTTCCCGAGTACATAATCAGCTTGCATAATTGTATGAATTTCCCGCGTTCCTTCATATATAACAGGTGCTTTTGAATTTCGCAAATAGCGAGCTACTGGATACTCATCGGAATAACCATATGCCCCATGAATTTGTACAGCGTCATCTGCTGCTTTATTTGCAAAATCACATGCTTGCCATTTTGCGAGAGAAGTCTCACGGGTATTCCGCACGCCTTTGTTTTTCAGCTCACCAACCCTGTATACAAGAAGTTTACTCATTTCATAGCCTGCTTCCATCTTTGCAAGCATTTGACCGACTAACTGATGCTCACCGATTGGCTTTCCAAAAGTTTCACGTTCCTTGCAGTACTTCACACTGGCCTCGATACAAGCCTGAATTAGACCAACTGCACCTGCTGCTACAGTAAAGCGTCCATTATCAAGGGCGGACATGGCAATTTTAAACCCTTCCCCTTCTTCACCTAATAAATTGGCAACCGGAATTTTCACATCATCAAAAAACAGCTCGCCTGTATTGCCTGCCCGAATGCCGTACTTTCCTTTAATCGCCTTTGAGCTAAAGCCAGCCCATTCCCGCTCCACGATAAAAGCGGACATACCGTGATGTGCCTTTTCCTTGTCTGTATAGGCAAAAACGATGAAGTGATCCGCAATATCACATAATGAAATCCATGTTTTTTGCCCATTCAAAATATAATAGTCCCCATCCCGTTTGGCAAAGGCGGACATCGCAGCCACATCAGACCCTGCACCAGGTTCTGTTAAGCCAAATGCACCAATTTTCTCACCCTTTGCCTGGGGTATTAAATATTTTTCCTTTTGGGTATTTGTTCCCCATTGCATAAGCGTCATGCTGTTGAGACCTGTATGCACAGAAACAGCCGTACGAAAAGCTGTATCCCCCCGCTCCAACTCTTCACATACTATCGCAAGCGAGTTATAATCCATTCCAGCCCCGCCGTATTTTTCAGGAACACAAACTCCCATCAGCCCAAGCTCAGCTAGACGCTCCCATACTTTAGGATCAAATCCACCATTTATTTCCCAATCTGCAATATATGGGATAATTTCATTGTCGACAAATTGCCGCACTGTTTTACGTAAAAGTGTATGCTCTTCAGTAAACTCGAAGTTCATAAAATCACTCCTACCATTTAACAATCATTGAAGAACGATGTGATGTTTCTTTAATGTCGACACCACGCTTTGCCATTTCCTTAATGAATTCACGGCCTGGTACTACTGATTCTGGAGCAATTACACCACGCTCTGTAATCATCCCATTGCCAACCATTTGCGCCACGACTGAAATTGTATTGGCTGTCGCACGTGCCATTGCCGTTACATTTTTCTCTAAATCTTTGCGTACTACCATTTCATACTCGTACGTAATTTGTTCTTCTGACTTTTCCCCTGAAATAATCGCACGCAACAATACAGCGTCCGTTTTCTTGCCTAAATCCAATTTTTTCTTCAATACTTCTTTTGTTACTTCTCGAACATTTACTTCCTGCCCACCAGCTTCTACAGTATTGTTTTTATCTAGGAAACCTAACTCGGCTAGTAATTTGAACTTTTCAGCATGACCTTTATAGCGGATTGTTTTGTATTCTAATGTCTTTACATTCGGGAAGGTTTTGTATAAAGTCGAAATTCCCCCCGATGTATAAAACGCCTCAAGTACACCAAACTCATCAAAGTAGATTGGCTCAATGCCTGTTAAAGATTCCACCTCAGCTAAAATGCCTTTTTGAATCATTTTAGATGGCTCTGTATAGTGGTCGAATACACCATCCAAAGAAAATACACGAGTATAATGCAGCGGTGGCTTCGGCTCTGTTGGAATGCCACCTACGTATAATTTGATTGAGTCTACCGTATCAAGCTTCGTTGCACCATATCCTGCTAGAATATTTACCATTCCGGGTGCTACTCCTAAATCCGGAATAATTGTCACACCTTTTTCAGCAGCCAAATTATTTAACTGAAAAATCGATTCAGTAATGCCGCCTATATGACCGCCTAAATCAACCGAATGAACCCCTACATCAATTGCAGCCTTTGCTACGCGTTCGTTGAATGTATAGAACAATGCATTAATAACTACATTTCCACGCCCCATTACCTCACGCAAATCTTCATCACAATCTGCGTCCAGCTGTACAACCTCTACTTTTTTTGTATTTAAAGTATCGACGAATTCTTTCGCATTTTCGATTGATAAATCTGCTAAATATACTGTTTCTACTTCTTTACTATCGACTAAATCGCGTGCAATTTCTTTCCCCATCAAACCAGCACCCAGCACTACTACTTTCATGTAAACATCCCCTTTGTTTGTATAGTCAATTACACTTCAGCATAATTGCGTTCTTTGACATCCTCCGGAAGCTATCTCATTCAGGAACTGCTTGAATGAAGATAAAGTAATATATGACGATTCGCGCTATGCGAAAAGTCACGCGTTATTATCGATTTGAGCACGTTGCAGCTTTCCACTGTAATCAACGTAAATGCTCTTCCATTCCGTATAGACATCAAGTGCGGCTTGCCCTGAATCACGATGTCCATTTCCAGTACCTTTAGTACCTCCAAACGGCAAGTGGATTTCAGCTCCTGTTGTTCCAGCATTTACATACACAATACCTGTATCAAGTAATTGCTGTGCTTTGAATATTTTATTTACATCCTGTGAGAATATTGAGCTTGATAAGCCAAACTTCACATTGTTGTTAACTTCAATTGCTTCTTCTAAACTACTAACCTCAATGATGCTAACGACAGGACCAAATATCTCCTCCTGTGCCAATATACTCGTTGCCTCCACATCGGTGAAAATCGTAGGTGCATAATAGTAGCCTTTCGCCAAGTCACCGTCAGTTAATATTTCTCCACCTATAAGTAAGTTTGCCCCTTGCTGCTTGCCTATTTGGACGTAATGGTTAATTTTTTCGAGTGCTGCCTTATTAATGACTGGTCCTATTTTGATTGTTGGATCCAGTCCGTCACCAATTGTCAGTTGCTTAGTTGCCTCCACAAGACGTTGCTCTAACTCCTGTTTTACATCTTTATGCACGATAACGCGGCTACATGCTGTACAACGCTGACCGGCCGTGCCAAACGCACTCCATAAAATGCCTTCCAATGCTAAGTCTAAGTTTGCATCATCCATCACGATGACTGCATTTTTCCCGCCCATTTCAAGCGATACTTTTTTCAAATGTTTTCCGCCAAGCTCCGCTACTTTGCTTCCTGTGGTTGTAGAGCCCGTAAAGGAAATAATGCGTATGTCCGGATGCTCAACCATTGCAGTACCGACTGTAGGTCCAGAGCCAAATACTACGTTTACAACGCCTGGCGGTAACCCTACCTCTTCAAAGATTTTAGCTAATTCATATGCCATAAAAGGCGTTTCGTTTGAAGGCTTCCATACAACCGTATTGCCTGCCACAAGAGCTGGGAAAGCCTTCCATGTTGCAATCGCAATAGGGAAATTCCACGGTGTAATCAGCCCCGCTACCCCAATTGGTGCACGCACACTCATCGCAAATTTATTTGGCAACTCCGAAGGAACAGTTTCACCAAACAAACGTCTCCCTTCAGCCGCCATATACAGTGCCATATCAATACCTTCCTGTACTTCGCCACGTGCTTCTTCGATTACTTTGCCCATCTCTTTTGTCAGCGTTTGTGCCAGATGTTCTTTTTTCTCTTTTAATTTAAATGCAATTTCATATAAATAATCGGCACGCTTTGGTGCTGGGACAAGTGCCCACTCTTTTTGTGCCTCTTTCGCCTTTTGTGCAGCTAATTCGACTTGAAATTTTGTCGAAAGTGGTATTGTTCCTAACTGTTCACCATTTGCAGGATTTATCACAGACATTGTTTGCAATGAAGTATCTTCCATCCACTCTCCACCAATAAAATTTAACAGTTTCATTACCCCACCTCACAAATTCTAGTTTTCCCTTTATATGATTCGACATTTTCTACTTTATACCCTTTTTTTCTACGAAAGAATATACATAAAATTCCGACAAATGCTAGGGTAGATGAATCAAAATGAGACAACCTATCAATCCCGTTAATTATTAATTTGCTTAAAAATTTGCCCAATATATTTCCGTTACTTTGAAACTTTTGAAACTTATAAGCGTATGTATGTTGTAAATAAATTTAGTTTATTAAGGGGATATGTATATGAAAAACCACGAAATTGATTATGTATTACATGGAGATGACATGCAGTTTGTAGAAGTAGAGCTCGACCCTCAGGAAACGGTTGTGGCTGAAGCAGGAAGTTTAATGATGATGGAAGATCAGATTCAAATGGAAACTGTATTTGGCGATGGATCTGCAAACCAAGGTTCTGGTCTTATGGGGAAATTACTAGGTGCAGGAAAACGATTAATCACAGGCGAAAGTTTGTTCATGACGATGTTTACGAACAATGGCTCCAGTAAACGTAAAGTTTATTTCGCCTCACCATATCCAGGTAAAATTATTCCAATGGATTTAAGCCAATTAGACGGCAAAATTATTTGTCAAAAGGATGCATTTTTAGCTGCAGCAAAAGGTGTTTCAGTAGGCGTAGAATTCCAGCGAAAATTAGGAACTGGCTTCTTCGGTGGAGAAGGTTTCATCATGCAGAAACTTGAAGGAGATGGGATGGCTTTCGTCCACGCAGGTGGAACGATTTATGAACGCAAACTTCAGCCAGGCGAAACATTGCGTATTGATACAGGATGTTTAGTTGCGATGACACAAGACGTCCGTTACGATATCGAAATGGTACGCGGTATTAAAACAGCGCTTTTCGGTGGAGAAGGTTTATTCTTCGCCACACTATCTGGTCCAGGAACAGTCTGGGTGCAGTCATTGCCATTTAGCCGTTTAGCTAGCCGCGTGTTCGCAGCTGCCCCAGTTTCTCAAGGCGGTGGCGGTAAAGATGCTGGAGAAGGCGGCATCGGCGGATTATTTGATATGTTCAATAAATAGCATAAACAAGGCATATTCTGAACCCTCTTTCAGAATATGCCCCAATTGCATTTAAAATGTTTGAATCGTTTTCCTAATTCACTCCATTTAAATTACTTAATATCACACCTCAAAATTCGACAAAAAGACGCCAAATTATTACAAATATTTGACGTCCATGGAATTATTATATAGATAGAATAAAAATTAAAACTAAAGCCAATACAATTCGATATACTGCAAAGGGTGTGAGCTTTACCTTGGAAATTAGCTTCAGAAAGAACTTTATCGAAATAAGGGCAAATATAAATGCGCTTATAAAGCCTACTGCATAAAAGGAAAAGTGATCGGCATTAATTTGATCCCAGTTTTTCACAAGTGACAAACCACTTGCCCCAGCCATTATTGGTACCGCCATAATAAATGTAAAATCTGCAGCTGTTTTATGATCTAGCCCAAGTAAGACGCCTCCTGAAATGGTCGATCCCGAACGCGAAAACCCTGGCCAAAGCGACAAACATTGAATAACCCCAATTTTGAAGGCTTTACTGTAAGATATATTGTCTAAAGAAGTAATTGCAGGTTTTTTAGGTCCAAATTTATCAGCAATAATCATAAATATTGCTCCGATTATCAGCCCAATGATTACTGTTTTAATGCTGAACAAATTTTCGTCTATAAAATCTTCAAATAACAGACCAAAAACTCCTGCTGGAATAATACCGATTAGCACATGCCCTAAATTAAACCGGGTCGATTGCTGCCCTTCCATTTTATATAGTCCGACTAAGCTCAAAATGCGTTTCCACATTACAAAAACTACTGCCAATATCGACCCTAGCTGAATTACAATTTTAAACGTATTGGCAGAACCCGACCCTAAAAATTCCTTCGTCTGCAGCCACATATCATCAACAATAATCATATGTCCTGTTGAAGAAACTGGCGCAAACTCAGTCATTCCTTCCACAAACCCTAAGATTAAAGCTTTTAATAGCTCTATCCATTCCATATACTTGCTCCTTTTACAAACGATTATTCGCTAAATTTCACATCAATTACCCATAGTTCGGATTGACTCCCTAAACGTGTAGGGGGCCCCCAGAATCCAAAGCCACTTGAGACAAGCGCATGCATTTGTTCCTTTTGACGATGACCATAATCCAATTCAAAGATACGTTCCGTTATGAAATGATTTGGCCACATCTGTCCTCGATGGGTATGTCCAGATACGTGAAAATCTACACCTAAATTAGCTGGCTCATCCAAATCCATTGGCGTATGATTCATAACAAACCAAGGAAGTTCCTGATTTTCTGGCTGTAGCTCATTTAATGCCAACCGATTCTTATTTGTTAAATCTTCACGTCCTGTTAAATAAAAACGATTATCCACCAAAATTGTTTCATCCATTAAAATACGAACATCCGATTCAGCCATTGCTTGTTTAAATTCAGGAATTTCATTGCCATAATACTCATGATTTCCCGGTACTCCATAAACACCATATGTTGCCTGAAGATTTTTCATCACTTCCCCCATGCCTTTATTAATAAAGCGCTGTGGACTGTCATCAACAAGATCTCCCGGTAATAGCACTAAATCCGGTTTTTGTTCATTGGAGAGCTTAACAAATTTTTCTAAATGTCCTGTCCCGGATAACAGACCGAGGTGGAAATCCGATGCCATAACAATGCGCATATCTTCTCCAGGCTTATTTATCTCAATAGTAGCATTCCGTACTACTGGAGAGTATGCAAAATATGTACCTGCAATCAATAAAATGACTAGTAAACCTACAACACCTGTTCCAACCATTTTCGTCGAAAGAGGTGAAAACTTAATTATCAGATTAGCTATAATACATAGAATCAGCCCATACTGCAAAAAGAACATCCAATAACTACCTAGTACTGTTAAAGGCGTCAATAATGGGTGGAGCTTTCCTATAAAATAACCGTAAGAAACAAAAAATAAAAATGTCCAATAAACTATTGGCCAGCGGAATTGCTGAATGGACAGTAGCCATGCCCTTAAATTCCAACCGAGATAAAACGTAATACCACTATATATTGCTATCGCCAAGATGCCGAATAATATTCGCATTATACTTAAACCCCTCACATATTTAATGTTGCTATTTTACTACATTTCAACATTTTAACGTTAGTAAAGAAGATTATTTGTATAAAAATCATTCCAAGCCTAGGCTTTTCTACTATATTTAATTATCTTCCAATATCGCTGTGAGCTGTTCTATATGTTACTTATTTCTTTTAAAATATTACTGAACTCTTCAAATATCCTTTCCATATTTTCTAATATCTCACCCTACTGCAAAAAAACTGCAGCAAGGTTTATCCCCTCACCGCAGTTTCTTCTGTTTATTTTTCTGTTTGAACACTAACCGTTACTTTAAAAAGATCTCCATCTACAGCTATTTCCAACTGCCCACCATGAAGGTCAACAATTGACTGTGCAATCGCAAGGCCTAGCCCCGAGCCTTCTGTATGACGCGATGTATCTGCACGTTTAAAGCGTTCAATTAATTGTGATGCCTCTTCATATAGCTCATACTTTGCAACATTTTTAACCGTTAACTCTGCGTTTCCGTCAACTAATTTTAAATTTACGTAAACGCGTGTACCTTCTAATGAATACTTACGAGCATTGACGATTAAATTATCGATTACACGCCACCACTTTTGCCCATCCACATAAGCATAGATTGGCTGCTCCGAAATATTTACACGTAAATCTAAATTTGCTGTCGCGAAATCTTCCCCATGCTCACCAGCCGCCTGCTGCAACAGTTGGGCTAAATCGATGCGCTGCTTGGAAATTTCTATATTGCCACTCGCCATTTTCGATACTTCAAACAAATCCTCTATCAATGTTTTTAAACGATTCGATTTTGCATCTAAAATTCCAATATACTTACTGCGTTCTTCCTCGGAAATCGATGGATTTTTCAGTAAATCCGTGTAC
The DNA here is from genome assembly GCF_014836935.1 of Solibacillus merdavium. Lineage (GTDB taxonomy): Bacteria > Bacillota > Bacilli > Bacillales_A > Planococcaceae > Solibacillus > Solibacillus ferritrahens. Next base: position 59,235 of record NZ_JACSPW010000013.1, on the reverse strand, counting down.
GTAATAATAGAAGTTAACGGTGTACGCAGATCATGGCTTACATTCGTAATCAGTTCTGTTTTCATTTGTTCACTTTTAGCCTGCTCATTCATACTAGTACGAACACCTTCACGCAGACCATTTAAATTTCGTGCATGACTTGCTAATGGAGATTTCCCCTTCACTTTCAGATCCTTTGTTAAGCGTCCATTTGCCATATCTTCTGTATGCTTCATAATACGGTTTAGGTAGCCCATACGGCGCATGAAAATATAAAGTGTTGGCAAAAAGAACACTACAAATAAAAACATATAAAAGAAAAATACTCCTCCACTTGCTGTTGCCATCACAACTGCAAGTCCAAATCCTCCAAGGAACACAACAGTAAGTAAGATTAGCGACTGCATCCCTACAGATCGATTCTCAAACATTGATTTTGCAGCGTCTACTACTTGCGAAGAAAAAGTTTGAGGCCAAATTTTTTCTAAATCTCGCTCGTTCTTTAAACTTTCCACAATCGAAACTATCATAAAAATAACTGCGGCAATAAACACAAAACTGATTATTCCCGTTATGAATAAATCAATAATCTGACTATAACGACCGGTTATATAAACTTGTGACTGAATAGATCTTATAAACATCTCATTCGTAATAATCGCGAAGTAAGCAACAATAACCATTGCTACAATACGGATATCAATCGGTAAGCGTTCAAATTGATCACGCAGTGGGAATTTCCGGTTGAAGTGCTCCCGCGTTGGTTCTAAATAAGTCATTAATAATACAAAGCTAATAATTCCTGCAAGAACAATTCCATAATATATATATTTAATAATATTAAATGCTTTCTTGTCTGTTCCTAAATACGAGTTATCAAACCAGGATTTTGGAACCGTCACAACACCCGAAATACTTTTTAAATCCCGGTCAAGCGTATAACTGTCTCTAATAATACCTAGATTATCATGGTCCGAAAAATGAATCGTATAATTACTATTGAAATCTTTCCCTACATTATTAAACGTATTCTCAAAGACCGCCTGCTCATCGACATCGCCATTACGGTAAACTTCTCCCGTTTTTTCATCTGTAAATTCGTAAGCGAAGTGACTATATTGACTTAATGTATTTTTTCTTTCGCTGTTAATGTTTTTCAACTCTTCTTGTATCGCTTTTTTCTTTATTGCGATTATTTTTGACTTTACATAGTCATCGTCTTCGAAATTTTTCCTAATATCCTCGATTTTTGAATCACGCTCTTGCTCAAGTACTTCAATAACATCCGAGTCTTGTGCTACCTCTATGTCACCTTTATATTGCTCTTTAATATTTTGAATTTGCTCCGCCAGGGAACCGTAATGTGTACGATAACTATAAATTTCTTCTTCCGAAACGGTTAAGGCTCCTTCAAAATCTTGTTCTGTCGGTACATTAAATAAGTTTTGTGAAAGCTCGGATACTAATCGTTCCGAATCACGCTTAAAATCTTGTGATTCATTAAATGTTTTCCCAAAATAACTACTACCACTTGTAAAAATTAAAATGACTGCGGTCGCCACCACAAACATAAGAAAAAGCTGGAGGTAAATTTTATTGTTCTTCATTCGTTATTCCTCCTAATGGAATGAACATCTACCCATCATTCAGCAAATGTTCTTTTTTATATTGATAAAAAATATAAAATCTGTTTGACTAAAGGGACAAACCGCCCTGTATAATAATCAAAAAAATACGTTCCGAGATAATAAAATCCGACTACCGCGCTCATTGCCCCAATACATGTAAAAACTTTACTTTTCAATTTTATACCCTAAGCCCCATACAACTTTTAAATAGCGGGGATTTTTAGGATCAGCTTCAATTTTTTCACGGATTTTACGGATATGGACTGCTACAATATTTTCAGCGTTGTATGCAGGTTCATTCCAAACCATTTCGTAAATTTCACTAATCGAAAAAACACGTCCTGCATTTTTTAATAATAGCTCGGTGATTTTATACTCCGTCGGCGTTAGTTTGACAGGCTCCCCGTCAACTCTTACTTCCCTTGCTGCCGCATCAAGCTCAAGTCCTTCGACTAGCGGAGTTGTTTCCCCAAGTCCAAGTGTTCCGAAATTGACATAGCGTCGAAGCTGAGATTTTACACGTGCCAACAATTCTAGCGGGTGGAAAGGTTTCGTAATGTAATCATCCGCCCCAACTGAAAGGCCGTGGATTTTATCTGTCTGTTCCGCCTTTGCACTAAGCATAATAATTGGAATATTACGCTCTGCACGAATTTTGAACGTTGCGGTAATTCCATCCATATTCGGCATCATCACGTCCAAAATTATACAATGCACTTCATTTTGTTTCAGCAGCTCGATTGCCTCATTCCCGTCTGCTGCCTTCAACACCCTATATCCTTCATTTTTTAAATAAATTTCTATACCGTCCCGTATATCCTGATCGTCATCAGTCACGAGCACCGTCAGTTGATCCATCCTACTCACCTCACAACTTTTTCTTATAACTTTATAATAAATGGAACTTCTTAACATCTACCTACTCAAAATCTGAAGAATTTCTTAAGATTATCTTTAGTCTTTGATCATACAGAAAAAAGCTACCTCTTATGAAGCAGCTTTTTTTGCACCTATTGTTAATACTACAATTCCACCTAATAATAAACCAACGCCAATCCAAGCTACAAATGTTAAATGCTCGCCTACTAAAAATACGCCAAGTAATGCTGCTGTTAAAGGTTCGGCCAAGCTTAATGTCACTGCAGCGGACGAACTGATTTTCTTTAATCCGCCTAAAAATAATATGTACGCCAAACTCGTTGCAGCAAGCGCCATAAATAGCATTGCCCAAAGGTTTACGCCTTCTGTTACCCAACTGAAACCATCCTTCGCTGCCAATGGCAATAAAAATAATGCGCAAAGTATAAAGGTCATCGCAACCGCGGGTAACGTTTCCTCGCGTTTCATCAGCTGCTTACTTACATTCGTATACAGGGCAAACATGAAGCCTGCTGCCAGCGCCAATGCAATTCCAACAGGGTTTATCGTTGTATCTCCCTGATTCATAAACAACAGTAAGCAGCCGACAATCGCCAACACGGTGGCAATTGCCCAAACAAGTGTTGGGCGTACTTTCCAAAAGGCCCATTCGATTATTCCTGCAAATACTGGTGAGCTTCCTATTGTCACAACAGTCCCTACCGCCACACCTGTAAAACGGACAGATGTGAAAAACAAGCTTTGAAATAAAGCAATCGCAATCGCAGCCAGAATAGTCCACTTCCATGACCATTGACGAAACGAAATTTTCTTCATAATAATAACTGCGATCAGTAAAACTCCCCCGCCAATTGCTGAACGAATACCAGCAACTGCGAATGAGGAAATACCTTCTGTTAAAAATGTTTGTGTCGTACCGACTGTCCCCCAAAGCATCGCAGCCAATAAAACAAATATGTACGGTAAAATATTCACTATTACACCCCGCTTTTATAACCATTATGCTATCATACGTTGAATAGCCAATCGAGATGAACTTTCTCTAAATTATATTTATAATAGAATTAACCCAAAATTAAAAGGAGGCATCATGATGTATAAATCAGTCGAACAAACTGCAAATGATATAGGCATGCCGGAGCACCAGATTCTACAATACATTTATGCTGGTCGTATTAAAGCAGTGCATGATGGTGAAAACTTTTTAATTAACAGTGCGCAATTTGAAACGTACCATCAGCAACTTGAGCGAATTAAAGAGGAAATCGAAATTTGGAAAAACACTCCTATCCCAGAAGATGTGGATATTAAGGATGAGGACTAAAGAAAAATGCAAAATCTACTCTTAGAAAAGAGCCTCGGACATAAGCCAAAAACGCCATTTTTCTCCCTGAGAAAAATGGCGTTTTTTTGCTGGCGTAAAATTGATTTCCATTCCGGGACGCTTTCCGCGGGCACGGCCTGAGCCTGTAGTCTCAGGCGTCGTGCTTTTCCCGCAGGAGTCGCCCTCCATTCCAATCAATTTTATAAAATATCCGTTTCTTAATAAGAGTCTTTTCCTTATCCAAGCTCTTTTCGTAATTTAATTTATCTAATTCTAAGAAGCTTACTTAACCAATTTATGTTAATATTAAGTATTATTTACATAAAAATAACTAGGTGGAATTCTAATTTACATTAAAAGCTCTATAAGGGGGATTGTAATGAGAAAGTTTTTATTAGGAGCAGTATGCTTTGCAGGTATACTGAGTGGATGCACTCAATCAAATACAGATCAGACTAAAGAGATACATGATTTAAAAAAACAAGTGGACCAGATGTCACTAGAAAATGAGGCTCTCAGAAAAACGATAACGGATGAAAGAGAAGCACTCGAGGTAGCAATGAATGAACAAGCAAACAGTGATTATTCAACTATTTCATCAAAAAATATCGAAAAGTATCCCCAGACTCTTTATAAGAAAAAAAGCTTAGATATTGATGAAGATGGTGAAGAGGAAATTATTGAATTGTACGTAAATGCAGGAAAAATGGAGAATGGATTATTCGCTTGGGACGATGGTCAGAACTGGTTGTTGTTAGTGCAAGATGGTGAAAATTCTTACCCGCTATTTGATGATTATATTCAACTAGGCTCCCTGGATTTTAGTACCGCAACTTTTGATGGAAAGCCGGGAATTGTGATGCATATGACGCAGCACAGTAATATCATTATCCAAAAAATCACTTACGATCAAAAGGTAAAGGGACTTCAAAAGGAAACCTTTTATAAAAAAGAGAATATGAACGATTATTATAATCCACCCGCTTCCTATGCTCTTTTTAAAGATGCTTATGAACTTATGGGCATAGCCTTTGAGAAAACGGTCCCAATACAAGAAGCCAGTGAAAATACCCTTCAGGACCCTCAGGAGATATGGTATATCATAGAGCCGGTCTTACAGGAATTTAGAAATGCTCAACATCTGTTCGAGCTAGCCTTTACCTTGAATCCTGAACTAAATGTTTCTTTAAACGGTCCCATTACCTTTCTTAACGAAATGATTATCAACACACCAACAGCCGTTCAAGTGGATCAGTTAAAAACGATTTATAGGATGATAAAAGAGAGTGAGATACAAGAGTTAATTATAGAAGAAAACAATCAACTACACCCATCTGTTAGAGACCTGTTTCAAAAATTTGATTCTACCCTTAATGTACAGCAGAGTTCGTAACAGCAACCTAAAGACACCATTGTTTCTAAAGAGGAACAATGGTGTCTTATACTTCATGGATAATATTTAATTCATTAAGTGAGATAGCTTCTCTTTTGTTAAATTGTTACTGTAAAACCTGCCCGTTTGCCAATAATCTCCGCATAATCTTCTACCATGACACTTGCTGTCGGATACATACCTGCTCCTGGTCCGATTACGGATAATGTGCCGATATAGTCTGTTTCCATCGTTACGGCATTAAAGACATCATCTACCGGATAAAGTGGATGTTCATTATTTACTAAGAGCGGTGCAACTTTTGCATGAATTGTACCATCTTCCAGCTTTTCAACTTCTGCCACATGACGGTATCGTAGCCCTTGCGCTTTCGCATCGGCTACTTGCTCGGCTGATATTGTATCAATGCCAATCACTTCTACATCTGCCCAGTTTGGTTGTTCTCCAAATGCTAAGCTTGATAAAATCATCAGCTTTTTAAAGGCATCTTGACCCGAAATATCATTAAATGGATCTGCTTCTGCATATCCTAATTGCTGTGCTTCATTTAATGCCTTTTCAAAGCTCCAGCCCTCCGCACGCATTTTCGTTAAGATGTAGTTTGTTGTTCCGTTCAAGATTCCCTGTACGCATCTTACTTCATTTACAAGCAGGATATTTTTCATCGTTTTTATAATAGGTACACCACCTGCTACAGTTGCCTCAAAGCCAATGAATACACCATTTAACTTTGCTAATGCTTCAAGCTCTTCGCCCCGTTTAGCAAGCATGACTTTATTTGCTGTAATGACATGACATTTAGCCTCAACAGCTCGTTTTAAGTAAGTGAATGCAGGTTCTTCATTTACAATCGCTTCAAATACAACTTGCAGGCCACTTTCCTCCAGTACGTTATCCATCGATTCGGTCATTAAATGCATCGTTCCCGGTACACGCTCGCGACTAGCATCAGTCACTAAAATCTTCGCGACCTCCAGTTCTACACCTAGCTTTTCGCGAAGCTCCTGCCTCTTCTCATTTAAAATATGGTAAATTCCCTGACCTACTGTGCCAAATCCTAAGATCGCTGCCTTGATTGTTGCCATTGCCTTTCTCCTCCAAATTCTTAACACATATATATTGACGAATAATTCAAATAATTTATCTTAAAGAAATTCTATCCTATATAATACATGAAAACAAGGAGAATCTCTCCTAGAAGGACATTTGTTTACTGTAAACGGTCAAATTTCATTTAAATTCTATTGTTTAATAGCTAAATTGGGTAAACAAAAACACTAGCAGAAATTCTCTGGCTAGTGTTTAAAGTTATTTTATACTGCTACATTTACGGAATTATATACGCGCAAACGATGCGCATTTAAAATTTTTGTCATAACAAGTTCTTCTTTTACGGAGTAATTTGGCACCGCATATGGACGTTGCACTAACTGGAACTCGCCGTATTTTAAAAACCATTCGCGTGCAGGAGTTAAAATATGTGCACTTCCATGAATGTTATACTCCTCATCCACTTCCTTTATGACATAGCCTGTTGTTTCTAGATTGTGAGTTTGTTCTGAGAAAGCACTATGCCCAAAAACCTTTTGCCACATGACATTTACATCCGCTAAAATTTGCTGAATTGCACAAGCGTTTATATATTCCTTTACTTCGTTTAATTCATAAATAATATAGGCTGCTACATTTTGTGCACTGTATACTTTCCCCATGTCGAACAACTCCTTTTCTTTCAATAATGCTGCAACATTATTTCAAATATTTTGGTTGGTAGTTTTATTATTCCAATTGTATTACTAGGTATTAACTTTGTCAATAAAACTTATATAAATAGTAGGGATTAATTTTCTAAAAATTGCTTAGCTTCTCGAATGGGAAAAGCTAAGCCTTTTTTAAAGTTTTATGCGTTTGTTTCTGCGCCTACTTCAGCCGCAACTTTCGCTAATGCCTGTTCTAAATCCGCGATAATATCTTCTGCTGCCTCTAAACCGATTGATAAGCGAATGAGCTCCTCTGAAACACCGGCTACTTTTAATTCTTCTGCAGATAATTGTTGGTGTGTTGTACTAGCAGGATGGATAATTAATGAACGGGCATCCCCAACGTTTGCTACATGCGAGAACAATTCCACGTTATCAATTACTTGGCGACCTGCTTCACGTCCGCCTTTAATGCCGAACGTAATAATCGATCCAAAGCCGTTTTTCAAATATTTCTTCGCCAAATCATGTGTTGCAAAATCTTCAAAGCCGTTGTAATTTACATATTCCACAAATGGGTGGTTTCTTAAATACTCTGCAACTTTTTGTGTATTTTCGTTATGTCGGACAATACGCAAATGAAGCGTTTCTAGTCCTTGTAGGAAATTAAATGCCGCGTCAGCAGATAATGTTGGACCAAAATCACGCAATAGTTGAACACGAAGCTTTGTCGCAAATGCAGCGCCTGCTGTGTCAATCCCGTAGCGTAGGCCATGGTAAGAAGTATCCGGTTCCGTAAATCCTGGATGTCTTCCTTGCGTCCAGTCGAATTTCCCGGCATCAACGACAATCCCGCCAATCGTCGTTCCATGACCGCCAATCCATTTTGTTGCAGAATGAATGACAATATCCGCGCCGAATTCAATCGGATTACTTCCATATGGGGAAGCAAATGTGCTGTCGATTAATAAAGGAAGACCATTGTCATGAGCGATGTTTGCTACCGCTTCAATATCCAGTACTTTCAAGCTTGGATTTCCGATAATTTCAGCAAAGATTGCTTTCGTCTTATCAGTAATTGCCGCTAGGAAATTTTCCGGATTTGATTCGTCTACAAACTTGACCGTAATGCCGTAGCGTGGCAATGTTGTTGCGAATAAATTGTATGTCCCTCCGTAAAGAGAACCTGCTGCGACAATTTCATCTCCTGCACCGGCTACATTTAAAATGGAGAATGCCACTGCTGCTGCGCCAGATGATAGCCCTACTGCAGCTGTGCCACCCTCAAGTAAAGCAACACGTTCTTCAAATGCCCCAACTGTCGGATTCATAATACGAGAATAAATATTGCCCGTTTCCTGTAATGCAAATAGACGTTGCGCATGAGCAGTGTCATTGAATGCATAGGCAGTTGTACGATATACGGGAACTGCAATTGCCCCCGTCACAGGATCTGGCTTTTGCCCCCCGTGCAATAATAAAGTTTCTGGTCTTAAATTCGTCACTCTAATAACCTCCTAAAAATTATTCGATGGTGAAATCGGTGTTTTTGAGGAGGATTTTTTAAATGAAAAAAACCCCCTTCAGTTAAGAAGAGGGTTTTGCGTATGAGCAAGTTTGCCTCCTCTTATCTTTCAAAATGACTGTCCATTTTGTAGGATGTAGCACCTTAGTCAGTTGATCACTCACTGGTTGCCGGGCATCTCAGGGCCTATTCCCTCCGCCGCTCTTGATAAGAGATATGTGATTTATGTTCCATCGTTGATTTTCAGTATAAAACAGAGTAATTCTATAAGTCAACCAAAAAATTAAAATTTTCTGATTTTAATTTTATTCTCAAAAATGGTTTATCTCCCTACACTAAAATAATTATACTCTTCTATACAATTTCTGCTTAAAACAAGATTTTTCTCAAGATATTTATTCACCAAATATTAACATTAATCATTTTTCGGAAGTGCTATAATCATAATTGTTAAAGGATTTCCCCTACAATTGGAAATAAAGAATACGTTTGACTTTTAGAAAAATGGGTATATTTTTTCTTATTAATTTATTATTTAACTAAAACTTTAAATGAAGTGAGGCGTTACGTATGGCAACAGAAGCGACAAGTAAACGAAATTTAAAACCTGTATGGATAGTTTTAGCGTTTGCAGCACTCATTACAATTGTTTTACTTCCAAATAGTGGTGGAGATCTTCCCGTTGTTGGACAACGAGCATTAGCTATTTTAGCATTTGCCGTTATATTATGGGTAACCGAAGCCGTAGCCTATCCGGTTAGTTCTGCAATGATTTTGGCATCCATCGCTGTTTTATTGGGTTTGGCTCCGAGTATGGAAGATCCTTCTGTACAAATGGGTACAAATGAAGCATTAAAATTAGCATTAGGTGGATTTAGTAGCTCCTCCGTTGCATTAGTCGGAGCCGCATTATTTTTAGCGGCAGCGATGCAAATTACAAACTTACATAAGCGTATTGCACTGTGGGTTTTATCGTTGGTTGGAACAAAAACGAAAGCATTAGTAGTTGGCGCAATTTTAGTAGCAATTGTATTAGCCTTTGTTGTACCAAGCGCGACCGCTCGTGCTGGTGCAGTTGTACCCATTCTATTAGGGGTTGTCGCTGCATTTGGTTTATCAAAAGAAAGTAGACTTGCGGCGTTGTTAGTTATTACCGCTACTCAAGCTGTTTCAATTTGGAATGTAGGGATTAAAACTGCTGCTGCGCAAAACCTAGTAGCACTTGGTTTTATTAACTCTGAATTTGGAGTCGATATTTCCTGGGGCAGGTGGTTTATGTATGCTGCGCCGTTTTCTATTATCATGTCATTTGTATTATTCTTCGTTATGATTAAATTAATAAAACCAGAAACGGATAATATCGCTGGCGGAAAAGAAATTATCGGTGTGCAATTACAAGAGCTAGGTCCATTAAAACGCAAAGAAATCACGTTAATCATTACATCTATTTTATTATTATTCTTCTGGTCTACAGAAGGAAAATTGCATCCATTTGATACAACAACAATCACCATATTGGCAATTGCCTTTTTACTGACACCTAAAATTGGTGTATTCAATTGGAAAGAAGCTTCTAGCCGTATTGATTGGGGTACATTGATTGTTTTTGCAGTTGGTATTTCACTCGGAACGACGCTTTTAAGTACAAAAGGTGCCGCATGGCTGTCCGATACGATTTTCGGTTCTCTTGGATTAGATACAATGCCTATTTTAGCTACCATTGCATTAGTTACTGTTTTCAACATTGTCATTCATTTAGGTTTTGCATCTGCGACGAGCTTGGCTTCCGCACTAATTCCCGTATTTATTGCATTGGCCATTAGTTTACCGATGCCTGTAGAAAACCAAATTGGATTTGTGTTAATCCAGCAATTTGTTATTTGTTTCGGATTCCTATTACCAGTAAGCGCACCACAAAACATGCTTGCTTATGGTACAGGCGCATTTACAACAAAGGATTTTTTGAAGTCAGGTATTCCGCTAACAATCGTTGGCTATATTTTAATACTTCTTCTTAGTGCAACCTACTGGAAATGGATTGGGCTATTATAATCGACTTCACATAGAAAATTGACTAAAATAAGCTTAAAGGGATCGTTCCTTTAAGCTTTTCTAATACATACAAAGGGAGATGTTCATGTGGAAACGAGAGAATTGTTACGTAGTCACTCATCTGTTCGGAAATATACAGGTGAAGTAATTTCAAAAGATACGGTCATTGATTTAATCGAAACGGCCCAAATGGCAGCAAGCTCACACTTTGTTCAAGCATATAGTGTTATATGGGTAACGGATGAAGAAAAGAAAGCAAAATTAGGTGAGCTATCGAAGAATGAATTCCAATTCCAAACAGCTGGTGCCTCATTTCTATTTTGCGTAGACTTCAAGCGATTACAAGCAGCAGGTCAAAAGCACGGTGTTAACATCGTCACAGACTCAGCGGAAAACTTACTTGTAGGGGTTGCAGATGTTTCACTATTTGCTCAAAACTTCGTTGTTGCAGCAGAAGCAATGGGCTACGGTATTTGCTATATTGGCGGTGCACGTACAAATCCAAATGAGATTAGCGACCTATTCAACTTGCCGGAAAATGTATTCCCACTATTTGCAATGACAATCGGGACACCTACAAAACGAAACGAAACAAAACCACGTTTACCAGTAGATGCCGTGTTACACGAAAACAGCTATAACGTTGAAAAGTATGAAACTCTTTTAGATGAATACGATGCAATAATGGAAAGCTATTACGCAAGCCGTTCTTCCAATCAAAAAATGGCTACATGGACGAAGCAAATGGCTGACTATTTAATTGAACAAAAACGACCGCATATTAAGAATTTCTTAGCTTCTAAAGGATTTAACTGGAAGTAATAGAAAGTTTAAAGAGGCTGGAACAAAATCAAAAACATCATTTTTCTCTGAGAGAAAAATGATGTTTTTTTGCTGTACACACAATTGATTCCCATTCCGGGGACGCTTTCCACGGGCGTGGCCAGAGCCTGTAGCCTCAGGCATCACGCTACTCCCGCAGGAAGCTTTGCTTGTAGCGAAAGGTGATAGCCGTCAGCTACACTCGCCCCTCCAATCAATTTTATTAAATATCCATTTCTTAGTGAGGGTTTTCTTCTTATTCTATGAGATTTCTACTTATGTCCTACCCTCTTTTTATTTTTCTACAACGCTAACATTGGTTTCCATTATACTAGTGGATTTTTTCTCGTTAGTTCTTTCTATATAAGCATAATGGAAATTAATTTTATTGCCGCAGTTAATTCGATCTTTAATACCTAAGATTTTTATACTAAGTTTTGTTAAAATAATGTCACCTCTTTAATAAAAGGAAGGAATTAAAATGACCTCTAGCCTTGTAGCAAAATCCTTGGAACATCAACATTTAAAAACAGTGCGCAAACATTTATTGCAAATAATTGATATTAACACTGCACTAAGAGATCTCCACAATCAGATTGAATCACATATTAATAAAGAAAAATATGAAGCAATAACTGCTTATGTAAATCAATATATCTCCTATACACATATTTGGCAGATTAAATTTGTTTGCAATTTGGAAGACCCGGAAGTGGCCCTATTGCAAATTTTCCACTTACATTATATTCTCGAACGTGAACAAGGAGAGAAATTTGCGAAATTGCGTGAAATTTTAAAAGAACAAAACGAAAAATTCATGTCAATTACACTTTATTCGGATAATCATATTGAAGAACGTTATAAAAAAATGCTGCATTTTATTCAAGAGTATTAGATGCAGCAAATTGTTAAAAATATGTTTTACCTAAAGAATAAAGGAGCGTGCCGAAACTAACGGCATACTCCTTTATTTTTATTATAATCCTACAATCTGCAGTGCTTTTACAGGTTGGAAATCTTCCCCTGTTTTTGCATATGTCAGCACTACTTTATCGCCTTCCTGCAAGTAAATCGCAAAAGGTGCTGTTTCTGAGCTTACAATAAAGCTTTCACCAGTTTTTGTTAAGAACGATACAATTGTGAAATCCCCTACACGTTCTTTATAAACACGGACAACTTCTGATGCCAACTGTGCTTCCTCGGCATTCGAAGAGCCATCTACCGTACTTCCACCCCTGCTGAGGGCTGTTTTATATAGTCTTAGCGCTTCGTTAGGTGTTGTACCGAATGCTGAAATTTCCGGATTAGCCGCGGAAACGATGAAATAGTTTTGTAAGAAGCCATTTGCATCTAAAACAGCCGATAGCCAGCTTGCTTCTCCGTAAAAATTATAAAGAATCGGCATTTCACCGTTCCATTCTTTTTCGATGAATTTTTTCTCAATTATATCTAGAGCCCCTTGTGAATCCATGTAGGACTCTTCCAAATTCCCCGTATAATAAGTTGCTTCACCTGAACGTGCATGTGTTAATGCATAGCCAAGCATTGAATCAACGCCCTCTTTAGGACTAGTGAAATCAGTGAAATAATACATTTCTCCATCTTCCATAAAGATTGGGCTTACATTTGCTTCTGTACCTTCATCACTCGGTAATTTTACATCCTTTTTACCGACAAGACTATTCCAAAAGCCATGGACATAGTTTCCGTAGTAACTGTTCTGTAAGCTTACTGTCTCTGGAGATACTGCGCCATCAATAAATTCCGGAACATCCGCCGTCGCAATCATTTCAGATTGACCTGTTTTTGCATCGACAAGTACAATACCTTTTACGTCAAAGCCGTTACGCGCAGAAATAAATTCCCCAAATGATCGAATGTAATAAGGATGACCATCTTCGTCGATTTCCAATTGAGGATCACCGTAAAAAATCAACGTAGGATAATTTAATCGAATGTGGCGTTCCAGATTTTTATTAAAGTAGGCCGATGGAACATAGCTCATTTCCGATTTAATAAATTTCGGATTATCACTGGAATCCGTCGCACTCATTGTGAAATAACCTGGTGTCGTTTTTCCATTGAACCATTTAAATACACCGGAAAATTCCACAGGTGCAATATACACATACTTATCATTTACTTTTTGAATTTGTAAGCTTCCTAATTCATAGTAGCTTGTGTTTGGTACTTGACCAAAGGCTTTTTTCATTTTGTTTCTTACGAATTGTGGTGGCACACTCGCCGGTGTTTTCTTCTCATCAAACGGCGAAATTTCTGTTTGCTCTTTCATTTGAGCAGATTCATATTTCTCATCAGCATTAAAAAATGGTGCACTTACTAAATAGCCTATTCCGATTATCCCACCAAGCACGATAGCCGATTTTATTTTTTGTTCAACACCGACTGCAAATATTGCCCCTGCAATCGCCACTACGGGTAATACATATAAGAATATTGTCCAGCTCAGATCAATTTTAGATATATAAACCGTTAAAAACACAGAAATAAAACTTAAAATAAATGTTGTAATCGCTAGTATGGAAAATGTTTTTGTTGATAGCTCATTATTTTTAACTTGTTTTGTTAGCGGTACTAAAAGTAATGTTATTAAAAGTGAACCAATTGCCGTTATTAGCAATAACTGTCCCATATTACTCACCTCTCTCTGTTCTATTTACGAATAAGTAAAAAAAAAGATTCATAAACATTAGGAAAAATTCATTACAGTAATAAAAAAACTATATATTACGTTTTTTGTTTGGTAAATTATTCAATAAATAGATTTATATACTATAATACGAGTGTAGTGCTATTATTCATAATCATTATTGTTTTGCCCTTTTTAATATTCTTTTAGGAGGTAAATGGATGGCTCGTAAAATACTAATTATTTTGTTCTTTGGTCTAGGTCTTTATTACGTTTTTCTTTTTCAGACGATTGATAGTTCGTTGAAGATGGTATTTAAACTGTTGCCAATGCTTTTATTAATAGCGTTGGCGTATTTAACAAAAGTTCCTGTTAAATCCCGTTATTACTGGCTTATATTAATTGGATTAATCTTCTGCGCGATTGGTGATTATACATTACAATGGTTTATCATCGGGCTGAGCTTTTTCCTAACGGGACATATTTTTTATATTTTTGCTTTCCGTTCTGTGAATAAAGCAAAAACACCGCTTTATGTGAAAATTGTTTTAGGTTTATATGGAGCTGCCATGATGATTTGGATTGCGGGGAGTCTATTCCAAAAAGGGGATACGATTTTGGCAATTGCTGTAACGGCATATATTTTAGTTATTTTGACAATGGGCTGGACTTCGTTTCGCACAGGGAGTGCATTTGCAATTATCGGTGCATTCTTATTTATTGCGTCCGATTCCATTTTGGCAATCAACCGCTTTATGTTTGATGTTGCCTATGCACATGAGCTTATTATGTTCACTTATTACGCTGCCCAGTTTTTCTTGATGCTCAGCATTGCACAATACTTCAAAATTAGTTCAAAAACCGAAATAAAGAGTGTACAATAAAAGCAATATGTATTTAGGAGGTCTTTTTCATATGAAAGAAAAAGTAATTGAACGTTTAGTACGCTATGTAAAAATCGATACACAATCAGATTTCAACTCAGACACCACACCTTCTACAATGAAGCAGTTTGATTTATTAAATGTATTAAAGGACGAATTAGCGGAGATTGGCTTAACAGAGATTACATTAGATGAAAACGGCTACCTTTTCGCAACATTGGAATCAAACACAGATAAAGAAGTCCCGACGCTTGGCTTTTTAGCACATGTTGATACAACATCCGACTATACAGGGACAAATGTACAGCCACAGCGTATCGATAACTACGATGGTGAAGCAATTACATTGAAAAATGGCTTGGTGATGGAACCAGACTACTTCCCGAATTTAAAAAACTATGTAGGCCAAACATTAATTACGACAGATGGAAATACATTACTAGGTGCAGACGATAAAGCCGGCATCGCAGAAATTATGACGGCGATGGAATACTTAGTTAACAACCCTGAAATTAAGCACGGTAAAATTCGTGTTGCCTTCACACCTGACGAAGAAATCGGGCGTGGTCCACATAAGTTCGACGTGGAAAAGTTCGGCGCAGATTATGCCTATACAATGGACGGCGGACCTTTAGGAGAATTACAATACGAAAGCTTTAATGCTGCTGGTGTAAAAGTAACGACGAGCGGCACGAATATCCATCCAGGCTCAGCAAAAAATAAAATGGTCAACTCGATTACAATGGCCATCGAGTTCCAGAA
Source organism: Solibacillus merdavium (assembly GCF_014836935.1). Taxonomy (GTDB): domain Bacteria; phylum Bacillota; class Bacilli; order Bacillales_A; family Planococcaceae; genus Solibacillus; species Solibacillus ferritrahens. The sequence continues at coordinate 43,637 of NZ_JACSPW010000013.1, read as the reverse complement.
CGAAATGCCAAAAGATGCCGTTCCTGAAAAAACAGACGGCTACGAAGGCTTTATTCATTTAATGCACTTTAATGGTGGCATTGAAGAATCATCGATGTCATATATTATCCGTGACCATGACCGCGCAAAATTCGAAGAGAAAAAAGCGTATATGGCAAAAGTAGGGCAAGAGATGCAAGCAAAGTATGGCAAAGAGGCAATCACTGTAGCAATTGAAGACCAATACTACAATATGGGTGAAAAAATTGAGCCCGTAATGGAAATTGTCGATATCGTAAAAGATGCCTTTGCTAAATTCGATATTACTCCAATTGTAGAACCAATTCGTGGTGGTACAGATGGTTCGCAGCTCTCATACATGGGCTTGCCAACGCCAAATATTTTTGCAGGTGGAGAAAATATGCACGGAAAATATGAATTCGTATCTGCAGAAACGATGGAAAAGGCTGCTGAAGTCATTATTGAAATCGTTCAGCTGTTTGAACAACGCAACTAAAATTAATGGAGCGATTGAATTCGCTCCATTTTTTGTACACTTAATAGACGGAAAATTATAACTATTCAGGTGGTGTGAAATGAAGGAGATATTCATTGGCATTTTAGCTTCATTATTTTTTGCTGTTACGTTTATTTTAAACCGTTCCATGGAACTGGAAGGGGGCAGCTGGCTTTGGAGCTCTTCCCTTCGTTACTTCTTTATGGTCCCCTTTTTAATAGCAATCGTGGCTATTCGAGGAAAAAATGGATTTCGTATTTTATCAACTGAAATGAAGGAAAGCCCCGTTGCATGGGTTGGATGGAGCTTTATAGGCTTTGTACTATTTTATGCCCCTCTTACATTTGCTGCTGCGTATGGACCCGGGTGGCTCGTATCGGGTACATGGCAATTTACCATTGTAGCTGGTCTACTTCTTGCACCACTTTTCCTTTCCACCATTGCCGGAAAGATAGTACGGGCAAAAATACCACTGATATCGTTAAGTATTTCGGGTATTATTTTAATCGGTATTTTTATGATACAAATTCCACAATCACAAACGGTTTCAACGAAAAGCCTTCTTCTTGGAACAATCCCTGTCATTATAGCAGCCTTTGCTTATCCACTTGGCAATCGAAAAATGATGGCACTTTGTGGCGGAAGAGTTGATCCATTCCAACGTGTGCTCGGTATGACAATTGCTTCTTTACCGATTTGGGTGCTACTCGCAGTTTATGCTTTCTTTACAGTTGGTTTACCATCTGCCAGTCAACTATACCAATCGCTTCTTGTGGCGGTATCATCCGGTGTAATTGCTACTGTATTATTCTTTATCGCTACTGACCGCGTACGACATGATCAAGGGAAACTTGCCGCTGTGGAAGCAACCCAATCCATCCAAGTACTCTTTGTTGTGATTGGTGAAATGATGTTGCTTAATGTCCCGTTACCAAAGCCACTCGCTTTAGCAGGTTTAACTGTCATCATCGTCGGATTGCTGTTACATAGTTATCATACAGTACTAGTAAATAGAAAAAGATTGCAGCTGAAAAACGAAAATGGGTAGCGACAGTTTTTGTCACTACCCATTTTTTATAATCCCCATTGCCATACGCCTGTCTGATCTTTATACATTTTAAATACATATTCCCCTACCCCTTCACGACCATATTGGTAGCGAATTTCTACTTCTGTGTCGGATAGATACGTAACACTGCGGTAAGATGCCTCTAAAAACAGCTCCCCTAAGCGATTGGCATGCGGAAATGCACTATCTTGGGCTGACAACCTTTCACTCATTGTTCCTTCTCCAAAAATCTGGTCATATAAATATAAATCGAAATATTGGTCCGGTGTATAGCCATTTGACAACTCAAAATAAATGGAATCCGTCTTATTTTGCTGTGCCAACCCTACTACTTCCCCATAAATTTTATGCACAGCGGTAATCGTTCCTGCCTGCAAAGTATTTTCAGCTGGGAAATGGTTTACTAAAAAATATTCTCGTGCATTTAATAATTGGTCATAGCCGCCTGCAATCGTATTGCCGTTTTCCTCATACAATGCCATTAGTTCCGATTGGACAGGCTTACCATTCACTGTTAGCTTGCCGTTCTGCAAAACGACCCGGTCTCCCGGCACAGCGATCACTTCATAGTAGGCATTTTCATAAATAGGCAAATGACTGCTCGTATTTGTCATCGTTCGAACAATATCGCCTGCTTTATATACAACTTCATCAAATAAATTAGATTTTCGTTCAATAACCGTATGATAAAGTTCCTCTTTCCCTGCAATTGAAAAGGAATCCTTATCGATATATTGTAAATCTGTTAATTCTTCAAGCACTGGTAGCTGTGCGAAAGCATCATAATCAATTGTTGAAAGTTGCTTTGATTTTTGAAGGGTAGCGATTTGCGCCAAATCATCAAGCGGATCATAAGGGACACCCCGCCCTTCATTTGCTGAATTTTGGGTAAAAGGAGCTGCTGTCATAAATAGGAATACCGCAACCGCTGCAACCGCTGCTGTCACCACTTGCACATGCCATGAACGCTTTGTCTTTGGTGTCGTTAAATCTTTTTTCACACGCTGTTTTATTCGGCTTTCCTGCAAGTTTGTATCACCCATCATGTCTTCCAGCTGCTTTTTAAATGGATCCATGCATCATCCCTCCATTTCCTCTTCGTTAAAAAACTCTTTTAATTGCTGCTTTGCTCGACGCAGACGCGTTTTCACCGTATTTTCATTAAGCTCTAAAAATAAGGCAATTTCCACAATCGACTGCTCGTTATAATAATATAAAATGAGTGGCTCACGGTATTTCAGTGGTAGCTGGAATAACTTTTGTTCGAGAGAAGCGAGCTGCTGTTTTTGTATAACTTCTTCATCTGCACCCTTTGTCTGTGCAAAAACCGTATCGAAGAAAACATCCTTTTTATGTTTCCACGAACGTAAATAGTCTTTTGCCCGGTTGGCAGTCATTTTAGTTAAATACGTTTTCAACGATGATTCGTTGCGAAATTGATCGCTCTTTTGATAGTATGTCAAAAATACTTCCTGTACGATATCCTCTGCGGTAGCCCAATTTTTCACGTACAAATATGCGATGCGCACTAAATAACGCGTATGCTCATCTAATATGGCGTCAAAATCTTTCATATTAGCTATTAACACCTTCTATCTTTCTATTTTCAGAACACCCCCTTTACATAAGAAGTGAACTGTTCATATGTTTTCTTTTCTGTTACCCCAAAACGATTTACTTCATAATTTGATTGCTCAATATTTGCATAGCCTTCATTTGTCGTAAAGCCGATCAATAGCCCGACTTCCTTCATCGCTTTAACCATCTCTTCATTATAATGACCGAACGGATACGCTAACGATGTCGCATTTTTAAGCGTCGCAACATTTCGTTTTAAGTCGTCTGCAATTTCAGAAGCCGACAGTTCAAGTGCTACACCAAGCCCTGTTTCACTATTGAGGCGATGCAAATCTTCTGTATGTGCTTCATAATAAAACACATCTGCTAATTGTTCCATCTCATATTCCGTAAAAAACTGAAGCGGTCCTTCACTATTAAAAACCTGCTCGCCTTCAAAACGATTCGTTCGAGAAGAGATAATATGCTGTACCGCTGTAAACCCATGTTTCTTTAAAATCGGGTAGGCATATTCCTTCGTCGATAATAAGCCATCATCAAAAGTAATAAGTACCGAATTGGTCGATAGAATCTGGCGACCTTCCAAATAATCATAAAGCTGTGCTGTTGTAATCGTTTCAAAATTCTCTTCGGCCAAAAAGACCATTTGCTGCTCAAATGATTCAACCGAAACAGTACTCACCTCTGTCACCATCTCATCTTGCGGTAAAATATGATGATACACTAAAACCGGAATACCTTCATCTATTTCAACTGATTGACTATGTATATAACCCGCACGCTCGCCAATTTTTAGAATAAACCAATCCCCTATTTCTCCCACTATCGGAAAGCGGAACCCTTGTGCAAGCTGGAGCATAACCGCGCTATCAAAGCTTGTTTCTTCATAGACAGCCACTCTTTCATCTGCCTTGACTGAACCTGTCACCTCTTTATTGACTAATGCTTGAATTTCCCGTTTTTCAACGGTTGCACTTCCCTTTTTTATAAATGCCGTTATTTTACCGAACCGCAATTCATAAAAAAGCTCATCTTCCCCTGCAATGGCAAAAGATGCACCTGGCTGCACAGTTCCAATTTCAACAAGCGCCTTCCCTTTCATATAAATTGGCTGTGCTTCTTCTATAAGAAGCACTTTTTCAAACAGATGTGTCGCTTGTTCAATTTGTAATTCATTATCCACTTGAACAACATCGTTTTCATTGGCGACAGCCCGTTCGATATTTTGACCAAAACTTTTATATTGAATTGCTATCAATAATACACAAGCAGCAAATACCCCTACAGTAATAACCTTTTTCATAATTTCCTCCGTTAGCTTTTCTTTTAAAGCAACGTACAGACGGAGAAATTCAAAATTAGTTTCAAAAAATTTTTATTTTTTTTTACAATAAAAATACCCGTATCAATTTGCTGATACGGGTAACGGGTCTTCCAAAAAGGAAGTAAACTAGATGAAAAAACAAAGGGTGAAAAACTCAGAGTCTGACACACAGTCAAACTTACATTCTAAATGAGGGGGTTTAGAATAATATTTTCTGAGCTAACTAGCTCCTGGAGAAAGCGGTTAGCTCAGACTTACTTGTACTGTATTACAAATAAGCTCTTGCTACATTTATAATGATAATGATTATCACTATCATTGTCAATATAATTCAAAAACTTTTTAAGTATTTCTAATAGAACGACGGTATTGGAACTGTTTCCATTGAAAATGAATAAAGCAACCTATACAAAATCCTAAAATCGCAATAAATGATGCGAGCGCGACCATAATTGTAAAGCTATAAGCGACGACCGGCATTTGAAAGACAAATCCTAATAATCCGCCTGCCAAACAAATGCTTGCAATCGTTGAGTTAAACTTTTGCTGAGCAACATCTTCCGGGATATAAGATTTCACATCTTTCGTTAAAAATAATTTGGCCAATCGCATAATCGGGTTAAATCCCGTAAAGATCCCAAGCAAATTTGCTACTAAAGGAATTGCCAAAAGCCAATATTGTCCCGTCACCCACGTTAATATGACGGAGAGAAAAATAGTCCACTGATTCACTCGAACTAACGGTCTAGGAATAGAAATAGGTTTTGCCATAAAAACCAACCTTTCTTATATGTTTAGTTTATCGTAGCGTTTTTCCACTCGTTTGTGAAGAGAAATGTTATAGTAAAGGTAAACAATTTTTAAGAAAAGGTGATTGAAATGCCTGCACTTTCATACGATCAAGTTCGTCAATTAAATTCTTACAGTATTTTTACGGAAGAACCAGACCGTCCATTATTTACATTGGCCAATCTTCATAAAGACTTTTATTTAACGGACTTTCGTAATTTAATGATGGGGATAACGAATGCTGCAACAGAAACTGCGGCCATTTCTCACTTTGGTCGTCGCTATGGCATGTTTGTGGCAATGCAGTTTTATATGCTGACAACTTATGATGAAATCTGGGATGGCAAGCCAGAAAATTTAAGATTCGCCATTGTTCAGGAATATGGGATACATACACTCGGTATGTATATCAACCCGAATGATTTTCGCTATGTGGAAGATGATGAGCGCGAGCGTGTGATGACGGATATTTTATATAAAACATCTGTTATTATTGGTCAATTACGTAAAACGACGTCGATTTCCCCACTTATTTTATGGGAGAACATCTTCGGGTATATGCTATGGCACTATCATACATTACTCGAGAATCCGGCACTTGCCGACCGTGCCTTTGAGGACTTAGAATTGCTTGAAGGTAAAGAGGTTTGGCGCTATTTCTCGGATAAATCCCTGTTTTTAAATTACACAGGCGGGAAAAGTCCTTCTGCACTAATTAATCAGCCAGTTAGGAAAAGCTGTTGCTTCTCGAAAGACATTCCGGGGCTAATCGCTTGCGGATTCTGCCCGATAAAATAATTTCCAATTTAAGTGTCGTTCAATAACGGCACTTTTTTAATTTAGGGTGTTGGAGCGTAGATGTTTTCTAATAAGTGAATTGCTTTTTCTAATAAAATCTGAAAAGTTCTAATAAATTTCTGAGTTGCTAATAAACTTTGCCTATGTGCTAATAAAGTGGTCAAAAGTTCAAATAAATACTAAGTACCTTCTAATAAACATTCCAAGTTTTCTAATAACCGCTTCAACTTTTCTAATATCCGTAGCAAGCACTCCCTCCTGCTTCTTCCAAACAAAAACGATGCTACATTTCATAGCATCGCTTCAAATCATTATTCATTTGCGCAATTTTTTAACGTCGTGGCAATTACTTTCACTCCATCAATTAATGCCTTTTCATCAAACGACATTTTCGGATGATGAAGACCCGGTCCAAGATTTGCACCGACACCAATCATCGTAGCCTTCAATTGTGGATTTTTTATCGTATAAAAGTGGAAGTCATCGCTACCCGGTGTGACGACGGCCTGGGCCAAACTTTGTTTTCCAAGCGCCTCAATAATTGAACGCTCTGCCAAAGCAGCCGCCTCCTTAGATACTTCTGCACCCGGTGTGACATCTAACCAGTCCGAAGCAACATCAATATCGAACATTTCTGCGATTTGCTTTAAACCTTTTTCCACATAGTTTTGCACTTTTGTCAGGACTTCATTTTTTTGAGCGCGCACATCAATCGAAAAGCTTGCATTGCCCGGAATAATATTCACACTTCCGCCATCCGCTACAATCTTCGTTAGCTTAGCGGAATACACTTCAAATGGATCAATATGAATATTTTTCAGCATGTGCTGAATCGCTACAATTACATCTATCGCATTTTTCCCTTGATGGGGACGAGCACCATGTGCATCAATTCCAGTAATTGTTCCGGATAAAAATGCAGCAGCCCCATGATAAATGGCCGGAGCAACTTTTCCTAAAGGGAGCTCTTCCATTGGACGTAAATGCACTCCAAATAAATGTGTTACATCTTCTATAACACCACGCTCAATCATTGCTAGCGCCCCACCACCTGTTTCTTCTGCAGGTTGGAAAATAAATCGAATTTTCTTCTTTAACGATTCATTCTTTAATGCATAGAGCGCCCCTAAAACGATTGATATATTTGCATCATGTCCACAAGAATGGTTCGCCTGCATCACGCCGTCTACTTCTTGCCAAAGTGCATCAATATCTGCACGAACCGCGACTGTCTCGTCACCTTGCCCGATTTCTGCGACAAGCCCTGTCACATCGTCAAACCTTTTATAGTTTACGCCCATCTCATCTAGTATTTCAGCTATTTTAGCTGTCGTATTATCTTCCTTCCAGCTTATTTCAGGATTTGCATGGAAATACTGAAACCAATCAAAAATCATTTGTTCCGTTGAATTTACTGCTAACATGAAACGCACCTCAAATATTATTTAGTATCCCTATTATACAGTACAAAATTTATATTCTACATTATTACTGCCCAATAAAGTGAAACTTCAACTGCCAAAGTTTCAAGAATCGCATAAAATTAAAAATGGCATCTATCCCAATTGCTTAATTGGATAGACACCGATAAGTTCTGAAAAAAGTATGCATATCAAAAATTATATTATAGGCTTGAGAAAAATCCATTTGGATATTGAGTACGCTCTTCATTTTCAGACACCTCTTGTTGCTCCGATGATTCGAAATCCATTTCTTCATCGAACAAATATGTCTCAAGCATTGATTTTAAAATTGTTGTCATCCACATCCACCTCTTTTAATTATTAGAATTTTTAGTTAATTTAAATAATATAATGGATTTTTAATAAAATCAACTATTATTAGCTGTTTATGCATAATTAGTATTAAATCCATCTTGTTTTGAGATAAATTAAAAGAGCGCCTGAATTTAGTATTCAAGCGCTCTTCCATATTTTAAGAAACCGCTACTTTTGATGTGGTCTCTTTATTTTTTGTCATCCATTGAATAACAAACATAATTCCAAAGGCAATCAAGCCTAATGTATCAGACATTGATTCTGGGTAAATCATTGCTAGACCTGCAGCCAATAAAACAATGCGTTCCATCCAATTTACCGGACGATACCAATAGCCGATAACCCCAACACCGATTGCAATCATACCCATTAATGCCGTAAATACTACCCAACCAATTTGCCAAACTGTTACGTCAATCATAAGCAATGCCGGTGAGAAAATGATCATATATGGAATAATGAAAGCTGCAATTGCCAGTTTAGCAGAGTTCACACCTGTACGAATCGGATCTCCACCTGAGATACCGGATGCTGCAAAGGCGGCGAGTGCGACTGGCGGTGTTATATCTGCGATAATTCCGAAATAGAATACGAAGAAATGCGCTGATAAAACTACAATAATTGGCGCTGCACTTGCTGGTACATCCGGTGCCAATAATGCAATAATAGCCGGAGCCGCAATTGTTGATGTAATAACATAGTTTGCTGTCGTCGGTGCACCCATACCTAAAATTAACGATGCAATCATTACGAAGAACAGCGTAATAATAATGCTGCCACCTGCCAGCTTAACTAAACTGTTTGCTAGTGATAGTCCTAATCCAGTCTTTACAACAACCCCTACAATGATACCCGCACATGCAGTTGCAGCTGCTACTGCCAATGCTGAACGTGCACCATCGACCAAACCGTCAACAATTTCCTTGAAACCGAATTTCACATCAGGATTAATAAACCCTACAATTATACATGCTAATATTCCGTAAAGTGCAGAATGAATAACTGGTACACCCGACATCATCAGAACAATGATTAACACGATTGGAACAAGTAAATAAATTTTCTTTAATACATTCGAACGGTCCGGCATCTCCTCATCCGTTAAACCGCGTAAGCCTAATCGTTTCGCTTCAAAATGCGTCATAATCCAGATACCAGCAAAGTATAAGACTGCCGGGATAGCAGCTGCTTTGGCGATATCCCAATACGTTACTCCACGGCCAATAAATTCAACCATTAAGAACGCGGCCGCTCCCATAATCGGAGGCATCAACTGACCACCTGTTGATGCTGAAGCTTCTACAGCACCGGCGAAGTTTTTATTGTACCCAAGACGTTTCATCATAGGGATTGTATACGCGCCCGACGTAACAACGTTTGCTACGGAGCTTCCTGAAATCGTCCCTTGCAATGCAGATGAGAATATCGCTACCTTCGCAGGACCCCCAACTAACTTTCCCGCAACTGAAATTGCCAAGTCATTGAAGTATTCCCCTACACCTGTTTTTACAAGAAACGCTCCGAATAAAAGGAACGCAAAAATAAACGTTGACGACACTGCCAATGGTGTACCTAAAATCCCATCTGTAGAGAAAAACATTAAATTAACAATGCTATCTAAGCTTTGACCACGGTGTGCCATAAATTCCGGCATATAAGGGCCATAAAATGCGTAAAGTAAAAACATTCCTGCAATAATGGCGATTGGTAATCCTACCGCTCGACGTGCCCCTTCCAATACTATAATAATTGCCAAAAGTCCCACTATGAAATCCAATGTTTCCAACTGTCCTAAACTTTGAACAAGTCGCTCATAATTCAATACCCAATAGCTACCTACAAAGATGGCAAAAAGCGCCAAAATGTAATCGTAAAATGGAATAGAGCTTTTTGATAGCTTACGACTTGCTGGGAATAATAAAAATACAAAGGTTAAGGCAAATCCTATATGCACTGTACGCTGAATTTGCGCTGGAAATTGTCCGAAAATGGCTGTATAAACTTGGAACAATGTAAATGCCAGCAAACCAAAATAGATGAAATGCTTCATTATATTTTGCGGGTTACGCTGATTCGATTCAATATCGTATTTTTCCAATAGCTGCTGTTGCTGTTCTAAAGTAAGTGCTTCATGTAGGTTTTCTGAATTTGCCGCCACTGTTTTATTAGTCATCCAATTCGACTCCTTTCATTTTGTCATATAAAGACAAGCTTTTAAGTTTTACTAAATAGGATTTCCCCGGTATTAAAAGCTCCTTTAAAGGTATAATTCTACCTTTATGCTGGAGATTCAATTTATAGTCGACATCCCCAATATGTAGCGTGAATTCTTTTAATTTAGCATCCGTATATTTAAGTTTATAGATGCCATTTTCGTAGTGAAGGGTTTGCCCTTCTTCTGCATAACTCGGCATTCCAATAGCCACATCCGAATACTCCATTGAAAGCAATTGAAATTCGTCTGTTGGAAGTGCTTGATAGCTCTCTTTTACATCTGTTAAGTGAATGGAATGCGTAAAGATCAAATGGAATACATCCTCATTTTTTAACGGCAAATAAAACGGCACCGGTTTTTCAGTTCGCGTTTCATAAAAAGTTAGGCTACGGTCAAAAGGAACAAACAAAAGAGCAATACCGAGCAAAGCAAGGATTATAAACAACCATTTTCTCATCTACATCCCTCGCTTCAAAACTCCTTTTACATTAAATAGGGGTATATATACAAAAGACCTCTGAAGCATTTTTTTGCAACAGAGGCCCTAGTTTCTCGTTACTACTTAACTTCGTCAAAGTATTTTTGAGCACCTGGGTGAACTTCAATACCGATTCCGTCTAAGCCTGTTTCAGCTTTAATGAACTCGCCTTTAGCATGACCAATTTTATCCGTGTTGTCATAAATAGCTTTAGTCATGGCATACACTAGTTCTTCCGAAAGGTCTTTATTAACTGCTAACATCGCACCTACTGATACAGCTGGAACGTCAGATTCCAAACCATATGTTCCTGAAGGGATCTTATCCACTGCATAATAAGGGTATTTCGCGATTAATTCTTTTGCTTTATCTGCTTCAACCGGTATAATAGTTACACCATTTGTTGCATTTAATGCTTCTACAGCACCGGTTGGGTAACCAGCTGTGATGAATGCTGCATCAATTTGACCTGATTGAATACCGTCAGTTGATTCACCGAAGTCTAAATTTTGCGCTTGGATATCATCTTTAATTGATAAGCCATGGATTTCTAATAATTGCTCAGCGTTTGCATAAGTACCTGAACCTGGTGCACCTACAGAAACTTTTTTACCTTTTAAGTCTGCAAATGATTTAATCCCTGAATCTGCTAATGTTACTAATTGAACTGTTTCCGGATATAAAGCACCTAATGCTACTACAGAGTCGATTTTTTGCCCTTCAAACATTAAAGTACCTTGTGTTGCATAGTATGCGATATCTGTCTGAACGAAGGCGATTTCTCCCTTGCCACCAGCTAACGCCGTCATATTAGCAGCAGAAGCCTGTGATACTTCCGCAGTTGTTTTTACCCCAGTCTCAGTTGTGATTAAGTCCGCAAATGTACCGCCTAATGGATAGTAAGTCCCTTGCGTACCACCTGTTAAAATACTTAAGTAATCAACACCATAATCTACCTCTGTATTTGAATCTCCAGTGTTAGAACCAGTATCCGTAGATGTCTCTTCATCATCACTGCCACAAGCAGCTAGCACTAACATAAATACACTTAGTACTAATACAAATAGCATATTTTTAGATTTGAACATAAAAATTCCCCCTTTACACCTAATATGGATACATTTTACATAGAATAATATTCAAAAGTCAATTAATATTTCAAAAGTCTCATTATTCCGATAATTATATTTTTCTAAAAAAACCGTAAAAATGCTGTTAAATGTAGTTTTTCACTCGAGGTATTTTTACTAATAAACTATTTCATGTTTATATTAAGTAAATTTGTCCCATAAAAAAATATCATGTACGAGTTGGCACATGATATATCTTTATATAGAATTTCAGATTATTTATTCGACGACCCCGCAAACTATACGGGCTCCCGAATTACCGGCTGGATCTGTTTTATAGTCATCTGCTTTTTCATGAATGACGACAGACGTGCCATCTTCATCAAATAAAGAATTTTTCTCACCTTTTTTTAGTGTGAAATCAGCTGTTATAAAGTTTAAATGTACTTCACCTGATTCATCCGCAGTTATATTCGGCAAATCACCAACATGTGGCCCTGAAGGATTCTCCACCCCATGCTTTTTATCGGTCGGATTAAAGTGTGCTCCCGCTGATTCGAATTTAGGAGGTTCACATTTACCAAACTCATGTAAATGGATTCCGTGGTCACCTGGAGGCAAACTGTTTAAAATAGCTGTTAGTTCCACTCCTTTAGTTGTCTCCGTAAAAACAATTTCACCAACTAACTTTTCATTCGTATCATACATAATTGCCTTTGCCGACAATGCTTCAGGTGCACTTACAGGTATCTTTTCTTTTTGAAAGAAGTTACATCCGCCTAACATGAGTACACTTAAAAATAAGATTATAATTCGCACAATATCTCCTCCTTGAAGCTAGTATTTCAAAAAAGGAGGGTAAATATACAAAAAGCCACCCAAAAGTGAGTGGCTCATTCAGTATTAATCTAAAACTTTTATCGTTACTGTACGACGTCCCCATTCATAGGCATTGTTTAGGTTTGGGATAAATACATCGATTTTATTACCTTTAATTGCTCCACCTGTATCGGCAGCAATGGCTTCACCATAACCTTCCACCCAAACCTTTGTCCCTAATGGTATAATGCGTGGGTCTACCGCTATTACTTTCAAATGGGGGTTTGCACGTAAGTTTGTACCATTTGCGGTTGTACCCGAACAGCCCTCACAATATGCAGTATATGCTGTTGCTTCAACAGTCATTGTTTTTCCTTCACTAGGTGCTTCACCTGAATATGTCGGCGTCTCTATTTCTGGCGGTGTCCAACTCTCTTCTCCTGATGCACTTTTAACTTCACTAGCCGCCACTTCCTCTTCCAAAGGTCCGGAAACAGCGAGTGTATCGCCCGCATAAATCATATTTGAATTGAGACCATTCCATTCCTGTAATTGGTCCACTGTAATATCATGTTCTAATGCAATTCTATATAATGTATCCCCTTGTTCAATTGTATATAGGGGATCTTCTATTGTAACATCCATTGTATCACCAACATATATTACATCATTCGGGTAATTATTAATTTCTTTTAAAGCGGCGACGGACGTCTCGAATTGTTGACTAATACTATAAAGCGTATCATCCGATTCAATTGTGTAAGCAGCTGCTCCATTTGTAAAAACTCCACTTGAAGCAATTACTCCAGCCAATAAAAATACTAATAGGTTTTTATGTCTCAAATCTTTTTTCCCTCCATATTCTTTGCAACTAAGTTTACTCATTTTCACCCTGCTCCAAATTTACCGCAAATACATTGCAATTTTATGTCGCTTCCATGAACCCTCCATTACAAGCATATTTCAGAGCTTTTGGATAATTATTACTAATATTGAAGGGAATTATACATAGAGTTATCATTTTTTTGTGGAGTAACAACAAAGATGAATATAGAAGTTGCCATTTTGTTTTCAAGCATGTTACAAATACTTCAATCAACTCAACATTTTTAAATTCCGTCGATAATAAAGAAAAGGAGGGGTTACTTTGGAAATCAGCTCTATGATGGCAGCTCAAGTTGCATCTTTACAGCAAACGGTGCAATTGAGCATTCTTGACAAAGCGATGAATACGGGGGCAGCCACTGTTGTTGAGATGATGGAATCACTACCCCAAGCTCAGACAGTTCCAGCAGCCCATCCTTATAAAGGACAATCGATTGACGTCCAAGTTTAGGCTGGAAAGAAAAAACGCTCTTGAATTTTTTTCAATGAGCGCTTTTTCTATTTTGCTTGCCATATTAATATATTTTTACATACCATTTGCTTATCTTTTATCTGTAAACATCATGTTAAAGTTTCATAAATTACTTTTATAAATTCATTTTTCGGGTATAACTAATAGTACAATTAAAGTATCAACTAAAAGGAGTGATTCTTATAGGAATCCATACGTTTTTTACAAGTTTAAATGATTTAGAACGCATCATTCGTTGTCCCGGTCGGTTTAAATTTGAAGAACATAACGTAGCGGCACATTCATGGAAGGTATCTCAGTATGCCATGTTTTTTGCAACATTGGAGGAACGTGCAGGCAGTAAAATTGACTGGAAATCTTTATATGAGAAAACAATCAATCATGATTTCGCTGAAGTATTTATTGGGGATATAAAAACACCAGTCAAGCATGCGAGTGTCGAGTTAAAACAAATGCTTGCCCATGTCGAAGAAAAAATGATGGAAAAGTTTATACTAGAAGAAATACCATCTGATTTGCAAGAAGTATTCTTTGACCGAATGAAAGAAGGTAAAGATCAGACGATAGAAGGTCGTTTACTTGAATTCTCTGATAAGCTTGATCAGTTTTATGAATCATTTTCAGAACTTAAGCGTGGAAACACCGATAAGGAATTTGTCTATATGTATGAAAGTGCGTTAAGTAAGCTCCTATTAATAAATTTACCGGTATCTGTTGCTTACTTCCGCAATGAAATTTTATCAGATGTTGTGACGGAAAAAACTGTGATTGATATTGCTTTATTAACAGAAAATATTCTACAGCAGCATACTGACTAACGACAGAAGGCTTCCGAATTATAAGGAAGGCTTTTTTTTTTTGGACTCACCACTCGAATTGTGTAATGAGGTAAATAGAGGAATGAATTTCCCTTATTTCGAAAATAAAATAAAAAATAGTAAAAATAAGGGAAGGGATTTCCGTTATTGACCTAAAAAACATAAAATTTCGGGATTTTATTTAAAATAACGGTAAAATGTTCCCTTATTTATTCAAAAATAAGCGCCATCATTCAAATAACGGTAAAATCTCCCCTTATTTAATGAGGGCATGTTCCCCACTAGTTCTTGGAAATGGTGAGGCTCTTTTTTTTTTCTTTTTTGTAACGAATTCAATTTTGAAGGTACTATAATAATAAACCATCATTTTGTGAGGTGAACTGGGTGGATGCGCTAGAACAAATATACCGGGAGCTGCAACCGAAAATATACGCTTATTTTTATATTAAAACATCCAATTCAGCCATCGCTGAAGATCTTACACAGGATGTTTTTTACGAAGCAGCAAAATCGATCCATACATATCGCGGTGAAGCGGCACTATCGACATGGCTTTTTCATATTGCAAATAACTTATTAAAAAAGTATTACCGTAAAAAAAGTTATGAAAAGAGCTTAGCATCCAAAATAGAGGCACAACCTTCGATAACATTATTTACTACCGAACAAATTATTGAACTAAAAGATGAATCCAAACGGCTCCTGTCAAAGATTGAACAGCTCGGTCCTCCATTTAAGGATATTGTATTGCTTCGAATTATTGGTGAACTAAGTTTTAAGGAAATTGGTGAGCTGCTGGAGCTAAGCGAAAACTATGTACGTGTTAATTTTCACCGGCAAAAAATTAAGCTACAACGAGAGGAGGAATTGTTATGAATTCATGTAAAATTACCGAGGACTTATTGCCTTTATATGAAGAAAATCTTGTCCAGCCTGAAACAAAACAATGGATTGAGCAACATTTAGCCAGTTGTCCAACTTGCCAAAAGCTTACTTCCGCCACAATGGGAGAATTACCAGCGCTACCGTCACCTAAAAAGGCAGCTTCGAAAATGATAAAGCACACTCATTTAAAACTTACTGTTTATCAGCTTTTATTCGTCATTCTTTCTTTTGTCTTTGCCATAAACACTTCCTTATTAAATGAAAGCTTAACATTTATTTTGTCTTATTTTATTTTAGGGATTGTAACATTTTACTTTTATCGTCATACAATTCTTACACTATTGTTGGCATTCGTCCCTGTGTTTATTTGGTCAATTTATACGACAATCGATTCTTTCGGCTCCTATTCGAATTGGTATGCCAACCAAATCATATACCACTCCTCTACCCTTTCACTTTTATGGGAAATTACTTTGGGAGGTCTATTTACTGCTTTTATTCACACTATCTTTACTGTTCTGGGAATTCTCGTGGTCAAATTACTTATTCAAGCTTTTAAAAAGGAGGATGCGATATGAAAAAGTGGCTCTCAATTCTACTGGCCCTCGTTATTACAGGTTCCGTACTGTTCGGTTATAGCGAATTTAACGGCAATTTCATTTCAAAACAAATTGCTAAGTCTACGTTAAAGGCATACTTAACCGAACATTATCCAAATACCAGTTTTCGAGTAGAAAAAGGCTCCTTTAATTTTAAATTTAATACCTATGATTTTGATGTAACTTTCAACGAAGAACCTAATTATTGGAACTATACATTTGAAGTAGGTCCTAAATATGTACCAACTACGATTGAAGCTAAGATGATGCATTATGATTCAAGGGATGAAACAAAATCGAATGACTGGAGCGATCAAGGTTCACAATATGTAAAAAACTTATTAGAAACATTCCCGGTTGGTAACATATTTTACTCTATCGACGTCCCGAATCAATTTTCTCAAACGAAGTGGACTCCTACTGTAAATGTTATCGTTCCACCTTCGATTACAATGGAGTTTCCTTTATATAAAGGTGAAACAGAAGAGGAATTTATTAAAATTGTTCAAGAAATTCAATCTGTGTTAGACGCAGATAATATTAAGTATGATACTGTTTTTATTTATATGGATGAAAAAATTGATAACCGTGACGGCAAAAAAGAGGGCTATGCATCCATTTATTATGAACGAAAGTACAATGTAGAGTTTCAGGCGAATGTACCCGTTACGATAGATGATATTCATTAAGACGGTTCAAATCATTTGACTTTTTTTATGAAACGTACTTTCTTGCACATAGCAAAAAGTTGTTATATTATATGAATAAGGCTACGTTGTACGTACGAATATTAAGTTTTAACCTTTATACTTATACAGGGAGTTTTACATCGATGTTGGAATGGCGTGCCTGGACTCTTTTGACTTCAGGATAGACAGGATAGCATTTGCGAACACCCACTTTGAGGAGTGGTGGTTTAAAACTTTCTATAATAACTACGGCAATGTGGCTGCTTACATAAGTAGCGTCATATCAAGGTTTATACAGCATCTTAACCAAATTGGTTGAGGTGCTTTTTTCATTTTATTTAAAAAATAAAAAAAGGCCTTATTAACCCAAAAATATTACATTTAATTTATGTCGCGTATCATCATCGATTAAATTGTAAAATTCCATGTGTTCACAGCCTTTTATGCATAATAAAAAGCCACACCCGATTGGTTGTGACTTCGAATATCACTTTACTTCTTCTATGGAAACAATGTGGTTTGTAAATATTAGTTCTGATTGCTCTTCTTTTCCATTATTTAAAACGAATCTTATATAACCATAATGAAAGTAACCGTCATCCTTTAAATACATTTCTTCAAATTCCTCAAGACTTGCTTTCATCTCTATCTTTTCACCATTACTTAATCGTAAAATTAAACTCATAACTATACCTCCATTCACAGTAATCATAATACAAATGGAAATTATTGTCACTAATATATCTTAAATAATAAAAAGCCGTCAGCAAATAGGTCACATCAAGCATATTCTCATTTAATGCGAATATGCTTTTTTGTTTTCTTAACATGAAATAGGGTAAATATTTACAATTGATATTCATCTATGACAAAATTTATAAAATGACATCATTTTGGAGGAACCGATATGAAGAAAATTTTATGTATTGGCGAGCTATTAATCGACTTTTTTACAACTCAAACCGAGCAATCAATAATAGAAGCAACTACATTTGAAAAACAAGCAGGCGGAGCTCCAGCTAATGTCGCAACTGCTATTGCCAAGCTCGGGGGACAGGCGTATTTTTGCGGAAAAGTTGGTGACGATGCATTTGGTCACTTTCTGAAACAAACTTTAGAGCATGCAGGTGTTCATACAGACCAGCTTATATTTGATTCAACTACATCCACTACTTTAGCTTTCGTATCCAGACAGGCGGATGGCGAACGGGATTTTATCTTTAACCGAGGCGCTGATGAGTTGCTTCGCATTGAAGACCTCAATCTCCAACATTTAATGTCCATTGATATGATCCATTTCGGTTCAGCAACAGCTCTATTAAGTGAACCCTTTAGCAGAACTTACGAACAGTTAATGCAAACTTTATTATTACAAAATCATTTTATTTCATTCGATCCAAATTACCGTGCTGACTTATGGAAACACGATACTGAACAGTTTATTCAAAAATGCGAACCGTTTATCGAAGCAGCTTACTTCATTAAAATGAGTAATGAAGAATTAATGTTATTGTCCCGGGCAGAGAGCTTTGAACAAGCAATTGAATGGCTGAATCAGTTTACCGACAAAACAATTGCCATTACACAAGGAGCTGACGGGACACTCCTCGTACAAAACGGAAAAATAACAACTGTACCGGCAAATCCAGTAAACTGTATCGATTCAACAGGGGCTGGCGATGCTTTTGTTGGTGCCGTTTTATATGAGCTGAGTAAACGTGATGAAATGAACCTTTCTTTTAATGAGTGGGTGAACATTATTGGATTTGCCAACTTTGTCGCTTCAAAAGTTTGTGAAAAAGTCGGTGCAATTGATGCACTTTTAGCATTAGAAGACTTACAAAAATAAAGAAAAAGAAGGTATGCTAAAATTTTTTCCTTTAACATACCTTCTATACCAGCTAATTAGGAAGTATTATTTCTACTTTTGTTCCCTTCCCTAGCTTGCTCTCTATATTAAATTGCCCTTCATGACGTTTTACAATTTCCGTGACAATTGCCAAACCAAGACCACTGCTTTGGCTTGAGCGCGATGGGTCAACGCGGTAAAAACGTTCCTTTACCTTTTCCAGTGCTTCCTCAGGAATTCCAATGCCGTAATCCTGTATAACAACGATTATGGCATCGTCTTTTTTACTGCAGGTTACAATAATTTTCCCCTTATCTTCACTATATCGAATTGCATTTGACAATAAGTTATCCCACACTTGCTCAAATAATTGCTCATCAGCAAATACTTCAATTGGTTCCAGCTCATATACAAGCTCCATCTGCTTATCATCCAGCTTCCAGCGTTTTGAAAACAGACGTTCCTTTAATTGTTTTTCCAACGAATAACGCTTTTTTTCAATCGGCAGGTTTTTCTGATCCAATGAGCTCAACAGCAGCAACTGCTTTGTCAATGCTGAAAGACGCTTCGTTTCCTGCTCAATTATTTCTAAATACTGCACACGTTCTTCTTCAGTATTCTCCGCATCTTTCAAGACATTTGCGTACCCTTGAATATTAAGTAACGGCGATTGAAAATCATGCGATACATTGTTTATAAAATCCTTCTTAATCTGATCGTTTTCCGCTAAACGATTTGCCATCTTTTGAAACTGTGTTGCAAGTTGGCCGAGTTCATCGTTCCGATCAATTTCCAAATGAATATCATAGTCTTCCTGTGCAATTTGCTCGGTTGCTTCTTGCAGTTGTTTTAACGGTCTTACAAGCTGGCGTGCGAGTAAAATCATTGTCAAAAGAATTACAACTGCAGTAATAATAATAAAACTGACGAGTAATAAATGCATTTCAGAAAAGAGCGTTGCGTTAGCTGGCCGAATGAAAAATGCATAATTTTCATTATTAAGGCTAAAGGCCAACCCAACTGTATTTTGAATATCATTCGCAAAATGATCCATAAATAAAGAAGATCCTTTATACTCCTGAATTCCGTGATATACATTATCAGAACCAATAATATTCAGCATGTTATCGTTTAATTCGACCTTGTTGAAATTATTTCCGTATATTGACACACTTCCCGACTGATCAACCACTGCAATTTGATAGCCAAGCTTGGCAACCGCTTCAAAATAGGCTTCATAGCTTTCACTCGGCATCGTCGTTACAATATTTTTTACTTCCTGTGCTACCTCATAATTTTTAGCATCCGTATTCGGCCGAATTTGTGATTGATAAATTTGACCAATCAACAACATAGACATAGTAATACTTACAACAATTACGGCCAAAGTTACAACAATATATTGCTTATACAATGTTTTCATTTTAATTCCTCTATTTTATAGCCAATGCCTCGTACTGTTTGAATTTTTACGTGTGCATTTACTTCTTCCAATCGACTTCGTAAACGTTTAATATGGGTTGTCAGCGTGAAGTCATCCCCATCATAATCATAGCCCCATACTTGCTCCATAAGCTGGTCACGCGTAAACACCACTTCCGGCCTCGTAGTTAAAATGCTTAGCAGTTCAAATTCCTTTAAAGGTAATAATAATACTTGCTCCCCTACTTTAACTTCAAATGTCTGGCGGTCAATTAGCATATTAGAAATTTTTGTTTGACTACGTTCAAGTTTTTGAAAACGCCGTAAAATTGCACGCACTCTAAATAAAAGTTCTTTCGGTTCAAATGGCTTTACCATATAATCATCCGCACCTGCCAAAAAACCTTTTTCCTTATCTTCCAGCGTTGTCTTAGCGGTTAACATTAATACCGGAACACCAACTTCAGTTAAGCGCTTCGTCAAAGAAATGCCATCCATTTTCGGCATCATCACATCTACAATCGCCAAATCCACTAATTCCTGCTGTAAAATAGTCAATGCCTCTAAGCCATTACTCGCAAATAATGCTTCGTAGCCTTCTTTTTTCAGATGAATACCAATTAATTTCCGTATAAATCCATCATCATCTACAACTAAAATCCGCATTAATTACACCGCCTTCTTATACTAAAAAGAGACACCGAATTACTCGATGCCTCCCTTTTATCTATTACGCCTTACTTTTTGTCTTTTTCAAACGTTAAGATCAGCATTGGTAATAGCATACCACGTACTAGGAATGTATCAATAATAATCCCTACAGATACGATAAAGCCAAAGACGAACAAATCGGCAATCGGCATTGTCATTAATGCCGCAAAAGTTGCTGCTAAAATAATACCTGCTGATGAAATTACGCCACCCGTATTACGGATTGCAATTTCAAGCGCCTCTTTCACATTCATACGTTTGCGCTCTTCAAGGAATCGGGATACTAAAATAATATTGTAGTCGATTCCTAAAGCTACTAAGAATATGAAGGCATACACTGGTACTCGTGTACTGATGGCATCATATCCAAATAATGCATCAACTAAGAATATACCTAGTCCTAGTGCCGATAAATAAGACACTAAAATTGTTGCCATCATATAAATCGGCATTCTCCAAGATTTCGTTAATACGAATAACAGAACTAAAATTAAGATTGTTTCTAAAACAACAATTTTAATGATGTCATCGTTATTCACATTTCGCTCATCTACTAATTTTGCTGTCGTACCCGCAAAAAGTAATTCCCCATTAATACCAGCTGCAGCTAAATAATCTGCGCTGTTTTCACGCATATCTTCAAGCTTTTCAATCGCTTCTGGTGAATATGGACTTACATCAAATGCCATCGATAATTTCATTTTAGTTTCATCATCTGATACAGCAGATGTACGAACAGATGCAATATTTTCTTCTGTTGATAACGCTTCAGTTAAAGCTTGTTTTTGTTCCTCTGTTAATGGTTGCTCGCTTTCAACGAATAGTGAAGTCGGTGCAAGTTCCCCTTTATCAAAGCGCGACTCAACAATTTCATAACCAACACGTGACGGCAATTCTTCCGGGAATGATTTTACCGTATCATACTCATATTCTAAGTTGAGTACGTTAAACGAAGTAATTAACATGAAGATTAATACTAATCCACCTGATAGGTAAGGTTTGTTTACAACAAACTTTGCAATCGGTCCCCAAATACCATGTTTTACTTCTTTTGCTTGACCGTATTTCGGAACTTTTGGCCAGAATGCTTTACGTCCAAATAACGCAAATAACGCTGGCACTAATGTAATCGATCCAATCATGATCACAAATACAGCCGTACCAAAAATTGGTGCGAAGTTTTGATAGTCACGGAAGTCCGCGAAGAATAAAACAAGCATAGCTGCAAGCACTGTTCCACCTGCAAAGAATACCGGCTCACCAGTTGCACGCATTGCGTATTTCATTGCTTCATATTTATCTTCATAATGATTTAATTCTTCACGGTAACGTGAGAATACGAATAACGAATAATCGATTACAGCTGCAAATAATAAAATACTCATAATCGATGTTGTTGAATTATTAATTTCTAGACCAGCTGCACCCATTAAAGCAACCGACTGATTTACTACTTGATAAACAATCACCGTTGCAAGTAATGGAATAATTGCTAATAGCGGTGAACGATAAATAATAATTAATAAAACTAAAATAATTCCGATTGTCGCGAATAACAATTGTAAGTCTGCTTGCTCAAACAGCTTTACTGTATCTCCAGCAATCCCCGCAGGACCTGTAATATAAAACTGTGTATCTCCAGTTTTTTCAGCTGCTTCATTCCCAATTTCAGATGCAAAATCGTTAATTTCCGCATAATCAGCATTACCAAGACCTTTTTCCAACGTCATTGGCACGATCATTGTCGTTTTGTCTTCAGACGTGAAACCTGCTAAAGCTTGCGGCGGTAATTGCGAGATGTCGATAATTTGATCGATACCTTCAATATTTTCCGTAATCATTGCATTTAAAATCTCTTTTACACTGTCTACATTAATTTCCCCATCTTCATTATGGAAAACTAGTATACCTGGGGTACCTTCATCGTTCGGGAAGTACTCGCTTAATTTATTTTCAGCGATAATCGACTGTGCATCATCCGGCAGCGATTGGAAGTTTGATACTTTGTATTCACTTAGCATTGGACCGGCGCTTAAACCAATCATTAGCACAAGCCATACAATAAGCGTAATCCATGCTCCGCGTTTCGTTGATACCCAATCTGTTATTGGCCTTAATAGCTTGTTCATTGTATTCCTCCTTTTTTCACACTTCTGCATTGTAAAACAACTATATGAACTCTATATAAACTCAAATGAATTTATCCTTTAGTTCGGAAGATATTACAAAGACCGAAATGTTGAATTAACAGCATTCCGGTCTTTGTAATATCTTGTATTTAGTTAGTTTATACAATATTTTGTTTTTTTATTAATATATATTCGATGAGCTGCTTTTTGTCGATTTTCCCGACGGCTGTTTTCGGTAATTCCTGCAGAAAATGAATTTGCTTCGGGACTTTGTAATTAGCCAGTTGTTCTTTACAATACTGGAAAAGTTGGTGTTGAAGCTGTTCTGAAGGATTTTCCACAATTATAAATGCCACAACACATTCGCCCCACTTTTCATTCGGAACACCAATAACTGATACCTCCTGTACTGCTTCATGGGCGATTAGGCATTGTTCGACTTCCTGGGGGTAAACATTTTCCCCCCCCGATATAATCATTTCTTTTTTCCGACCTACGATATAATAATCGCCGTCTTTATCAATTTTCGCCAAATCCCCTGTTTTTAACCAGCCCTCATCAAAAGTATTAGCCGTTGCTTCTTTATCATTCCAGTAATGTTTAAAAACATGACTGCCTTTTAAATATAGTTCGCCAACTTTACCTAGCGCGCATCGCTTTCCTTCCTTATCTATAATTTTCACTTCATTGAAAAGCATACTTTTTCCGATGGCTCCCTTTTTCTTCATTGCAACTTCTGCATCAATGAAAAAGTTATTCGGTCCTGCTTCCGTTAAACCGTATCCCTCTTTAAATAACAGCCCTTTCCTTTGAAAGCATTCATAAATTGGTTTTGGACAAGGTGCCCCTCCCGATAAAAATACTCTCACTGTAGGAAAATCGGATTTCTTAAAGTATTCGGTTTCAATCATAAGCTGATACATTGTCGGCACAAATAACGAGAGGGTTGTTTTATATTCATCCACCGCACGAACCGCTTTTTCCGGATCAAATTTTTGACCGATTATTACCATTCCACCTGCCAGAAGAATGGGTAATGCAAGTGCATTAATGCCGCCAGTATGAAAAAGAGGCATATAATTTAATGTACAATCTTTGTCATTTAACCCCCAACTAATGACAGTATTCATCGCATTCACAGTAACCGCTTCATACGAGAGTACAACACCTTTTGGTTTTCCTGTTGTTCCTCCGGTATAAATTATCATCCACGGTAGCTGCGGATCATCATGCCAGCTGTATGTAGGAGGCTCAACTAACTCCGAGCTACCGCATGTTAGGAGCTTGGCTGGCGAAAGCAGTTCTGCGCGGTCACTATGTGCATTATCAGCAATGAATAAAGCCGGCGTGCAATCGGATAAAACCGCCTGTAATTCTGATATAGATAACTTTGTATTTAATGGTACATAGATTAATTCGTTTAATCGGCAAGCAATTAAAATAGCAAAGCTTTCGATTGAATTTTCCATTAATGTTGCTACCCGATCCCCCTGCTGCAACTGCTGTTTGGAAAATATATTGCTCCACCAGCCTGCATGCTGCATCAGCTCTTTATACGTCCACGCTTCACCCGTTTCAATTTGAATTAAAGCTGTTTTATCGGGTGTTTGGGACGCTCGTTTTGCAATCCAAAAATCTAGCTGTTGCATAAGCCATCCCACCTTCTACATCATAATACCGCCATCAACTTGAAGAACATGACCTGTAATATAACTTGCCTCATCCGAAGCTAAAAATAAATACGCATTTGCGATATCTTCTGGTTTTCCTAAACGCTGCAGGCTTGTAATACCTTGCATTTGCTGTAATACCTTTTCCGGCATTTTTTCTACCATAGGCGTCGCTGTAAATCCAGGAGCTACAGCATTTACGTTGATTCCTTTGCGTCCAAGCTCCTTTGCCCACGTTTTCGTCATACCGATAATCGCTGCTTTAGTTGCAGCATAGTTTGTTTGACCAAAATTACCGTAAACCCCACTTACTGATGAAGTACTGATAATTTTGCCTGACCCTTGTGCAATCATATGCGGAGCTACCGACTGTGTGCAGTAATAAACCCCGTTTAGATTAATTTGAATCACTTTTTCAAAATCCTCTTCACTCATCTTTACAAGCGTTGCATCACGCGTAATACCCGCATTATTTACCAAGATATCGATTTTGCCAAAATGAGCAACAACTTGTTCAACCATTTGCTTAACTTCAGTCAGTTTGGAAACATCTACTGCAAAAAAGGCAACGTTTTCGCCTAAATCTGCTGCTATTTTTTCTCCCTGTTCTTTGTCGTAATCAACAACGGCCACTTTTGCTCCTTCTTTCAAAAAACGCTTTACGGCTGCATAGCCAATTCCTCCGGCACCGCCTGTAATGATTGCTACTTTATTTTCTAAACGCATTTCTCCACGACCCCTTTTACGATAAAATAAATGTTTCAATTGCATCTTTTGTTTCACCTAAACAATCAACTAGAGGTGAATGTCCACAGTTTGCTAGTTTCATGATTTGAGCACGGCCCTCAAAATCTTCAATAATTTCATTTGTCATTGCTTCAATCACTACAAAATCACGGTCACCGTATAAAATGAATATCGGTATTTGAATATCTTTCACTTGGTTTGTGCTTTCAGTCACTTCATTATCGACCGCACTTATATTAAATGTATTTAATGCATGGTACACATCTGCCAAATTGCGCTGTGTTAGCATATCATCCACATATTGTTCATAGCGTGCCTCATCCGGTTGATTGTGCGTATAAATCGCACTGTTCCAAACAAACTTTAGACCGTCACGATTTTTTGTATCATACATTTGCTGCATCGGTATTGTTTTGACAGGATCTTGCTCGATTTGTTCAATCGTCGTTAATCGATTTGAAAAATCCGGTGTACCATCTGCATTTGAACTATAAAACGGGTAGCCACGCGTAGATCCAGATGCGAATAGCACAAGCTTTTTACTGTAATCCGGATAATCCGCACAAAACTGCATCGCTACATTACCACCTGTTGACCAGCCAATGATTGTAAAATCCTTCAACCCGATTACATCAACAAAAAGCTTAATATCATCACTAAAATCTTTAATCGACGTAATCCGTTCATTATAGGTTGATCCCCCAAAGCCGCGCATATCCACCGCATAAATTGTGAATCGTTCATCCATTGATTCCATCAGTAAATCCCAATGCTTTGAACTTGTCATATTGCCATGCACTAATAAAACCAGTTCATCGCCACCTTCACGCTTACGATACGATAATGTTTCACCATTTGATAATTCCACTTTCGCCAAAACGTCCAGCTTATTCATATTAAGCCCCCCACTTTACTGTAATAGCACCCCATGCATAGCCTATACCTGCACTAACTAATGAAACAATTTGACCTTCCTGAAGCTTGCCTTCTTTTCGGGCAAGACAAAGCGATAAAATTTGATCGATTTGTCCAATATGACCGTAATGTGACAAATAGATTGAATTCCCTTCTAAAAGACCAAGCTCTTTTAATACATAATCATGTGCGGATTTTTTCATATGGAGCATCGCAACGTAATGTAAATTTTCTTGACTATATCCACTTTTCTGCAATGATTGACGAATTACCTTTAAAAAATTGCTTAATGATTTTTGTTCCAACCGAAGCTTCATGCCTTCTGGATCAAGTACATCCAATATAAAACGCCCTGCTTGAAGATGCTCAATTGTTAGCGGCTCCTTTGTACCGCCTACCGGGACCACAACATCCTCAGAAAATGAGCCGTCTGTAATAAGGGCTGCTTCAAGTACTTCATGCCCGCCCGCATTTTTTTGCAAAATCATTGCACCTGCACCTGCACCTAAATTGAACATAAAGCGAGTCCGCTCATTTTCATAATCGATGAAATCATGGTTCCGGTACCCCCCAGCTAATAGCACTGTCTTGATGGAATCATCCGATAACATTAAGCTTTTTGCCACTTTCATCGCCATAATCGCTGTACCACAACGAAGCTGCACATCAAAAGCCCATGCATTTACTGCACCTATTTCTTCCTGAATTTTTATGGCAGCTGTCCATAAAGGGTACTCTTTATGTTCTTCCCCAATATAGATCACAACATCAATCTCCTTGGCATCCACTTGCGCTTCGGCGAGGGCTTCCTTTGCTGCTTTCACACTCATTTCGACTGGATGATCATTCTGTCCGGCTACAACTTTTTCAATAATACCCATTTTCTTTTCAACAACCGCTACTGGAATATTTGCTTTCACTGCAATCTGAGCACCAGTCATTCTTCCTTCAGGTAAGTACATTCCTAGTCCTGTTATTCCTATCATCGCTGTATCTCCTTTTCACGAAGCTTTACAGATGCCTTTGTTTTTTGCCCTTTTTTCAGTTTCCATTCATGGTAGCGCAAAGAAACTGTACCTACGATGCCTCGAGGGAAGAAAATAACAGCTAAAATATATAAAATACCGAAGAAAATAATCCATCGTTCAAAAATCGGGTACTCTCTTGCAAGACCTGATAAGTAATGTTGGGCAAATTCAATGACCCCTGCACCAATAATTGGCCCAATTAATGTCCCAACTCCACCAATAATTGTCATCATCAGTGCATCCAGTGTAATATCCATCGTCATGACACTCGTATTTACGAATCGTAACGAAATAGCATAAAGCGACCCTGCCAAACTCGCAACTGCACCCGCTATTACTGAAGCAATAATTTTATACCCTAGCGTTTTATAGCCCAATGAACGAGTGCGTTGTTCATTTTCCCGAATCGCTACAAGCACTTTTCCAAATGGAGATGCAACAATACGTTTCAGTAAAATGAAAACTACAACTAAACAAATGAGCACAAGAAAGTAAAAATACAACCGCTCCCGAAACAATTCCGGAGCACGAAAGGTAAATCCATCATTTCCTTTCGTTACCGTACGCCATTTTTCAGCTAACACTAAAAACAAACCCGAAATGGCTAGAGTAAACATTGCATAAAAGTGACTTTTTAACCTTAATGTCAGTGCACCGCTAATCACACTAATAATGGCCGACAGTACAATCCCAACAACAATAGAAACAGCAAAGATTCCAATTGACGGACCGTAATCACTAAGCATAATCGCTGTCGTATAGGCGCCAATCCCAAAAAACATTGCATGACCAAATGAAATGATACCCGTGTAACCTAGTAAAATATCGTAACTCATTGCAAGTATTGCAAAAATACAAAACTGTGTTAATAAAATCGTCATTGTTCGAGAATCCAGTACAAACGGTAATACGGCCATGACCCCGACAACTATTGCATACACAACATTCACTTTTGATAATAATAATGGCTGTTTAATCATCGAATCACCCCTTCGCAACTGTAAATAAGCCTTGTGGACGGAAAATTAGTACACTTGCCATTAAAATCATATTGACTGCAACGGATAAAAACGGGACATAGTACGCCATGAAACTTCCGGCAAGCCCTACTAAAATTGCTGCCAATAACGAACCTTGGAAGCTCCCCATTCCGCCGATTACTACAACGATAAATCCTAAAATCGCATATTCCATTCCCATTTCCGCATATACAACCCCTGAATACGGAGCCATCAGCATTCCGCCCAACGCCGCCAATGCCGCACCACACATAAAGACAATTAAAAATACGCGTTTAATATTAATACCTAACGCCTGTGTCATTTCCCGATTCATAACACCAGCCCGAACGACCAGGCCTATTTTGGTACGATTTAAAATGAAATACAAAACCCCAAATAAAGCAAAGCCTACTACGATAATAAAAATCCGGTATTTAATAATTGTTAAATCGCCAATTTGCCAGCTGCCTGCCAAGTAAGAAGGAACTTTAACAGGGACACCATTTGGACCGAACACAACTTTAATCATTTCCTGGAGCACGAGCATAAATCCAAGTGTGATTAAAATTTGCTGTACGTGATTTCCATAAACTGGTTTAATAATGAGCTTTTCCGTAATAAATCCTAGAACAAGACCCGTAAGAATCGCGACAATAATTCCAACTAGAAAACTATTGCTCCATGCATAAGTAAAAACACCGGTATATGCGCCCCATACGAACAGTCCACCATGGGCAAAATTCAGCACATCCATCAAACCGAAAATAAGGGTTAATCCAGCAGCCAATAGGAAAATAAGCATTCCTGTTGCGAGCCCGTTAATTGTTAAACTGATTAATAATTCCATCTGATTCCCCTCCTTACCCTATACCTAAATATTTGCGTTTCAGCTGTTCGTCTTCGATTAAATTTTGCATTTCCCCTGACTGTACGGTCCGCCCGTCATCAATTAATGTGAATGTATCTCCGATTTTACTGGCCATCATGAAGTTCTGTTCGACTAGCACAATCGAAGTATGCTTTTTCATTTCCGTAATGGCCTCCATCACTTTCTCAATGACAATCGGTGCAAGGCCTTTTGATGGTTCATCGATTAAAAGCAGCTTGCTGTCATTGACAAACGCTCTTGCCATTGCAAGCATTTGCTTTTGACCACCTGATAAATTACCGCCCTGTTTTTTCCAGAATTTTTTTAAATCCGGGAATAACTCTAAAATGTATGTCTGCTTTTGCATTGTTGCATCGGTTTCTTTTCGGATTGCCACTTTCATATTTTCTTCGACTGTTAGCTGTCCGAAAATCCCTTGATCCTCAGGCACATAGCCAATTCCACTATTTGCGATATCATAGGGTGCCATTTTCGTAATATCTTTCCCATCGAAATGAATCGTACCTTTCGATGCAGGTGTTAAACCCATAATCGTCCGAAGTGTCGTCGTTTTCCCGGCACCGTTTCGCCCTAATAAAACAGATACTTCTCCCGCTTTCGCTTCAAAATCGATACCTTGCAAAATATGATATTGTGAAATAAACGTTTCCACACGCTCCAAGGTTAAAATATTAGTCATATGCAAGGCCTCCTAAATACGCTTGTTGTACCGTTTCATTGTTCATAATCTCTTCAGGTGTTCCATCAGCTAACAGTGCACCATTGAACAGCACCATAATCGAATCGGACAAATCGATAATCATATCCATTTTGTGCTCGATTAATAGAATCGTTTTATCACCGCGCTCCTTAATTGAACGAATAACATCTAAAATTGCAGGTACTTCTTCCAGTGACATGCCTGCTGTCGGCTCATCCAGTAATAAAATTTCAGTATCAAGTGCCAGTAACATACCTATTTCAAGCTTTCTTTTTTCGCCATGCGACAGCTGATTCGCTACTTGATGCATTTTGTCGGTTAATAGCACTTGTTCTAAAATTCCAATCGCTTCATTCGTAATCTCTTTATATTTCAGAAAGTGGTTGAGCATATGAAAGCGCACTTTCCGCTTTGACTGAACTGCAAGGCGTACGTTTTCCAGAACCGTTAAATTCGGAAATACATTCGTAATTTGAAATGATCGTCCTATACCTAAACGAGTTCGCTCAACAGAGGACTTTTTCCGAAGAGATAGTCCTTTAAAAAACACATCTCCTTCTGTTGGCTCCAGTTCACCACTGATCAAATTAAAGAAAGTTGTTTTTCCTGCACCATTAGGTCCAATAATGGATTTAAAATGCTTAGCTGACATTTCAAAGTTAATGTTATCTACCGCTTTATGCTCGCCAAACTTAATCGATAAATTGCTTGTTTTTATAATCGGTTCCATCATCTCACCCTCTCTTAGTTGATTTCCATTACGGGTCGGACGCTTTCCGCGGGCAAGAAACAAAGTCAAACTTGTTTGTCTTTGTTTCTTTGCGCCGAGGATGGTGGCAATTTATTGCGACCACCGCAGAAGCAACAACCACTTGGAAATGAAGGAAGTTTTTTAACTGCCTCCCCTCCATTCCATTTCGTATAAACTCCATGGAAACCCTTATAACAAAAGGCTGTCTTGAAAGTTCTTCACTTTTTAGACAGCCTCACTTATTTACTAATTTAAAATAGGAGGTTCGGTTTCTTCAGGAAGTAGTTCGCGTATTAATACCGGTACTGGATAATCAAATTCACTTACCTTTTCAAGTCGGATAGCGTACATCGTTTGCAATGCCTGGTGGTCTTCTTTACGGAATGTCATCGTTCCTTTTGGCGTTTCAAATGACATATCTTCCATTAAAGGAATGAGTGCATTTCCATCTGCATCCCCACCTGATTTTTTCAGTGCTTCTACAATCGCAACCGCCGCTGTAAATCCTCCAGGTGTGAACAAATCAGGTACCTCTCCGTTGAATCTTGCTTTATGCTCTTCTACTAACCAATCGTTCACTTCATTGTTTGGTAATGTATGGTGGTATACCGAGAATCCTTCCATACCTACTAAAGGTTCCATAAATTGAAGCGCAATAATGTCAGGTGCACCAGTTGAGATTTTAATCCCTTTTTCCTGTAGCTTTAAATCTGCAATCTGGTTCCAAGGAGAGTTAGCCCCTGCCCATACAACGAATAGAAACTCTGGTTTCGCTTCTATAATTTTTTGTAAATTGGACGTGAAGTCAGTTGCTGCTGGATCTGCATATTCTTCCAATACGATGTCAGCTCCTAATTTTTCAGCCGCTGCTTTAAACGCCGATACCCCATCCCAGCCGAATGAATAGTCAGGTGCAAATGTCGCGATTTTTACACCTTCTCCTGCAATTGCCGCTGCCGCTGCATAAGCATCCTGCGATGAATTTCGCGCTGTTCGAAAGATGTAAGGGTTAAACTCTGAACCTGTAATACTATCTGCTACTGCTGGTTCAACAATCATAATCTTTTCATACTCTTCTGCTAATGGAAGTACTGCCAATGTGTCACCTGAACTTGAAGAGCCGACTAA
Organism: Solibacillus merdavium; assembly: GCF_014836935.1. Lineage (GTDB taxonomy): Bacteria > Bacillota > Bacilli > Bacillales_A > Planococcaceae > Solibacillus > Solibacillus ferritrahens. Next base: position 11,935 of record NZ_JACSPW010000013.1, on the reverse strand, counting down.
AAAATCTACCGCGTCATCTTCCAATAGCTTCGTTGCCTTTTGCACCGCTACTTCCGGCTTTGTTTCTGTATCTTCCCAAACGACTTCGATTTTACGTCCTTCCACTTCCATCGTGCCGTCTGTTGCATATTCAAGTCCTAATTCGAAGCCATTTCTCGTTTGCTTGCCGTACGATTCTAGTGCTCCTGTTAATGATGCAAGTACACCAACTTTAATCGGATCTGATGAAGCAGCCGTTTCTTTTGTACTGCTCTCACCTTGCTCAGCTGAAGTAGTTGTAGTTGATGAATCATCACTGTCTGCTGAATCACTGTTACATGCAACTAATAAGAAAACCGATAACACCGCAAAAATTAACCATAAACGCTTTTTCATACAATGTCCCTCCCAGCAATATTTTCAGCATAGCTATCTGCTTAATCGTAATGTAACATCGCCAAGTTACAAATGAGTTACATTCAATAAACGGGATGGGAATAAAGGGGGAATTCCGTAGAGAATTTGAGTCGCTATGCCATTGCCCAACCTAAGAGATATCCAATAAACAGCGCATTGCTCTTCTAAAAATTAATTTGTTCTAATAAAAGTTGATATCTTCTAATAAAAATTAATTTGATCTAATATAATTACGATTTTCTAATATATAGTTCGGTTGTGCTAATATCGCTTTGCATTGTTCTAAAATCGGTTTTCAATCTTCTAATACCACACTAAATTCTTCTAATAACCGGCTCGTTTGTTCTAAATAAAACACTCTTCACGCCCCCTCCACTAATCCCTCAAAATACCCCTCTTACTAACTCGCACTCGCTCCTGCCTTTCCAATAAAAAAAGCTATGTCGAAATTATATTTTCAACATAGCTCTCAATCTATTTACATTTTTAATACAAGTTCGTACAATTGCTCGGTCGGGTCCATCGGTGTAATTTTGTATTGTTCATCAAGTACATTTACACAGCGCTCATACTGTTTTAGTGCTTCTCGGCGATTCCCTAGATAATAATGAGCAAGCATTAACAATCGGTACCCCTCTTCATGACCGTCATCCAATGCAATAATGCGCTCTGCCCAACGAATGACTTTATCAAATTGCTGAAGCCGGACATAGTTTTGTGCGACACGCTCCAGAATTTTCAGTATTTGCTCATTGTAATGAGCCTGAATCGATCCAATCCACTCACGTTCAAAATCCGAACAAAACTGACCATCCACCAACCTCATTGCAAGCTTTAGCCATTCATTTGAAAGCTTGGCTGTCTTTTCTTCCATTCCGCGCTGCGCATAATACGTAAAGTGCGCTACATCACTTTGAATCCAGCGATCCTCCAGTTTATATAAATGCTGGCGACGCGTTATAAAGTGGCTTTCCTCACGTGCAGAACGGGTCGGCTCCAACGTTTTTAACATCGCATTAAAAACTACTTTAAAATCACGTTGCATCGCTTCTTCATCCTGTTGCCAAATTGCTTCACAAATTTGCTGGCGCGATACGAATTGCTCACGGTGAATATATAAATATAAAAACAGTTCCTTCGCTTTCATTCGTTTCCACTCTTTTTCTTGAATAACATTATAATCCCGTCGAATCTGGATAGGGCCGAATAAAGTCAGAGATAGCTCTGTACTGGGTGCATCCTGTATTTTTAATTGGCCAAATACGGGCACGTCATGCTGCAACTGTTTAGCGAGCTGTACAAATAAGATTAAATGCTGCGGTCCGAAAAGTGTTTTCTTCTCAATAAAAAACGGATAATCATTCACACATAAATTCCAGAAATGCAGATAGTTTTCAGATGCGTTTTGTTGATCATCCACTTTTGAAAAACAGTACGCAAGCCAGAAAGAACAGACCATTTGTCCATACGAATCTTCACTACGTTCATAATAGGATAAAGCTTGTTTTGCCGTATCGATTGCCTCTTCAAAATGGCTATTTTCGGCCAACACTTTCGTTAATGCTGTCAGTAATAATGCAGACATCCAAAAGTCCTGTACTTTGTTTGTTTCCCTTAAACCGATTTGAGCATGGCGTTTCGCCTCAATGACATTACTGCGATAATATAAAATGAGCCCCATATAACACTCGGCTTTAATACGCTTAACGTGTATTTGATTTAATAGCTCAAGTGTCTCATCAAAGCATGCTTTTGCACGCTCAAAATCTTTCATTTCCATATTTAAAAGTGCAAGCCCTTTACGTAGCTTTGTAAGTGCAAGTGTATATGGCATATCAACGAGCTCTTCTTTGCCACCTTCAATAATACGGCTATAGGCCTGTACATTTTCACCCATTAATATATCAATCAAAACGAGCAGTAAATCTGTCGTACGGTGTGCTTCCTCCCATTGAAACGGTTTCGAAACACGTGCATTTAACAACTCTTTCGCTATTTCCAATTGACCATGCCGTAAATAAAGCCGCGCATCTATATTATTAATACTTAACTGTAAATTTTGTGACTTACTCCAACGAAGAGCCTCTCCCGCTTTCCCTAAATTAATGAGGTTTTCCGTATATAGGCTATTAATAAGATGGCGTTCTGTATCGCTAATTTTAACTTCATTTAATAATGCAATAGCCTGCTGCAAGTGATGTTCCGCGAAAACTGGCTGAAGGGTATCTAAATAAATGTTGGCAAGACCAAATTGGGAGCGCATTAAAAATAATTGATCTTGCTGCAATTGGGCTTTTATAAAACATTCATTGTATGCATTTTTCGCCCTTTCATATTGTGCGCGGTACCGTTGACATTCCCCTTCATAATATAGAAGCTGATACGGCTTTTGATCAATTGAAAAATCTTTCAACCTTTCCAAAAGAAATTCAAATTGACCAGCTTCAATAAAGTGGGGAGCGAATTGCAATAATAATGTGATATAGTAATGTGGATTTTTTAGCTGTGCCGCATGTGTGACCGCCAGTACACCTAAATTTTGATAAGCATAATACTCGGCTGCCTGTTCATGAAACTCCTCATATAAGTCCGGGTAGTATTCGCTCAACCGCTGCTGCAGGAATTGTTGGAACAATGCATGGAAACGATATTTTGTACCTCCTGCTAATGGTGTAATAAATGCAAGCTCATCTAATTTCGGCTTTACTTGTTCAATCCATTCAGGTCCATATAACTCTGTAATTACCTCAAGCGAAATAACTTGATGAATACCAAGCTTTAAAAGCTGAAGCTGAAGCTGCTCGTCTAGTTTGTCGAACACTTCTGCAGATAGATAGGCAAAAAAATTACCGACTGTTCCTTCTGCAATATCAACGAGCTGTTCGTGACTATACTTAGCCTTATAGCCAAGCAGCATAATTGCCATCGCCCAGCCTTCCGTCATCTGCATAATAAATTCACATTGTTCATCAGTTAATTGCCGTTCAAAAAAGGCCTCAAATAAATATTGAACATCATCTTCAGAAAATATAAACTCCTGCTCTAAACATTCGATTAACTGATTATTCATCCGTAGCGTTAATAAACAGCTCCACTCCGGCATTTTCCTCGTTGCGACAATAATATGAAGATTGCCAGGTAAATATTGAAGTATTTGATTCATAACATAATTAATCGGAAATACATGTGAGACATGGTGATAATCGTCCAGCACAATTAAAAATGGTTCTTTAATATCGTACAGCTCATTGGCAATTTGCTTTGAAAGCTGCAATAACTCTTCCATGTTATGAAACTTTACCGTGACATCCCATCCCTTTAGCTTTTCACCAAATGAAGGGAAGTGCTGCTGGATACTAAAAATGAAATGGCGTAAGAACGGAAATATTGAATCATCATCTGATGTTATTTGGTACCAGGCGCATTTTGTTTTTTGATCATTTATAAATTGACTAATAAGCGATGTTTTTCCATACCCTGCGCTACTATGTAAGATGGTACATTTTGCATGTGGCCAATCAGAAAGCTTTTTCATTAATTTTGCTCTTCTTAAATAGTTATTCGCCGGTGTCGGAGATATAAGTTTCGAGACAAAAATATGTTGCTCCATCCTTTCCACCCCATCTACAATTAATTACAAATATATTAACATAAAGCAGAAAAATATTCTTTTTAGTACAAAATTTTACACATAATAATTCTATACCAATAAGTTTATTAATAGAATGTGCTGAATATTATAGATGTTTAAGAAAAAAGCTATTTCTACGGATAGACTAGAATATTTTATCTAGAATTATTAATAAAATAAGTAAAGTTGCAGCAACAGTCATAAAGCTGATTAAAATATAACCAATGATACGGATGGGCTTTGGCATTTGCTTCATATTATAGGAGCTTGGTGTACCCATATGTTTTTGATTGTACTCATCTACATCATTAAATGGTTTTTTCTCCAATAAACTCACTCCATTTCTTTTTCTGTATCTACAGCTTTCAAGCAAAGAAAGTTTCAAAATCCCACTCCCTAAAATGTATGAAAATATGTATGAAAATATATTATTAAACATATTAATTTAAGATATGAAAGCGGAAACAGGCGCTGCAAATATATATTTAACAGCGTTTTATGAACCCCTATTCAATAAAAATACATAAATTTAAACTTTACTTAATTTTCTGAATAATGTATAGTTATAAAAAGGAGCTGATAATATGATCAACTACACTTATTTAGCGACAGATGACAATGACGTATCCTACTTATTCGAAGACAATAATGATTTCTTCGATTTAGACAGCTTTGATGACAATGATTTTTAAAGAACATCCATATGATTTGTGTTTGAATATATCGAAAAAGGATGTGGCGGACCATTAATTTCCCGCCACATCCTTTTTTATTTTACATATTGAATAAACCATTCGTCCTGGTGTTTCTTCATTGAAATGCCAATATAACCTTGTTGGAGAAGCTGTTGTTGAGCATTTGTCTCAATCATTGAAACAAATCGTTCTTCAGCCCATTGACGCTCTACTTCCAGCAGCTTTTTCATAAATACATAGCGCAATTTCCCACCGTACTTCAGCTTTAATGCAGCTATATGCATATTTTGTGAGAACTTGTCCTTCATACTCGCAATATTACCAGGCATCACTGTTGCACAGACAACATTATATTTTGCCGAATCTACTTGCTGCATAATAATGTCTGCCATTGTCCGTTGTAATCCAAAGCCTCTATATTGCGGATGTACATTTGAAATTTCCTGATAAAGCACCTTTTTGAGTTCGTCTTCTGTTTTTAAACCGATATCATACCCTAAATGTTCTTCGTCAATGACCGGTTCAAGCAATGCCCTAAATGCAATTAGTTTCCCTTCGACGAAAACCCCAATCATAAGGCCATTTCCCTTTAATATAAAGACTAATTCTCCTTCATCAAGCGGCTGTAAAATTGCTTTATCCGGCAATGCCTCTACAACTTGTTGCTGTAGGTCCATTAACTGAGGTATATAGGATTCATTTAGTAATTTCACTTTAAATTCATCTCTGCCTAAAAATCCTGTCGCAATCATTATCGCACCACACATTTTTCACGTGTCAGTTCAGCCAAAATAGCCTCATCCACATCCACGCCTAATCCTGCTCGTTCATTTAACTGGATAAACGGTACATTATATTGAAGGTTCCCAATATCTTTAGAAAACTTTAATGGTCCTGTTAATTCAACACTTGTAAATACTTTATTTGAAAATGCTACATGGAATCCTGCAGCTGATCCGACTGATGATTCAACCATTGAGCCGATTTGACATTCAATGCCTGCCATTTCCGCCATATGAGCAAGCTTCATTGCAGGATACATCCCGCCACACTTCATTAATTTTATATTTACTTTATCCGCAGCACGTTTTGCTATGATTTCCCGCATCTCTCGGACACCGCGTAATCCTTCATCAATCATGACAGGGATGGATGTTTTTGATTTAATTTCAACCATGCCATCAATATCATCAGCACGTACCGGCTGCTCCAGCCAATCAATTTTTAAATGTTCAAGTTCGCGTACTGCCTGCATTGTTGTTGAGCTATTTATCCACCCTTGGTTAACGTCCACTCGAATTGCAATATCGTTGCCGACTTTCTCACGGACCGCTTTAATACGCGCTACATCACTAGCTACATCACGACCTACTTTCATTTTGAATGAGTTATACCCTTCATTAACGCGCTCAGCTGCTTCAGTCGCCATCTTTTCAGGGGTACCGATACTTAGTACATGCGTAATTGGGAACTTTTCATAATAGCGGCCACCTGTTAATTGATACGCCGGCACACCCAGCTTCTTCCCTACTAAATCAAAGCACGCAATATCAATAGCTGCCTTTGCTGCTGGTGCACTATAAATCAATGCATCCATTTTGGCATGGACCTTTTCAAAATTCATCGGATTTCTCCCGATCATTGCAGGAGCTAATGTATTTTTTAATACTGCAAAAGTACCTTCCAATGTTTCACCCGTAACATGTTCATCTGGTACCGCTTCTCCCCAGCCTACTAATCCGCATTCTGTCGTCATCTTTACAATAATCGATGGCATATTTGGATATGTACCGTAGCTTACGATAAATGGTTCGATTAATGGTAATTCAATATTAAATAATTCAATGCTTTTAATTTTCAACATATATTTTCCTCCTATATATTCCTCGGTGTAATTGCATTTGAATTCGGCAAGTGTTTCAACACCTCATGAATGAAGTTAAAGCGGACGCTTAATTGTGAATTGCTCACCGATTTTCGCATAATCATTACCAGCTAAACGACTTATAGCAGCTAGCTCTTGTGGATCGATCCGGCCATTTTCATAGATACTTTCTTCTATATGATAATACACAACTTTTCCAATAATCAGGTCACAGCCTGGGTTATTTTCTCCCCCACCAAGCTCTAATGAGGTTTCTAATTCGCATTCGAAGCGAACTTTGGCCTCTTTTACTCCAGGAACACCGATTTTTGTACTTTCAACCAATGTCATCCCTGCGATCTCCACTTCACTTTCCTCTGGAGGTAAGCTCGCTGCCGTTTTATTTACCTTTTCAACATTGTCTGTATCGACTATATGCACAACAAATTGACGGTTGGCTAGAATGTTTCTTGCAGTATCCTTCATTTCCCCTTGCTTACGCTGAACGCTTACCGAAATCATCGGGGGATTTGAAGATACAATATTAAAAAAGCTAAACGGTGCTGCATTGACCACACCTTCTTCTGTTACCGAAGTCACAAAGGCAATTGGTCTCGGGATAATCGAACCAATTAAAAATTTATAATTTTCACGTTCTGATAATTGTTGGGGATCTATTTTTCTCATAATAATTTCGCCTCTTTTCTAATCACTATTTTGACTTTAGAGAACAGTTCGTGGCTCGTCAAATAATTTTATTTCTATTCAAAAAGAGTATCAGTATTTTTATACAAACTCATTTTCAGCATTATTTCGAACCGTTATTCAGTAAAATAATGTAAAAAACCACTAAGAAATTCGAAAAGTAACTACCTCCTTTGTTAAATTTATTTCTTTTTTAACCCAAAATCTTTAGCGAAACGTCCTATATTCTATCTTTTCCAAACTGTTATAAACAGTTGCATAATTAGTATTTATTATAAGAGAAAAGCTATTTGTTTTTAAATTCCCCCCTCTAAAACGTTGATTTATCAATGCATAAAGCCATTGGGTGTCTCCCCGTTGTGTATTAGTCACTGTTATAATATAAAATTTAAAAATTCAGCACCTAACATAACCAAAACAATTAGTAGAATTTTGATGAATAAGTTAGCTAATTTAGTTGTTTAATTAGAAGATTCATTAACTTACAATATTATCCTTCTCTCCAAGCCCGTTAGTAACCATCATTATTCTACAACTAACAAAACCTTGATTTATCAAGGTTATGATGTGTTTTTCCGCAGTAAAAATTATTGCATCAAGTACGATTTTACTACCGAAAAGAGAAATATATGTTTTTTCAAGATAATTTTATTTTATATATTTCACTTGCACAAAATAATAAATTAATGTTAAGTTTATGTACATGAACGTTCAAACATTTGACACATCTACTTTAAGTAGAAAATTATCGTAAAATCGATATTTTAATAGGTGTGAGGGGGAAATTATATGAAAAAAAATCGTTGGTTAATTGCAGCATCTGCCATTGCTATCCACCTTTCAATCGGTGGTGCGTATGCATATAGTGTGTATAAAAATCCAATCGCAACAGAACTCGGTTGGGATGCATCACAAATCACTATTGCTTTTACAATTATGATGGGACTAGCTGGTTTTGCTGCAGCATTATTTGGTAGCACAGTAGAAAAGTTAGGACCGAGAAAAGCAGCGATGGTTGCGGCGGTACTATTCGGTTTAGGACAAGGTGGCGCAGGTATTGCGATTGCTATGGATTCAGTTGTTTTATATTGGCTAACATACGGGTTACTAAGCGGTCTCGGGATGGGGATTGGTTATATTGCTCCGGTATCAACGCTTGTTAAATGGTTCCCTAATCGTCGTGGTTTAGCGACAGGGATGGCTGTATTAGGATTTGGATCTGGTGCATTAATCACCGCGCCAGTCGCTGCAAACTTAATGCAGGCTGTAGGGATTTCAAATACGTATTATATTTTAGGGATAAGTTATTTTCTATTAATGATTGCAGGGGCACTTTATATTGCTCCACCTAAACCAGGTGAAGTAGAAGACATGGTTGCTACAGGAAAAGCAAAATCACAAGAAATCGCACAAATGTCTGCTCGTGAAGCAGTTCGTACAAAGCAATTCTGGATGCTTTGGTCTATGCACTTAATTAACGTAACTTCTGGTTTAATGATGATTTCAGTAGCTTCTCCAATGGCACAGGAAATTGCTGGGCTGTCAGTAGCTGCTGCTGCAACTATGGTTGGTTTGATGGGACTATTTAATGGTGGTGGTCGCTTACTTTGGGCAGCTGGGTCAGATTATATCGGACGCTCCAATGTGTTTGTTATTTTCTTCACGATTCAGTTAATTGCTTTTATTACATTACCGTTTACGACAAACGCTATTCTATTGCAGGTATTCATATTCTTAGTAGTTAGTTGTTATGGCGGTGGTTTCTCGAACTTACCGGCATTCGCAAGTGATTTATTCGGCACGAAGCAACTTGGGGTTATTCATGGCTATTTATTAACTACATGGTCACTTGGTGGTATTTTTGGTCCGATTATCGTATCAACAATTCACGAAGCGACAAACAGTTATATTCCAGTATTCTATCTATTCAGCTTCTTAATCGCTATTTCATTAGGTATTTCTTTACTATTACGTTCTGATTTAAACAAATTGAAAAAACAGCGTGTAAAAGAAGAGGAACAAAGCAAACACAAAGGGAAACAGGGAGCAGCTGCTCATTCATAAGGGGTTTTAATAGAGATGATTCGGAAGTCACAAACTTCCGAATCATCTTTTTTTCATGGTATGATTGTTTCAATAAAACTCGAGCGAGGGATGAAATTGCTTTTTACAATTACGCTTTATTTACATATTTTAAGTGTCATCGTTGCTACTGGCCCACTGTTCGCAATTTTCCCCATATTAAAACGTATGGAAAAGGCACAAACCCAAGATCTTTCTAGCTATATTACAGCGTTGCAAGGTTTGCTAAGAGCTGTTGCAAACGGTGGACATTTCATTGTGCCAACCGGTTTAGTTTTAATTTACTTTAGTGGGTGGTCCTGGACATCCCCTTGGCTTATTGTGACGTATATCGTTATGGGCTTTTCTTTATATTTTATGGCCCTCGCTTTTAAGCCTGCCTTGAATTTTGCCAACAGTGCAGAGTTTAAAAGAGAACAGTTTATTCATATGATGAAAAGCGCTACATGGAAATATATCTTTTTAATGGGATTCTTTCTTTGGCTTATGGTCGCAAAACCTGACTTTTGGTGATATAGTCGGGTTTTTTCTCGTTTTTACGGGGATTACCTCTATTAATCTTGAAAATAAGAGTGGTACAATCACTAAAAAGATATGCTTTTTTAGGGAGGGATTTTCATAAATCGTCAACATATAAGTGTAATTTTAGGGGGAATTCTATTTTTAGCTGTTGCTATGGGTATTAGCCGCTTTGCTTTCACGCCGATTTTACCATTCATGCGGGTCGATGAAAATTTGTCCTTCACACAAGGCGGCTGGCTCGCTTCAAGCAATTATATTGGCTATTTTATCGGGGCATTATGGGCCGGCTTTATTTATAAATCAAAAAAGAACTTTCTAGTATTAAATGTTATCATGAATGTTACTTCGATTCTTTTAATGGGATTAATAGATTCATACATCATTTGGATCATGTTACGTTTTATCGCTGGCTTAACGAGCGGCTTTATCTTTGTTCTGACATTAAGCATCGTGATGGATTATTTGGCAGCTCATTTACTAACGCGCTGGAGTGGTTATTTATTTAGTGGGATCGGCATTGGCATTGCGTTATCGGGACTTTTAGTACCATTCTTTGAAACAAGTTTCCGCTGGCAAGGTTCTTGGCTTGGACTCGGTTTGTTATCCGCATTGTTTTTAGCGACGACACTATTTTTATGGCGTCATTTACAAGTACTTAATCACGTAAAGGCACCAAAATCCGAGGATAGCAATATTTGGCGCGGCTTCATGCCATGGCTTATTATTGCATATGGCTTAGAAGGATTGGGTTATATTATCACAGGGACTTTTCTTGTGGACATTATATATAATATCGAGGCACTTAGTGCATATGCAGGCTATAGTTGGGTATTGGCTGGACTGGCTGCCATTCCATCTGCACCGATTTGGATGAAATTGATGTCCCGTTTTTCAACGATTTCTATGCTGGCTTTAGCCTATGCATTGCAAATAATCGGCATCCTGCTTCCTGTTCTTTCACAATCTGTTTGGAGCGTATTGTTATCGGCCATTTCATTTGGTTTTACATTTGTTGGACTCGTTACTATGTCAACAGCATACGCAAGACAGTTATATCCAAAGCAAAGTGCCTACGTTGTTTCCATACTGACAACCTTTTATGCCATCGGACAAATAATAGGTCCTGTTATTGCGGGTCGTTTGGAAACTTATTTCCTAACATATAAAGCACCCCTCCTTTTTGCTGGAGGAACAGTCACATTAGCTCTTATAATATTACTGGCCGGGTATTTTTATAGTAGGAAAAAGCCTGTACCCGTTGGTAATGAAATGGTGCAACCCTAGTATTATAAAAAATGAAATGAGATGAAATAGTGAAACGTATTCGCATATTTTATATTTCGATGTTACTAGTATTGAATGTATTAAGCGGATGCAGTCAAAATGCTGACTCAAAAGCAGATATATTTCAATATAAAAATTCATATGTAGGTGACAACAGTGCGGTTGGAAATATTGTAAATCAATTAAACCACAGCAATGAACTAAAACAAATTTCCCTTCATACGAAAGAACAGCCATATGGCATTACTTTGGAATATAACGATATAACTGCAAAAAATGCAGATAAAGAAATGAAGAAAACTATTATAGCGAATGCCACATATCTTTTTGCTTTAATCCAAAATGTAGATTGGGTTACATTCAAATTTTCGACTAATGAATTCACTGTAACAAAAACAGAAGTTCAACATTGGTACAATAATAATCTGGACGGCTTAGAAAATGAAGAAGACTTGAAGAATCTAATAAAAGGTTATTTAAATTCTGAGGACTCCGTAAATTAATTTTTTAGTAAGTAATCAATACTTTAATAGGAAAGTTTAAATCTGGAGGCAAACTACATATAAGTGTGTCTTCAGATTTTTTCATAGCTTCGTTTTCCTTCAAGCTCCCCCTCCCTCTATAAATGTTGATGTATCAATGGCTTGCGCCATTTATGAGCGTCAAAAAATATTTTTTCGACTCGTACATCTATCGTTATTTTGTAATTCTTGATTTTTCTTACATATTGTCCGTAAGCTTCGCTAAAGGAGGAAC
>NZ_JACSPW010000012.1 GCF_014836935.1 Solibacillus merdavium | reverse complement strand
TGGTTGACACTCAAGCATCATACAAGAGGGCTTTTTTGTTTTCAAGTCCCCGAAAATCCTTCTAACAGGAATGCTCCATTTATAAAAATAACTGCAGCACTTTTTCTAAAAATAAAATAATTACTAAATCAATCACCAGGGATATCCAAACCCAATTTTTATTGAAAAAAGTAAAAGTAAATACGAGTAGAAATATGGCGGCTGGTATGTAAAATAGAAATATCCCCGATCTGAAATACTCTAGCAATGATGTTACAGACTCCGCACCATAATATTTAAAGCTGGAGTAAACAATATAAAATAAAATTAACGCTCTTACAGTAATGAGTAATAACTTTAATCCATTATTAAACTGCACTAATTTTTTTAAAGGCTTTAACTCCACATTTTCTGAGTAATCTTGCTTTGGCATACTTGAATTAAAGTGCTCTGTACTATCATATAAATTTTTGCAATCTTTACAGTCAGTGATATGTTCTAAAACAACCTGTCTCGGCCCATCATCCAGGTCATTAATTATAGGGATCAACTCCAGAGATAAAAGATGTATTTTTTTGAAAGAATCCATAGAATTACCTCACTTTAATCATTCTTTTTCTCATTCTGAACACTATCGATTTTATTGTGGATACTGGTATATTTAAAAGATCACTAATTTCATTATAGTCATAACCATAATATTCTTTTGCTATAATAATTGCTTTTTCAGAAGTCGATAGCTTGCTTAAAACCATTTCCAATTCGTTGTTAATTGTTGCACTTACTTCTGGTGTATAATTATCAACCAGTAACGTTTCAATAATATTCTCATCTTGAAGCAACTCAGGCTTCTTCTTTTTATAGTAATCAAGTAGAGTGTTTTTAACCCCTGTTATTAACCAACTCCTCATATACTTAACTTCTGTAACTAATGAGGGTGAAACTAAAATTTTTGTAAAAAAATCTTGAATAATATCATCAGCTATTACATCACTTTTAGTTAGACCTATTAAAAAGTTTCTTAAATACGCATAATGCTCATTGTATATTTCTTCAATCAGAACTAAAGGATTCATTTTAGACATTTTTTAATCTCCCTGAATCATTTTCCCTTCACAAGTGAGACGACTAAGAATTTGCTAAAGTTGCTATTATTTTTTAAATTTACCAAAGTATGTTTTTATTACCGAATTAACCCTATAATATCATTCCAAATGAAAGTCGACTAAACGAGCGAAAACAAATATTTGCTATTGCTTTTGAAACAATACTGAATACATATATACATGCTATTGATTCTTTCAACTAAAAAAGTGCCTAACAAGTTTTTCACCTGTTAGGCACTTTTAAAATTACGTTTATGGGTACTTTTGGGCACTTTGTAAATTATGCTAACTCACAAACCCTAGGTACGCTTACTCTTGAATCGCAGCTTCCAACGCAATAACGATCATATCGTTTAACGTAGTTTGATCGGTGTCACTTTACTGTACTACCAATCTATATATATAAAAATGTTACTATAGTCACAAAACTATTAAATGGAACATTCACTTTTATGTTACAATATCTTTATATTAGGAGGTATTCTCATGAGTAAAAAGGCTGTTTTTTGATTGTGACTTTGTTGGTAGTTTTAGGTGGCAGTATTAGTTATTACATTTGGAATAAGAGTGCTGATGAAACAGAATATCATAAACAACTAATTCAATTATTAGATGATATAGAGTATTCGACGACTGAATCAGCTGTAATCGGAAGTTCCTACCAAGAATATTGGGGAGAGATAATTGACAGAAGTATCCCTTTATCGACTATTAGTGAAAACTTAGAGATTTCCGAAGAAGAAATTGAACCACTTCTAAATTGGTCAAATCAAGCATACTTTGGCGGAGGTCTAGGAATAGGATTAGAGAAAGGTAATTTTGATACTATGATTACTATAGTTCGAATGGCTAAAAGTAATGCAACAGAAGTAGCGTTAAATAATCACAATATTGTTTCTAAGAATTTGTCACTTTTAAAAAATCCACCTGCTAAATATGAACAACAGTATAAAGCAGTATTAGATTTATACGAGAACTATAATACTTTTATCAGTTTATCTACATCTCCAATAGGTTCTTATATTGAATATAGTAAGAATCTAAATTCAACATACGAATCTGTGCAAAGCAAACTTCAAACAGCTAAAATTCAAATCCAATAGACTGTTAAAGAGAATATTTTCATGGTAACTGTTTCACCCCAACCCAACTACAACACCAACACTCACGGAGCTGTTCAGTGAACAACTTGTGAGTGTTTTTTCGTTGTTTTGAGTTTTAGTTATATCCAAAAAGAAGCGGTTTGTGAGCTTGTCATACTGTAATGTACTGTCAACAAGTATAGTGTTGTGAGCTAAATCTAATGATTCAAAGAGTAAAGCTGAAAACTCTGTCATACGTAAACCCTGAGTAACCAATGGCGAGATATTGTAAGACAACATGAACTACCTGCCATCTCATTTCATGGGTTACGGCATCCGTATGCATCCCTTATGCTCGCTAAAGGTGTGAACATCAAAGTCATACAACAACAGTTTGGACATGCTAATATACGAGATACGCTCAACATCTATTCACTCCACTAAAAAAACCCACTAAACAATTTCTTGTCTAGTAGGCTTCCAATGGACGTTCTAAAGGTCCTAGTCCCTTTTTAGTCCCCTGTTAAATTATGCCAACTCACAAACCCTTGGTAAACTTACTCTTGAATCGCAGCTTCTAACGCAATAACCATCATGTCATTAAACGTTGTTTGACGCTCTTCTGAAGTTGTTACTTCACCTGTTAAGATGTGGTCAGATACAGTTAATACTGTAAGAGCTTGACGACCGAATTTAGCAGCTAATGTGTAAAGTGCAGATGTTTCCATCTCTACTGCCAACACACCGTATTGTGCTAATTTTTCGTTTTGTGCTTCATCTGAATAGAACATATCAGCTGTGAAAATGTTCCCTACACGTACGTTTAAGTCTGCTTCTTTTGCAGCATTATAAGCTTTTAATAATAAATCAAAATCAGCCGTTGGAGCAAAATCAATTGTACCGCCGAAAATAACACGGTTTAAACTTGAATCCGTAGATGAAGATTGAGCAATGATTACATCGCGAACTTTAACATCTTTTTGGATCGCTCCACAAGTACCTACACGGATTAGCTTTTGAACTCCGTATTCCTGCATTAATTCTGTTGCGTAAATGGAGATAGAAGGGACACCCATGCCTGTACCTTGTACAGAAATACGTTTACCTTTATACGTACCTGTATAGCCTAAAATATTACGCACTTCATTATACTGAACCACATCTTCTAAAAATGTTTCTGCAATATATTTTGCACGTAACGGATCTCCTGGTAATAATACGATTTCTGCAATATCGCCTTTTTTGGCATTAATGTGAACGCTCATTTATAAAACCTCTTTTCATCATAATTCTTTTAAATTGTAAACGTTTTCGTATAAATATTCAATCGTTAGACGTCTTGCTTTATAAATATTTTGGTTAAACATACAATATTTTGTCAAATGTTCTCAATTTTACATCTTCGGAATTTAGTTAAACTATACCTAAAAATTACATGAGTTGCAAAAATCAATTGAATTTAAACATCATATAGATCCCAAAGTGAGTCAAATGCCTCTATTGTTAGATATTCATCTGATTGTAATTCAATATAGGTCGAAAGTTCTTCAAAATTATCGGATTGCTTAGGAAACGAATGATCCACAAACATACTTTCAGCAAATCGAACTTTTTCATCAGACCATTCTCCCCCTCTATAGGTTAATACATAGTGATAAAATGATTTTTTCAATAGTTTCCCTCCTACTTATATTTTTTTACATTATTATAGTGAAAATTCCCCATTAGTGTAGTAGAATAATAAAAAATTGATTTTTCAGAAAAGATGGTGAATTTATGCAAAAGAAAAAGAAATTAAGTACTAAATCCGAAAAAAATAATAAAAAAGTGAAACCTGCAAAAAAAACATTTCGTTTCTTTCATCTCATTCGAGGTAAAATTTTAATTGCGTTTACAATTTTAATGGCAATAATCCTTGCTATGCAAATTTTATCGTATATTAATATAACAAACTTACAAACAAGTTTGCGTAACTTTGCAGATGAAAATCTTAAACAACAATTTCAAATCAACAACCTGGCTTCTGATATCGCAAAACTATCAAGCCATGAACAAACCTTTTTAATTACAGGGGATGAAAAGTATCTCCAATTGTTTGAAGAAACGAAAGAGGTAATACATAACAACCTGACATCTGTTCAGAAATCCTTTGAAAATCAGGATGAAGAGTCGAAGATAGTTGGACAAATTCAGCAATTTTATACGAATTATTTATCCTATTCTAAATCTACAATTGAAGTACGTCAAAAATATGGATATGAAAATGCAGCTAAACTCTTCTCCAATAGTGGAAGCCAAAATTTCAAATCATATATTGATGATAATACGTCCAAACTTATCACAATATTGGAACAACGAAATGAAGAGTCCATAAGTGAATTAGAACAATTTGCGTTAGCCTCTAAAATTTCCTTTTTTGTCTTAGCTTTTGTTGCGATTGTTTTGACCATTACATTGGGCTATATCCTATTTAAATCAATCCGCAAAAATACAAAAGCAATTAATGAGTCTATTTTGGATATTGCACAAGCTGGAGGCGATCTAACTCGTCGTGTAAAGGTTAAGACTAAAGATGAGTTTTCTGAAATTGCAAACTCTACAAATATACTAATCGAGTCCATTTCTGTATTAATAAAGCGTGTTTCCAATCTCGCAGATAATGTATCCGGCAGTTCACAGGAATTAATGGCATTAGCAGATGAAAATGCACGTACAATTGATTTTATCGCAAACTCAACAATTGATATTGCCAATGATAGTACCGAAATTTTAACTAGTATCGGAAATGCAGCAAACGAAATGCAGAAGCTAGAGCAATCAATGCATGATCTAAACGAAAAGGCATTGGAAGTTCAACATGCAGCTATGCAGATGAAGGATGCTGCACAAATCGGTAGTAATTCTGTTACACAATCTTCAAATGTAATGCTTGAAATTGAAGAAACGATGGCAACTACATCGTCAACAGTAGAAAATTTAGGCCGCAAATCCGAAAATATTACATCCATTATTAGTACCATTACAGCAATTGCTGAACAAACAAACTTGTTGGCTTTAAATGCTGCTATCGAAGCAGCACGGGCTGGAGAACATGGCCGTGGATTTGCAGTTGTTGCAGATGAAGTACGAAAGCTTGCGGAGCAGTCACAGCAGGCTGCAAGTGAAGTTGCAGCAATTGTTGGATCCATTCAATCTGAAGTGAAATCCATCATTGCTCAAAACCAAACAGGTGTACAAAAGGTAATTCGCGGTGTTGAAGTGACAAATGAAACAACTGATTCTTTGCAAAATATTTTGTTACAGACAGAAAAAACATCAGATATTTTAACACATATGGTTGGTCAAATTGAGCAAACATTGCACAACAGTCATGATGTGAACTCTTCCTTTATTCATGTTGCGGCCGTTGCGGATAATACAGCTGCTAATACAGAACGCAGTGCAGCTGCCGCTTCACAAGGTTCAGCTTCAATGGAAGAAATTAATGCGTCGGCTGTTGAATTGGCAGCACAGGCAGATAATTTACGAAGTGTTGTAGGTGAATTTAAAATTTAACCCTATACCCTGCTCCATTCAAAAAAACAACTCGCTTATGGGATACCACAAGCGAGTTGTTTTTATTTGAACATTGATAAATATTGAGAATAGCCTTCCTTTTCCAAATCACTTACTGGAATAAAGCGTAAGGCTGCAGAATTGATACAGTAACGTAAGCCGCCTAATTCTTGTGGTCCATCAGGAAAGACATGTCCTAAATGTGAATCTGCAGTTTTGCTTCGAACTTCTACACGACGCATTCCATGAGAAGTATCAAAGTGCTCCGTTACTTCCAGATGTTCGATTGGTTTTGAAAACGAAGGCCAACCACAACCGGCATCATATTTATCCTTTGAGCTAAATAATGGCTTCCCGGATACAATATCAACATAGATTCCCTCTTCAAAAACATCGTTATATTCATTTCTATATGGTGGTTCAGTTCCTTGATTTTGCGTAACATGGTACTGCATCTCTGTTAATTGCTTTAAGCGTTCTTCTTTATTCATTTACTTGGACCCCCAATGTTTTTCAATAAATCCAGCCCGGCCAGAACCAATTGAATAGCGTTCGTAATGGGCGGGATTCTTTTTATAGTAATGTTGATGATATTCTTCCGCTACATAGAATGGCTTAGCTTCTAAAATCTTTACAGCAATTGGTGCTTTGAATTTCCCGCTTGCTTCTAATTTAGCTTTAGATAGTTCGGCAATTTGCTTTTGAACATCGTTATGGTAAAAAATTGCCGTTGAATAGGATTCACCGCGGTCATAAAATTGACCACCAGCATCAGTTGGATCAATTAATGTCCAATAAAGCTCAACTAATTTTTCATATGGATAAATAGCTGGATCAAATGTAATTTGCACAGCTTCTAAATGGCCGGTTGTCTCACTGCATACCTGTTCGTATGTTGGGTTTTCAACATGCCCCCCCGTATAGCCTGACACAACCTCTATAATACCGGGTTGTGTATCAAATGGCTTTACCATACACCAGAAGCATCCCCCTGCAAATGTCGCTTTTTCATATGCCATAAATTTGCCTCCTAGTTCTATTCATTTGGAATAACTACTTCTAATTCTATTTTATCATTAGGAAGGTCGATTTCCTTTGCTCGGACTCTTGAACCGCTCGCAATATTAATACGGGATAAATCTACATAAATTTCCTCGTCATCTGGCTTTACGGTGATCCAATTTGGGAAATCAACCGCATCATCAATCATTTTCAATACAAATTCCGGAGGTATATTTGCTTTCCCGACATGAACTGCCTCTTGATTCAATACGATATTTCCGTCCTTCACAACCGGGTTGAAATCCATCTGAATCGGCAACTCAATATTAAAAATGGTTAATGTACTGTATAAATAAATTTTCTCATCAATAACGATTTCTACAGGAACTGGGGATTGTTTCATCGCTGCTGTTAAATATTGTTTGGCAATCGCTTCAAATTCCTTTGCTGTAGTTTCTACTTTTAATATATTGCCCTCTATCGGGAGTGGTGGTTGTTCGGTGACTTGTTTTCCATCTGCAGTTAATAGATAGACAACCGAAACAAGGGTAATCATTACCGAACCCGCTAATAATAAAAATGCTACTTTCCATTTGTTCATATACTCACTCCCCAAATCCTATTAAACCGTCTGACATCTCTTCAATATTACATTTTTGCATTGTTTCAATAATGCGTTTTGCCATACGGTCATACCCCGTGCTATTCGGATGAAAGAAGTCTACATGATATACCATATCCTCATTTGACACAAATAAATCCTCTACTGATACAAAACATGCTTTTCCGTCCTTTACTGCCAATTGCTCGATTGAAGAATTCCATTCATTAATAATTGGATCAAAAGGTGTTATTTCATCTACTACAATCGAAAATGGATTATAAAAACCGACTAGAATAATTGGTGCATCGGTATTAATTTCACGTATCTCTGCAATAACCTGTTCATAGCGTTCATTAAAACGAGGTAATTCTTTGTCAAACATTGATTTAGTCATTGTAAATAAATTATTTTTTACTATTTTCATGACATCATTACCACCAATTGATATCGAGATAAGATCGGCTTCTGCCAGCTCCTCATCATAATGTCCACGCTGCAATAAATCTAAAAGCTGATTACTACGTCTCCCGTTTTTCCCCCGGTTATCAAGTTCTACCGATTCAATCATCGGCCATTTTTCAAGCTCATCCTGTAGCCGTACTGTATAGCCGTAATCCTGAGTTTCATCCCCCACTCCGCGTGTCAATGAATCTCCTAAAGCTAAATACTGTATTGGTTGAGCATTATCTTCTTTACGATTGGACCAATCTAGTTGAAATACATCATTTATTATCTCGAAGAAGCCCGTAGTTTTTTGTTCAGATTCATCTTCCGAAATAGACTGCTCATTATTTTCGGTGCTCGAATTGTCTTTTAATTGTTCTTCTACTAGACTTGGGTCAACTGTAATGGAGCATGCGGATAAAAAAATGACAGCCAATGATGTGAGTAATAACCGCCACATACAATTTCCCCCTTTTTATTATATTATTTTATTATAAAATATTTTCTGCATATTGAGGAATGATTTGCCTAGAAACAACTGGATTTATGGAAAATTACCATTATTTTATGTTATGTAAGTATCTGCTTAAAGAATCTCAAGCATCGAAATAAAAAAGGTAATTCTAGAGGTTCAGACCTTTAGAATTACCCTATTTTTATTCGGTATAATACATAAAGCCGATTGCACCTTCACCAGTATGTGTACTGATTACTGGTGATGTAAATGCTACTTCTACTTCTCCTGTAAAGCCTGTCGCTTTTACTTGCTCTATTAATGGATTAACTAATGTGTCCATCGAATTCGCATGAGAGATTCCTACAGCCATTACTTTTTTGCCCTTTGTATCTTTTTCAAATTCACTCATTAAAAATTTCACGATTTGCTTATAGCTTCGTGGTTTGGCACAAATTGTAACCTCGCCAATATCCAGGTGCCCAATAGGTTTAATATTAAGCAATGAGCTGACAACCGCTTTACCTTTTCCAATCCTTCCGCCCTTAACCATGTTTTCCAATGTATCCAGTGCAACGAAAAGACGTGTGTTTTCACGCACTTTGTTAACGCCTGCCAAAATTTCTTCCACAGTCGCTCCAGCGTCACGTAAACGGATTGCTTCGCGAAGTTGGAAAGCAAGGCCGAATGCGATATAGCGTGAATCAATTACTGTAACATCGGCATTACTCATTTCGGCTGCTTGGTTTGCAGATTGGTATGTTCCACTCATACTACCTGTCATATGAATCGAAACAACTTGCGACCCATCCTTACCTAGCTCCTCATACAATTCTTTAAATACACCTGGAGCAGGCTGGGAGCTTTTTGGTAATTCTTTTGCTGTTTTTAATAATTCGATAAATGTATCCGGTTGCAGGTTCACGCGATCTGTATACGTTTTATCGTCAATTTGAACTGTTAGTGGCACTACATGGATTCCGTGCTGTTTAATTTCTGCATCTGTTAAATCACATGTAGAATCAGTTACAATATGAATTTGACTCAAAGAGAACACATCCTTTTTCTATCTTCCTTACTATTATAAAGAAATCAATTTTGTTTACCAATATGACATTTGTCATTGTAAAATGCCCCACTTTATCATCATTCTCTTATGACATATAGCAGTATAACATCATGACAATCAACTATCACAATAATTTACTATATAAACTATACTAATATAAAGAGGAGTGTGATGTACGATGCAAAAAATAGATACATTTGATTATAAGAACTGGAAGGAAGAGTTGTGGAACGCGATTACACATGGCATAGGCCTAGTAATTAGTATTCCCGTCTGTATATTGCTTATTATCTATTCGGCAATAAATGGTTCTGCCTTGCATGTTACTTCATACGCTATTTTTGGAGCTTCATTAATTTTGCTGTTTTTAATGTCAACGCTATTACATAGTGTCCCGGAAAAATATAAACGTATATTCGCAATTTTAGACCACTCATCCATCTATATATTAATTGCAGGTACCTATACCCCATTTTTACTAATAGCAATCGGAGGAACATTTGGCATTGTCATGCTATGCATTATATGGTCCATTGCGATTTTAGGAGTTCTATTCAAATGTTTGTTCATCCATCGATTTGAAAAGCTGTCTTTAGTATTATATATAGCAATGGGATGGCTAATCATTATCGCAATCCGCCCCCTCTACAGTTTTTTAACTTTTGATGGGTTTATGCTACTTTTATATGGCGGATTATTTTTTACTTTCGGTGCCATTTTCTACGCTTGGACTCGGTTACCTTATAACCATGCAATTTGGCATTTATTTGTTATTGCAGGTTGTAGCTGCATGGTTGCCTGCGTATATTTATACTTAATTTAAAAAAGCGACGTGCTGAATTTGTTTTTCACAATTCAGCACGTCTTTTATTTTTCGAAGATACAGTATTGGAATGTAAAGCCTTCATCCGACTTTACTGGCTGTTGACAGGATACTTTTTTCCAATCTTCGTATGTTGGGAAGTAAGTATCCCCCTTAAACTTATGGTTAATTAAAGTTATATACAATTTATCAGCTATCGGCATCACTTGTTCGAAAATTTGAGCTCCACCAATAATCATAATTTCCTCGACATCCTGAACGAGCGTCAACGCATCCTGGAGGCTTCCTACAACTTCTATTCCATCTGCTTTATAATCTGCATTTCGCGTTATGACAATATTACGGCGACCTGGTAATGGGCGTCCAATCGATTCAAATGTTTTACGGCCCATGACAATTGGCTTACCCATTGTCATCTCTTTAAAATATTTCAAGTCACCAGGCAAGTGCCAAGGAAGTTCATTTTTATAACCAATAACCCTATTTTCATCATGTGCAACAATTAGTGAAATCATCGTTATTCCCCTTTATACCGCTATCGGTGCTTTAATCGATGGATGTGGATTGTAGCCTTCAATCGTTAAATCTTCCAATTCAATATCAAAAATCGATTGCTTATCTGCATTAATCGTTAATGTTGGTAAGTCTCTTAGCTCACGTGACAATTGTTCTTGCACTTGCTCAACATGATTTAGATAAATATGTGCATCGCCAATTGTATGAACGAATTCTCCAACTTCTAGATTACACTCTTTAGCCATCAAATAAAGAAGCAAAGCATAAGAAGTAATGTTGTAATTAATTCCTAAAAAAGTGTCTCCGCTGCGTTGGTATAATTGACAGCTCAATTTATTATTAGCTACATAAAATTGGAACATTACATGACACGGTGGTAATGCAGCTTTACTTCCTTTTGCTCCGGCATTTATTACGTCTTCTGGGTTCCATGCATTTACAATTAATCGGCGTGAATCAGGATTCGTTTTAATTTGGTCAATGACATCCTTTAATTGATCAATTTCATTTCCTTCAGAGTCTGTCCAACGTCTCCATTGCTTACCATATACATTTCCTAAATCGCCGTATTTCTCAGCAAATTCATCATCTGTTAATACTCGATCACAGAAATCTTTCATTTCTTTTTTGTACAATAAATTAAATTCCTCGTCTTCTAAACAACGTAGGCCAAAATCAGTCATATCTGGACCTTCGTATTCATCAGATTCAACCCATTTCTTAAATGCCCACTCATCCCATATATGGTTATTATGTTGTAAAAGATAACGAATATTTGTATCACCTTTAATAAACCATAATAATTCACTTGCAATTAGTTTAAATGATGTTCTTTTAGTTGTGAATAATGGGAAACCTTTTGATAAGTCGAAACGCATTTGATAACCAAAAACGCTAATTGTACCAGTCCCTGTACGATCTTCTTTTTTTACGCCGTTATCTAAAATGTATTTCATAAAATCTAAATATGTTTTTTCTAATTCATTCGACAAGATAAACACCCTCCAAATTCATTTCCTATCTATTATAGTCTATAAAAATTAATTTTTGTAACTGTAACAAACATAAAGCAATTTTTATTTTTAAAAACCTTTAATGTGTATTTTTAATGGGGTGCATGCACCTTTTTATCACCAGGTGCGTCTTATTAAAGAACGGATAATATATTAACATAACTATTAAAAGGATATAATATGGAACAACTAATTTTAGACCTCGTACAGAATGAAAACCCCTATGCATGGCTTTATCAGTTTTTAATAATGCTACTTGTTTCTATGATTCCATTTGCGCCTATTCCCGTTCTGGCCGCCTTCATCGCCAGTAATCATGATTTTATACCGGGTTTAATGATTAACCTGCTCGGTACCACTACGGGATCCATTTTATTATTTTTACTAAGTAAGAATTTATTTCGAAGCGTTGCACTAAAATATTTAACAAAACATCAATACTTGGCGAAATATGTTGAGCTCATTCAAACAAACGGCTTTTTAGCAGTCCTTCTTGGACGCCTTATTCCTATCCTACCTTCCGCAGGTGTAAATTTAATTGCAGGTATTTCTAATGTCCACGTAATTGCCTTTATTGCAGCAACCATTCTTGGGAAGTTACCTAATATCTTAGCCTTTTCACTAGCAGGACATCAAATTGCTTCTGGCAACTGGGATGTAGTATTGATCATTGCACTATACTTAATCGCTTTATTCTTGCTCGGAAGAAAAATAAAACAAAAGTGGACCCGTTAATTCAGAAAATGAACGGAGAGATTATATGATGAAAGAATGGGAAAAAGATATAAGTTCTCTTTCAAAAATTAAAGTTTATTCAAATCCAAATAACCAGCCGGTAACTATAATTGGCGACGCGGATAATTTAAAGTGTATAGGTGTCGGTACAGATGCAGCAGTTTTTCAGTCTCATTCCGTTCCCGCTTATGCGTTTAAGTTATATGCGCAAGATAAAGTAGAAAAAGTAAAAATGGAAGCAAAGGTTTATCAACACTTAGGAGATTCACCCTACTTTCCAACGTGTTACGCTTCCTCCGACGAGTACCTCGTTTTAAGTTACGAAGAAGGAAAAACGCTATTTGACTGCATTCTGCAAGGTATCCATATCCCACAACAGGTTGTAAATGAAGTGGAGGATGCAAGAGAATACGTACGGAGTAAAGGATTGAACCCACGTGATATCCATTTGAAAAACATTTTGCTTCAAAATGGCAAAGCAAAAATTATTGATGTCTCTGAATATACACAATCAGGCAATGATTTTCGTTGGGAACATTTAAAAAAAGGATATGACCAGTACTATCATTTAATAGAAGGCAATTCTGTGCCGTTTTGGCTAGTAGCTACAATTCAAAAGTGGTATAACCAGCGAAGAGAAAATTCTTTTTCCTATGAAGAATTCACAAAATCTATTTCAAAACTTTTATTTAAAAAATAGTGGTTCTTATAACAATAGAATTTCTATTGGGGAGCTTTTGTTAAGAATTATGTATTGAAATGTATAAAAAAAGGCAACATAAAAGGCGCTACTCGTATTTCATTTGCTGAGTAGCGCCTTTAGTCAAATGTGTCTAAATCATCGTAGAGCTCAATAGTTTGCATCAATTTTTATGTTGCCTCCCTAAGAATCGTTTTGTTGTTCTCTAAAATTTGAATCATCTGCTGCAAGATCTTCTCCTCAACTTTTTGGGAGCCATTTACTTCTTTTGCAATCACTTTCGTTAATTCTAAAACTGTACTTACGTCGAGCTTATGTTTTTCCGCTAATTGGAATGCTCGCCCTAACTGACCGGTTATCATCGGCAGTCCTCCTTTTTCTTATAGTATACAAATATTATACCTTGAGTTACATAAAAATTCACCTTAAAAAACTAAATTTTTAATAAAATTATTAAAAATCACGTCTTTTTCTAACAGGAAGCAGCAGTAACCTCTATATAGTGTAGTACTCCTTAATATTTAATATGCATTTTGAAGGTTTTTTGTTTGTGCAATTGTCATTTTTTAAGTCGATATTTTATGTCAATTGGCTTTTTTTAATGATCATTCCTAATCAAATATAAAATAGTATAAATCAGCGGTTTCCGGAGAAAATATATGAAGATTAAGAAACGAAGTCCTGTTTGTTTTTAAACGCCAGGATATTCGCGTCAAAAAAATAAAGGAGATGTTACAAAATGGGAATATTATATAGAACAGCATTAGTTCTAGTCATTATTGGTGCAATCAACTGGGGACTTATTGGATTTTTCCAGTTTGATTTAGTGGCTTCATTATTTGGTGGACAAACATCTGTATTATCAAGAATTGTTTATGCTCTTGTAGGGATTGCAGGACTTATATCGATTCCGATTCTTATGAAACCATTAGACGATGTAGAGGAAAATTCCTACAATACATCTAATCGTGCGAATACAAGACCGAATTATAATATGGAAGCTGGTAAAGAAGAAGATTTTTCGGAATATAAGAAAACAAGTGATGATACTAAAGCCAAGCATTACAGCAGTAACAGCGATCAGAAGAAGAAATCATAACTATCATTGACCAGGCTCACTTATGAGTCCTGGTCTTTTGTATTTAATGGCTTATTGGGCTATACCCTATCTATCAAGATGGAAGCCGTCTACATATGATGAATTACAATCATTATTTATTGGTGAGGAGGAAATAAATGAATAACAATAAGAAAAATTCAGAACAATCCTCAGATTCTCAGGATATTCAAATAGCCAGACTTGCTTTTATAGGTGCATCTATCGCTACATTAGGAGATGCAATTGCTGCAATTGCTGCCGGTCTTGCACTGGATGCTTTGGAAAAATCTAAAAACGGGGATTCGGGCACCCCACCGACTCAGTCTAAGGATATGCAGAAACAGCTGGATTATTTAATAAATGAATTAAGACAAATAAAGAAAATGATGTAAAATACTTTTCTATAGTAAATCTCCAAACCGCCCTTCGCCCATTTAATTTGCGGAGGGTTTTTTAATTTGAATTATTTGACTTTTTACACTTTACATATTTATAGTGCACCAATAATTACTTTATAGTAATATAATAATTGAAAAGGAGTGTTTAAACTGGATACAATATTTATAATCATATTAATTATAGCTTTGCTAGTTATGTTGGTGTGCATTCTTAGTGCATTTGTTAACATTGTGAAAAGGAATCGATCAAAATCAGTCAAAATGTTTAAATATAGCGGAATAGCATTTTTAGTCTTGATTACATCATTTATAGGTTTTGGTGTAACAAGCGATGACTTGGAAGCAGCTAACGAACCTGAAAAAGTGGAAGCTACTGCAAGTAAAGAAGATTCTAAAGATGAATCAAAGGAAGAAAAAGCGATACCTGAATCAGCAGAGAAGGTTGAAGCTAATAAAAAAGCAAAAGCCGACGCTGATGCCAAAAAAGATGCTGATAAATTAGCAGCTGAAAAAAAATATTACTTAACTGACGTAAAACCGAAAGTTGATACTATGATGAGCTTGTATGATAAAGCATGGAATGAGCTTTGGAAACCCACTTTTGAAGGTCTAGGTACAACTGTGGATGTCTATACAGCTTACGGGAATATGAAACAGCTTGAGCAGCGCTATGATAGTCTATACAAAACTATTGGATCAATCGACGGCAGTGGTTTGTCTAAAGAAAATGAAGAGAAATTCAATGAATTTATAACAAACATGAAAAATGCCGCTATGTGGCGAGGTGAAGCAGCCGAAAAAGCACGTAAAATGTTTGATGAAGGAAATTATAGTCCTTCAAAATTCGATAAGGTGAAAACAGATGTTTCATATGCAGACAATGAGATGATGTTAGCCATCCTAGCTTTAACAACACTTGAAATGTCTTTAGGTGTAGATAGAGACGAATAAAGTAAGGCCTTCCGCTCGTATATGGTGGAAGGCTTTTTTCTAATATGCCCTTTTGTTCACTTTCTATCTTGAGGTGTTAAGTATTCCATTCCTAGGACCCGTCTCATTTCGTGGGATACCCAGTTACGGATGGCGATGTTCGTGTAAGTTCTTGTTTCTGTTACTCCTCTAAACAAAACAAAATACTCCGTTACAAATTCATCTGAGCGTTGTTTTTCAATCTTACACCCTTGTTTATATAAATAATCCCTTAACTTTTTTAAATCCTGAAATGTCTCATTGGATTTTTGATCATACCATTCTTCTAAAATTTTGCCCATTTTCAATTGCGAAACGTGCACTTTGTCGCGGTCAAGCGTTTTTAAAAACATCTCCAAAATAATATAACGGTGTATATCATCGCTAAAATTCATAATTTCTTTATGCATGAACGACACTCACCCTTTGAATAGCAGGATATGCTGCTAAAATGTTATCGATAATAAATGTACGCTTTGCATGACGTGTAAAACAATAAGCCTGCACGGTATTCCCTGCAATTTTAATTAATTTAATACGTCGTTTTGAGATCGCGTGAGTTTTGGATAAGTACATAATGTCTAGAGTTTGGTTATACTGCATTGCTTTCATTATTTGCTCTTTCATAACTACACTCCGTCCTTTTTTATTACATTATAGAACAAATGTTCTCTTTTTAGAACCGGTAATTTTTATAGATTACAGTAAATAGTTGGATAAATAGAAAAAGCGACTGGGACATAAGCCAAAAATGCCATTTTCCTTCCTGAGGAAAATGGCATTTTTTTGCTGGTGTAAAAATTGATTTCCATTCCGGGACGCTTTCCGCGGGCACGGCCTGAGCCTGTAGTCTCAGGCGTCGTGCTGTTCCCGCTGGAGTCGCCCTCCATTCCAATCAATTTTATATAATATCCGTTTCTTAATAAGGGTCTTTTCCATATCCAAAGATATTTCTACTTCCGTCCCAGCCTCTTTACTTTTGATTCTATTAAATCCCCTCTGTGTTCATCAGTACAATGCGCCAGCCATCAGGGTCTGCAATTGTCACGCCTTTTTCTTCCCAATATGGATTTTCCGGTGGAACTTTAGGATAGCCCATTTTAGCAAGACGGGACTGTACAGCTTGAATTTGTTCGGAATCAGGCATATAAAAAACGAGCAAATTATCCTCTGTCGGTGCAGGACAGGGACTTCCATCAATATGCTCAGTAAATTCCAAATGATACGATGCATCAGGCAAGCCAATCATAATGCCAGTGTAACCACGATGTCCCTTAAATCCACCAAGTTTTTTAAGACCAAGACCTTCGCAATAAAAACGTTCTACCTGTTCTAGTTTATCTGTTGGTCGTGCGATACGAAATTGTGCAATATGCAATGTTTCTGTCCATTGATTCATGATCATCCCCCCTACTTTCATTTTAAAGAGCAAGGAAGGAAAATGCCCTACAACATTTGGATGAAATTTACTATCATAGAGTCAGTAAAAGCATACTTGAAAAGGAAATACCTTAACTATTGACGAAATTAATTTACTAGCTATATAGAAAGGAGTTTTATTAATGAAGGAAAGACATGAAATAATATTCAACCAGTTAAAAAGTTACCGTAATGACACTCTTAGTTTATTAGAGGATGTTAGTGCAGAAGAGGCGGAAATCATACCTAAACGGTTTAACAATAATATTCGTTGGAACATGGGACATATTTATCTCGATCAATATTTATGGATAGAAACACTAACAAAAGCAAAAACAAATGCACCATCAGAATTTAATAGTTGGTTTGGATATGGTACATCTCCTGCTGATTTCAGCTCTGAAACACCTTCTTATAAAGAATTAAAAACACTACTAGAAAATCAAATTGAAGATATTAAAGACAAATTTGCCGATAAATTAGAAATTGTGTACTCGCCAACCGACATGGGAATGAATACGATTGAACAAGTACTAATAAGAACAATTTTCCATGAAGGAATACATTTTCAGAACATATTAAATTTGAAAAAATTTATTAAATAAACCTCTGGCGATCACTATACACACTCTATCACATAGATTTCAGACATAAAAAAACACCTGCAGCAAGTACAGGTGTGCAATATTGTTATGACAACCACTTCGGTGGTGTGTTTTTCGACCAATATATATCGCCAAGGTTATAATGTTTTGAATAATTGTCGTCAAATGTGTGGTAATGGAAATTGTAATAATAGCCTTCAAAAGGACGGTTCTCTGTTCTTACGTGAAAACGTATAATATCTTTTTGAGAATTTGCATCCACTAAATGGAATATTTTCTCAGCATAGTCACCACTTGGCTTTTCAGTAATTGTTAAATTGCGAAGCTTGTCCTCTCCTACTCGATCGACAGTAGTTGCAATCGCTTCTTCAATTTTCGGGAAAATTTTTGTTTCAAATTCCTGCTCAATGACAGGACCGACTCTTGTACCAAATTTTATGTAAGATTGCTCTTTAGCTGCTGAAACAAAATAGTCGGTTGTAGGTAAAGGCTTTTCATCAATTAAAATATCATCAAGTTGATAGGCAGAAGCGATATGGTTGTCACTTGGGCGGTCCAATGCCGATTGATCATGACGTTCCCCTTCAAAATTTGCCCATATCTCATGCTTTGGTGTAATTAAACCAAACGATAATAAAGCGACGGAAACAACGAGAGATTTGTAGATCCATTTCTTCAAGTTTATCACCTTCTTAAATTATGTATAATTTTTAACACTGTTATTAAATCTATACGAATAACATACGAAAAGGTTTCATCTTTCTATTAATCATTGTACAATAAAAAGGAAGATATTGTAGGTTATTTAAGGGAGGTTTTTTTTAAATGGACATTGTTATGGGTGTTGGCTTATTATTAATGCTTGGTTATATGACTTCTTTATGCTTCACGGACTAATACTATTTATTTTGCAGCCATCCAAATTATTATTGGGTGGTTTTTGTTTTGTAATATTATGTTGCGCCTTCTGGAGTTCTAAATAAGCGGAAGATTTCCCGTTAAATTTCGCATGAAAGAAAATTAGCGTTAAATAAAGGAACTAATTTCGCTTATTCATGAAATTATCACTCAAATTTCAGTTTTTCAAGTAAATAAGGGAAAATTCTTCTCCTATTTTGCCTGTTTTTTTAAATTATTTGCAAATAAGGGGAATTTCTCCCTTTATTTTATGCTTCACCTTCATGAACTTCCCGTTAAATTGGACAAGGGGCTCCCAATATAGCTTGGGAACCCCTTTAGTATTTAATAGATAGCAATATAAATAAATGAAAGTCTCAACCCGATCGTCCGGGGAATTTTATTTTATTCGGAGTAGCATAGCTCCAGTTTTAACCGCGGTAAAATTCTACTAATCTTCTCTAACTTAAGCAACATAGTCCCATCCTGCTACTATGTCCTTGCAGCCCTTAAGCTTGCGCCAGTGTGAATAAGTATCTTCAAAAACACTAGCAGAAATGCCAATTCATTTATAGCACTATCTACAATAGCACCTAACTATAATAACACATATGTTCCCTTTTGTAAAACCCTTATTGTCCGTGCAAAAGATTCCAATGTCCGTTATACTTGAAAAATCGGAATCAAAAGGAGTTAGTGAATGATGAATGAAGTAGAAACAACATTGGCAATCCAAATGAAACGTATTGCTGTAACATTACTTGATATGGAGCAAAGTCGTTTCGTCTCTGCCAGTCAAACGATGGATTTATCTGCAATACAATCAGAAGTTTATAGCAACTTTTTTGAATCTTATATAGATACGACATTAAACAGCCCTAAGTCAGTTGCCTGTAAATTTTTAGATCGCGATAATGATATTATTACAAAAATTAATCGCTATGTAGAATACCCGGATGATACACATTTTTTATCTTTAGCGAACGACTTATCGAATAAGTTGTATCAAATTATGCAAAACGTATCCAATAGTAATGGCTCTGTTTTTGTTGCACATATTGAAATTATTGATGAACCTTATATTTTATTTTTAAAGCTCGACCCGAAAGAGGCCGTGCAAATTGATCTGGAAACGTTAAATTTGAAAACGATCGAAAATATTTTACCTGATGCCTCTAGCCGTGTGCAAAAATGTGCGCTTATCCGTATGAACTATAATCCTCTTGAGGAAAACGTTTATGTGCTAGATAGACAATCAGATGGAGAACCAGCCAAATTTTTCATGGAGACTTTTTTACAGGCTACACCAATTGCATCAGATAGAAAGAAAACAAAAATGCTGATGAAGGAATTATATGAGAAAATTGCGGAATCGATAAACGAGGAACAAACACCCCACCTTCAAAAAGTGATTGATGAAGAATTTGAAAATGGCAAATATATTGAGCTTGATGCTTCTGTACATAATATATATGAAGCCATTGCTCCCTCCGAAAATCGCAATGATTTTGTTGAACAAGGGGCAAAATTATTTATCAATGAGTTTACAGACCGTAATCCGAACTTCACCCCTACTTTTGAAGTAAAACGAGATGATTTAAATGTAATTTATAAATCGGCTGAAGGGGAAATATTATTCCGCTATGATAAGCGTCTTGAAAATATTGAGGTCCATCATGATCAAGTGAATGGTACTTATACAATAACGATTCGTGATGCAGATAAAATTGACTTTACTTTGCATAAAAAACCGCTATAACATTAAAACGGGGCTTGAACAAAAACCACCTCAAAATCAAAAGCCTTTCAAATTTTACAATGAGTAAAATTTGAAAGGCTTTTTTGTCTACTTCGTAGCCGTTGTTCTCCGTTACGGCGGACGCTTTCCTGGGGGCACGGCTCGAGCCTGTAGTCTCTCCCACGTGCTTGTCCCCAAGGAGTCGCCGCCTTCACTCCGAACAACTAATTTTTACTTCTATATCAAGTAAATCTCTGCATAATTTCAAGCATGAAAAAGACAAAGAATTATGTCCCAGCAACTTTTTTCATTACTTCGATGTTAATGCAATAAATTCTTCAACATCTTTCTCACAAAGAGCGATTCCTTTTAACCAGAAATCTTCAGTCGTGATGTCTTCACCTAAATGCTTCATCGCTAAATCTTCTACTGTCATGATCGCTGTATCACGAAGTAATGCCATATATTTTTCCTCGAACCCTTTGCCCTCTTCTTTTGCTTTTGCGTAAATGCTTAAAGAGAATAAATAACCGAAAGTGTACGGGAAGTTATAGAACGGTACGCCTGTAATATAGAAGTGCATTTTTGATGCCCAGAAGTGAGGGTGTGTTTCTCCCAATGCACCGCCATGAGCTTCGATTTGCGCTTCTTCCATTAATTCATTTAAACGCTTAGAAGATACGATACCTTTTTTGCGCTCTTCATAAAAGCGTGTTTCGAATAAATAACGTGCATGGATGTTCATAAAGAACGCTACTGAACGTTGGATTTTATCTTCTAAAAGCGCGATTTTTTCTTGCTCATTTGATGCTTCTTTAACCGCTGCATCTGCTACGATCATTTCCGCAAATGTTGAAGCAGTTTCGGCAACATTCATTGCATAGCGGCGGTTTAATGGGTGTACTGGGCGCAGTGCATATGAATGGAATGCGTGACCTAGTTCATGTGCCAATGTTGAAACGTTCGACATTGAACCTGAATATGTCATGAAAATACGTGATTGCTCGGATAATGGCATTCCTGTACAGAAGCCACCTGGACGTTTATTGTCACGGTCTTCCGCCTCAATCCAGCCATCTTCAAAAGCAGTACGTGCAAAGCTTTCCATTTCTGAACCGAAACGACCGAAATGTTTTAGAATAAATTCCGCGCCCTCTTGGTATGACATTGTAGCTGTCGAATCCGTTACAGGAGCATCGAAATCAAACCAATCTAATTTTTCACTGCCTAATAATGTTGCTTTATGTGTTAAATAATCCGCAAATTTGGCTTTGCGTGACGTAATTGCGCCCCACATTGCATCGATTGTTTCCTGCTTCATACGGTTAATTTGTAAAGGCTCTTTCGTAACTGAGTCCCAGCCGCGCTTTTTATATACTGCTAAGCGGAAGCCTGCTAAATGGTTCAATGTTTTTGCGAAAAATTCTTCACGGTCTGTAAATACTTCCTCTAATGCATCAAACGCTGCTTTACGAACAGCACGATCTTTATGGGAGCTTAAGTTATTTGCTTGTCCTACTGACATTAATTTTTTCTCGCCGTCTACTTCGACTTCCACTTTAATGTCACCAATAAGCAAGTTATAAAGCTGCCCCCATGAGCTGTAGCCATCTACCCCTAAAGAAGAAATTAGTGCTTCTTCTTCCTCAGATAATGACTCCTTCGATTTTTCGCGCCACTCAGTTAAAATAAATTCAAATTGCGATAACTCAGCTGTATTTAGTAAAGCAGCAAATGTTGCTTCGTCAATTTTACCAAGCTTTTGATTAAAGCTCTCTAAAATTGGTGAGAAGTTTGCAGAGATGCCTGAAAGCTGACCTTGTAATAAAAGTGCTTCACGATCTGTCGTATCCTGCGCTGTTAAACAAGAAAGCATAGCACCGGCCTGTGATACGTGCATCATTACTTCTTTAATGTTTTCTAATATAGATTGAATCGTTAATGCTGCATCTGTATTTGTAGGAACATCGAATTTTTCAACCATTTCTTTTAATACGTCCAATTTAGGGTTTAAATTTTCAATATGTTCTTTTAGTTGTGGTGATGCACTGCCACCTTCGAAAAATACATCTAAGTCCCAAACTTCAGGATATTTTACGTTTTTCATAGTATTGCCCCACTTTCTGAATTGTAGTTCAATTCTTATTTTACTAAAAAATAAATAAAATTGCTCGAAAATATTTCGGTTTATGAAATAAAAAAAGCTAGCCTTATATAGACTAGCTTAAAACTGTAGACAAACTCTTAAAAAAGGGTTTGTTAAAATGAACCGTTGATTTCCGTTCCGGGACCGATGCTTTCCCCGGGCACGGCTCCAGCTAACTAAATTGTGCCTACAACGGCAGGCACAATTTAGTGGATCTTCCGCACGTAGTGCTCCTGCGGTTACTCGTCGCAAAATAAATTTCGCTGTTCCCGGTGGAGTCACGGTCCCTCCACTCCAATCAACTTATTAATCGCTTTAAATATAGTGAGATACGATATCCACGATGACTAGTAATCAATTCAAATTAATGAACGTGAACAACTTGAAATAGGACGAATGAACAACTTGTCTCTGCTAAGCATCTAGTTAAATTTATAATATTGGAGATAATAGACGTGACACTGATTCACGGATTCTTGTCCATGTTTTTCGCTTCTCGTATAGCTCTTTTGTTAATTCGAAACTCTCTTTTATATCTGCTTCAAATAGTTCTCTACACTTAATCGCCAATCCTTCATCATATAAAATCGCATTGATTTCGAAATTTAGACTAAAGCTCCGCACATCAATGTTTGCAGTACCGATTGTTGCTAATTCATCATCGATCACAAGCATTTTAGCATGAAGGAACCCTTTTTTATAACGATATACCCGTCCACCAGACTCAAGCAAGTCTCCCCCATAGGCTGAATTGGCGCCATACACGAAGGGATGGTCTGTTTTTTCAGGAGTCATAATGCGCACATCTACACCTGAAGAGGCAGCAATTTGAATTGCATGCAAAAATGCCTCATCAGGTACATAATAAGGGGTTTGAATATATACATATTTCTTAGCGCTTAAAATCATGCGAATATAACTGTTTTTAATTGATTCAAAATCTGTATCCGGTCCACTCGATACAATTTGGACTGGTGTGTCCGCATCGACTGTAAATGAGGGGAAGTATCGTTGCTCGACTTCTTTAAGTTCTTCATTCCTTGCCTGATGCCAATCAAATAAAAAATGTGCCTGCATATTGTATACGGAATTGCCTTCTATACGTAAATGAGTATCTCGCCAATAACCTATTTCGTCATCAAGACAGGCATACTCCTTACCGACATTAAAACCGCCAATATATCCAATCCGACCGTCTATAATAATGAGTTTTCGATGATTCCGGAAATTAATTCGAGGATTGAATAATTTCAAATACGAGGAAAAGAAAGCTTCTACTTGTCCACCGGCATCCATCAATTTCTTTAAGTCTTTTTTACGTAAAGTACGGGAACCTAAATCGTCGTAAATCATTTTTACTTCGATCCCCTCTTTTGCTTTTTTAACAAGCGCATTAAAAATACTTTTTCCAACTTCATCCATTTTATAAATATAATATTGAATATGAATCGTTGACTTTGCATTTTCAATATCTTCAATGACAGAGCGGAATTTTTCTTTCCCTTCAGCTAAAATCGCAACATCATTTTTAGAACTTAATAAAGCGTGATTGTAATCGACATTCATTTTTATTAAACCTTGATGCCTTTTTGTAATCTCGTTTGGAAATTCATAGGTTCCTTCTGCAAGGGCGGAATGCTGATCCTGGAAAGCCTCTATTGATTCTTCCTGTTGAACAGCATGCCAGCGAACAAAATGCTTCTTTTGTAAATTCCGTCCCAATAATAAATAGAAAACGAACCCAATAACCGGTAAGAAAAATAGGACAAAAAGCCATGCCCATGTTGATGAAGCACTTTTACGACTGATAAATATTAGCATGAGTGCAAATAAAATATTCAAAAGGTACACTGTAACCATCAAAAAACCTATAAGCGTCATTAAAATCACCTCATTTCTCTTTTTAATACTTGTAAAATGTTTGCAGTTTTTTCAAGTAATTAACTATTCCCTCAAATTTAAAAATCAAGACATGTAAGTCAAAATTTTTTTATTCGTCCTAACATTAAAATACCGCTTACTGTATTAGCAAGCGGTACCTTTATTACTATTTACTTTCCAAGTCATACTCCAACTTCGCTTTTTTAAAGCTATAGTACAATGAGTATCGTTGAAGTCCTTTTGCCGCTTCAACTGACTGTCGTGCAAAATGGTCAAATGCTTCCAAATTTCGTTCTGCTAATGCTAATTGTGCTTCAATCCCATACTTCATCCATTCTGACTTCAAGGAATAACTATTAGATTCTTCCCGATTTCCTGCTACTGCGGCAATTAATGCTTTACCGTATGGACCATTCTGATTATCCATCAATTGATCTGCGTAGTATTGAGCACGTTCGAAATCGTCGAGACGAATTGCACGGTTCATTTCATATGTATTTTTAATAACCGGTTGTTTATAGTGAGCAATGATTTTTTCCATTGCTTCGATTTCCTGTTCTTTTGTGCCGACTTCCAACGTGTGTATATAATTCATTACTGGATCTTTTCTATGCTTTTCAATATATTTTCTGATTTTCGCAAAATTTGTAGAACCATATGCAATGTAAAACATATAGCCAATTGAACAAAGGGCAAAAACTAGAATAATGGAGATAGATACTACAAATGGCCAATCAAACATTGCACTTAAGAAACCTACTGCTAAGCCTAATATTACTACATAAACCCAATTTATCATTTTTTCACCTCCCTTTATTCACTCCATACATTATAGCGTAATAATAATGTTATTCAATCCATGGATCAAAAAAGCAGATGCACACTTTCTATGTACATCTGCCCGTAGATTTATTTCATTTTCTTTATGCTTTTTGAGACCTGCTTCCATTTACGTTTTTCTGCAAGCTGGGCATCGGTATTTGCCTTTTTCTCAATATATGCGAGCTCTCGTTGCAATTTGAAAAAGCTTGTTAGTCTAGCCAATTCCAGTTCCCCAACTTTTACTGCCTTCAATACAGCACAACCCGGTTCATTTTTATGTTTGCAGTCCCGGAAGCGGCAATTGTCCGCCAGTTGATCAATATCGGAAAAGCTAGTAGATAAACTGTCCCCCTGATCCCAAAGTTGCAGCTCACGCATACCTGGTGTGTCGATTAAGCATGCTCCGGACGGTAAAACTACGAGCTCACGATGTGTTGTCGTATGACGTCCTTTCGCATCATCTTCACGGATATGGGATACTTTCATTTGGTCAGTATTCAATAATGCATTTGTAAGAGTTGATTTCCCTGCACCGGATGAGCCTAGTAAAGCGGCTGTTTTACCTTCTGTCAAAAATTCCTTTAATGCTGTAATTCCTTCTCCTGTAACCGCACTTACTGTTAAGACGTCTACTCCGAATGCGACGGACTGCACTTCTTCTATATGTGCGTTTTCATCTTCACAAAGGTCTGCTTTTGTTAAAACAATGAGCGGTGTCGCACCTGAATCCCATGCTGCCACTAAATAGCGTTCTAGGCGACGGACGTTAAAATCTGCGTTCATACTCATGACGAGTAAAATATAATCCACATTTGTGGCAACAATTTGTTCATCGACTTCTAAGCCTGCCATTTTTCTTGTGAATTTCGATTTACGGTCAAATAAATGATGAATAATTGCTCGTTCTTCTCCCGGCATTTGTTCGATTATAACGAAATCTCCTACTGCCGGATAATCCTTCCTTGAAAATGCATGGTACGCAAAGTTTCCGGATACTGTTGCCAAAAATTCACCTTGTTCTGTTAAAACCCGGTAGGAATGCTTATGCTCTAAAATAATACGTCCCACTAATCTTGTTGTCTGGTCAAATGGTACACTTTGTAATTGTGTTTCAAAATATTGTGTAAAGCCTAGTTGTGATAAATTCAATGGAAATGCCTCCTAATGGCGTATGTTATTGTATTGTTTTTTAGGCAAACAAAAAACCTTATGACCAGCAATTTTGCCCGTCATAAGGTTTCATACGCACAGTGAAGAAGCGTGACACTTCTATATTAGAAGGCACAAAGGTGGCGAATGTTAAATGACAAGCTAAATTGCATCGTTTCAATCTCATGTAATTTTGTCATTGTCATCACCATCTTCCTTCAATAATTACCCTAACTATAACAAGTTATAGAAAGTTCTGTCAATATAAAATTTTAAAACTTGAACGCTCTTTACTTCGGTAATTTGGTTTCAAAAAAATTGAATGTTTTAGAAAATTATGAAACAATTCAGATAGAACAAAATCGGAAGGAGTAGTTTAACGATGCGGAGATGGATTTTTTCAATCGCAATTTTTGTTATGTATTTTATCGTGTTATTTACGATTATTGAATCACTGTTTTCATTTTCTTCCTCTATAATTAATTTTATCACTTCCCTTCTGATTATTTTTATCGTTCTCTTTTTAACAGTACTCACTGTTAGAAAACTATCATAAGCGAGGGATTCTACATATGACCATTCAACTAATACAATGTACAACCGACAATTTAGCAGACTTGCAATCGATAGGCCGTGATACGTTTTACGAAACATTTCATGATCAAAATAATACGGAAAATATGGCCACTTATTTAGATGAAGCTTTTTCAAATGAAAAACTAACAGCCGAGCTCCAAAATCCACACTCGCTATTTAAGCTACTTTATGTAAATGAGGAACTTGCAGGGTATTTAAAAGTGAATACTGATGAAGCTCAATCAGAAAAATTAGGTCCGGACTATTTGGAAGTTGAGCGGATATATATTTTAAGTCGTTTTCATAAATTAGGTCTAGGGAAAGTCTTAATGGAAGAGGCAATGAAAATTGCGCTAGACATGCAGAAAGCTAAAGTTTGGCTTGGTGTCTGGGAACAAAATTCGAATGCCATTGCGTTTTACGAAAAAGTTGGCTTTCAAAAAACGGGCACCCATTCTTTTTTCATGGGTGAAGAGGAACAAATCGATTTTATTATGACAAAACAATTGTGAGGGAAAAAAATTGTATATTCCGAAGCAGTACTTATTAAAAGATGACCAAAAAATTCGGCAGTTTATTAAAGAGTATAGTTTTGCATCGTTTGTTTCGATGCATGATGGCGTGCCTGCTGCAACGCATTTACCGCTTTATTTAAGTGCAGATCATCAATACTTATACGGACATTTTGCACGTGCAAACCCACAATGGAAAGACATTGAAGGTCAACAGGTGCTTGCAATTTTCAGCGGTCCGCACAGTTATATCTCCTCTTCCTGGTATGAAACGAAAGATTCGGTACCTACGTGGAATTATGTAGCGGTTCATGTAAATGGATCTATTGAGCTTTTAAAAGATGAAGAAGAAATCCGCTTATCATTGCATCATTTAATTGATAAGTACGAAACTCCTAATAGTACATACGACGTCAATGCAGTTGATTCGAATTATATGAACAGCTTATTAAAGGGCATTGTGCCTTTTAAACTTCACATTACTTCTATAGAAGCTGTCGCAAAGTTAAGCCAAGGTCATTCCAAGGAGCGACAAGGACTCGTTATTGAAGAATTATTAAAGAGAAATAACGGATTTGATGCTGAGATAGCAAAATTAATGATGGAAAATTAATCCCTATTAAAATATTTAACAGGCAACCGGGTTAATAATTTTACACATTTATCCTAATATGGTAAACTTATCTCGAATTCAAGATATAAATAGACTTGAATTTTCATAATAGTTGGGAGGAATTTAACATGGCAAAATGGCAAATCGATCAGGCACACTCATCAATAGGTTTTGAAGTAAAGCACATGATGGTTTCGAAAGTTAAAGGACAGTTTACTAACTATTCAGCAGATATTGAAGCGGATGATTTAGCTGATTTAACATCAGCAAACATTGATATTTCAATTGATACAACAAGTATTACGACGAACAATGATGATCGAGACAATCATTTAAAATCAGCAGAATTCTTTGACATTGAGCAGTTCCATGAAATTAAATTTAAATCGACAAGCATTACAAAAGATGGGGACGATTATAAAGTATCAGGCGATTTGACAATTAAGGATGTAACGAAACCGGTTGTACTTGATGTAGAATATGGCGGTAAAGGGACAAATCCATGGGGCGTAGAGGTTTACGGTTTTGAAGGAAAAGCAAAAATTGACCGTGAAGAATTCGGCTTAACATGGAATGCCGCTCTTGAAACTGGTGGCGTATTAGTAGGTAAAGATATTAAAATTAAATTAGAGCTTGAATTAAACCCTGCACAATAATTTATAAGCAACCGGATCCTTTTTTGGACGGTTGCTTTTTTTATGCAACCTTCCTCCCCTATTTCCGTCCTCATTACAAACATTATTTCCCATATTGTGAGGTGCTTTTTTGCGAAACTATTATTCGGCGATTGCATTATTTTGTTCAAGCATTGCATTTCTGTTTTTTTGCTATTTTTTAATCATGTATACGTTATGGACAGTTTCTAATTCCACCTTTATTGTTT
Organism: Solibacillus merdavium; assembly: GCF_014836935.1. GTDB lineage: Bacteria > Bacillota > Bacilli > Bacillales_A > Planococcaceae > Solibacillus > Solibacillus ferritrahens. The sequence continues at coordinate 99,799 of NZ_JACSPW010000012.1, read as the reverse complement.
TATTCATTCTTTTTGTATTCGTCATTTATATTCTAAAGAAAGAATTTAAACAACTTACCCGACTCAAAAAAATTATTGCTATCATCATTAATACAATATCCTTTATTTTTACAGGACTCATTTTAATCTATTTCGCATTAAAAATACTCATTTTTTCCATTGGTGGCGCAGAGCATTTATTCACTTCCTATTCACCAAACAGACATTACACACTCGATTTTTATGCATTTGATGCAGGTGCAATGGGAACGTTCGGTATTCGTGCTGAACTTGATGGTCCTTTAGGCTTTAAAAAGCAAATCTATTATGAACGGCATGGAGAAGATGCCAATGTTCAGTGGCTTACAGATGAAATAGTTATGATTAATGGTCATGAACTAAATTTAAAAAGTGGCGACACTTTCGGTTATACAGTGCCGGAGAGAGGAAAATAACGATGCAAACAGCAATCATTTTTGATATGGACGGAACATTATTTCAAACGAATCTTATTTTAGAACCAGCACTCGAGCAAACATTTGAGTATTTACGTCAAAATGGCCACTGGTCAGGTGCTACCCCTATCGAACAATACCGTCAAATAATGGGTGTACCTTTAAATGTCGTATGGGAGACATTATGTCCGGATCTTACCGATGAAATCCGAGAGCAGAGTAATGAACATTTTCAGTTAATGCTTATTGATCAAATCCAGCGAGGAAACGGAGCATTATATCCGGATGTACTCCCTACTTTACAAAAGTTGAGTGAACATTATCCTTTGTATATCGCGAGTAACGGACAAACGGCTTATTTACAGGCCATTGCAGCACATTACCGATTAGACCGCTGGATAAAAGCGGTTTACAGTATAGATTGTGTCGATACAAATAACAAATCTCATTTAGTTCAGCACATTATGAAAGAACATCATATAAACAATGGCTACGTAGTTGGCGATCGCGCTTCAGATATCAATGCAGCAATTGATAACAATTTAACCTCCATTACCATAAACTTTGATTTTGCACAACTTGATGAAATAAGAAATGCACATTTTGTCGTAGATCATTTTTTAAATATTTTACATATTATAGATAGTCAGCATACGATGAAGCTTTAATACCGTTCATTCTTCTCAATTTTGCAGCAACATATTACTTCTCTTTTTAATTATGGTACCCTATTACAATAGAATCGAGGTGTCATAAAATGAACAAAAATAATGATTTACTTAAGTTAAGCGTGATTTTTGCGATGATTGGTATAGTGCTCATTATATTTAATGGTCATCTTGCAAATGCTTTCGGGTCTGTTTGGCTTCAATCAAATGGAGGCATTATGGATACTGGGGAATATTTGTTCATGAAGACGAGCTATGCTAACGCTTCTTTAGTCATTGGCGGGATTTTATTTGGTGGTAGCTTCCTTGCTATGATATATAGTTGGTATCATATGAAAAATAAATAACAATATTTAAAGGCATCGAGATTATTTCATCCGATGCCTTTAAATATTATATCTATTGCTTACCGCTTTTATATTGTTCATGGACGGATGTTTCCTGAATGGGCTCATCCGGCAGGCGATTATACGATTCTTTCTCAGTTATCAATTCTTTATCCTGCTGAACTTCTTCTACATGGCTTCGTTCATTGTAATTTTTCATTACTTCATCATTCCGTTCATCCGGTAAGCGGTTATACGATTCTTTAACGGTTTCTACTTTTTTTTTTTGCTCATTTCCTTCAACATGACTTCGTTCATCGTAACTTTCCATCTCTTCATCATCGCGTTCATCTGGTAAGCGATTAAAAGATTCTTTATTCGTCTTTAATAATAGGTCATCTTTTATCGATTCGTTTTGCACATTTACATGTTTCGTCTCATCAAACTTCTTCACTTTTCTGTCGTCACGTTCATCCGGTAATCGGTTGTATGATTTTTTATTAGTATCAAATTCATTATTTTCCATCATTTATTCCTCCTACTGATATAAAAGTTTCTAAACCAAGTTAGGAACATTGGTAACTATCTATTCCCTTAAAAATCTACATAAAAACATTTTGCCTAACTAGCTCAAACAACTAAAACGTTATTCTTATTAAAAGCAAAAAAAAAGCCCTCTTATAAAAGGCCTTTAATTCATTTAGTTGATTTTAGAAAGCGTAAGACACGGCTTAGTGTAGTTGGAATGACTGATGCATGATTTTCACCTTCAGCTATATATAATTCACTTTTAATACCTTTTAGGTTTGCTTTCTCAAAAAAATTTTCTGCATCGACTACCATATCGCCTTCATTGCCCCCAACGGTTATATATAAAGGGGTACTATAACAATTCTTAACGTGCTGCAACATGGTTAAAAGCTCGTGGTTATTCCACCAAATCGATGGACTTATTGCAGTGTATTTATAAAATACATTAGGATAAGCTAAGTAGCTCCACAGTACAAACAATCCTCCTAGTGAATGACCGTAAATGGAAACTTTCTTTTTGTCTATCGCATATTTTTCATAAAGCATCGGCATTATTTGATGTAGAAGATAATCCATGAAAAACTCGGCACCACCGGCAGGAACTTCTTTCATTGCTCTGCCTCGACGAACCGGAAAATGATATTCTGCTGCAAGTGCCGTATAATCATAAAATCGTTGTTTTGGAATATCTTCTTCCTGATGACCAATCCCTACAATAATTGCAGGCTCTATTTCAGTCTTTATGCGATTTCGAAGTTGGTTTGTTAAGGTTTCATAGAATAATTTACTATAGCGTGTACCATCCAAAACAATAATGACAGAAAAGCCATCTGCTGGCGGTGCCTCATCTGGTACATAAATATCCACAATATAGGGATAGTTATTATAATTTGATCGCATTCTCTTCACCTATTTCATTAAATTATAAGAAAAGCAAACTGGTACTTGATGCTCCGTATCGAGTATAATTTTAGCTTCTATTTGAAACACTTCTTTTAAAATTTCTGCAGTCATCATTTGCTCCGGTGTGCCGGTATGAAGCACCGCGCCCTTTTTCATTATAATGAGTTCATCCGAAAACCTCGCCGCATGGTTTAAATCATGTAGCACCATAACGATTGTACAGCCAAAATTTTTATTGAGCTGCTGCACAATTTCCAATACTTCAAGTTGATGCGCCATATCCAAATACGTTGTCGGCTCGTCCAGCAGTAATATATCTGTCTCTTGTGCCAATGCCATTGCCAGCCATACACGCTGCCGCTGCCCACCTGATAATGCCGCGAGTTCTCTATCACGAAATTCCTCTGTATGTGTTACTTCCATAGCCCAATTAATTTTTTCAATGTCTTCTTTCGTAAGACGCCCTACATTTTTCCGATGGGGATAGCGGCCGTAAGCGATCAGTTCATGCACTTTTAACTGCCCAGGAGCAGCGGGTGATTGCGCTAATAATGCAAGTTTTTTAGCTATTTCCTTTGTCGACATCGTATTCATATTTTCCTCCTGAAGGAAAATCTCACCGCATTCTTGTTTTAAAATCCGGCCAATTGTTTTCAATAAGGTAGATTTTCCGCAGCCATTCGGTCCGATAATTGTCGTAATCTTCCCTGTTTGAATCGACACATTTAAACTCTCAATAATTCGCGTATTTTCATAACCTGTTGTTAAACGCTCGACTTGAAATGCATACATAACGCCTCATCCTTTCGATTTTACTAGTAAATACAAAAAATACGGAATGCCTACAAGGGACACAACAATTCCAACTGAAAGCTCTACAGGTGAAAATACTGTTTTCGCAATATAATCTGAAAACACGAGTAAAATAGCGCCTATAAAAAGACTTACCGGCATCATATATCTGTGATGAATTCCAACGAGCTGACGAGCGATATGTGGTGCCATTAATCCAATAAAACCAATACTCCCGGAAACGGATACACAGGCACTGACAAGACCAACACTCGCTAGCAATAATTTGATTTTTTCCTTTTCAAGAGAAATGCCCAAACTTGTAATCGTTTCTTCTTCCAGTTGAAAATAATCGAGTAAATAGGACTTTCTATAAATATAGATCCCTAATATTAATAGCCATGGCAGCATCGCACATACAAAATACCAGTTGGAATTATAGATCGAGCCATTCATCCATATGGCAGCCGCCTGATAATCCCCTTCATCCATTTTTAATGACCATAAAAGCGTGATTGCACTAAAACCCGTATTTATCGCAATACCTGTCAGTATTAGCTTTTGCATATCCATACGACCTTGCTTATACGAAATGGCTAGTATGATAGCAGCTGCAATGGCCCCTCCTACAAAACCAAATAACGGTACAATCAATATTTTTAGAATACTATTTATTTCAACGTTTATTAGCTCCACCTGGAAAAAGAACATAAAAATAACAATTGCACAGCCCGCCCCTGCATTGATACCAATAATTCCAGGATCAGCAAGTGCATTTTTCGTAATACCCTGTAGTACGACGCCAGCCATTGCAAGCCCCATTCCAACGAGAGCTGCCGTTATAATTCTAGGCAATCGGAAGTCAAATATAACTAAATCAAATTGCTCTGTCGACTCTATACGCAGCAACGTTTTCAAAACTTCGGGTGTTGTCATTGCAAAAGCCCCGCTCATTAAATGAATATACATAGCCCCAAAAAGGAGGAACGTAAATGCACCTATCATAAGTAACCATTTTGATTTTTTAAGCTGCATATTTTTCACCGCCTTTTTGACGAATCAAATATAAAAAGAATGGAACGCCAATGATTGCAGTAATAACTCCAATCGGTGTTTCATAAGGAAAATTTATGTAACGGCTTAGTAAATCACATGCTGCTAAGAAGAATGCACCCATCATCGCAGAACATGGAATGATGATTCGATAATCTACCCCCATTAACATCCGTACAATATGTGGGACGACTAACCCAACAAATGCAATTTTCCCGACAAGAGCTACTGCGGTACCAGTTAAAATGGCAACAGCTAGCATACTTAATACTTTTACACTACGCGTATTTTGTCCTAAGCTCACTGCCACATCTTCCCCAAGTGCTGTAATTGTAACAGCACGAGCTAATGATATCGCTAATATAAGTCCAAATAATCCAATTGGTACACATAACAAAACTAAATCCATTTCAACCATATGTATTTTTGAGTTATACCACATTGTGACCGTTTGCGAGACTTGATGATACATGGCGATTGCCGTTCCAATACTACTAATAAACGTGCCAATAACCGTGCCGATAATAGCTAACCGTACCGGCGATAACCCATTTTTAATCATAGAGGCAAAACCAAAAACGAGAGCGCCACCAAACAAGGAACCAAGCATTGAAAGCAATACTAAATTAAAGCTTGAAAGTCCTGGTAAAAATACGAATGCCATCGTTATGAAAAAAGCAGAACCATCTGTTACCCCCATAATAGAAGGAGAAGCAAGAAAATTGCGAGTAACCCCCTGCATAAGCGCACCTGCTGCTGCCAAAAATGCTCCGACAAATAATACAGCAAGTGCTCGTGGAATGCGGCCTGACCAAATTATTTGGTGATCTATATTTTCTTTATCATAATGTAAAATTGCTTCAATAATTGTTTCAATTGGAATCGGTTTAGTACCCAATGAAATCGATATAGTGGTAACAAACAAAAGTAAAATAGGTATGAAAATTGAGAATAAAACTAATTTCCTATAAGTATGTTTCAAATTTAAAGCCCTCCTTTTAACGAATAAAAGAAAGAAGCTGTCCGTAAAATCATTCAGGACAGCAACTATTCAATGATACGTTGTTTTTTGAGACCATCAAAAAATAAAGATTATTTTAAGACAGTGTCATTAAAGGCTTTTAAGAAATTAATTTTTGACCAAGCTGTGCCACCCTGCGCCATAGCATCAATTAAATTGACATGGACATTATTCGTTTTAGCAGCAGTTGTACTGTTGAAGATTGGGTTGTCTAAAATCTCCTGTAACAATTCAGGTGTTTCTTTGTTTTCATCATCCGCAAATTGTAGGAAAATTATGTCCGGGTTCCACTCAGCCAGCGTTTCATATGTAATAACCGTTTGTGCTTCAATCGCATTTAATTCTTCTGGTACTGTAAAACCAAAATCCTCATAGATTGAAGGATTTAAATAGACACCAGCCGGGTAAACCGCCAAGCCACCACGTACGCGAATTATTATTACCTTTTTGTCCTTTAAATCGCTACTAGCAATCTTTTCTTGCGTATTCGCTAATGTTGCATCATAGTCCTCCAATGCTTTTTGCGCATCGGCTTCTTTCCCCGCTAATTGCCCAAACAATAGTAAATTTTCTTTCCAATCTGTAGAAATATGAGAATACGGGAATGTTGTCGCGATTTTATTATAATTTGTCATTTGCGCTTCATCCCATTTACTTGTCCCTAAAATTACATCTGGACTTAATGAAAGCATCGCCTCAGTATTCGGCTCTTTTTTGGAACCAACAACAGTCGATCCTACCAAATCGGCTTCCAAGTATTTAGGAATTGTCGTACCATCATTAGAAATGACGCCGGCTGGTTTAACACCAAGTACTGCTGCATCTTCCATTGCCTCTAAACTTGCTGCAATAATTGAATCAATTTTTGCAGGCACTTCGTAGTCGTTTCCTAAATACGATACTTTTTGTACATTTGCCTCATCAGTAACAGGTTTTTCATCTTTAGACACTTGTTCTGTAGTTGCTTCCGATTTAGCTGCGGATGAAGATTCCACCTCTTCGTCTGCATTACACGCAACTAGCATTAATGTAATTGCTGCAGCACTTATTAACGGCCAATATTTTTTCATAATCATTTCCTCCTCGTATCAATGATAACGATTATCATTATCGATTATTTACAAGTCTGATGTTATCAAACGTCTGTATGTACGTAAATGGAGTTTTTTACAATAGAAATGGACTTTTGCTTAATCACTAAAAAATTGTTTGCGGTAATTGGTCGGTGTTTGATCATATTGCTTTTTAAATACTCGACAAAAATAAAATGCATCTTGATAACCTACTAATTCAGCAATGTCCTTTATCGGTATGGATGTTGTTCGTAATAACTCTTTAGCATGCTTTAAACGGAATTCTGTTAAAAACTGAATCGGCGACATACCGGTTTGCTTATCGAATAAATAGGCTAATCTTCGACGATCACACCCCACTTCTTCTGCGATTTCTGCAATGGAAATCTGTGAGGTATAATGTTCAGTCATAAAGGTAATCGCCTGATCGACTACATTGTTGGACGTTTGCATTTTAGCGCAAACGACGATCAATTCTAACAGCTGCAAAAATAACGATTTGCATTTCAGCTTATTTATATCACCCGGAATTTTTTCGTAATGAATCAATTGTTGGACTAAATAATCCATTTTATTATGTTGACCTGTATCTATTTCAAAATGGCCTTTATGTATTGAATTTGTTCCGTTCATCGCTTCATAATGAATGACGGTATAACGCCACGGTTCCTGACTTGTAACCAAAATATCAATTTCCATTGTTGGTCCGGCGTGTAATATAACGCCTTTATGTAGCGCGTACACTTCTCCATTCAATGAAAAATCAGCACTCCCTGAGAGCGTAACTACCAGTCCATTTAAACGTGGTGCGGTATTTCGATTATGATCATGTTCATTCGCACCTAAGCTTGTAACAAATAAATCTACATATTGTATAGTAGTATTGGCGAAGTATTTAATTAATTCGTTCGTTTGAATTGTCATCGCATCCTTCTTTTTATAAACTTTCATATGCAAATGATAATCATTTTCAAATAGGGTACACTACATTGCTATGCCAATACAAGGTATTTTATAAAAATAGAGAATAATTAACGATTCGTAAAGAAAAATTCGTAATTAAAATTCTGCATTCACACTTATTAAATCTCACTTTTCCTAATTGATTCTATTTTCAAAAATTGATATTGATAGTTTAAGGACAATGATTTATATTAATGATATTTTAATGGAATCGGGGTAAGTGGACGTGTTTTATATTATTCAATTTATTATAGGCGGTACTGTGATGCTGCTGGCATCATGGCTAAGTCGTTCAAATTTGCATTTTTTATCTGGAGTCATAACACTTTTGCCGATTTTGACATTATTTAATATGAGGCTACAAATGAAAAGTATGACAACTGAGACATTTCATATTGTTCAGCAAAATGCTATTTTTGGAGCTATAGGGATGGTTTTGTTTACCGCGCTCGTGTTTTATTTTTCGAGTTACTGGAAACCTGGCCAAGCTGTTCTTAGTGCGCTTTCAATCTATGTCATTTTTATGTTGATTGGCAAACCGGTTTTAGCATTTATACAAGCATAATAAAAAAAGCTGCATAGATTTTCTCTACGCAGCTTTTTGACTATAATGTCTCTTCAATTTGTTCTATTGCAGATGTTCTTTCTATCTCATTATAGATGGAACAGCTAAATGTAAATAGATAGACAAGAATATGAATTAGCATTAATTGTCTTCTAAATGTTCTGTTATTCGGCAATATAATACACAAGCCGATAATTAATAGTAATGGGAAACTTATAGCAAGCATGCCTACCCCAATAAAGCCATCTCCATATAATACCGCTGAACCGAATGTAACGAGCCAAGTTAATATTGGTGTATGAAGCAATACCCAAACAATGGAGCATGTAATTTTCGTAGTTTTTTTGGAGGCATTTTTCAATAAAAAATGCAAAATACTGAAGCTACCAATTGAAAAAAGCAGACAAATAAGCATCGTCTTTCCGCCGCGATTTAACCAATTGTCCTCAATCGTTGCTTCCTCTAAATTTAACATATGAATTTCATTATTGACGATGAAATTCTTCACAAATCCATCCATCTGCTGTTCATCAACCGGTGCTGCCTCACTATAGCCAATATGATAAATTAGACCATTATAATAGCTGTAGTATTCATTTGCTGAACCAGCCATCACATTTATAGCATCATTTTTTTTATTATAAAAGTAATGCCTATATACGAGTCCGGAACCATTATTTATCTTCTGTTTTACTATCGCTGTAGATCCGTTTATTCGTTCTATCTCCATTGGATTTCCGGCTGCATCGACTAAGTTATCCTCAAGTTCTTCTACATTTAAAGGGTTAATCGTTGATGGAGCAATTGAAATATTAAAAAAATGATCATCCGACTTAAAATGAAACTGCAGTTCTGTAAAATAGCCATCATTTACTGCAATGACCGTTCCGTTTTCCCAATTAAATGGCTTCGGTAAATACGGAAAAGTGACACCACTTCTATTCAGAAAATGAGTTAATGAAACTTCCCTATAATAGCGTAATGTTCGGATATGCTGCATATCACGCTCCTTGAAGTTTTCGCTGTAAGCAACACCAGCCCCATCGATTTCATGGAATATATTTAAAAGTGTTGATGATTCTGTTGCATTTGTATTTTGGCGATTTTGTTCAGGATTCAATTGATTAAGTACAAATAATATAATGGCTGTACTTATCAGAGCTGTAATTAAAGAGATATGAACAAATCGTTTCGGTTTTCTTTGCTGAATTTTCGTTTGTACGGCTTGTTGAATTTTCTTTTCATGAAGTGTCGTATTTTTCAACTCTTTCAGTTTATAACGTGTCATTTTTTAGCACCTCCCATTCGATTGACTGTAATTTATCCTTCAATAAATCCCTGCCCTTTACAAGTCTCGATTTAGCAGTGTTTTCATTTAAATTTAAAATTTCTGCAAGCTCTTTTATCGAATAGCCTTCCAAATAATAATAGGCTACTACTTCACGCTGCTTTAACGGTAAGCTTAATACGGCCTCACTAATGAGTTGCTCCTCATCCTGTATGACTAATGCATCACGTTGCTTGTGAGAAGATGTATGAAGCCATTTTTCCTGCATAATGATTTTTCGATAGTGCCAACTTTTTAAATAGTCTTTTGATTTATTTGTTGTCATCGTAATCAAATACCGTTCTACTGAAGTAGAATCGAGTTCAATATTTCTTTCATAAAATTTAATGAAAACATCTTGAACAATATCTTCGGCGGTATGTAAGTTTTTAGAATAATAGTAGGCAATACGAAAAAGCCTTGCTGTATGTTGTTGCATTAATAAATTAAGTTGCTGCTCATCCACCCATTTCACTCCCTTCTACTACAATAACGATTATAACTAGCGCATAGTTGAAAATTAAGAAAAAAAACACGGAGTATTTACTTTCGTAAACGACTCCGTGCTGACTATATTATTGATAAAACGGTTTTACTTCATATCCGCTTTGCTCTAAATGATAGCGGATATTTTTGTCTACCAAAAAGTGACCTGCCCCAACTACTACAAAGAACGTACCTTGTTGTTTTTCCAATACTTCTACAAGTTTGGCAGCCATTTGTTCGTCACGTTTACCGAATAGCATTTCGTTAAATTCCGAAGTATCTTCATTCATTTCTTTTAAGCTTTCTGCAAATTTTTCAATGTCGCCATTGACCCAGTTCGTAAACCAATCGGCCATGATCTTAACATCTTCATCTGTTTGCTCAGAAGGCTCTAAAATACTATCAAGTGCCTCTATTAAGGATTGTTCCTGTGATTCCTGAGACAAGCCATCAAACATATCGACTTGAGCATTCATCCCTTCCAACTCATAAATAGGCTTTTGCTGTAAATAAGCACTCAGTAAAAATTGGATATCTACTCCATGCATCGCCATTTCCTCTGGTGTTAAGCCAAAGACTCCATCTAACGATTGTGTTGAAAAATTACTGAAGATAAACCATGGTTTGTGTAATTCCAACTCTTCCATTGGCACTCCCAACTGTTGCGCTACCTTTTCCAGTTTCGCATACGTTTCTTCACTTACGACATCTTTAATTGTACGACCATCCGTAAACATCGCCTTTTCCATGTAATATTCTAAACCAGATGGGTCCAATGAGTTCACCTCAACAAATAAACCATCCGAATCATTAAAGGCATTTGTTAACTTTTTGTGCATTGGATGTAAATCTGGTGTACCTACATGAATCGAGCCCAATAAGTATACTTTTGTATCTTCATCCTCTACTACCCATGCAACACCTTTTGCACCTGCATTTGCCTGTTCAAAAGTATCTTGAATTAAACGTACGGCAAAAATTACAGCATGCTGAGTCGTTGCTTTAGCATCAAGCATTAATCCACTTTCAGAACCTTGCAATACTTTGCGCTCCTGCATATATTTAACCGCATCTTCTGATACATTCAAATCGTATTGTGCGACAATGTTATAAAGTTGGTTAATGATATCCCCACGTGTTTTGTCATTAGAGACTTTTAATGGGGTAAAGGCATCATTTTTCGCTAAATTTAAACCTGCAATTTTCTTTTCTGTTAATGTCATTAATGAATTTAAACGTTCAGTGGAAATGGTAGATCGAAAGCCATCATAATACCATTCAATTGGGAAAATGCCGAACTTTTCGCCATCATTTAATGTTTGGATTGCCCAATTACTAATATCGGGAATAACCTGCTCTGCTTTAACGACGGGCATAATTGTTGTAAGCATTAGAGTCGTTCCTAACGTTGTTGCAATAGCCGTTTTTGTAAACTTTCTCATGTAAACATCCTCCTAAAACGATAAAATCGCTTTTTCAAAATAAAAATATGAAAATAAAATTATATCTAACCGAATTATTGTAACATATATTTTTATAAATATTTCAATTGTTGGGAATTTTTATAATATTTATTTATTTATTTATTTATTTATTCAAATAATCTTGGAATATTTTTTATACGTCCGATCTAATTTCAAAATCTGATTCACATTAAAAAGGCTGATTTGGATAAGATACTATTAAACACGCATAATTTTTTCATTAAAATACATCTTTTAAAATAATATTTTGATGATTATTTTTTAACATTCAGGGTAATTTAACTGTAGATAATCGAAAGGTGGTAAAAAAGATGAAAAAAATAGCTTTATTCCTAGCAATAGGTACCAGTGCATTCTTAGTAGCTTGTGGAGATAAAGAAGAAGCAACTAATTTACCGGACAATGCTCCAACAGAACAAAATACAATGGATCAGACAAGTAAAGTTACAGAAACAACGGACGCACCGTATAACTTTACTCACTTTGATTTGGATATTAAATATGCAGATAATAAAAGCTATGAAGTGGATTATGAAAATGAGGCATCCCGTGCTGAGGCATCCATCCATGATGAAGTAAATAATTCTAAAATTGAAGGAAATGAAGCTACAAATACATTAGTACCGATTTTTGAAAGCTTTACTTTTGATGCGAACACAGATTCAGATGCGGTCATTGATGAAGTTTTAGAAAAGTTCAATCAGCCTGACAGCTTCTTGGAAGTTGAAATTGAAATTAAGTATGCAGATGGCACGGTGAAAGAATACCATCGTACACAACAACCCCAATCATAAGTAACTGCAGCATAATTGTTTCAGTTCATGACAAAAGAGAGATTGCTTCCTTGCAATCTCTCTTTTTGAGGTATCCAGATAGACTTATTTTTCACACAAACTAAATCATCTTAGCAATTTGTAAAGTGCGGTGTAATACTTTCGCCATTTGGGATCGTGTTAATTTTCCATTTGGATCAAACTGGCCATTCTCTTTCCCTCCGAAAATGCCATATTCATATGCCAATGCGATATAGTAGCGCTCCGAAGAAGAAAGCTGTTTAAGATCCGTGAAAGGAATTTTACTTAAGTTTGGATCAGAAATTGTCACTCCTGCATGCTGCAGCATACGGATAGATAGTAGTGCAGCTTGTTTACGTGTCACCACTTGTTCAGCATTAAAATAATTTGAATTTTTATTGTCCAATATCCCTACCTCAAGTAGTGATTGGATAGATGCCTCAAACCATTTCCCATGAACATCTTGATAAGTAGAATCTTCATTAGCCTTTAAACCCATTGAGCGGGAAATCATTGCAGCATATTGCGCTAACGTAACATGAGCACTCGGTTTGAAATAGTTATTTTCAACTCCTGATACAATTTTACGTTTCGCTAGCTGCTCAATTTGATAGCGGTGACCGTCTCCCTGAATATCAAAGAACTTTGGATTATGCTCGGAAACGATATATTCTGCTGAATTTTTTGTCTTTAACACATGCTTGTTCGCCACTCTCGTATAGGGCGTTGCTTCAAATTCACCGTCATTACCTAAACGAAGTATTGTTGCTGATGCAGGGATATTTTTTACTTCAATATCAATATAGGATGAAAACTGTAAATTTTCGTTATCCATACTTGCTGAAAACAAAATGGACCCCCCTTTTACTTCATCAATACTCACCGCAACTACTCCATTATTGTAAGAAGCAGGTATTGCACTTCGAGGAATGGAAAGCGAAATGCTGTCAGAAACCGTTATTTTAGTTGGTGTATTCCACTTCATATCCGATACAGGAATTAACACTGAATACGAATTCTCTTTTTTTGAAACTTCAATCGACGTTGGATCTTCCTTTTGTCGATTATCTTCATAATAGTACGGGTCCCAACCAAACGCGATATTGCGCTGAGCTTCTTCTATATATAATAAATCTTCTAAATTTGTTACTAATCTTTGCTGCACTGTGTTTAAGGCATTATATTCCTTACGTACCGCTTCTACTTGCTGCTGTGTTGAGGAAGTGTTCAATTTCGATATGGCTGTCATTACCTTTTGCGCGATTGAACGATTGTAGGCAGGTGACTGTTGCTGTTCATACTCACGCATTTTTTCATTTGCAATCGGTGACAGTAAAGTACGGAAATCATAAGGCAATAAATTGTACGCTTGCATCGCGGATTGATAGTTCGATAGATAGTTCCAATCTTTTGTATTTAATTGTTCGAAGCTGAGTTGTACAGCCTCCATTTTTTTCAGGTTCTCTACATAATTTTGAAGTTGTATGTATAAATGGTTCGGTATAGCATTTTTCTGTGAATACGTTAATGAATTGTAATAACGATTCGCGTCTTCTATATCTCGAATAAATGTACTGTTTCTAGCTGAAATTGCATTCATTTTTCCAACAAATATATTCAAAATGTCTTGATGGTTTTCATATGTATCTAAATAATAAAATAATGTCGCCGCATTCCTTACTTGCGTCTGCTGGTAATACGTTAATGCATTGTAGGCATTTCGTGCTTCTTTTAAGTAGTAATCATATGTACTGCTTGCAGAATTAATCTGATCGATTAAGCTCTCTACGTTATATACTTGCCAATCATAGGAATTACTGCTATTTGCATAAGCAGGTGCATCCGTAATTACAATTGCAGCAGGAATGGAAAGAATGGAAAATAGTGCTGCTGATTTTTTATTAGTCATGAAAATCAACCTTTCTTAATTAAACTCGCATGTAAATTGTACCATGAAAAAGTAAGTTGATGTTAAATATTCTAAATAAGGGGTTCAACAAAACATGGGGTTGATTTTCTAATAAAACTTTCACTTGATAGATTGTTGGGCTACGGCAAGACAGCGCTAAAAACCGGTAATACGTGTTTTTATCATTGCATTGCTGCTTGTGAGGCACATTTCCCTCGTTATAAAATGATGGAACAAAAGTGCTGAAGCGTCCGACCAACGCCTTAGCAGATAGAAAGCGCCTTATTTTTGCAAAAAAAAAATAATTCGCCATCAGTTTTCAATAAGGGAAGATTTTACCGTTATTTTAATGTTGTTGCTCATTTTGGGATAAATAAGGGAACGTTTTACCGTTATTTTAAATAAAATCCCGAAATTTCATGTTTTTTAGGTCAATAACGGAAATTCCTTCCCTTATTTTCACTATTTTTTATGTTGTTTTCGAAATAACGGAAATTCCTTCCTCTATTTACCTCAATAAGGAATTCAATCTTCCTGAAGCCGCCAACATACTTGCTTCAACAAAAAGAGTTGTGCAAAGTGTAGGGCGGACTCCTTGGCGATTAAGCGTGCGCGGAAATTCCACTATTGATGCCACCGTCAGAGGCATCAATAGTTAGTTGGAACCACGCCACCCGGAAAGCCTGCCCCAAGATTCAAAAACACTTGCTTCAACGCCTTTCCCGTAGCGCAGCAGAACGGTTTTAATGAGAAAATCTTATTTTTTCAGTTTTATCATCCCGACTTATGGTGATGAACCAAATAAGGACTTAACAGGTGCACCAAAAAAACCGGAGCACTCAATTAAGAATACTCCGGTTACAATTCTATTATTTTGATTCGTTATAAGCGTTTAAAAACTCTTTAACTTTTGCGCTGTCAGCCTCTAGTTTTAATCCTGTGTCAATTAAAGGTGTAACTGTTGATACTGCTGGCTTTTTCTTGTCTTGATAGTAGCTGATGAACTCTGATTGATTAATTGAATATAGTACTGCTTTACGTAAGTCTGCTGATTTAGCAGTTTCACGGCCGCTTGTATTGAACAATAAATAAGATACGGCGTTACTGTCTGCAGTTTTCAATTGTAGGTTTTCATCGCCTTCTACTACGTCTGTTTTCGTTTCAGGTACTGATTGTAATACGTGAATTTCACCGTTACGCAATGCAGAAAGTGCACTATCATTATCTTGGATGAAACGAACGCTGATGTTTTCAATTTTCGGTTCGTTTTCAGTTCCTGCTTGATAAGCCGGGTTTTTCACGAATGTAGCTTCATAGTCATTTTTCTTCACTAAAATATATGGACCAGATGCAGCTAGATGGTTAGCGTAGCTGCCACCTTCCGTAATTGTTGATTGATCACCGTAAGCAATATCTGAGTTCGGATCATAACTTGCTACATCAAATGTATTTACTGCTGTTACTGCAGCTTCCGATACGATACCGCCAGATTGGTGAGCTAAGTAATTTAATACTTGCGGGAAAGGATTTGGCGTTGTTAGTTTAACAACTTGGTACTTACCTGCTGCGTTGTCTACATCTTTTTCATCTGTTACAACTTCAGAAATAGCTGCTGGTAATTCATCCGATAATTCTTCTAAAATCGATTTACCATCAGCTGTTTTAACTGACTCCAATGAAGTAAGATCCGAAACGATTTCGACTGTATCGATATTTTCATGGATTGAATATGTGCGGTGATCCGGTACAGAATTTTCATCTTTTGCACGGTTTAGTGAGAATACAACATCTTCTGCCGATACTAAATCACCCGTATCAACCGCTTTCTCACCTTCTACTTTCGCGAAGTTAATGTCATCACGCAGTACGAAATAATACTCTTCGTTGTTTTCTGCAATTGCATGGTCATACGATAATGAACCTTCAGAAACGACATCATCTGTATCCGATAAATTTACTAAACGCACATACATATTCGTATTTAACGTGTTAATTGATCCGTCGTTTGCTTTTACTGGGTCAAGTGAAGTTAATGATGCAATTGCTTGGTGCAATACTAAAGTTTCAGAAGCATTTTTACCTTCATCATTAAACGAAATTGTTTCCCAAGCCTGGGCACGTGATTTTGGTAAACGCACTGTATCCGGGTTAACTTCTGTTTTATAAATTCCTTGGAACTTTTGAGAAATGTAAAGTGGTGCAATGTAAGCATTATCGAATACTAGTGCTTGTTCAAGCTCTTTATATTTTTCTTTCGCTTCATCACCTGTTAAAGTACTTGCTTCGTCGATTAATTTATCAACTGTTTTGTCTGCTGTGCGGCTGTAGTCGCCACCTGATTTAAATAGACCGCGCACTGCATAGTCAGGGTTCCCTGTAACTGTCGTCCAGCTTGAAATCGCAATGTCGAAGTTGCCTGCATCTTGTTGCGCTGTAAATGAACCGTAATCCGGTTGAATGTTCAGCTTTACATCAAAGCCGTTTTTCACTAATTGATCGCGTACGATGTTCATATCCTGCTCAGAAGAACCCATACCTAATAATTCAATAACTGGTTTCGTTCCAGTGCTTTCTGCCCCATCATTTTCTTTTACATCCGATTTTGTTTCTACACAACCTGTTAATGCTACTGCTGCTACTGTTGCTGTTGATGCTAATGTAAATAACTTTTTATTCATGAATAGTTCCTCCAAAAAATTAATTTGATTTCGGGTCTAGTGCGTCACGCAGTCCATCGCCAAAGAAGTTAAACGATAAAACAAGCAGCATGATGCACAGCCCAGGGAAAATCGCTAAATAAGAATGTGATTCCAAATAAGTGCTTCCTACTTTTAAAATATTGCCCCATTCCGGTATATGTGGCTCAATGCCGAGGCCAAGGAAGCTTAAACTACTTGTGGAAATTACCGCCCCCCCAATTGTTAAAGTCGCCTTTACAATCATTGGTGCTAAAGCATTTGGAACGATATGCCTGAAAATAATCGAGCGATCGTTTGCCCCTAATGCCCTGGCAGATTCCACAAATTCGTAGTTTGAGATTTGCATTACATTTGCACGCATCGTACGCGCATAAGTCGGAATCGCGCCAACACTTAACGCGATAATTAAGTTCGTCGTATTTGCTCCAAAAGCTGCGATAATGGCAATTGCCAGTAAAATACCCGGGATAGCATAGAGCACATCAAGTGCACGCATAATAATATTGTCTGTGTTTTTACCGTAATACCCTGAAATCGCACCAAGTGCCCCACCGATTAAAGCTGGAATAATCGTTGCACAAAAACCTACAATTAATGAAATCTGCGCACCAAACACAATACGTGAGAATAAATCTCGGCCAAAATTATCAGTACCTAATGGATATTCAAGGGTTGGTGTTTGCAATAACACAGCATAGTTGTTTTCAACTGCAAAGTCATAGTCAAATGTCCATGAGCTGACAACCGATAAACTGAACATAAATACGATGAAAAATAAACCGAACACTGCCATCGTATTACGCAATATTTTGTTCCACGTTTTTTGCCATTTCTCTACAGCAGACGGGTCCGTGTTACGTGCTTTCCGTATTAACGTAATTCCTAGAAGTAATGAAAAGAAATTACCTGTTAATGTTGGAATAAGTAATACGATCCCTAGAGGCAACATCCATTTTGGAGCCGTATCAACCGTTACATGTCTCGCTATTAAAATAGCTGTAACTAAATACAACGCCGCTAAAATGATGAATGTACCCATCGCGAGTATAAATGTGTCCACAACGTATGGCTTGAATATGTTTAAACCTGAAATCATTAAAATAAAGATTTGCGTTAGAAATGCATAGACGGCAAATGTGTATTCGGCCGTCTTATTTTTTGAAGCAAGCATAAAACCATAGCCCGCTGCAAAAACATTCCCAGCGAAAACTGTTAAAATAAGCGGAATGCCGAGCAATCGACTCCGTTTAGTCACTTCACGATGCTTCGCCAAATCCTTTTTTATAACTAGTGATGTGAGCCATACGTAAATGGTTGTTGCAGCATAGATTGCAAAGAACACCAATACAATCGGTCTCCAAACACCTTCTGAAAAGTTAAAACAATAAAGTAAAAACAGCAATGAAAAAATCGCAGAAAAAGCAATGGTAAACTGTGCATTTACATACTCTTGTGTTATTTTCAACAGCAGTTTTACATCTGATATAAATTTCACGTGTTACTCTCTCCTATGATTTTTTCATTTTTGAACGGATTCTTGGGTCAAAGAATGCGTATAAAATATCGATCAACATATTGACCACAGAAATCGTGATTGCAATATAGACAACCCCGCCTAAAATTGCCGGAATGTCGGGAATGAATTGTTTGTCGACAATATAGCTTCCAATCCCGCTAATATTAAATACTTTCTCTGTTACTGCAGCACCGCCAAGCATTCCGCCAAATAACAATCCGATTACTGTAATAATAGGAATCATTGCATTACGGATCGCATGTTTCGTAATGACTTTACGCTCACTTAACCCTTTTGCTTTTGCAGTAATAATGTAATCCTCATGAATGACTTCCAACATGCTTGAACGTGTCATACGCGCGATCGATGCGGTAATCGATGTTCCGAGTACAATAATCGGCAAAACAATCGACATCCAATTGTTCGGGTTGTACGTTGCCGGGAACCATTTTAATTCTAATGAGAACGTTAAAATAAATATTAATCCTTGCCAAAAGCTTGGAATAGATAAACCGATTAACGCTACAAACATGAATACGTAGTCAATAAATGAGTTCGGTCTTACTGCAGAAATAATCCCTACAGGAATCGCAATGGCAATCGCCATCAAGAGTGAAAACATTGCAATTTCCAAGGTAACGGGGAATTTATTTAAAATACTTTGTGTGACATCTTCCTTCCCTGCGAAAGAAGTTCCTAAATCAAAAGTAAAAAGCCCGGATAATGAATGCCAAAGCTGTACTAAATACGGCTGATCCAACCCGTAAAGCTTATTAAAGTTTTCGATTTGTGCAGGTGTTGCTTCTACCCCTAGTAAATTCCGCGCCGGGTCAAATGGTGAAATGTACAAAATTGTAAATACAAGTGTTGCCACCCCAATAATGACAAACACGCTTTGCAATAAGCGTTCAAATATAAAACGAATAAAAGGATTACTCGTAATAAGTAGTAGAGCGTACATAAAAATACCTGGAATTATAGTAATCAGTAAAAATAGTGGTTGTTTTAGAAGATTACTGAAGTAATTTTTATAGGAGTTTTTCAGTATACCGGTAGTAGTAAGCGTTTTTTCTGCTTCCCGCTCTAATTTCATTTGCGCTAACTGCTTTGCTTTCACTGCAATTTCCTGCTCTATAATACTTTGTTTGAAAAACTGTGCTTTCGTTCTTTCTTCTGCTTCATATTGCTGCTGCCATTGTATGACTTTGCCGCTGTCTATTATCTGCTGTTTCACATTCATTGCATTTTCAGCATACGTTGATTTAGAACGATTCACCATATAGATTGGAAAGGTGATAATGTGAACAAGCAGGCCGAGCAATACATAGGTAAAATAATAGCTTTTCCTAGAAGCATTTTTTTGAAAGCTTTCAAAAAACAATTGCTGCATGGAACTTAAAGCTCCTTTCTAACTTATAATCTTTCGACTCAATAAATGAAGAGAGTCGTATAAACTTTAAATATTGTATAATTCCTACCTGTATAGTAATGTATTATGTAGAACGAAAATCGATAAGTCAACAATATTATTTAATTTTATAAAGGATGAACATTTATGAGTGAGAAGTTGCTTGAAGTAAAAAATTTACGGGTTTCTTTTATTACTGGTGAACAAGAATTCGAAGCAGTAAAAGGCGTAAGTTTTCATGTAAATAAAGGAGAAACTGTTGGTATTGTAGGGGAATCCGGTAGTGGCAAAAGTGTTACTGCTCGTTCCATTATGCGCCTGCTTCCGTCTCCCCCTTCTTTTTTGAAAGACGGCATAATCGAATTTCAAGGAAAAAACCTAGTTACCCAATCTGAAAAAGAAATGGAATCTATCCGCGGAAAAGATATTAGTATGATTTTTCAGGATCCGATGACATCAACCAATCCGACTATCCGTATTGGTGACCAGATTGCAGAAGGAATTATTAAGCATCAAGGTGCTTCAAAAAAGGATGCATATGCAAAAACAATTGAATTATTGAAGCTTGTCGGCATTAAGAACAGTGAAGAGCGCTATAATCAATACCCACATGAATTTAGTGGTGGAATGCGTCAACGGGTAATGATTGCCATGGCTTTAGCGTGTAACCCTTCCCTTTTAATTGCAGACGAACCGACAACAGCACTCGATGTAACAATTCAAGCACAAATTCTTTCTTTAATGAAAAATATGCAAGAACGATTTGGTACATCCATTATATTAATTACGCATGATTTAGGTGTCGTAGCGGGTATGTGCGATCGTGTTGTTGTTATGAAGGAAGGAGAAGTAGTTGAGCATGGTAAGACGGAAGAAATTTTCGCCAATCCAAAGCATCCTTATACTAAGCGATTATTAAATGCACTGCCAAAGCTCCATGAAAAGAAAGAACCAAAAGTAATGCCTAATTTATCGTCAGATCTGGATGTGAATGTTCCTTTAGTGGAAGTGAAAAACATTTCAAAGCATTTTGAATTAGCTAAAGGCAATGTATTAAAAGCAGTGGATGATTTATCCTTCTATATATATCCTGGGGAAACACTTGGGCTAGTCGGTGAATCAGGGTCCGGTAAATCTACAACAGGACGGACATTATTACAATTACATGAACCGACTGATGGAGAGGTACTTTATAAAGGTGTACCTGTTACCCGTCTTTCGAAAAACGAGTTGAAAAGCATGCGCCGTTATATGCAGATGATTTTCCAGGATCCTTATTCAAGCTTAAATCCACGGAAAAAGGTTTTGGATATTATTGGAGAAGCGCTTGATGTGCATAAACTATCCCCTTCTAAAGAAGCTCGCCGTAATCGAGTTGAAGAGCTATTAGAACTTGTCGGTCTGAATAAAGAGCATGCACTTCGTTACCCACATGAATTCAGCGGTGGTCAGCGCCAACGAATCGGAATTGCCCGTGCACTTGCAGTAGAACCACAATTTATTGTGTGCGATGAGCCACTTTCAGCATTGGATGTTTCGATTCAAAAGCAAGTAGTGGATTTATTAAAAGACTTGCAGCAGCGACTTGGATTAACCTATTTATTCATCGCTCATGATTTATCTATGGTAAAGCATATTAGTGATCGAGTAGCTGTTATGTATGGCGGGAAAATTGTCGAATTAGCAGAAAGTGAAGAGCTTTATGCTAATCCTCTGCATCCGTATACGAAAATGCTGCTTGATTCCATTCCAATACCTGATCCTGCGATTGAAAAACTGAAAAAGCGCAAAGTAATGACTGAAGAGGAGCTTATTGCAAATCGCTTTGATGTGGAAAATACAGAGCTTGTTGAAGTATCAAAGGGACATTGGGTTGCGATATAAATATGGTATTAAAAAGAGACTCCAGACTATATGTAAAATATAGTTTGAGTCTCTTTCTTTGGATTCTTTGTATTATTGACTAGTCGCTTTTAATAATTGGTATGCATTAATATTAATAGTTTTTATTGGACTAATACCTTCCATTATTTCAACTACATCTCGTAATAAGGGCGTCAAGTTTTCCTCAATGAATTCCTTTTTTACCGCATCTGTCACTTCGATTTCCAGGTTGTCCATACGATTAAGCAATTCATCACACATGATATGTAGTACTTCCTCTTCACGATATGTAGACGTGTTATTTAAAATTAACTTCGCACGTAAATCTAAGTATTTATACCAGTAATCCCGCAAATCCAATTGCTGCTTATTTTTATATTGCTGTCGCTTATAGCCGTTTGGATCAGTATTATTCGTTAACGTTAATAGTCTGTCCATTTTATATTCAATCGTTGACTGATTTTCCTCAATTCGCTTTGATTCAGCTATCAAAACTTTTTGATGCTGTTTTTCTTTAGTGTACGCAATAAGCCTTTTAACTCCGAAAAACAGCGCAATCGCACCAACAATATACATCCAGTAGCTCATTATAAAACCAATAACAAATAATATAGCAAAAATAATGCCGAACCAGCTCCAAAAACTATTCATCAGCCACACCTCACCTATTTAAACCTTTTATAAAAATTATAACATATCATTTTTCGGCAACAAGCGGAAAAATAAGACAAAGTCTGCTACATAGGTTTTATCCCTAAGTAACAGACTTGTTTTTTAATATGCTATACGCTTTTTCTCATATGCCGCTATTTGATCTTCATACTGGAATGTCAACGAAATTTCATCCCAGCCATTTAACAGCATTTGCTTATAATATGGGTCAATCGTAAATGAATACGTTTTGCCATAACCTGTAGTAACTGTTTGTTGCTCCAGGTTCACTTCAATGGCCTGTGCTTTTTCTAAGCCTTTTTCCAATAGTTCATCACATTCAGCTTCTGTTAATTTAATCGGTAAAATACCGTTTTTAAAGCAGTTATTATGGAAAATATCTGCAAAGCTCGGTGCTATGACTACGCGGAAGCCGTAATCAAGAATGGCCCATGGTGCATGTTCGCGTGAAGAACCGCAGCCGAAGTTATCCTGTGCGACTAAAATTTCAGCACTATTATATTCAGGCTTGTTTAATACGAAATCCTCATTTGGCTTGCCGTCCTTATCAAAACGCCAGTGATAAAATACGTATTGTCCGAACCCTGTACGCTCAATACGCTTTAAAAACTCTTTTGAAATAATTTGGTCAGTATCGACATTTTTACGGTCTAGTGGTGCATAAATGCTGTTGACGATATTAATCGGTTCCATACTAATCTCTCCTTATGCTTCCTGCTTTTGTAGCTTACGGACATCAACAAAGCGCCCATGGATTGCGGCAGCTGCGGCCATTGCCGGTGATACAAGATGCGTACGTGCACCCGCGCCTTGACGTCCTTCAAAGTTACGGTTTGACGTCGATGCACAACGTTCACCGGATGGAATGACATCTTCGTTCATGCCTAGGCAAGCCGAGCATCCTGATTCGCGCCATTCAAAGCCTGCATCAAGAAAAATTTGGTGAAGGCCTTCTTCTTCTGCCTGACGTTTTGTTGACCAAGATCCTGGAACAACAATACCTTTAACACCTGGAGCTATCTTGTCACCTTTAACGATATCTGCTGCTGCGCGTAAGTCATTAATGCGTGAGTTTGTACAAGAACCGATAAATACGTGCTGAATCTCGATATCAGTAATATTTTGTCCTTCTTGTAAATCCATATATTCCAGTGCTTTATTTAATGCTGCTCTATCAGCCTCGTTATTGTAGTCTGCAGCAGTTGGTACCGTTTTCGAAACACCTACACCCATTGCTGGATTCGTACCCCATGTTACGATTGGTTCGATTTCGTCTGCATCAATTTCAAGTACCACATCATAAGTAGCATCCTGATCAGACGCTAAGCTTAACCAGTACTTTGCTGCTTCTTCAAACTGTTCGCCCTGTGGTACATGGCGGCGACCACGAAGGAATTCGACTGTAATTTCATCTGGAGAAATAAGACCGGCTTTTGCTCCGGCTTCAATTGACATATTACAGATTGTCATTCGTTCTTCCATAGAAAGTTTGCGAATTGCTTCTCCTGTATATTCAACGATATGGCCAGTTCCTACGCCGATTCCCCACTTGGCGATAATCGCTAAAATGATGTCTTTTGCTGTTACGCCAAGACCTAGCTCACCGTTAACACGAATTTCCATTGTAGGTGGCTTTAATTGCCATAATGTTTGAGTTGATAGAACATGTTCCACTTCCGATGTTCCGATACCGAATGCAATTGCACCGAAAGCACCGTGTGTAGCTGTATGCGAGTCTCCGCAAACAATCGTTTTACCAGGTTGTGTTAACCCTAGTTCTGGTCCGATTACGTGGACAATCCCTTGATCCGGGTGTCCGATATCTGCTAATTCAATGCCAAATTCTTTCGCATTTTCAGCAAGTGTCATGATTTGCTTTTTGGCGATTGGATCGTTAATCGTCGGTAAATTTTTAGTAGGTACGTTATGATCCATTGTTGCAAAACATAAGTCTGTTCTGCGTACTTTTCGTCCTGCTAAGCGTAAACCCTCAAACGCCTGCGGACTTGTCACTTCGTGAATTAAATGTAAGTCGATATAAAGTAGGTCAGGTTTCCCTTCTTCACGATGTACGACATGCTGTTCCCACACTTTTTCAATAATATTTTTCCCCATAGTTTTCACCGTTCCTTACCCATATATAGTGTTGATTTCCATTCCAGGTCGGACACTTGACGCTGAGGATGGTGGCAATTTATTGCGACCACAGCAGAAGCGCCGACCCCCACACATTCCAATCAACAGTATCCTCAATCCAAATCTATTAATTATATGAAATCATAATGCTGTCCGAAACGAAGCTTGCATCGATTTCGTTTAGTACTTGTTCAGTCCATTCTTCAGTAGATAGTGAACGTGTATGTTCCTGTGCTAAATCTGCTGTGAAATACCCATCATTAAATACTGCTGTAACCGCACGTTCAATTTCTGCTGCTTCCTCTTTTAAACCAAATGAGTATTGGAGCATCATCGCTACTGAAAGAATTGTTGCTGCCGGGTTGGCAACACCTTGCCCTGCAATTTCCGGTGCTGAACCATGTACCGGCTCGTAAAGACCGAAGTTATCGCCACGAATTGACGCTGAAGGCAATACACCTAGTGAACCTGTAATAACAGAGGCTTCGTCACTTAAAATATCACCGAATAAGTTTTCTGTAACGATGACATCATATTGACCAGGATTTGTAATAAGCTTCATCGCCACTGAGTCAACTAAGTTGTGTTCTGTTTCTACATCTGGGTACTGCTTTTTCTTCTCTTCTACAATTTCACGCCATAAACGTGATGTATCAAGTACATTTGCTTTATCTACTGAGCAAAGTTTTCCACGACGTAAACGAGCTAATTCGAAAGCATTTTCAACAATACGCTCAATTTCTTCACGTGAATACACACATGTATCAATAGCACCTGCATCTGTTTTTTTACGTGGCTCTCCGAAGTAAAGCCCTCCTGTTAATTCGCGGACGATCATTAAGTCTACATTTTCCGCAACTTCACGCTTTAATGGAGAAGATGCAAGTAAACTAGGGAATGCTTTCACAGGACGTAAATTCGCAAATAAATCGAAGTGCTTACGAATTTTTAATAAACCTTTTTCCGGACGTAGGCTTGGTGCGTTATTATCCCATTTCGGTCCACCGACAGCGCCTAATAAAATGGCATCACTTGCTTCACACATAGCAATTGTTTCATCCGGTAATGGATTGTTGTACTGATCAATTGCTGCTCCACCGATTGCCGCGTAGTTTAAATGAAATGTATGATTAAAACGTTTCCCGATTACTTGTAATACTTTTACTGCACTTGCAACAACCTCTGGACCAATGCCGTCACCTGGTAGTACTGTAATTTTCTTTTCCATTTGTAAAACACCTTTCTTTCTACGTGAAGTTACTTGATGTAGAAGCGCCATCTGCTGTGATGACGCTATTTTGCTCATAAAGTTTTAGCGTTGTTTTTCGTTACGGCGGACGCTTTCCGGGGGCACGAGGCCGACACGATGTCGGTCACAAAAGCGTTGCCACAGGACGTGGCGTTCTTAGCTTTTGTTCCTTTCCTAGTCTCAGGCATCGTGCTATTTCCCCAGGAAGCTTTGATTGGCATCTTTGACTCCCTCTTCGCTCTGCAACGAAAGGCATAGCCGGCAGTTGCACTCGCCACCTTCACTCCAAACAACAATTTAGTTTGTATAATCTATTACACCATAATTGCATTTTCAGCGCGTACTTGCTGCTGAATCAGTTGGCGATTGACTGCATTTAAGTACGCTTTTGCACTTGCTTCTAGTACATCTTGTGCTGAATCGCGTCCTGTAGAGGTATAACCATTGTATTTTAAATTAACGACCGCTTCTCCAAGTGCATCGCGCCCTTTGCCGACTGATTGTACTCGGTAATCCAGTATGTTCACCTTTCCTCCAACAAGTAATTCCAAAGTATTGAAGATTGCTTCTACTGAACCTGATCCTGTTGAAGCGAGTGTTTTCGTTTCGCCTTCAGGAGTAACAATCGATGCAGTAGCAGTCGGAATATTCTCGGTACCGTACTGAACTTGAACTGATTTCAATTCAAATAACGGAACATCTTCTATTGAAACTTGCTGCTCAGTTAAAATCGTTGTTAAATCGTCTTCAGTCACTTCTTTTTTGCGGTCGGCCAATTTTTTGAACTCAGCAAATGCTTTGTTCAGTTTTTCATCCGATAGCTCGAAGCCCATTGTTTCAGCACGATCACGGAATGCTGCGCGTCCGGAATGCTTACCTAAAACTAATGGAATATCGTCTTCTCCTACAAGTGCCGGAGAAATAATTTCGTATGTTTCCGGATTTTTCAATACACCGTCCTGGTGAATACCCGATTCATGAGCAAATGCATTTTTCCCAACAACAGCTTTGTTAGGCTGAATAACAACATTCGTCAGGCGGCTTACCATTTGAGATGTACGTTTAATTTCTTTTAAGTTAAGCCCTGTTTCAACACCGTAAAAATCTTTACGAATGTGAAGAGCCACACCAATTTCCTCTAATGCCGCATTCCCGGCACGTTCACCGATACCGTTAATCGTACATTCTACTTGATCCGCACCATTTTGAACGGCTGCTAATGAATTTGCTACTGCCATTCCTAAATCATCGTGGCAATGGGCTGAAAATTTAACCTTCTCTGCTCCGATGACGTTTTCACGTAAATAGCGGAATAATGCGCCATATTCTTCCGGCGATGCGTAACCAACTGTATCCGGTATATTAATTGTTGTTGCACCTGCTTTAATTACTTCCTGGCAAATGCGTACTAAAAATTCTTTATCGGAACGGAAGCCATCTTCTGCGGAAAATTCTACAAGCGAGAACTTTTCCTTTGCGTATTTCACAGCGGCTACTGCCTGCTCGACTACTTCATCCGGATTTTTCTTTAATTTGTATTCCATATGAATCGGGCTTGTTGCAATAAATGTATGAACATGTGGTTGTTCTGCATGGCGAATTGCTTCCCAAACTGCGTCGATGTCACTTTTCACGGCACGCGCTAAGCCTGTTACAATTGAATTTTTCACTGTTTTCGCAATTAACGAAACAGCTTCCAAGTCACCTGGAGATGAGGCAGGAAATCCCGCCTCAATAATTGTGACACCTAAACGCTCTAGTTGTTTTGCGATTTCCACTTTTTCTGCTGTATTTAAATTAATACCTGCAGACTGTTCACCATCGCGCAATGTTGTATCAAAAATGTCAATTTTTCTCATATTATTTCACTGTAACCTTTTGTTTTCCTTTGTTGATGAATGGCATCATTGCGCGTAATTTTTCGCCTACTTCTTCAATTTGGTGGTTAGCGCCAGCTTCTTTAAACTTCGTATATTCTGGACGACCCGTTTCATTTTCTTCGATCCATCGTTTTGCAAAAGTACCATCCTGGATATCTGTTAACACTTCTTTCATACGTGCTTTTACAGATGCGTCGATAATACGTGGACCTGATACATAGTCTCCCCATTCAGCTGTATCTGAGATTGAATAGCGCATTGTCGCCATACCGCCTTCAAACATTAGGTCAACGATTAGCTTTAATTCGTGTAATGTTTCAAAGTAAGCTAATTCTGGTTGGTAGCCCGCTTCTACTAATGTTTCGAAACCTGCTTTTACAAGTTCAGTTGTACCACCGCAAAGTACTGCTTGCTCACCGAATAGATCCGTTACTGTTTCTTCAGCGAATGTTGTTTCAAGTAATCCGCCACGTGCTGAACCGATTCCTTTACCGTATGCAAGAGCTAAATCACGTGCTTGACCTGTCGCGTCTTGGTGGATTGCGAATAATCCTGGTACGCCAGCACCTTCAGTGAATTGACGACGTACTAAGTGACCTGGGCCTTTTGGAGCTACTAGGAATACGTCTACATCTGCTGGTGGTTGAATTTGACCGAAGTGTACGTTGAAACCATGTGCGAACATTAACGCTTTACCAGCTGTTAAGTACGGTGCGATTTCTGCTTCGTAAACTGCTTTTTGACGCTCATCCGGAAGTAAGATTTGGATTACATCTGCTTCTGCTGCTGCTTCAGCAACTGATTTTACTTCTACGCCGTCTTCTTTTGCTGCATCATAAGATTTACCTGGACGGATACCTACTACTACATCAAAACCTGATTCTTTTAAGTTAAGCGCATGGGCATGGCCTTGTGAACCATAACCGATAATCGCGATTTTTTTCCCTTTTAGTACTTGCTCGTTGATTTCATTTTCATAATACATTTTAGACATTTTCATTTCCTCCAATTAAGTTGAATTATATATTTTTTGATATACGGGCATCAGATGACATCCTCCGCCCCGTATGGAATGCCGGTTATTTTAAAATTGATAGTTGTGGACCTTCGATTTTTTGTGCTTCACGAATCGATGCAGTTGCGCCGGTACGTGTTAATTCTTTAATGCCGTATGGTCTAATCAGTTCGATAAATGCATCGATTTTTTCCGGATGACCAACAACTTCATATGTGACAACATTTTTTGAGGTATCTACAACTTGCGGTCGGAACGGCTCAACAATTGCATTCATTTCCATTCGCATATTCGGTGGTGATACTACTTTAATGAGTGCCAGCTCACGAAGAACGATTGATTTTTCTGTAATATCATTTACTTTTAATACGTCAATTTGCTTCGATAGCTGTTTAATTAACTGTTCGATTTTATTTTCATCTTCCACATGAACGATAAACGTCATTTTCGAGAAGTTCGGCTGTTCTGAGTGACCAACTGTAATTGATTCAATATTGAATTGGCGTTTCATTAACAAACCTGTCACTCGATTTAATACTCCGCTTTGATTAATTACTGTTACTGTGAGCACACGTTTCATGGTTTTTCCACTCCAATCATTTCATGTAATCCTTTTCCTGGTGCGACCATTGGGAAGACGCTCACGAGCTGTTTAACTCGACAGTCAATTACGACTGGTTCATCTGAATTAATTGCTTCGGCAAAAATTGCTTCTGCCTCCGATAAATTATCAATTCGATAGCCCTTTACTCCATATGCCTCAGCAAGTTTTACGAAATCCGGCTGAATCGGCATAAGACTTTGAGAGTAGCGCTCTTCATAGAAAGTTTCCTGCCATTGACGTACCATTCCTAAGCAGCTGTTATTCAAAATGACAACTTTTACAGGTAAATTGAATTCTTTTAATAGAATCAGCTCTTGGTTTGTCATTTGGAATCCTGCATCACCTACGATGGAAATAACCTTCTTATCAGGTTTCGCAAATTGTGCACCGATTGCTGCGGGGAAACCGAAGCCCATCGTTCCTAATCCACCTGATGTAACCCAGCCATGTGGATTGTTTAAATGATAATATTGTGCTGCCCACATTTGATGTTGACCTACGTCTGTTGTGACAATTGCATCGCCACCAGTTAGCCTATGGATGATTTCCAGTGCTTGCTGCGGTAAAATTTCCTCACCAGCATCTTCATACCAAAGTGGGTATCTATCGCGACTATCATTTAAATAACTCATCCACTCCGTTGTATCTGGTCCTTGGAAATCTTTTTTCAATAATGCATAGAGTGCTTCTTTTGCATCCGCTACAATTGGAATGTCTGTTGGAACATTTTTCCCAATCTCTGCTGGATCGATATCAATATGAATGATCGTTGCATTCGGTGCAAATGTTGCTAATTTCCCTGTCAGGCGATCGTCAAATCGTGCCCCGATATTGATTAATAAATCGCATTTTGTTATGGCATCATTAGCTGTTGCATAACCATGCATTCCCGCCATTCCGAAAAATTGTTTATGCTGCCCATGTATACTTCCTAAACCAAGCAATGTGTTTACAACGGGTAAATTGTATTTTTCAATAAATTCAGTTAATTGTTCACACGCATCTGCGAATAATACACCTGCACCTGCAAGTACTAAAGGTTTTTTAGCTAAAGTAATCGCCTGGATCGCTTTTTGAATTTGTAAATAGTTCGGTTTTGTCGTTGGTTGATATCCTGGTAAATAAATATCTTCAGGTGCTTTTATATCCTCAAGGAAGACAGATTGTGAAATATTTTTTGGGAAATCAATAACTACCGGCCCTTTACGTCCTGTATTCGCAATATGGAATGCTTCTTTAACGATTCGTGGAATATCCGCTACATCCTGTACCTGATAGTTGTGCTTTGTAATTGGTGTTGTGATCCCCATAATATCTGCTTCCTGGAAAGCGTCCGTACCGATGACTGACGTCGCTACCTGACCTGTAAAAATTACTAGTGGAATGGAATCAATCATCGCATCCGCAATACCTGTTACAAGGTTTGTTGCCCCTGGTCCAGATGTCGCAATGACTACACCGGGCTTATTCATAACACGTGCATACCCTTCAGCTGCGTGAATAGCACCTTGTTCATGTCGTGTTAAAATATGGCGAATCGGGTTACGGTAAAGTGCATCGTAAATCTGTAATACGGCCCCACCTGGATATCCAAAAATAATTTCTACTTCTTGATCATGTAATGCCTGCACTAAAATATCGGCACCATCTCTAGATTTAATTACTTGTGGCTGTTCCTCAGGCATTTCAATTTCTTTACTGATTGAAACATTTGTACTCATTTTTTAATACTCCTTCCTTTTAAAAAACTTTATATGTTAACTCATGGACTAATTTTATATAAAAAGAAAAAGCCTCTTATATCCGCACGCAAAAGAAAACCTCTTACGTAGGGATGAAAAAGACTTTTCATGGTACCACCCTTATTTATAGCAAAGATAACAAAGGTCCCTTTAAAAGAACCAATGTCCACCTTGCTACCTCGTGAACCGCCTTGACCTCTCTATTACCAAATTCCATAAGAAATTTGTGCAACTAATAAAGAGAGCGATTCATTAATAACGAGCATTTCGATTATGCCCGGAGCTATCTAATGGCGAATGCGTTTAATAGCTCACTCCGAGGGGATGTCGAATATAGTTGTATCACCGGCTTCCACCAGCACCGGCTCTCTGGTAAATACAAGACTCTATATTCTTTAACCTCATCAACGATTTATATTATTCTTTTTATATTTTCATTACGCCGCCTTGGGAAGCATTCGTTACTAAAGCTGAGTAACGTGCAAGCCAACCGCGCTTTATTTTTGGTTCAAATGGTTGTAAGTTTTGACGACGCTCTGCAAGAACTTCATCAGAAACTTGTAAATTAATTGTTCGACCTGGTAAATCGATTTCGATAATATCTCCATTGTTTACTAAAGCGATTGGACCTCCTTCAGCAGCCTCTGGAGAAATATGACCGATGGAAATTCCGCGTGATGCGCCTGAGAAACGACCATCTGTAATTAAAGCTACTTTCGTTCCCAATCCGCGTCCTTGAATCGCTGATGTAGGAGCAAGCATTTCCGGCATACCCGGACCACCTTTTGGCCCTTCATAGCGAATGACAACTACGTGCCCTTCACGTACAATGCCTTCATCGATTGCTTTTTGTGCTTCTTCCTGTGATTCAAATACGATTGCCTCACCTGTAAATGTTTTAATAGAAGGGTCAACAGCACCTACCTTAATAACAGATCCTTCAGGTGCGATATTTCCGAATAGAACGGAAAGCCCACCTACAGCACTATATGGGTTATCTTTTGTACGAATAACCTTATCATTCGTAATCTCGTAATCTTTTACAAGTTCTCGCATCGTTACGCCTGCGATTGTTGGACGATCTGGATGGATCGCACCTGGAATTTTCGTTAATTCATTTATAATTGCCTGTACGCCGCCTGCTTTTGCAATGTCATCCATCGATATATCCGATGCCGGCATAATTTTCGCAATATAAGGAACGCGTTCTGCGACTTTATTAATCTCTTCAATGTTATATTCGATTTCAGCTTCGTTCGCGATTGCCAATGTGTGAAGTACTGTATTTGTTGAACCACCCATTGCCATATCCAATGCAAATGCATCATCAATAGCTTCTTTTGTTACGATATCGCGTGGTTTTACGTCTTCTTTAATCATGCGTACCAAGTGTTTGGCTGCTTCATAAATTAACTCTTTCCGCTTGTCACTAGTTGCAACAATTGTTCCGTTACCTGGCAAAGCCAAACCTAGCATTTCCATTAGGCAATTCATTGAGTTGGCTGTGAACATTCCTGAACATGATCCGCATGTTGGACATGCATTGTTTTCAATATCAAGAAGTTCCTCTGCTGACATCGTTCCTGCCTTATGTGCGCCGACTCCTTCAAATACACTCGTCAATGATAATTGCTTACCAGTTGATGAAATACCAGCTTCCATCGGACCGCCAGAAACGAATACTGATGGTACGTTCGTTCGGACAGCCGCCATTAGCATACCCGGTGTAATTTTGTCACAGTTCGGAATGTAAAACACGCCATCGAACCAGTGTGCATTAATAACTGTTTCGGCTGAATCTGCAATAATTTCCCGAGATGGCAATGAATAACGCATGCCGATATGACCCATTGCTATTCCGTCATCAACACCAATTGTATTGAATTCAAATGGAATACCGCCTGCTTCTATAATGGCTTCCTTTACAACGTCTGCAAACTGACGTAAATGCACATGACCTGGAATAATATCAATATATGAGTTACAAACACCGATAAACGGCTTCTCTAAATCTTTCGCCTTTACTTTACCTGTAGCATATAAAAGGCTACGGTGTGGAGCTCGGTCAACTCCAAGTTTGATCATATCACTTCTCATATTAAACGCCCCTCAACGCAAAGCTTTCACTCTTGTTGTTATATATTTCGCTTCCCAACAATTAAAAGTAAGAATTTTCTAACTTTTAATTGTACAGGGAATCGATTTGGTCACATCATTCATGTAACATGTTTGTGTGCTTGAATGATGTGGTGTACTAAATTGTTGTTATCATAGTACGGAATGAGTGCTACCGTCAACACTATTTTTTGAATTTTTTATACAATTCTAAATGTTCGATTTTTTTGGAACCGTTTTCATAGTGATTACTGTGCCTTTTATTCTCTTTCAGTTCAATTTTTATAAATTTGAATTTTTTAAAAATTTAATTTATTTTTATTTAAAAATTGTGTTGAAGCTCATCACCGTACTTGTCCTAAATGCTTACATGCCTTGTTAGCATTGTCGTTAAACAGTTTAAAATGATTAACAAAAAAACAATAACCTAGCAAACTGATGCTAGGTTAAGAATATCCCATTTTATTTGAGTAGTAGTAATTCAATTGCAAAGTTCATGATTATAAAGCTGTGGATTCCTACAAAAATAAGTGCCTGACGGTTTAACTTTCTCATTAATGCCTGATCCATCTTATCCACCCCATTTTTTTTGATATTCTTAATATACAGTATCGCACAAAATAAATCAAAATATTTTGAATATTTAGTTAATATTTTATTTTATCTTTATTTCTCTTACCATGGCATAATAGTTTTATAACACTTAAGGAGGATATTTATGGTGAAAAAAGCGTTAATTGTAATTGATTATACGTATGATTTTGTCGCATCGGATGGAAAATTAACTTGTGGAGCACCTGGCCAGGCTATTGAACAGAACATAAGCACGTTAATTGAACAATTTGTTGAACAAAATGAAGTAGTTATTTTCGCAAATGATTTACATGAGGAAAATGATCCTTACCACCCTGAAACGAAATTGTTCCCTCCCCATAATATTCGAGGAACAAAAGGCCGTGATCTGTACGGATCTGTAAAGGATATGTATGAAAAATACAAAGAACAAGTCATTTCTTTCGATAAAACCCGCTATAGTGCTTTTGCAGGGACAAACTTGGATATCCTTCTTCGTGAGCGAAGTGTTGAAGAAGTTGTTCTTGTCGGGGTTTGTACAGATATATGTGTATTGCATAC
Source organism: Solibacillus merdavium (assembly GCF_014836935.1). Classification (GTDB taxonomy): domain Bacteria; phylum Bacillota; class Bacilli; order Bacillales_A; family Planococcaceae; genus Solibacillus; species Solibacillus ferritrahens. The sequence goes on along the minus strand of NZ_JACSPW010000012.1, from coordinate 65,416 downwards.
AGCCGTTGACAGCTACAACCTTGGCTATAAAATCACAATTCCAGAAAAGGCGGTAGCTAGTTTCAATGAGGCAGGACATGCCTGGGCGCTGCAACATTTTAAAGGCTGTCTAGGCGCTACCATTCTATAATAATCCATAGCATAACAATAAAAATGTTTAACCCTTCTGAAGAAAGGAAATAACTAACTAGATGCAATTATCATTCACTATTTTCAGAAGGAGTTGGACAATTATGATGAGTTTCATTTGGTTTTTAATTATCGGAGGTATTTTAGGTTGGTTAGCAGGAGTTATTCTAGGTAAGGACGTTCCAGGAGGCATTATTGGTAACATTATTGCTGGTATTGTCGGTTCTTGGATCGGTAGTATGTTATTAGGAAACTGGGGTTGGAGAGTTTCAGACTTCTACGTATTCCCAGCTTTAATCGGTGCTATTGTATTAATTTTCATTGTAAGCTTCATTTTACGATCTATGCGAAAAGCAATGTAAATAACACTCAATCAAAATTAATTTCTGCATCTAAGATTTTAAAAAGTGTGACTTCACGTCACACTTTTTTATTTGGTATCACCCATTGCGATTTGCTTAAGCTGATCGCCATAATCACGGTATTGTTTGTAATAATATAAAACATCTTCTACATATGCATCGCTGTGATTATATTGAAAAACTGCTTTTTTCAATTCCCCATTCCTTACACCGGCAATTGATAAAAACTTTGCCGCACTATAGATCGCGTCTTCGATGTCAAATGGATCTGCAATACCATCGCCATTTGCATCTACCCCATACCCACCATATTTTTTAATTACCGCTGGATTTGTTTTATCCTTTTCTGGGATTTCCCCTAAACCTAAGTCTTTACATGATGGATGCTTCCAGCCGACAAATGTACAAGGCATAAATTGCATATGCCCTTCTGCTCCCACAGGAGAAATAAGTGTTCTCATTGTAGAAAAGCGTGTTTCCACACGATGATGTGCAGCGAGAAGTGTCCATGGTACATTGTACTTTTGTTCCGCAGCCACATATACCGGTATGTATTCGATTGGGATTTCTAAATCAAACTGATCCTGAATTTGCTGGTAGACCGACTTTTCGGTAAATCGTTCGATAAAAGGTAATCCACGAATTTGCTGCCAGCTAAAAAAAGCAAATATGTATATCGTTAATGATATCGGGATGAGCAGTACGATTATGTAGATTTTTACTTTGGGTGATAATAAAGGTTGTTTCTTTTTGCTTTTTGTCATAGCCTCCACCAATCTTTAACTTATTAATACCCTATTATTCTATTCATTTTACTAAATTTCAACTTTATTTCATAGTTGATAATTATAGAGGTAATCGTTAGTATAGTATACTGCATTAATAATTGATATTGGGAGTTGTTGAACATGTGGAAAGACTTTAAGGAATTTGCTATGAAAGGAAATGTTATTGATTTAGCTGTTGCAGTTGTAATTGGATCTGCATTTGGAAAAATCGTAACATCCTTAGTAGAAAATATAATAATGCCCCTTGTAGGGATGCTTACAGGTGGAATTGATTTAAAGAATGAGTGGAAATTTGGTTCAGGTGAGGCACAAATAGCGCTTGGAGTATTTGTCCAATCGATCATTGATTTTCTTATTATTGCGTTTGCCATTTTCATGGCTCTACGACTATTAACAAAATTAAATCGGAAAAAGGAATCGGAAATTGTAGAAGAGCCTACACCGGAACTTGATACGAAGGAAGAACTATTAAAAGAAATTCGTGATTTATTAAAGAACGAACAAGCCAAATAATCAAATCTTAATCAGAAAAACTAAAAAAGCCATGAAATGTTATTGATTCAACATTTCGTGGCTTTCATAATGAATATTAACCATTGCTCTTTTAACTCTCCCCCGTGTTATTAATCAAAGTGACCTACAATTCTTCCTAAAGTTAAAAGTAAACAACACCAAATAATTGCACTGATGCCTACATAGATCGCATAGGTTTTTAATCTCATCTGAGAAACACCAAAAAAGTAGCCAGTAACATGCCGTATGCCTGGTATAAAGAAACTGATGACAATAGAAGACGGACCGTACTTATGAATCCATTTTTCGGTCTTTCCTATTCTTTTATCTGTTAATCCAATCCACCGGCCAATTCGCTCAATTAAAGGACGCCCCGCTTTTTTTCCGACATAATAGCTGAACATCATCCCGAGAAACGTGCCGATAATGCAGACGACAAGAGAATAGGTGTAATTCAGCGTGCCGATTTTAGTAAAATACCCTATCCATAAAACGAGTAATTCATCAGGAATTGGGAGTCCGAAAAGCCCTAATGAAAGAATTACGAAAATAGCCAAGTACCCATATTGCGACACAAGCTGATTAAGGACTTCCATTTTGAAGTTCCCATTCAGTTACGTGTTTTTTTAAGTGTGGCAAATTAGCCCGAGTAATCTTCAAATATACTAGAAAACATGTTGCAACAGCTAAAAAGTATGACTTTATAACAAAGGCTGTTTCAATGAGACCGAATGCATCTATTAGAAATATATATATCATTAAATTACCTTCTCCTCTTCATTTATTTTGAAATCCATATAGAAGGCATGCTGCCAATCTTGCATATCCGTTATCAGTATATTGCTATATTTTGTTGTTTTACGTGTTATTTTCACTATATATCAATCATAAAATGTGGAATTACTCCAGGGTTAAGAAGAAGCGGAAAGATGAGGAATTAACAAGAAAGGTTCTTATCATCGGGAACCATCGTATATTGCCAAACAAAAATGTCGATTGTTGTCGTACACCTTTTGGGAGTATATGCTTTCGTTTTTGCAAATATTTATAAATACCGTTTGAAGTTCAGTAGCATATTAATAGCTGAATATAAGTTGCAGACTTGCGTTATTGTTCTTTTTTACACGTTTTACTCTTCATTTCGTTAATTCCCCCTTTCCTCTATTGTCCCTTTCAGTTGTTCATGTTAAATTGATTTAATAATCGATTCATTTAAAATGTTTCGTAAATTTAGTGTAAGGAAGTGTTTTCATGTCACAGCGCTCTATAGAAACAAAATTAGTACAGCTTGGGAATTTAAGTGATGCAAAAACAGGAGCAATTAACCCTCCAATCTATATGTCAACAGCCTACCAGCATACAGGAATCGGTGAATCTACGGGCTATGATTATACACGTACAAAAAATCCGACACGTTCCATTTTAGAAGAAGGAATTGCAGAACTTGAAGGTGGAGATGCTGGGTTTGCCTGCAGTTCAGGAATGGCAGCCATTCAGCTTGTCATGTCATTATTTAAACCGAATGATGAATTAATCGTACCGGAAGATTTATACGGTGGGACGTACCGACTATTTAAAACGTTTTCAGAAAATTACAACATTAAACCTATCTATAATGCGTTTACAGATGTAAATAATGTAGAGCGTGCAATTAACGAAAATACGAAAGCCCTGTTTATTGAGACACCAACGAATCCTTTAATGCAGGAAATTGATTTAGTTCAATATGCAGCATTGGCTAAAAAGCATCAATTACTTTTAATTGTGGATAACACATTTTATACACCTTATTTCCAGCGTCCAATTGAATTAGGTGCGGATATTGTTTTACATAGTGCGACGAAATATATTGGCGGACACAATGATGTATTGGCAGGACTTGTCGTTGCAAAAGGTTCGGAGCTATGTGAGAAGCTAGCCTATTATCATAATGGAATCGGTATGGTGTTAGCACCGATGGATTCATGGCTACTTATTCGTGGACTGAAGACGTTGCATCTTCGTCTGAAGCAGCATGATGCGAATGCGAAAAAAATTGCTGACTATTTAAAGACTGAACCACTTGTTACAGATGTGCTATATACAGGAAAAGGCGGTATGCTTTCATTCCGCGTGAAGGAAGCGTTAATGGTCAATCCATTTTTAAAAGGCATGAAACTTATTACATTTGCGGAAAGCCTAGGTGGTGTGGAGAGCTTTATTACGTATCCTGCCACACAGACTCATGCCGATATGCCGTATGACGAGCGAGTAGCACGTGGTGTATGTGACCGATTGCTACGTTTTTCTGTAGGAATTGAAGAAGCGGATGATTTAATTGCCGATCTAAAGCAAGTTTTCGATACGTTACGAGGTGAGTTCGCATGACAAATCGCATTGAAACAGCCCTCATTCACGGAGCCATTCGAGAAGGCTATGCCGATAAAAAAGGTGCCGTAAATGTACCGATGTACTTATCTTCCACTTTCCATCAAGAATCGATCGATGAATTTGGCGAATATGATTATGCCCGCTCCGGTAACCCAACACGGGCCGCATTGGAAAAAGCAATCGCCGAGCTGGAAGGCGGAAATCGAGGTTTCGCCTTTGCAACAGGTATGGCTGCCGTATCAGCATGCTTTATGATTTTATCTGCCGGTGATCATATTGTCATTACAGAGGATGTATACGGCGGGACTTACCGTTTTGTCACAAAAGTATTGCCTCGCTATGGTATTACCCATACATTTGTAGACTTTACGGATATTGAGGCAGTGAAAGCAGCAGTTCGTCCAGAAACGAAATTAATTTATATGGAAACACCATCAAATCCAACGTTAGGTATTACGGATATTCACGCTGTTGTCGATATTGCGAAACACCACGGTGCCATGACATTTTTGGATAATACATTTATGACACCACTGCATCAAAAGCCACTTGATATGGGTGTAGATGTTGTCATTCATTCTGCGACTAAGTTTTTGTCGGGACATTCGGATATTGTGGCTGGACTAGTCGTAACGAAGGATGAGGAGCTCGGCAATCAAATTTATTTCATTCAAAATTCTTTTGGGTCTGTACTTGGTGTTCAGGATTGCTACACGTTAATTCAGAACATGAAAACAACTGCTGTCCGTTTTAATGAAGAATCACGTGTTGCGATGCGTATTGCACAGTTTTTACATGACCATCCGTTAGTAGAAAAAGTGTATTACCCTGGTCTTCCTACTCACCCTGGCTATGAAATTCATGCAGCGCAAGCAACTTCTGCTGGTGCGGTATTGTCCTTTAGTTTACCGAACTATGAAATTGCCAAAGTGTTTGTTGATGCAATGAAAATTCCCGTTTTTGCTGTCAGTCTTGGTGGTGTCGAATCGATTTTATCGTACCCTGCCAAAATGAGTCATGCGGCAATGGAGCCGGAAGAGCGTGCGAAGCGTGGTATAACAGATGGCTTGCTACGTTTTTCAGTCGGTTTGGAAAATGAAGATGATTTAATTGAAGATTTCACACAAGCATTAGCGATTGCTGGTCAATTTAAATAATTATTGTTGAGACTGTAGACAAACTCTTAAAAAGTGTTAGTTAAAAATTATATTAATATTAAACCGTTGATTTCCATTCCGGGACCGAAGCTTTCCCCGGGCACGGCTCCAGCTAACTAAATTGTGCCTACAACGGCAGGCACAATTTAATGGATCTTCCGCGCGGTGCTCCTGCGGTTACTCGTCGCAAAATAAATTTTGCTGTTCCCGGTGGAGTCACGGTCCCTCCATTCCAATCAACTTATTCATCGCTTTAAATAAAGTAGATACGATATCTACAATGATTATTAATCTATTCAAATTAATGAACGTGAACAACTTGTTTCTGCTAAGCATCTAGTTAAATTCATAATAAAAAGACAAAAAGCCTCGAGAGACAAACTCTTGAGGCCTTTTGTATATTTGTGAGAAAACTGTTTTATCTACTTTCACTAGAATTCATTTCCCATCGCCTTTTTTGTCCCCTATTCATTTATTAACGCCGTCACATACGTTGCGCGACTCTCATTCCAATAGCCTACAATTTCCAGAATGATAGGCCCTGTTTCCTTAATTTCTTCCAATGAATGATACGTTGAGATGATTCCCGCTTCATTCCAAATGTTGAATTCTACCTTTGTCGGTTCACTATCAAAAGTGATCTCAACCGGTTCATTTAAATTCACTTCTATTTCCTGAACTGCCTCCATCATTTGATTGGGCGATGCATGGTCTGTCATAGTTGTAGTCGTTTCTCCGGTCGATGCATCAAATGAGCTCCAGGAATATGCCCCTTTATAAGTTTTAATTGTTTGATCACCAATTACGAAGTTTATATTTGGAATTTCAAGCTTAGTAGATGCCTCTGTAGTTTTTTCAACCGACAGCAAATTAATATCATAGCCTTCTTCACACCCTGTAAAGTTATAATCGATTAAAGAACCTGTCACAACCTCATCTAGTTTTGTGCATTGATAGTTTTCAACCGTTTTACTTCCAAATGCATCTTCCCGGTTATCAATTTCAATCGCAAATTGCTGTCCGTCATATTCTATTGTCCAATAAATCGGATCCCCTTCGATTGTATAACGGGTCATTTCAAGTAATGTTTCGTTATTTGCTTCGATGTCTTTTAAAAACTGTTCAAACAGTTCTTCATTTTCAAGCTGACCGTGGATATCAATGACCTGCTTTTTTTCATTTATCAATGGCTGAAGCAGCTCTTTAAATGGTTTGCCAAATTCAGCATTCAGCCGTCCGTATCCTTCTGTTTCAACATTACTTAGAATCGTCATGGACTGATCCTGCTCATACCAGATGCGGTACGTGTTAATTCGTTCGGGCAAGTTTTTCTCCAATTCAATAAATAATCTCAATACTACATCTTCTTTCCTTGCCATTTCGGCCTCGACATTTGGCTGCCATTTTGTTTCGGACAAATAACCCTGGATGTCATCAAGCTCCTCTTGATCAAAAACCATGATCTCTTCTGTCCCAATATTATTATCGCTAACTACCCGTTCAATTACCGCGCGCTGAATTAAACCTGAATCGTTCTGTTCATCTGTACATCCGACTAACAGCAGCAACACCGCAAATACAAGTATTCTTTTCATTCTTCGTCCTCCCCTAGTTGTGTTAGAGCTTTGCGGATCTGCTCATCGTATGGAATGGCAACATGTAAATTTTGTTCATGGACATAAAAAATGAGCATTGTATTTAGCTCATACAGTTCATAAGAGACGACATTTTGTGATGCGGTTTTTTCGTAAAATAGCTGCTTCGCTTTTGAACGATCTTTGCTCTGGTCAAATGTATATACCGAGAGTAATTTATCATTCAGTAAATACGTTTTCGGCTTTTCCCCATTTAAATCCTGCGTGAAAATCGATTTTTCTTTTTTCTCCATTACTCTTACAGGTACTTGCAGTTCCTCCAGCGCTTTAATAAAACCGGATTGCTGTGGTGAATGACAGCCACCTAATAAAACAAAAACGCATAAAATAAACCATTTTCGCATTTGTCATCCCCCTTTCTATATTGGTCGCAAGAAAAGTAAAAAAGTTACAATTTATTTTATTTCGAATTCGAGATATTTTCATTGCATTATTATCATTTGAGTAGTAAAGTGATAATTAAGAAAGGACGTGTACGATGAAGAAAAATACTTTAGGCTCTCTTATATGGCTTCGTATGATGCGTTTTACTCATGAAAGTAATAACCTTTCAAATGAGTTTTTAAAACAGTTTGACTTAACGACTGCGCAATTCGATGTGCTCTTGCAAATCTCCATATTCGAGCCGATTACACAATCCGAGCTTGCAAAGAAAGTAACGGTTACACAAGGTGGTATTTCCCGAATGCTTACACGTCTTGAACAGGAACAGCTTATTGTAAGACATCAGGACTGGAAAACGAAATTTATCTCATTAACACCAAAAGGCAACGAAAAGTTAAACAATGCTTTTGAAGCCCAGCTCGCCTTTCAATCTTCTTTTTTTGATGAAACATTAACAAAAGAAGAACAAAAAACATTGTATAAACTGATTTCCCGTGTTCAAAAAAATAGTGAACAGCGGAGTAAGTAAAATATAGGAGGAAACATATATGTATACAATTCCAGGACATCACCACATTTCTATGATTACGAAAAATGCACAGCAAAATAATACATTTTACCGAGATGTTCTAGGGTTGCGCCGTGTAAAAGTAACAGTTAATCAAGATGAAACTTCAATGTATCATTTATTCTACGGAGATAAAACAGGCAGTCCAGGCACCGAGTTATCATTTTTTGAAATTCCACTAGTCGGACGCACTCATCGCGGTACGAATGCGATTACGAAAATCGGTTTAATCGTCCCTTCCGAAGAGAGCCTGAACTATTGGGTGAAGCGGTTTGATGAGTTTGGTGTAAAGCATGAGGGGCGCTCTACATTTACGAACCGTCCTGCTGTGCTATTTGAGGATGAAGAAGGTTTACGAATGGCACTAATTGCCGCGCCCAATACAAAAGTGCCCTATTGGGAAACGTATGAAAAGTCGGTAGTACCGGCTGAACATCAAATACAAGGTATGGGTCCTGTAGAAATGACCGTAAAAAGTATGGGGAAACTGATCCATACATTAACAGAAATATTCGGTTATGAAGTAAAGGAACAGACAGAAACCACTGCCCTTCTCCAATCCGTTAAAGGTGAAATATTTGGTGAGATTTTCATCAACGAACAGGATGGTCCTTCCGAAAAACCAGGTCGAGGTAGCATCCACCATTTGGCGATTCGTGTGAAAAATGACGAAGAACTCGCCTATTGGGATGAACAAGTAAAAAAACGTGGATTCACCTCATCAGGCATTGTAGACCGATATTATTTTAAAAGCTTATATTTCCGTGAATCGAACGGAATTTTATTTGAAATAGCAACTGATGGTCCAGGCTTTTTACGAGACGGCGATATCGAAACACTCGGGGAACAGCTAGATCTACCGGACTTTTTGGAAGAGAAACGCGAAGAAATTGCTGCAAAACTAAAACCAATTTTTTAAGGAGAAATGAATGATGGAACAATATCGAATTGATGAAAAAAAAGGAATGGAATTTGGGTTGTACACATTAGGTGATCATATGCCAAATCCTTTAACAGGCTCTCGTATTTCTGCACAAGAGCGTCTAAAGGAAATTATTGAAGCAAGCCAATTAGCCGAGCAAGCTGGTATTGATGTATTTGCTGTCGGTGAAAGTCATCAGCAATATTTTACAACACAGGCACATTCGGTTGTGTTAGGTGCGATAGCCAATGCAACGAAGAGCATCAAACTTTCCAGCTCTGCAACGGTATTAAGTGTAGCTGATCCGGTTCGTGTATATGAAGACTTTGCTACGATTGATTTAATTTCAAACGGCCGTGCAGAAATTGTTGCGGGTCGTGGATCGCGTGTTGGCGCACATGAATTGTTCGGTGTGAGCTTACGTGATTACGAGGAAATATTTGAGGAAAAGTTAGCTTTACTAAAACAGTTAAATGACAATACGGTTGTCAATTACAGTGGTAAATTCCGTCCTTCTTTAAATAATGCCCATATTTTACCGCAGCCATTAAACGGCTCCATTCCTATTTGGCGTGCAGTTGGTGGACCTCCGGCAAGTGCCATAAAAGCTGGTTATATGGGAATACCGATGATGCTAACAACATTAGGCGGTCCATCGATTAACTTCAAGGCTTCGGTTGATGCTTACCGGGAAGCAGCTGATCGCAGCGGCTTTGATGCGAGTACATTACCGATCGCAACGACAAGTTTATTTTATGTTGCAGAAACAGAACAAGAGGCAGTTGACGGGATGCATCCTTTTTTAAGCGGCGGTTTCCAGGCAATTCGTGGACAAGGTTATCCGCGCTGGCAAGTAGAAGAGGCTCCTCGAGTAGAGGATGCCTTAATGGTCGGCAGCCCGAACCAAATTATTGAAAAAATGCTGTACCAATATGAACTGTTCGGCATGCAACGTTTCATGGCTCAAATTGATTTCGGCGGCGTTCCGTTCGATAAAGTGATGAAAAACATCGAGCTTATTGGCAATGAAATTATTCCGGCTATAAAAAAATATACGGCAAAATAAAAGTAGTGTCAGCCGTGGCGGAATTGATGAAAAGCTCGTAAGTACTATTTTTTAATTATAAGGAGAATCCGTTTTGGTTAAAATGGGTTCTCCTTTTTATGTTCAATCAATTCAAACTATCCATTCCATTAAAACCAGATCGTTGTTAAGATCTTTAATTCTCTTAAAACCGCATTTTTTATAGCTTGATATTGCTCTGACATTATTACTTTTCACCTCTAATAGAACCTTTGAGGCACCTTTATTACAAAGGAAATTTAACATCATTTGTATCATTTTTGTCCCTATTCCTTGCCCCCATAATTTAGGTTCACCAATAAATTGATCTATTCCATAAATATTTTGGTTTCCTGGATAGCCGTACTTTTTAAGTTCAGTATCTTGAAGCTCATAATATTGGATATAACCAATTGATTCATTTATTGTATTCTACAATACAGGGAGTAACATAGTGTTTGCCGTCTATTCTTGGTGCGTATTTATTTATCACTCGTTCTAAATTTGAAGGTGGTTCTTCATAAAACTCTAATACCTGCTGATTATTAGCCACTTTACCATTAGATTGAAATCAGTCTTGTCCATAAGTCGTATATGTAGTTCTTGATTTGAAATCACGGCTATTTTTCTCCCCTATTATATTTGTATATTAAAAATATGAAAGCTTAAGTACTTATATTTACTCTGTATCTTAAAAATCTATTTTTGTTCCTTTAGTAATAAAAGGAGCTGTTCGTTTTGTTCAATTAATTTATCATTTTTTCATTTAAATCATTCGAATTATTTGCTTTAACCGCGGAATTTATTATTAATCGTCTAATAAATAGAGTAAAGGAAATAAAGAACAAAATAATTAAAAACAACACGATTACCAGGAATATGATTTCCATATTTACTCTCCTATTATCCATTTTTTAGCATTATACCATATAAATAAATACGGCCCAAAAGAGTCGTTAAAGAGATTTATTTGATACTGTGGAAAATAAAAGATTTATTTTTTGAAGTTTCTTGATTAAATTCCCAATCTCCATAAACTTGAACCTGCGAAAACCCTGCTCTTTTCAGTGATTCATATATTGTTTCCTGTGTTCTAAATTTCAATTGCATCTTTTCATGAATCATTACTTCTCCAGTGTGTTTTCTTTTTACCGTTTCATAAAACGTAAACACATCATTTACTAATCCTTCATATTGTGTCCAAATTTCAAGTGGCTCACCGTTCAACAAATCTGTTGCTAAATCAGGTGTCGTATCTTTTTCCCACTCTTCCCATACCTTTGCTAATGGATTACGAGTATCGAAAATAAAATGGCCTCCCTGTTTTAACGCTCGGAAAGCATCTGCAACAACCTTTTCCCAACTTTCCTCTGTGAGAAATACTTGTGCAACATTCGCAGTCATAATGACTGTTTCATATGTATTCGTTTGTAGATTTGTACTATCACCAACAATCCATGTTACTTCACTGGAATGTTGCTTATTTTTTGCATATTCAATTGCTTCTTCATTTGGGTCAATTGCTGTAATTTGATAGCCTGCTTTTGCAAAGTGAGTTGTTAATCTCCCTGTCCCACATCCTAAATCAGCTATTGTCTTTACATTGATCTTCTTTAATAATGTTAGAAAAAATTCATCGTCTTTTCCCCAACCATTTACTTGGTCATAAACTAATGGAATCATTGATTTACCTACTTTCTAGTTAACTTAATGCATTAATCTTCTATTAACTTATAATGGTTTCCAATCAAGATCTCTTACATCATTTTCGTTTGGTTTTCTTATAGCCCCAATACAACTTTCTTCACAAGCCCCAAATAAGACATAATTTTTCTGTGCCTTTCTTAAAGATGGTAGATTTGCGCCTCCCTCATAATCTGGGTCTTCATATTGAACTCCATCATCTTCCCAAAAACAGATACTACATATTTCATATGTTCCTGGAGGTTCTTCATCTAATGTTTTATAGCCACAACAAGGACAAGTATATTTCATTTAATCACCTCAATATATATTTTCTTTATTTACAGGCAAGAATTCAATAACTTACCAATATTTTGATATAATAAAAGTAAAAAATTGAGGGGGTATTATGAAGTCAGAAGATAAGAAACTTACAATGGAAGAAAAAAGTATGATTATTACAGAAGTTAATAAAGTATTGAACAGTGGCTTCCGAATATTAGGTTTTGATGGTGGAATGGCGTTTCCTCATTATCCATATTATTTATATTTCGGGGATTCTGATAAAGAATTGAGACGGTATTCTGTTAGTATATTTACTATTTGGCTTGGGTATTGGAATTCAGGATGCAGTTTCCGTTTTACTAAACAAAGTGAGTTATATAAGTATATTAAAGCCTTAGTTGAATACCAGGAAGAAATTGAAAAAGATTTCCCTGTATTATTTAATTATCTTGTTTCCTTTCTAATAGAACTTACCGAAAGTTATGATTATGCGGAAGAAAATCGGATGAAACAATATATTATTGAGATTGTGCATAAAGATTTTCTCGGTAAAAAGTCATATTATAGAGAAAAATATAGATATAGAATAAATTTTATTGAATTTCTAAAAGAGCTTAAAATTCAGGATTATGATAAACCATATGACTAAGATGGAAACATTACTCAGCTAAATAAAATGAATTTAACCATAAAATATTCACAGGTCCGAGAGTTAAATAAGCGGAGGATTTACCCTTATTTGAAAAATTGAGCTCGTTTCTCTGAAAATAAGGGTAGAAATTCCGCTTATGGTACGTTAACACCTCGATATTTTATGGATTTTTATGAAATAGACGGACTTTCTCCGTTTATTTTAGTGGTTTTTTTCTTTATTTGCTTAATAAGCGGAGTTGCTCTGTCTAATACTGTTATTCAGTAACAGTCATTCACCCATTATCCAAATTGATGCACTGCTCACTAGTCTACGTTGTCTCCACATGTTCTACCTTTTCGCTTAGTTCAATTAACTTCCCGTACTTCATCATTTTATAACAGTATATGATAAACATAATAAACCCAATAATTAATGCTATTCCTGCAATCACTACCGCAAATCCTAAAATAATATGTTGAGTAATTTCAAAAAGATAGATCGATGTAATGACAATCCATAAGCTCCCTACAACTAAATGCTTCACCCTTTTCGTGTAATTTACATGAGGTGTATTCTGAACAAAGCTAAAGAATATACCAAAAATATAATAATAGAAAAGAAGTTGAATGATGCTTGTTATAAACCCGTAAAGTAAAAACACTACTGTCGGGAAATTCTCTACTGCACTATATATGATAGGCATTTCTATTATAGATATGACTCCTGAAATATACGAAAGCAGGACAGCGGTTTTATTGTACTTTGACTCGGCATATTTTTGAATTGCTCTTGCAATGATAATATAGCCAATAATATCCGGTATAATATCAATTCCAAAATGAAAATCAATAATGATAAAAGCAAAGCCTATAAGTACCCGTGAAAAAAATCGACTCATTTATCTGTCCCTCGCTTCCATCACAAAATCATTCATCCATTTTTTAGGAGGAAGTTCATATATGTATTGTGCAATTCCCTCGGTAAATGGTTCTCCAGTCGCAAATGTGCCGTGAACAATAATATTCTTATATCTGGAATCCCAAATACGGTAGTTTGGAGAGATGCGAATCGATAGCTTTTCGCCTTTTTCTGTATTGTATGGAAGTGTCATCTGCTTATCTTCTTTATATAACTTGATATTCGCCAATGGAAATACCGTTTCTATTTCTTCTATAGTTCCAGCCTCTGTAATAGTAAATATTGTTTCTGATTCACCTTCTGCTGTATCACTACTTTGTACTCCGACAAACAAGTATTCTTTCTTCTTTGTAAGAACTTCCAATTTCAAAGGGAATTCCTGTTTTACACCATTAGAAAAAAATGCCGTTGCATTTTTGTTGGATGCAGCAGTTAATGCACTGTATTCATTTTCGTTTACTTTAAATTCGACCGAATGAAGATCATAATATGGATAGCTTTGTATAAGGGAATCACTTTCTTCAGTTTCTGTATTCACAGAGAAGTGATATGGTTTCGTATACGGTACTAGCTCCAGTTCGCCTACTTGAATAGATTTGAGTTCTATATCCTCATTATGATTTGTAACATAGCTCATATTAATAAAGCTCTCTTCCTCCATATGCAGTGCCTGTGTACCAATTGGAAGAATAATAGGCTCTTCGATTTCCTTTTGAAGTAAAATCACACTGCTTGTTGTAAAAATAATGAACGTTACAGCAAGCATCAAAATAAAGCGTTTGCTCATAATTTCATCCCTCCCCGGTAAATTATACCATATTTTGGATAAAATGAGGTTTTACATATAAAAAACCCCCGCAAAGTGAGCTACTCTTCGCGAGGATAATTATTTAAACAGTTTCTTTCACGTGTGGTGCAACGGTTTCCCTCACCTCTTCTATCCTTCCTTTTGAAATGAGGAACCTTGCAAAAAATCAAGTATATACAATGTTCCACAAACTTTTATTTACGAACGTTATTTTGAATTATAAAATCAACTTGATACTAGATACATCTATACTGCATTAATAAAGAAGCGCCCTGGTGAAGCTTTTATTTCAAAAAAGTATTTTTCTTTCCTCTTCAAACCTTCTAATTTAACCCCTTTTCCAGAGGATATTGGAAATTCATCAATAATTACATCGCCCTTTTCATCTTTTACTCTTAGATACACATTACTATCACTATTAGCATCATTAATAATCTCCTTCTTCCAAAAAACGCTATCATATATCACATAATCTTGAGTATTAATCCCATCGGCAGAGAATCTAATACTTTGCCATTCTTCACTGTCATCCGTTATATGTGCAATTGCTGTAACCTTTGGGAAAAAGAATTGATTAACAACCCCTACATCTTGTATTACTAATGCACTTATTGTAGTAATCATAAAGGTCAGCAAAATAGCTGTAATCACTTGAAATCGGCGCTTTTTGTTAATGAGGTTAAACGGTTTTTTCGCAACCTCTACATTTGTTTCGACTATTTGTATGGTGGGTTGCTGCATCAGTTGCATAGTTTTTTTACAATCTTGGCAATGCTCAATATGTTCTTCCACTGCTGCACCTGTTTCTTTACTACAAATTCTATCTATATAGGACGGCATCAAATCCTTTATAATATTACAATTCATCCAAATCCACCCTTTCTGCTAATTTGCATTTTGCACGATAATATGTAACCCTTGCCCAGTTTTCACTTTTCTCATAGATATCACCTATTTCCTTAAAACTTAAATCCATAGTTATCCGAAGTAAAAAAATTTCAGCATACGGTTCTTGTAATTGCCGAATTTCTTGGTGGATTCCACGTAGTGTACTTTCTTTAATCATTGCGATATCAGGCAAATCTTCCTTTGAACGTATATCTACACCTGCTTTAATTAAGTAATCAATACTCGTATGATTTCGATGCTTTGCCTTCTTTAAATAATCAAAATAGCTGTGCTTAGCAATTTGACATAACCAAACTGAAATTTTGCATTCGCCATTGTAACGATGAATCGATTTAACCGCTTGATAAAACGTTTCCTGTGTTAATTCTTCTGCTAAATCCTCACTTGATGTTAAACAAAGAAGAAAAAGTTTTACTTCATTGGCATAGGATTTATAGATTTCACTTAAATCCTCCACTAAATACCTCCCTCCAACATCCTTAAATTGAGTTCACTTATATATAGAATGAAACAAAGATTCGTTACAATTAATGCTAAATTAATTTAATGAATTTTATAATCTAATATGTATGGAAAATTCCCAAAGCGTCGTTTCGGGATATAAGCAGCTAAAATTTAACACCTTATTCAATTGAATAAGGTGTTTAAGTGTCACATTTAAGAACGTTATTTTGTATTGATTTGTAGTTAACTATTAAATTAGTTTCGAATAAATAACCATTGTTAATGGGATTGATGTACCCATAATACAAGTTAAAACAATTAAAACCTGTGTAGCACTTAAATTAATAAATCCAAGTGAGCCCGTCAAGAAAATTAGAATTGTAATTGATCCGAATAAAGTAAAATAATTTATTGTCATACTTTTACCTACAATTTCTTTTGTTCGCTCATCTTTCGGAAATAAATGAGGTGACAAATAGGACATCATTAGCGCACTTATTCCTAAGAAAAAAATCATAATTCCTTCTGGAAAATCATCATTAGCAATATATGGGTAATTAATATAAATACTTAGTGGAATCATAATAATGCCTAAAAATAAGTATGATAGTTGATTTTCACGTGCTTTTTTCATTTAGAATCCCCCTTCAATCTTGCAACTGAAAATTTCCGCCAATTTAAAGCTAGTTACATATTTTTGAAAAACAAGTTCCAAAAGCGGGATTGGTAACGAATTTTAAGATGTTTGTCATACTTAACCCGTTATTCAGTATAATGTTTAACTAATTCCCATTCACTGTCCGGATTATCATTATCTGCTTTTTTCCAAATTTGTCCGCTGTTTGTTTCATATAAATACATCCACCCATCATTCAAAATTAACTCAAAATTTTCAATCGAAGTAGTATTTGATTTTGAAGCTTCCAAACCTAATCCAACATTATTAAGAGCATCTGAAATGAACTTAGATGCAATTATAATACTAATACTTAAAAACACTATTGAACAAAATAGTAGTAATCCCTTTTTATTATCCAATTTCATCACCTCTTTAACCTTCCCAAACGGCCGTTTAAATTGACGATCATGTATAGTTCCCCTAAATTTCCCCGTCTGTTTTATCGATTTCTGAAACAACATTTCTAACTTTTTTAAATAATTTTGTTTTGTCCAGCTACCAAATTCGTCTTTGTCGTTAAAATCATTTTCAGCTAGTATTGTATTGAATCTTATTAAATCCGATTGCATTTCTTCTACGATTTCTGCTGAAAGGTTGGATTTAGAAATAAAGGAATATCTAATTAAGTAGCCATTTAATTTCAAAAGCATTTCAGAATCATCTTTATTTATTGTTTTACTCGTTTCACCTATTTTAAGTGCATGTGAGGTACTTATACCTGTATCTTCTAATTGTTTTGAAAGAAATGCTAGATCAGACCCATTTTCATTTTGTTTTCCAGTCTAGAGATAGTTTTGTGTATACTTATCAAATCTTTTTAATATACTCGTACACATCTTTAGCCTGCAAATTAAGTAAACTAGCAATCTCTGAAATTTTTTTGCCTTCATTTTTCATTTCTTCTATTTTTGTCTCCAATACGTTCTCGTATTCTTCTACAATATCGAATAACGGGCTTAATAAAGACTCCCACGATTCAAGGTTTGCGGAATTGCTTATTTCAACAATATCATTTAATAGTACTTTTAATTCTTTGTGCTGAATATTATATTTCCCATTTAACACTTGCTTTTCTGTAAGGAAATCAACTATTTTAATTATACTTTTTAGAAAAGATTCCAATGAATCGGCAAGATAAATGCCGTTATCCCAACTGCCCATTCCATGCATCAATAATGATACAGGGTATCTATCTGCATTCAATTCAGTAATAACTGGGTCTCCACACAGAGTTTCATATGCAATGACAATCCAATTTTCATCCCAAGTATCCTCTTCATCCGTTACAAGAGACTTTCCATCAGGATCAACGCTATATCCTACTTGACATTCATCCAATTGTTCAAAAGGAAAAATTTCAATATTAATAAAGTCTTTTATTTTGTCGCATTCCAACTTAATCAAGTCCATATTTCTCTTAATTTCCTCTTTTTGATAACTAGAATCGAATGATATATTTTGCATTATGACTACATTCCAATCTATACTTTATATTTTTCATCTCGTCATAGGTCTATGATGATGTTACATAGAATTCTATTATTACCAAAATTATACCATAATTTGAATTTACATTAAAAAATCCCCGCGAAGTCAATTACTCTTCGCGAGGATGATCATTTATACGGTTTGTTTCACTTGTGGCGCAACGGTTTCCCACACCTTTTCTATGCGGTCTACTGCTGCTTGATCCAATGTAAAGCCGTTTTCTGTTTTTGTCACTTGAGAATCTACTATATAGATTGGACTCGATATCGTTGTAGCTCCTAAAATGGAAAGTATCGGCTTCAATGAGTACTCCAAAGCCAATAAATGCGCAATTGATCCGCCTATGGCTACCGGTATGACTGTCTTATTTTCCAGCCCTTTTTGCGGTAATAAGTCGATGAAGGTTTTTAAAATCCCCGTAAATGAGCCTTTATAAATTGGAGTTAAGAAAAATACAATATCCGCTTCCCCTACTTTTACTATTTCCTTTGAAATTGCTTCACTTGCAAAGTTGGCTGTAATTAAATCCTGTGCAGGCAGTTGGTGTACCTGAATTGTCTCATGTGTAATACCTTGCGCATCTAATAAGGTTTCAATATATTGCTGAATTCCCGTTAATCGTGACGAAATACTATTGCCGCCATTAATTAATATCGCTTTTGTCATTTTTCACTCCTCCTAAACTTGTTGTAATGCATATCTTGATGGCACTTGCTGTAAGCCTAAATTTTCTCGTAATGTATTGCCCTCATATTCTGTACGGAAGACTCCGCGTTTTTGAAGTTCCGGAATGACCAGATCAATAAAATCCGTAAATCCTCCCGGGAAGTATGGCGGCATTAAATTAAAGCCATCCGCCGCATCGTTATCCACCCATTCTATTAACTGATCGGCAATTTGACTAGGCGAACCGAATATAATTCGATGTCCTCGGGAGCCGGCAATTTTTAAATACAGCTCACGGATTGTCAGGTTCTCACGCTCAGCAAGCTCGATAATAAGCTGTTGACGACTGCGGTTGCCGTTAGTTGGCGGAATATCTTTTGGAAGTGGACCATCCAAATCATAGCCTGATAGATCAATACCTAGATAATCTTCCAAAAAGTCCAGGCCAATTTCCGGTGTGATTAATTGCTGCAGCTCTTCATATTTTGCACGAGCCTTTTCCTCTGTTTCCGCTACATAAACCGAAACACCCGGCATGATTTTTATATCATCACGATTACGACCTGCTGCGACTGCCTTGTCTTTTAACTTTTTATAAAAGCTTTGTGCATCCGCTAATGTTTGCTGGGCTGTAAAAATGACATCTGCCTGTTTTGCGGCTAGTGTTGTCCCTGCTTCTGAAGAGCCTGCCTGCACTAATACTGGTCTCCCCTGCGGTGGTCGGGATGAATTTAATGGTCCGCGCACCGAATAGTATTCGCCTTTATGATTTAACGTGTGCAGCTTCCCTTTTTTAATATATTCGCCTGTTTCTTTATTACGTGCGAGTGCATCATCCTCATAGGAATCCCATAAGCCTTTTACCACTTCAACAAATTCATCTGCCCGATCATATCGTAACGAATGGTCCAAATGCTTATCTTGATTGAAGTTGCTTGCCTCTGCTTCATAATAGCTCGTGACAATATTCCAAGCCGCTCGCCCTCTACTTAAATGATCCAGCGAAGAAAATTTTCGGGCGATATGGAAAGGCTCATTATACGTAGTGGATGCCGTACCTGTTAAGCCGATATTTTTAGTTACCGTTGATAGCACACTTAATAATGTCAGTGGCTCAAAGCGTACTTGTTCAGCCGGATGTGACAATTCATTAAAAGATAGGCCGTCACTCAAAAACAGCATATCAAGTTTTCCTTGCTCCGCTTTTATGGCTACTTCTTTAAAAAACTCTACATTTTCACTAGCATCTGCCTGAGCATCCGGGTGACGCCAAGAAGCGATGTGATGACCCGTTCCCATTAGAAATACACCTAGCTTTATTTGCTTTTTCGTCATGATGATCCCCCTATACTACTTGCTTTTCGCGTTCAGCCAAAATTTCATGCACAAGCGGAATTACTTTTTCACCAATGTCCGTAATGACCTCTAAATGAGGGAATCCACGAAGTAATACTTTATCAAATCCTAAATCTACAAACTCCACGATTCGTTCTGCAACTTGCTTCGGCGTTCCAACTAAGGAAATCGAATTGCCTGATAATACTTGTGTGAGCCCTGCCCAAATATTTGGTGCAATGACAAAGTTATTATCCTTTGCCTCTAGCATTAGCTGATGCAGACGATTTACGCCAACTGCCCCGTTCTTTAATGTGTTTTCGTGTTTTGCTGCTAACACTTCCGGTGCAATTTGGCTAATAATTTTATTGGCATTTTTAAATGCGTCTTCTTCCGTTTCTCCTAGAACAACCTGGAATGACACACTGTATGATAAATTGCGGTTTTTCTCTTTTGCGAGTTTGACAACCGACTCCAGCTCTTCTTTTGTTGTTTCCAATGTTTCACCCCACAGCATGTAAACATCCGCCACATCTGTAGCGACTTCTTTTGCAATTGGTGAAGAGCCCCCAAAGAAAATTGGTGGTGCTTCTTTTACTGGTAACGGCAAGTTCGCACCTTTTAATGTGTAGAACTCTCCATCATAATCAAACGTCTCTCCATTGAATAAACGTTTTAAAATTTCGATATACTCACGCGTACGCTTGTAGCGGTCCGTATGTGATAAAAAGTCGCCGTCATTTTCCAGTTCCTTTGGTGCTCCACCTGTTACTACGTTTACGAATACTCGATTATTCGTCCAGTAGTTGACTGATGCGAATTGCTTTGCTAATTGTGTTGGAGCTGTTGAACCGGGACGTACAGCAAACAGGAAATTTAATGTTTTTGTATGTGCAGTTAAATGAGACGCTGCGACTAAAGAATCGACGCAGTTTCCACCAATCGGTAACAGTAATGTTGAGAAGCCGGCTTTTTCTGCAGCTTGAGCAATCTGTGTAATATACTCAACAGAAGGCTCACGATCCGAATCTACGCCAACGCCAGACCATGTTTGTTGGCCTTTATTCGAAACTTGATTCCCTATATACTCACTGTCTCCGGAAGTTGGTGCCATTGTAATGAACTCTACTTTTGTCATGTTATTTCCTCCTTATTGTACAGCCGGTGCGCTTGGTACTACTTCTTCAGCCGGCAGTTCCTTTGAAATTTGAATTTCACCTGAATTTACCTGTTCTATAACCTGTGCAAATGATTGGTTTGCTGCAATATTAATAAATGAAATCTGTTCTTCCTTCGCCTTTTTATAAGATAGTTCACAAAACGTTTCAGGCGGTGCGATAAATGTCGTTGCCCCTTGCTCAATGGCTTTACGTAATGTGGCACCGCGTCGACCTTCTGTTAAATCGAGTGCCGGGTTACGAAAATCTTCTATAGAATGGTCTTTTTGAATAATACGTAAAATTGTTCCTTCCACGATTGGTGTTACAATACCTTCATCATTAACTACTACTGCAATTGTCATATTCAAATCCTCCTGTTATTTTGTAATGTGCGCGACTTCGGCAGCCTTTTGAAGACTTTGTGCCAAGTCTGCTTTAATATCTTCAATGTCCTCTAAACCGATGGATAAACGGATTAACCCTGGTGTTACACCACTTGCAAGCTGCTGCTCAGCCGTTAATCGGGAATGCGATGTACTTGCCGGATGAATAACAAGTGATTTTGAATCGCCTACATTTGCAACATGTGAAAGGAGCTGTACATTGTTGATAAATGCTTTCGCCGCCTCTAACCCGCCTTTAATGCCGAAGCTAAAAATAGAACCTGCACCTTTTGGTAAATATTTTGCTACTAAGTTTTGCGGGTCATTTCCCTGTAATGTCGGATAATTTACCCATTCCACTAATTCATGCTGTGCTAAATACTCCGCTACTGCCTGTGCATTCACAACATGCTGGCGTACGCGAACAGCCAAAGATTCAAGCCCTTGAATAAATAGCCATGCATTAAACGGTGACAATGTTGCCCCTAAATCATGACCTAATTCAAAACGGGCTTTTGCGATAAACGCTTTTTCACCGGCAGCTTCAACAAATGACCGGTTATCAATTAATTCATTTGGTCGTACAAATGTTGGAAAGCGTGGTTCTTTCCATTCGAATTTACCTGAATCAATAATTGCTCCACCTAGAGAAGTTCCGTGTCCGCCAATAAATTTTGTCGTTGAATGAACAACGATATCTGCGCCAAATTCGATTGGCTTTGATAAATAAGGTGTAGCAAATGTATTATCAACAATCAGCGGCACGTCATGGCGGTGTGCAACTTGTGCCAATCCCTCTATGTCAGCAATTTCTAAGCTTGGATTACCGATTGTTTCTGTAAATACGGCACGTGTCTTTTGGTTGATCGCAGCTTCAACTTGCTGTAAATCAGATCCTTCGACGAAGCGTACTGTCACACCAAAGCGGGGTAATGTTTTGGAAAATAACGTATAAGTACCACCGTACAGCGCATTTGTTGCAACAATTTCCTCACCCGCCTGCGCCAAAGTTAATACGGCAATTAAAATGGCCGCCTGACCTGACGAAACAGCAAACCCTCCAACTCCCCCTTCAAGTGCAGCGAGACGTTCTTCAAAAACGGCATTCGTTGGATTTGCATTGCGGGAATATAAATAGCCGCTGCCTTGTAGTTTAAAAAGACTTGCCGCATGCTCTGTATCATCAAATACATAAGATGTCGTCTGATATAGCGGAACTGCACGTGAACGGGTTACCGGATCTACTGTTTGCCCTGTATGTAAGGCAATGGTTTCTTGATTAAAAAATGTCATAGTTGATACTCTCCTTTAGTAAAGAAAATTTTTAGTGAGTGTAAGTAATTGCTGTTCAGTCAGTTCACCCTTGACGGTGTGTACGACTTTTCCGTCTTTCACAAATAAAGTTGTTGGTAATGTTAAAATTTCATAGGCCTCTTTTAGTTCTCCGTTTCGATCCAACAAAATAGGAAACGATAAATTAAATTGTGCTAAATACCGGTTTACTAGTTTTGTTGGTTCCTCCACATTCACCGCATACAGCTCGATATTTTGAGCTTGCAGTGTTGCGTAAGCTGCTTCAAACGCTGGCATTTCCCGCTCACATGGAGGACAATACGTTGCCCAGAAATTGAGAATGTAGCTGCCTTCTGAAGGAATGGTAACTTGTTGACCAGTAGTGGTTAGAAGTTTAATATGATCGATTTTTGCTTCTGCATGACTGCTCGTTACGTTTGATACAATGGAGTAACTGAGCGCGATGATTAGTACAATGACAAGGGTTAGCTGTGTAGCTTTTTTCATTTCAGCGTGACCTCCACTTCAGGCATTTCATGTAATTCACCGTAGCTGACATGCGAGATGATTTTGTAGGTACCTTGACCATCAAAGCTCGTTTCAATTGAATACAGGCCATTGCCTTCATTTGTAGGCGTTACGGTTCCAATCGAAGTACCATCGGGATTGATCAATTCAAACTCAAGTTCTGCCCCGCTGCTGATTGGTTCGTTATTGACTGTGACAAGTGAAGTGATCTTCACTGGCTCAAAGGCCCCCACTTCATGTTTTGTTGCCTTTATCGTCACTTCAAGTGTTTCGGCAGACAGTGCGCTACAGCCGGCAAGCAGTAACACGAATAAATAAAGTAATTTCTTCACTTACTATCCGCCTTTAAATTCGTCCAAAACAACAGACGTTTTTTAATCTTTTCAAAGGCGATCATGACCGTGACGATAATAATACTGTTAAAAATAATGCCGGCTAACACATAGTGGTATTGTGAAAAATCACTGTAATATTGAATGAAGAATCCCATTCCCGATGAAGCACCGAACATTTCAGCAATCGTTAAAATTAAAAAGCTCATTGCCAGTGACGTACTGGCACCACTTAAAATGTGAGGTGCACTCGCAGGTAAAACGACTTTC
The DNA here is from genome assembly GCF_014836935.1 of Solibacillus merdavium. Lineage (GTDB taxonomy): Bacteria > Bacillota > Bacilli > Bacillales_A > Planococcaceae > Solibacillus > Solibacillus ferritrahens. The sequence goes on along the minus strand of NZ_JACSPW010000012.1, from coordinate 41,690 downwards.
AATAAGAATGTTGGACCTTTTAACCCAAGTGATTTTGCATTATCCAAATAATGCTTTTCTATTAAAAGAACTCCGTGAATCGTTCCTAAGAAAACGGGCCAAAATGCTCCGATAAAAATAAGTGACATCGATGCTGTTTGAAACGTCGGTAAAATTGCGATGACATATGGAATAAACAATGTCGGAGGAATCGGGCTTAATGCATGGAAATATGGCATTAACACTTCTCGCGATCTTCTGTTTAATCCGAAGAACAGCCCCCCTACAACTCCTATGATTAATGCTCCGAAAAATCCTGGAATGAGCAGCTTCATCGAACTCACAACACCGTTTAAAAGTTCGCCGATTTTTACACTAAATGACTGGATAACCGTTATTGGCTGAGGGAATATAACCGGATTAATCCACGTTGCATATTTTGTGACGATTGCCCAAACCGCAATGAATATAATTCCTATCAAAATAGTAAGATTATAGCGTTTAAAAAATGTGAGCATTCACTCTCACTCCCTACTTAAATGTTCTGTTCATTGAAACGAACTAATTGCTCTTTGTAATACGAATCGTCCGGATACTGTTCGATTAATTCACTTAATGCTTTTTCATAAAGATCGATATTGACATAGTCATTCACATCAATGTCGTCAACATTTTCTACATAGCCAATTTCCTTCATTTGTTCCCACATTTGAACAACCTTTTCTTTACTAGGATCTGAAGAATAATGGGAATGTGATTCATTAACAATTTTATTAATTACCTCTTCATCAACGTTCATATATTCTTTCGCAGCGGTAATGGCAGCTTCAGGATCTTCAATTTTTTTACGCTCTGCACGGATTATTGCTTTTAAAAATCGCTTATACGCTTCGCCATCGTCTTCAGCTAATAATTCTGAACGAGTTACAACACGGCAACAAACATGACCTTCCTGTAAGTCATTGCTCCAGGCAACTGCTTCTAGCCCCATCTCAACCCCCTGTGCATAAAATGAGTTGGCAGATACGGCAACATCCACTTTCCCGGATGCAACAGCTTCAAGTAACATACTACCTGTTTTAAATTCAATAATTTCCAAGTCTGTTTTCCAGTCAATGCCTGCATCTTCAAGCGCTGATCGGAACACGATATCCGAAGTGAAAATACGGATTGTACCGACTTTTTTTCCTTTATAGCTTTCAAGAGATGTATACTGTCCGGCATTTTCCTTTTTCGTTAATATCGGATGACCGCCTTCCAAATGTCCTCCGATAATCGAAAAATCAGAGCCATTGGCGATAAATGTTAAGGGACCTGCAGTACCAAATGTTAAGCCAACATCAATTTTCCCAGCCTGCAAAGCATTTAGCCCATCTGCTGAATTCGCAAAGCCTACCCGATTCACCTCGATGTTTTCCTCTTCAAAATAACCTTCCTGGTGGGCTATATCGACTAACACTCCACCCGCAGATTGACTTAATCCAACAGTAATTTCATAATCATTCGACGCCTTGCCTTGTGAAATTTGCTTTTCATCCCCGCAGGCACCAAGTATCCCTGCCGTTATTGCTAAAGATGCCAGCCATTTCAGTTTACTTTTTTGCATTATCCATCCTCCTAAATTCCTGCTCCATCAGTTATTTCTGTTTTTAAACTGTTAACGATTTGCTCATTCATTTCGTTTAATAATGATTCCCGGAATGCCCGGAATTGCGGGTCCTCAAAGAGTTTTTGACGATTTGTTCCTTTTTTCTGAACCGGTACTTCGATGCTTTTTGTAACTGCACCGTTTTTTCCAGGGGCAAAAATGATAATTCTGTCCGCTAAGTAAATCGCTTCATCGACATCATGTGTTACAAAAACTACTGTGCGCTTTTGCTCAGCACTAATTTGAACGATTAAATCCTGTAGCTTTATACGAGTTACCGGATCCAGTGCCCCGAATGGTTCATCCATTAACAGTAAATCTGATCCGAAACTTAAAGCTCTTGCAATAGCTGCACGCTGCTTCATGCCGCCTGACATTTGACCAGGATACTTTTTAATGGCATGCCCTAAATTAACGAGTGTTAAATATTGTTCTGCAATATGCGCGAGCTCTTTTTTCGGCATTTTCTTATTGCGCTGTTTTAAGGCAAGCATGACATTGGATTGTGCATTCAGCCAAGGGAATAACGAGTAATCCTGAAATACTACACCACAATCCGGGTGCGTTTGCCTCACTGATTTTTCATCAATTACAATGTCACCGTCGGAAAACGGCTCCAGTCCAGCAATCATCCGAAGTAATGTGCTCTTCCCGCATCCAGAAGGTCCCATAAATACAAGGAATTCACCTTCTTTTACTTCAAGCTGGATATCATTGAGAATTTTTGTCTTATCATCGTAGCTAAAATCAATATTGTGCACTTTAATTTTTGTTTTTTTATGAGTCTGTTCCAAACTTGGTAATTCAGGTTCTTGCACTTGGCGTTCTAATAGTTGAACCATTAAATCACTCTCCCAGTAAAAATTTTTTACCTAATGCTTGAAGCGATGTATCAACTGGAACATGCAATGTCATCGTTCGAAGGTTGCGCCAATAGCGATCAAATCCATAATAACTCGCTGTAGACCGGCTTCCCATCACTTCAAATATTTTCGAAGTAATATCTAACCCAACCTGCGTTGTAAATATTTTTGCTGTCTGTAGGGCATTATCCAGCTCACTTCGGTCGTTTGCTGTTATCGTTTCAGGATGATCCCATAGCTGCTGCAATAATTGATCCGCTTTTTTTACAACCAAATTCGCTGCTTCAATCTGTACAAAAAACTGACCGTAGTGATGTTGAATGATGGGATCTTCAATTGCTGAAGTCTGTGTCATTGAACGCGGTCTTGTTTGTTCTCTTGTATAAGAAAGAGCTGATTTTAATGCACCTTCTGCAATACCAAGATATACATGGTTTAACACAAATGTTGCAATATTTAAGCGGAGCTGTGAAAACTCGCTTGCATAAAAACCGCGTTGCAATACTTCTGAAGGAAGCACTTCTACCTGCTGAAATTGTATGGACCCACTATCAGTTTGACGTTGCCCCATATTATCCCAGTCTCCATTTATTTCTACACCTATCCGATTACTCGGAATAACGGCCAACAAAGGTTCATTTTGGCCATCCAGTAAAGCCGATACTAATAAAATATCCGAATCGACACTGCCTGAACAAAATGTTTTAATCCCGTCTAATACATAACCAGTCGGAGTTCTTTCAGCTTTTAGCTTAATATCTACTGGATTGAAAGCATTTCCCCAAAAGTAATTATGCTTAGCTGTCTCTCTGTAAAAGTGTTCCTTTTGCTGCGTAGTTCCACATAAATGTGGTGTAACTAAATTAATAAAATGGTAACCAAACACATGTGCAAGCGAGCTATCTACATGCGCGAAAGTTCTTATAACATTAAATACGTCATGCCAATTACCACCTAAACCACCGTATTCAGTCGGAATTATAAGTTTTAAAAGCCCACTTTCTCGTATTAAATCACGCTCTTGCTTTGCATTTCCCCCATCCTTATCCCGTTTCACTGCAGTTTTCTCAAACTGAGCGGCGAGTTGAAGGGCTATCTCTTCAAAGTGTGCAACTGCTGTCATCGTACCTGCTCCTTTAAATAAGTCATAGAATTTTCTTGCAATTCAGTAATCTTAATTCGTAAGTTTACAGACTGAATTATTCAAAGTCAATAGTGAATTTAAACAATTCATACAGGAATAATATGTTTTAAGCAAATCAGTGTATTAAACCGCTTTACTTTGTATCTTTTAACAGTGTTTTAATTTTAATGGTGCTTTGAAATTAAGTATGATAATCCTTATCTTATTTTTTATATGTTAAATTCTGAGGGTAAGGAAACGCGAACTAAATCAAAATGATATTCTTAACATTGAACCGTTGTTCCATTCCGGGACCGATGCTTTCCCCGGGCACGGCTCCAGCTAACTAAATTGTGCCTACAACGGCAGGCACAATTCAGTGGATCTTCCGCGCGTAGTGCTCCTGCGGTTACTCGTCGCAAAATAAATTTCGCTGTTCCCGGTCGAGTCACGGTCCCTCCACTCCAATCAACTTATTCATCTCTTTAAATAAAGTGAGATACGATATCGCTCCCAATAGTTGACGTGTATAGCTTTACAAACAAACATTAATTAACATAATTATTTCCATTAATAATGTTTGTATCTTTCTTTCCGTACAATACTTTCCTTGGATTTATAATGATGATTAAAACTGCTACTACTAAATAAGAAATTGCGTTATACATGATTAAATCGATTAAGTTTCCGTTTATTAAACCAATAAAAAGATTAAAGAATTGGTGAATGATAATCGGTATTATTAAATTCTGATTTAAGTTATAAAAGGCTGTCATGACGATCTTAATAGACATGATTGCAATCATAAAAAATAATATATATTTGATTAAATCAATCCCCACAAACCCTGTAGTAAACCATATTGGTAGATGCCAAATACCCCACCAAAATCCAATGATTATCGAAGCTTTTAATGGTGAGTGCTTCTTTTGAAGCTCAATTTGAGCGAAACCTCTCCACCCTAGTTCTTCTCCTAGTGGCCCAGAAAGAAGGTTTTTGAAAAAGAAATAGATCAGCATTCCCCATGAAGAGACAGTAAAAATAGAGTCTACTTCACTATTATTAGATACAGTAAACAAAATTATCAAAAATATAAAAACTTGAATCATACTCGTAGCAAGAATGATAGAAATTTTAAGTTTATGCTTGAATTTCTCTTTTACAAATTGTATAAAACTCTGCCCAGGATAGATTTTTTTAAACAGCACTGCAAAAGCAAAAGTTGAAGACCAAGCTGCTATACAGAACATTACATCAATGACCCATGTAGGAAAGCCTAACATGTGTGTCGCTCCTACAAGAAAAAAAAGGGGTAAAAAAATGATATTGGTTAGTAAAATAAAACTTGCTACTGGTTTTTTTAGTTTTTTTTCTCTATTCATGCATTATCCCCGTTTCAAACTAAGTATTTTATAAATATAATAATGTCCATATTTACTAATACCTTCAGCTTAAACCTAGGAGTTACTCACAGGTCAATACATGTCTGCATTATTTTATAGGTGCATAAATTTCTAAAAAAACACGTTCAAGTCCATCTTCATAAATGGTAAGTAATAGATTTATATAAACTAGCCCCAAAAGTTCATACCCTTTTTCTAATGCTACTTTTCTTAAACTAGCTTCCACACTATGATCAATATTTTCCCCACCAGTTGACCATCTTCCATTTTCAATAACCGTATAAATACATTTTGGATGGGATAGAATTTCACCTTCTATTTCTTGATCAAAGTCTTCTACTTTTCTTACAATTATAAACTTTTCTTCTAGAATTCCTTTTTCATTGAAACGAATAATTCTTCTTAAAGATGTTAGGGTAACTGCTTTCTTTAAGCTGTCTGTGTTCTTTTTTAGAGTGCCATATTCATCATACGCAGTAAAATGTTCTATTTCCCCCTTTATTTCTAAAGGATTCATTTCTTTTACTGTATATTCCCCTAAGAATTGTTTGATTTTTTCGCAATCTTTTTTTACTATCTGAATCTTTTTTAAAAGAAGTTTTTTATATTCTATTTCATCCAAAACATCTTGTTCTTTCTCTTCTAATAATGATTCTATTCCCTCTATACTCTTACTTTTTCTTAATTCCTGGATTTTTTTAATTTCAATATCAAGTTCTCTATAGAAATTTACTGTTGCTATATCATAAATATCAAAATGATTATATTTTCTATACCCATTTTCAATATTTTGCTTAGGCTTTACTAATTCCTTTTCTTCATAAAATTTCAAGGTATCTCTAGATACATCTAAAAATTTTGCTACTTGTCCTATTGTGTACATACATAATACCCCCTTTATCATTGCTATATATTCTTTATAATATCAGTACCTTTTCTATATCATTTTACATTGGCAAAAATAACGTTAGATCACTTCAACTAACGTGCTGCTTTAGTGCAACAAGGATTAATAAGCGGATGATTTCCCCTTATTTGAAAAAATGTGTTCGTTTTACTGAAAATAAGGGTAGAAATTCCGCTTATGTACACTAAAACATGTAAATTTCATGTTGATTTTAATCAATAGACGGAATTCCTCCGTTTATTTTCGTGTTTTTTTAATTTTTTTACTTAATAAGTGGAATTTCTCCTTCTATTTCGGTCGCTGGTTCTTCTAAAGTAAAAAGATTAACTAATTTCTTAACAGTCGCAGCAGCTGTAAACCATCAGACGGATATCCACTATATCCTCGTATCCACCGAGGATAAGTAATAGGTATAATCGTGAATAAAAATTGGGAAAAATTCAAAACTGTTGTCGCCCATAAGAGTGAATATAAATCCCCTAAAGAAGTATTAAAAGTGAACAATAAACATATGAGGGTAACTAGCAATGACATGGCTGGACCACCAATTAAAGAAATAACACATTGTTTTTTATTTAGTTCATATCCCCAATAACAATAACCTTTATATGACCAAATAATATGAAAATGAAGTCTTCCTAATCTAAAATTCTCCCTGTTATTTTCATTTGAATTACCTAAATAAATGTGTGCGTGACACTTTGAAGTAAAGACGACTCCGAGTCCATGCCCTATTTCATGCAATAGAACTGTAAGTGGCCATATTACTAAATAAAAAAGTAGAAATATTAACAAATCATTCTCCCTTTCAATTTAATGCTTCTTATTGCATGAGCCTGCACCATTACTTTATAGTATACATTAACATAAATATCCATTTTCCTTCTGAAGTATTCTTTGGGGAAACGGAGAATATGAGAGGTGTGTTTTTATTGAAGTACTTTATAAGAATTTTAGTTGCTCTTGCTTTATGTGCAGTTATTTGGATAGTTCACCCTGCAAGAGAACAAGTAAGAGAATTAGAAAAAGAGCTTAGTTATCAATACTCAACCGCAAACAAATTACTGAGAAATACGGTTGAGGAACTACTTGAATGGAACTTTAGTCAACCCATAACAGCTGAGGAAAAAGATTATATTCATGGGCTTTACGTTGAGATTAGTGAGATAACAGATTTAATATTCCGTGGAAATGTGGTGCATTTAGAATGGAAGAATCGAATGTATGATATTCAAGCATATCTCCAACGTTATATGTTTGGTCCTCCCCTTTTAGAGGAGGATGTTGCGGATTTGAATCAGGCTTTACAAGCAATTTTATTTATTACTATCGATTATCGAGAATTTGTTAAATATCCTGATTATGGAGCTATGCATGATGAAAAACATGAAATGGTTGAAAAAATTAAAAAACGCCTAGAAACTCAATATTAATTCACATAATAACTCTAACTTTTCGATTTGAAGTTTAAGAACATTTTAAAAAGTCACGAAATGCTGTTTCACCAACGTTTCGTGACTTTCCTGTTCCTCCTATGTAATCCTGTTACTGCATTACTTGATAATAAAAATAAATATTATAGAATGCTGGGACAAGCAGAGCAAAAGCGAGCGATAATACAGCGCCCCACTTGTTATAATTTAAAAGCTGCTCGTTACCGCTTTTCATATGCTGCAAAAACGAAAGCGAAAAATACAGACAGCTTATTAAGAAAATCGGTGTAACGAATGACATCCATATTGCCGAATTAAATTGATTTACCATTTCCATAAAATCACCTCGTTTTCCAGTATACTGTATGAAGTACTAATTGTGTTTACAAATTAAAAAAGCGCGCACCTTTTCATGATGTGCACGCCAAAATAATGTTAATTCGATTTCAAAAAACTCGGATCCATATAGGCAGGGTTTGGGTATTTGTAGAAGCCTTCACCTGTTGAAATGCCCATTTTGCCTTGATCAATCATTTCACGTTTAATTTTGTCGGCAACAAATTTGGCAGCCGGGTCATGCTCGGCACGCATTAAATTCAGGTTATATGGTGTTTCCATTCCGACGATATCATAAATGGCAAATGGTCCCCGAGGCGAACCCGTTGAAATCATCCAGTTTTTATCAATTGTCTGCGGATCAGCAATATCTTTCACCCAAAGCTCCATTGCCGCAGATAAAAATGGAACTAGTAATGTGTTTAGGATGTAACCAGGCTGCTCTTTTTTCAGCACAAATGGAATCATGCCGATTGCACGAGCGAAATTTGCCACCTGCTCTACGTACTTTGCATCTGTTCCCGGGTGTCCCATTATTTCGGCCGTATTGTTTTGCCAAATCGAGTTGGCAAAGTGCAATGCGAGGAATTTTTCAGGACGACCTGTATACGCTGCAAATTGGCTTGGCAACAAGGTAGAAGAGTTTGAAGCAAATACTGTTTTCTCAGGCGCCACTTTCCCAAGATTTTCATAGAAACTCTGTTTAATTTCGATGCGCTCCGGTACTGCTTCAACAACGATGTCCGCATCTTTTGTTGCCTCCGCTAAATCAGTAAAAAACTTCAGATTGCTGAATGCTTTCTCAGCACGGTTAGTATCATTAAAATACTCACCATATGTTGTTCTTAATGTTGCCATACGCTCTTTTGCTGCCTCAATAGCTCTCGAATTTATATCATAAACACTTACATTAAAGCCGAAAAATGCGGACTGAAATGCTATTTGACTCCCTAAAACACCACTACCTGCAATCGTTACATTTTTGAAATGCATAAAAACCGCTCCTTTTAGTAAAATTATTTCTAATATTCAAGAATAATTTATCTATTTTAAGGCGATTTATCGGTATTATATACATATAAAGAAATGTTAATTTAAGGAGAATTGATGTGGGGATTATTTGAAGAAATCTGTTGCTTACTATTAGCCTTTGTGGAAAGCTTAAAATAACGGTGGGGGTTGTCAAACAGTGTGACGTCCCCCTAGTTTCCAAATGAATTATTGAATATCCACATGCAAAAGTTCAGTGAATAGAAATTCTTCTTCATCATCAAAAATAAAGGTCCATGGCATTGAAGTATGTGGAGGAATATTTAAATTTGGAATGGTGAATGTTTTTGCAAAAACACCCTTAGTAGTTGTGCAGGTTACTTCTCTATTTTGAAAATTTAGCACATCTCCACTTCGATTATGAATAAGTACGGTCAGGAGCAGCTGCTGCCGATGATTTAATGCTTTTCGTACGAAGCAGCACGATATCTCCTCCGTGTCCTCATCTTTAGTTTGATGAAATAGCTGTTCGATGATGAGGCGGTCTTGTTTTGCAATCGTTTTGTCCCATGCCGCTTCAAATTGTAGTTTTTGTACGATAATAACCTCTCCTTCCCGTTTTTTCAGTAAATAAGCTAGAAAACAACCTTTCTTACAACATCCGTGTTACAGTAGAGTAGAATCTTAAAAGATAGAAGGCGAAAAAATGATTGAAATAAAAAATTCCCCAATTAGTGAGGGCGAATATACTCGCGGTGTTTTTGCGCAAGAAGCAATTCCAGCAGGAACTTTATTCCACCAGGCTCCTGTCCTAAGTTACCCGAATGAGCAACATAAACATATTGAAAAAACAAGTCTTGCAGATTATGCATTTGAGTTCGGTGTAGGCCGATCTGCGATATTATTAGGCTACGGGATGTTATTTAATCATTCTTATGAACCTAATGCTACGTATGAAATAAATTTTGAAAATGAAACATTCGATTTTTTTGCCTACAAAGATATTAAAGCCGGTGAAGAAATTTTTATTAATTATAATGGTGATATCGATGATAATGATCCATTATGGTTTAATAAAGAAGAAGAATAAGCATGGTATCAAGAACTGTCTAAAGGTAACTTTAAACAGTTCTTTTTTCAATTTTCTTTAAAAAATCTAAAATATCCTCAGCTAACAAATCACGTTCTTTTCCTAATGAAATAAGATGTCCACTATTTTTATATAGCTTTATGCAGACAATATTTCCGTTAACCTTCTGTTCAATTAAATCAATGCTCTTATGAAATACCGCTTCATCCAACCCGCCCTTTGCCAAAAACAACGGCTGCTTCATCGCGTGAACTTCCTTTCCAGACTGGACAATAAATTGCTGAAAGGCGATAAATTTTTCGATAGGTCTTGGAAAGTGTTCACTCATAAACTCCTGAATTTCCTGTTCCGATCTCCCATTATTTTTTAAATACCGCCTTGAAAAATGTGCTGCCCTTTTTTCTAGCTCTACCGCTGGACGTTCCAATATAGGCGATGAAATAATGCAAACGGCTTTAATTTGCGGAAATTCATTGGCCAAACGAATACTTAACACACCACCTAAAGACTGACCAATCAAATAGATCGTTTCATATTTTTGCTGAATTAGATAATTAACTGCCTCTCTACTGCCGGCTGCTACTTTTTCAATGGAACTTGCAAATAGATGCTCAGGTGTAGCACCGTGTCCTACCAGGTTTGGTGCATAGCAAGTATAACCTTCCTGATGAAGCTCTTTTGCTAAATACTGCATTTCCTTCGCATTACTTGTATAACTATGTAAAAGTAAAACCGCTTTTTCGTTGCCCCGTAAAAAGATATTTTCAACCAACTGCATCGTAATCTCCTTTATGAATAGTCCAAATTATTATAGCATAGCACCCTTCTATTGCTTACCTTATTTGGATTAATAGGTTTTCAACACCGAAATGATGAAAATGTTTCATGTTTCCGCTACAATGATGGGTGAGTGAAAAAAACTTGAAAGGAGAATCATTATAATATGAAAACAATATTATTATCGATTCTAGCTGCACTAGTTTTATTCGTTCCAAATGCTGCAGCACATACTTATTTGGATACGACAAAACCGGAAGATGGCGAAGTTGTTGTAGAACCGCTGCAATCTATTTCGCTCACATATGCCGGTAAAATCGAACAAGGTAGTACATTTAAAGTCCTTACAGCTAATGGCGAGCAAATGGAAACTAGCAATATGACTTTAGTAGATGGTGTATTAACTGGTAGTTTTGATAACCCTTTACCGAATGGTGAGTATACAGTTCAGTGGAACAGTATAAGTGAAGACGGACATCCATTATCAGGAGAGTTTTCTTTTACTGTCAATGCACCTGAAACAGAGGAAGCTGTTACAGAAGAGAACGTTGAGCAGGCTGAAGTAGAAGATTCGTCACAAGTTGATGTATCTGAATCCGAACCCGTAAGTGTAGAGGATGATAAAAATAATATGCCGTTGCTGGTCGTTGGCGGAATGTTACTTGCTATTATTTTCATTAGTATAATCATACTTTTCGCACGGAAAAAGACTAAATGATAGCTATAACGATTTTTAGCCAATTTCTGCTCTATATAGGTTTATCGATTTTAATGGGGACATTTATTCTAAACTGTATCCCCACTTCGTTACGTCCGCAAGTTTATATTTCAAAAAAATGGTTAATGATCAGTACGATTGCTTTACCTATTGTATCGTTTGTTCCTAATATACAATTGCTTACGATATTAACGCCGCAATTCGGCTTTTTCGACTCAATATGGATGCTCCTATCAAAATTTAAAGTTGGACATTCATGGCTTGCAATTTTAGGTTTCACGATTATTTTACTATTAATCGTTCGGATGTATGTAAAACAAGAGTCGAAGCTTAGTGCTGTAATGGGAATTTTAGTCCTTATCGCGATTATGGCTGCAATTGGCTATATTAGTCACGCAGGATCGATGTCAGGCATTGTCGGTTCCATTTTCGACTTTGTTCATTTGCTTGCTGTAAGTGTTTGGCTCGGTATATTAATCATGATTAGCTTTTTCTCAAAAGACGCCGCGAATTGGGAAGCTTATTTAAAGTGGTTCTCACCTGTTGCACTTGTCTCCCTTACAACGATTGCATTAAGCGGTGTGATGATGACCGAATCGATTGTCCCTGGCTATATAACAAGCTGGTCAAGCAATTACGGGCAATTTTTATTTATTAAACATGTATTGCTCGTCCCCCTTACCGTAATCATTTTGGCCAATGCGCTATTAATTAAACTGAAAATAAAAAAGCCGTTATTTGAGCCTCGTACGTGGGTCATAATGGAGACTACTTTATTGATCATTATTTTGTTTATTACTGCGCTATTCAGTGAACAACAGCCACCAAGCTTTACTGTACAGGAAATTTCACCTTTTTTTGAGCTATTTTATAGCAGCTCGATTGAGACAGGCATGCGGGCATATTTGCAAATGACTGGAATCGGCTTAGGCTTTTTCTTACTTACCGTCCTCTTTATTGGGCTGGTCATTGTAAGCTACATAAAACAGCTTCCTATTATTATTTCAGCAGCTATGACTTTCGCTGTTGCTTTATGTTTTTATATGGGCTTTATGTCGATTGTGTTTTTTAAATGATTTACGACTGAAATATATATGGCAATATCGAAAAAACCATCTTCTCCATGAGAAAATGGTTTTTTCTGTTTATCCAGCAATTGATTTCCGTCAAGGGTACGCTTTCCACGGGCGTGGCCTGAGCCTGTAGTCTCAAGCGTCATGCTCCTGCGGTTACTCGTCGCAAAAATAATTTCGCTATTCCCGTAGGAAGCTTTGCTTGTAGCGAAAGGCGCTAGCCGTCAGCTACACTCGACCCTTCACTCCAATCAATCATAAAGTATCTACTTTAATATTAGTATTTTCTCATTTATTAGATATATCTAATTCTGCCTAATCCTCTTAAGCAAATTTCTTATTTCGCATATAACGAATGAGCGATGCGATAATTAATATGATCGTTAATGCGATCGTTCCGTATTGCATTGTAGTGTCGTCTGTTTTGACAGCGATACCGATTAATGCCCAAACAATTACTAATACAAAGAAAATATCATGGGAAAGCGCGACTGCCAAATAGCCGAGGATGACTGCTACTGCTACAAGTACAAGAGAACCTGCTACTTCCGAAATACCAAGATCCACATTGTAATATTTTAATACGTAGCTCATATTGGCAATGGTTGCTACTGAAATCCACGATAAATAAAATGAAAATGGAAAGCGTTCTGATAAGCCTTTTTCTATATTTTTGTACTGTTGATAAATCGCAATGAGTGTGAACAGTAATAAAAACATGATGATAATAGATAAAATAAATTGTTCATAATGCCAGCTAAATAACCAAGCAATATTAAATATACAGCTTATAATAAATAAAAATCCTACTTTTGATTTAAAACGGTTTTCTTTCACTTTTTTGTAAATGGCAATTAACCAAATTACTAATAATAGATAAATAAGCGACCAAATCGAAAATACATAGCCGGCTGGTGTAAAGAGTACATCCAGCCTATTTGTAATTTCAGCTGCTGTCACCCCGTTTAATGGTAGTGTATTGGATAATGCATTGACGACAATTACGGCAATCAAGGCAATCCACATGACAATATATAACCCCATAAAGTCTCACCCTTTTTCTATAAGATTAGGTATCCATACCCTACCTGATAAAAAAGTATGCGACCATGCCAGGCATTATAAATAAACCCCAATTAAAATACAAAAAATCGATTCAATGCCAAGTAGCAATGAATCGATTTTTACGGTTTACTGTTTTTCAAATGCAAGTTTCATACCAAATCCGATTAACACAGCACCAGTTAACCCTTCAATAGCTGATTGTGTAGCTGGTTTTTTCATGAAATTGCGTATTTTGTTTAATAAGAATACATAAACAGCAAACCATACAAACGTGAGTACAATGTAAATAATACCCATTGTTAAGAAAGGCCAAAATGGCTCACTGCCTGCTGATAAAAATTGCGGTAAAAACGTAAGGAAAAATACCGCCACCTTAGGATTTGTAATATTCGTTACCAACCCTTGCCTGAAATAGGAATTACCCTTTACTTCGATAGTCGGAACTTCATCGATCTCTGTGTTTTTCACACGCATAGCAAGCAATGTTTTTATCCCCAAATAGCATAGATAAGCGGCACCTACATACTTTAATACTGTAAATGCTACGGCAGATTTAACGATAAGGGCTGATAATCCGGCAACCGCAGCAATCGTATGAACGGTTAAGCCTACACATGATCCGAGCATCGTCTGCAAGCCGCCCTTTTGTCCATTAACAATTGTATTTTTCGTTACAATTGCTGTATCAGGACCCGGCAAAATAATCAACAGCACACTTGCAATAATAAAGAATACGATATTCTCCATTTCCTCACCTTCGTTTTCTAAATTTTTAGTTATTTTAACATAATTAAGACGAAGGAAGCTACATACATTTTTAAATGACTTGTATTTTGCTGGCTCCTCACTATAACATGTGGAAGATTTTCTAATAAAATTTAACTTGATTGATTGGTGGGCTACGGCAAGACAGCGATAAAGCCACGTGATACGTGTCTTTATCACTGCCTTTATTGCCGATTGTGAGGCCCACCAATTACAAAATTTTACCCACGTTATAAAGTGAAGTAAAAAACACCCAATCAAGCCGCTTGCGCTATCGCGAGGCGGCGGAGAGCGGAAGGGTTCTCTTTTATATCTTCAATTATGAAGAAATTCACTTTATGCCAAAGCAGAATGACGCGGAGCGGAGGGGAGCAGAAACTATTTATTTGTTAGTAAGCTGATTTTTTCAGCAGCCTGATCTATTATGACATCTGCTTTTACCTGTCCATTGTAGGAAATATACATTACGGCATTATCTTTTACGAAAATAAATTCATTAACTTTATCTCCTTCATGAGTTAGCAGTTGGTCAAATTTTTCATGTGTTGTTTCTGTAAAAATTTTTTTATCATTGCTTTCATTATTACTCTCTTTTATTAAATCTTGAACTAAAGGATCCACAAGGAAGTGAAAACGTAGCTGATAAATATTTGAGTATATTATTGGTGTGTAAGTGTTATTCGGATCAGTCCATTCCCCCGTTTTTTCTTCACCATTCTCTAAAGTCTCATATATGATTGGGGCAAAAGTACTCCAATTAACGCTAACATAGTTCCCCCATTCCTTTCTTACTAAATGCGGATTATTTTCAATCGACTCCAGTCTGACTATCGGTAATGATGTATCCTCATTCGGTAACGTCAAATGATCTATTTTAGTTATTTGGTAAATCGGGATAATCAGAGCAAATATTGTAATCGCTATATTAAATATATAGGTAATCTTATTATATAAAAAAGAGAGTTCCCAAGGTTTATGGTGATCGATCAATTCACCTTCTATAAATTTTTTACGTACCCAAGTAATTCCCCACCAGCTTTTAAAAGCAGATATTATATATAAGGAATTAATTACAGCTAAAATTAATGTAACTTCTAAGCCCCCATCAATTAATAGCAATATTTTGGTATTATCAAGGAACCAAAATCTGTATAGTACGAAAAGTATTAATGCTACCCCTCCTACTGTTACAAGTAGATTCAGCAGCATTTTTCTCTGAAGCGATTTTAATACAGCTATATATTCTACCGAATTGACTTCTATCTCTTTCGTCTTTCTTTCAGTCGGGGCTGCAAAAATATGAAAGTAGCGGTCACTTGCTATATAATCCCAGCCATTTTCCTTATATAAATCAATTTTGTCATTTGAAATATATTTGTCCTTCGCCAGTTCCAAACGGTATTCCATCTGCTTTCGTTCACCTTTTTTAAACTTAGCAAAATGGGTACCTATATCATATATATGGAGGCCTTGTTCGGACATATCCGAAAACCAGCTCTCATGTTCTCCAACTTTCCAAAAATCAGCAGGTCTTAACTTGCGTACAGTTTTCGTCATTCTTTCAACCTCCTACTTATGGAATTGTTCTACTTAAATAATTGACCTATTACTTTTGGTATCATCTGTATCATTTCAACAATTGAAAATGAATTCTCGACTTTATCAAATTTTTCTTCAGAATGATCTTTAAAAGGCAGTGGCTTAACTATATCGCCCTGTATTGGTTCAAAATCATCCTGAAACTGAATTCGAATCGATTTTGCTTCGTTCATATCGGCTTTATCCATTACTTGAAAATGAATGTGCGCTTCCGATGAATTGCCTGAATTCCCGCATTGACCAAGCAGTTGCCCTTCTTTTACTGTATCCCCCGGCTTTACAACGATCGAGTCTTTCTTAAAATGAGCAATCATACTGTATTCCTCATTAGGGTGGGCAATGACAACATAATTACCTGCAGCATTCTCTTCATCCATTTCCCCCGGGACATTATCTTTTATGTCTGAGACAACTTTTATGACTTCCCCTGCATATGGAGCTACAACATCTGCATTAAAGGCATAGTAATTAGCATTCAATGTCGGGGAATCCATATAGCTTCTGCCATCTTTCATGATAATAAGATCATAAGCATAACGCTGCTGTTCATATGGATAGTGGTAATTGACGAATTCATTCGTACCGCCCCAAAATACAAACCATTCCTGTTCAATGGGCATACGATATTTGTTTTTCGTAAATTTCTGATCGGTTTCTGGAAATATAACATATGGCTTTAAATAAAGACTTTGAATGACATTTTCCACATTAAATGCAACGACAATTGCTTTTTTCTTCTGATCATCCAACCAGACAAATTGAGTGATGTCATCGTATTGAAATTGATGGGCAATTTCATAATGCGTTACACCTTTATTATATTCCTTCCCAACTTCAATAAAATCTTCAACAGATATTAAAGTATGGAAATCTGCAGTAGCTGCATTATAGATCTTTTTAAATTCATTATTGATAAAATATGTACCAAGCGAAAGTGGATCTTGAACCGACATAAAAATCCCTCCTAAAAGTTCTTACTATTTATACGGCTCAAGTCCCAAATTCGTTTCAAAATTATATTAAGACCCTAGATCAATAAAAAGTGTTTATTAAATTAAATTAAATTAAATTAACATTAAACCGTTGATTTCCATTCCAGGACCGATGCTTTCCCCGGGCACGGCTCCAGCTAACTGAATTGTGCCTATAACGGCAGGCACAATTCAGTGGATCTTCCGCGCGTGCTTTTCCCGGTGGAGTCACGGTCCCTCCATTCCAATCAACTTATTAATCACTTTAAATAAAGTGAGATACGATATCTACGATGACTAGTAATAAAATCAATGAACGTGAACAACTGTTCCTGCTTAGCATTGTTGAAATTTATAATAAAAGGCTGTTTTCGTATATATTGTGTCAAAAATCCAATAAAATAACAGTAAAAATGCTAAGAAGCGCATAATAAAAACCTCAATCAAGAGGTCTTAACGTTTTTGATAATTTTTCATATTTAAACAAAATTAAATTGGTTGTTAACTGAACTTCTTTGGTCTTTTTGTATCCAAATTTTTCATAAAAATAGTGATTACGAAAACTTAAGTGCGGGGTATACAAAGTCCATAATTTCACATTGGGAAACTGCTCTTCTAGAAACTGAATAGCGGCAGTACCAACTCCTTTATCTTGACTAGTTGGAGAAACGAATACTTTATCTATATGCATACGTTCATCACTACCTCTAACATCAATTGCGCCGATAACTGTATCTTCGTCTAAAATTGTAAAATGCTGATATTTTTTTATATTTTCCGCTAACTTTTCACTTGTTTCGCAAGCTGGATTAGTTTCGAAGTCCTCGTATTTTTCTAAGTCTTCTTGAAATGAAGCTTTTTGAATAGGAAGTAATATCTCTATATCTTCTATTTTTGATTTTCTAAATAATAACGACATGATAAATCCCCCTGTATTAGTTTTACATTATTATACAATCATTTAATAGTAAATCAATCTTTTTTTAAAACAACAATCTTTTAGAAAATAGCCTAATAAAAAGACAAAAGGTCTCTCGAAACCTTTTGTCGACAATCTGTATTAGGTATTCTCTTTTTCAGCAAAAACTTCTATTTTTTGTGCGACATTTTCTATTAGATGATCTACGTCTGCATAACCGTAATAGCGGACATACATGACTACTTTACCTTTAACAGCAACTATTTGTTTCTGTTCTTCCTCTTCATGAACGCGTAATTCATCAAGTGTGGCATGATCTATTTCTACGTAAGAATCAATTTCCTCTTTATACGAATTCCATTTAATTAAATCTTTTACTAATGGCGCCGCGAAAGCTTGAAAAGTTAGTTCATAAATTTCCGATGAGATACTAGGTGAATAAGTGCCGCTTTCGTCTAACCACATCCTACCCTCGACGATACCACCTTCATCTGTTTCATACTGCACAGGTGCAAAAATACTCCAGTTTGTCGAGTAGCGGTTTGCCCAATCCACTTCATCTATATAATATTCATCTCGTTGAAGTAAAGGATTCTGTTCAATATCTGCCAAACGGACAATAGGTAAGCCTCCATCCTCTTGAGGCAGAGTATAAGTATCCATTTTTATTAATTGCATCACTGGCAATATAGCACTTACAAGCGCGATTCCAGCATAGAAAAACGGGAAAATAGCATTTTTATGCAAACTACTTTGCCATGGGGCATGATGATTTATTGCTTTTCCTTCATTTAAATCTCTTTTTAATGACCGTATTGCCCTTGTTGCCTGGATTGAGTAATACACATAATAAAGAAAGAGGATACTCATGATACTTTGCTGAATAATATACCCTTCTACTAGACGTAAAACCGGTGTTCCGTCCAAAAACCATGTAGCGCTCAGTAAACCAATCATTAAAGCTACCGCTAACGACATTGCGATTAAATTAACAAGAAGAATCTTACTTAGGCGCTGCAACGTATAAGCCTGTTCTGCCGGATCTGTATGAATTTCCGGTGCATTGCTCTCTTCCAGGGATGAGAAGACATGAAAATATTGATAGCTTGTTACATATTCCCAGCCATTCTCTTCATACAAATCTATTTGTTCATAAGTTATGGATTTTTTCTTCGTCACTTCCATGCGATATTCAATCCGCTTCGGCTCACCTTTTTTAAAATGAATAAAATAAGTCCCTATTTTATGAAGATGCAGCCCTTTTAAAGACATATCGGAAAAATAACTTTCATGCTCCCCGATGCGCCAATATTCAGATGGTCGAATTTTACGTACAATTTTACTCATCGTTTGCCTCCTCTAAAATGCGGCTGTCATTAATTAAAGATTTCAGTCTCTCGTACTCCACACGTAATGCCTGCTCGCCCTCTTTCGTAATTTCATACGTTTTTCTTCGTCCATCATCCTTTGCCAGAACAATTAACCCGTCCTTTTGCATACGTGAAAGAACTCCGTATAATGTGCCCGGCCCCATTTTTAGTCTTCCGCGCGATACCTCTGTAATTGATTGCATTAATTGGTACCCGTGGTTTGGACGTATTAACGCTAATAAGACGTAATACATTGCCTCTGTCATCGGTCCACCATTATAGGACATGTCCATCACTCCTTTTTATTATGTGTCGCGATATATCGTATAACATAATAGTAAAGTATGCGGAAATATTTGTAAACTCTATTTTCACTTGTAACTTTCAGGAAGTTAACTCCGTCTAATAATTATGGAGGGATTATTATATGAAAAAAGTTATGTTACTTGTTTTATCACTGACTATTACATCAACAATTCTTTTAGGTTGCCAAACAAATGAAAGCAATGCAATAAACAATGGTGAAAATAAACCTAAACAGCAGTCAGAGGTAGAAGAGGTTCCAACATTACAAATCGATGGAAAAATTAAAGAAGTTAGTATTTCAAAAACGAAAGGAAGTAACAAAATCGTTCTTGAAGACAGTAGTTCTATCGAGACGTTAAAAACTATAATTATGAGTGGTATAAAAGTTAATGGCATAGCGGATATGACTAATCCAGAATACTATATGAACATTATTTATGAGAATGGAAATACACAGTATTTTTATCTTTGGATACATGAAAAAGGTGAAACAAGCACTTTGATGAACACCGAAGATACCCATACAGCTTATACAGTTGGGAAAGAAATGACGGAAAAGTTAATTGAGTTCATTAAATAGCATACTTTCAAGACAGCCCAAATATAAAGAACTTAGGAGAAAACGAAAAATATCGAGTTTCCAAAAGGAAAAATCGATATTTTTCTGCTACTGCCAGCGTTACAGGGATATGGCTCTTAATAAGGGATTTCTTCTATATCAATGAGATCTCTAACTTTGTCCCACCCTCAATGTTTTACATTACCAATATTTATTTTCTTTTATTTTTTCCGGATTTTTCGTTTCCATGTTTAAAGTTACCCGTAATTTTCGCTAACAATAACTGTACTTCTAATATATTATCTTCAACTGCTTTTATTCTTGCTATAAGACGTTCTGCCTCTTTATCCTTTACTATTTTAATTTGCTTACCTTTAAAGTTAATTGCTACCGTTCCATTTTTAGTTATTCGATAAGTGAATGGCTCTTCTTTTAATCTGTTTCGTTTATCTATATCGCTCAAAACACCATCTCCTTGATCACTATTTTTTAAACTCCACTGTTAATTTGATAATGGAAATTTTAATAAAACGTTTTTAATAAATACTGATCCGGTTGCTACCATTAAGGAAACGATAATAATTACTAACCCTGCTAATGCCATGATCGGCGGAAAAGCATTTGCCGTATCAAGTATAATAAATCCTGCTACGTACAAAGCGATGATAATGAATGCACAATATTTAATATAATTTAACCCTTTTATAATGCTGCTTGAAAATAATGATTTCCGTTCAATCACATATATCATATTCAATGACTCATAAAGCGCGTAAAAAAATGGGATTGCTGTTGCGTATAATCCAAGTAAAATAGGATATTGCAAGTAGGCGACTTCCGGATGAACAGCAGCTGCTTCCTGGGCAAGGATAGGTAAAAGATATACACATAAAAACAATACGATTATGCCCATAGCGATAATGCCTAAACTTAAAAGAACGGAATTGATTTTCTTCATAGTATCCTCCTTATTTTCCAATGTTTCTCAATAAAACGAATTAACTTTATGAAGGTTTCCAGGAAAATGAAAATGGGCTTAAATAGAGGGAGGAATTCCGCTTATTTAGTTAATTTCTTTAAAAGTGGTCAAAATAGACGGAGAAATTCCGCTTATCATCCTAAAAAACAAGTGAGTGAGTGCGTTTTTCTATGAATAGACGGAAAAATTCCCTTTATTTTCAACTTAAACTAAAGGTTAACAGCGTATAAAGGGAAAATCTCCGCTTATTTGCTTGACAAGGATTTCGCCGTCTTTACACACTATCGCTTATCCCTTTACTACGTACCAGTGTTGGAATATCAGCCTCTAACAGTAATAGTGTCTAACCGTTTCATGGACGATTAGCTTCGTTAGTATTTTTGTTCAATTTCGTACGGTTAAACCTTCGGAAACAATAACTTCATTGTAAAACCACGCTTATATTCTGAGTCGACCTTCATTTCAATTTGCAAATCATCACATAATTTTTTCACTAAAAACAAGCCCATTCCTGTAGACTGCTTTTGATTGTGAGTGTCTCCAGTAAATCCTTTATCAAATATAAATGGTAAGTCTGATTGCAAGACACCCAGTCCATTGTCAGCTACTTTCACATAATAGCTGTCTTTTTCATGTTCAAAGCCTGTTTCTATCCAAATGAAACTATCACTATCTACGTTTCGATATTTAATTGCATTCACAAGTAACTGGATTAAAATAAAATGAAGCGCTCTTTCATCAGATATAACGGGAATGTCCTTGATATCCGTATGAACACTTACCTTCTGCTCTTCCAATAATGATTGTAGCTCTAGTAAGACGTCTTCAAAGCATTCCAAAATCGAGACCTTTTTCAAGCTATAATCCACATGCACTGCTTGAAGCTTGGCAAAAAATAATATACGTTCTACGTAATCATGAATCGTTATATTTGCATGATCTAGCCGTTTATAAACTAAAGAAGACATTTCGTCTTTCCGATTTTGTAACACAAAATGAAATAATGAAAGTGGTGTTTTAATTTCATGCACCCAGCTTTCGATAAACGTTTGATATTCTAATGACTGGTACTTTGCCTCTAGTGCTTCATCATGCAGGCGACGTAATTCATTGGCTAAATTGTGCACGACTTCTTTATAGGAGTTACCTAAAATTTGTAATAAATGTTCTTCCTTCTCAAGAGAGGGCTCTTTTAAAAACTGATAAAAAGGATTTTGTTTCTCTTGCTGTTTTTTCAATGTAATAATTACCCCATACAACATCGTAACCAATGTGATAATGAGCATCGTCGGTACTAATATTTTAAATTCTTTTGGATAAGCAACCCACGCTAAAAATATAAATAAAGCACTATTCACAAAAAGGAGTAAAATCCAGTGATGCGAGTGCTGAAATAGATGTAGCCAATTGACTTTTTTCATGAGGTTTCGCCCCCTATTAATTGATAGCCGATACCTCTGACCGTTTTAATTGACCGTGACATTCCCACCTTATCTAACGTTTTTCGAAGTCTCGTCATATTGACTTGTAAAATGTTCTCGTCTACAAATTCACTACTTCCCCATAGCTCTATAAAAAGTTGCTCCTTTGTCACTATTGCTGGTGAATTGTTAATAAATAATTTCATCATAATGGCTTCATTTTCTGATAAGGCGACAGACTGCTGAGCAGCATATAAAATATTCCCTCTTTCATCTAGCGTGAATTGTGCCCATTTTAATAGTCTAGGCATTGTAGCGTACAGTTGCTGTAGCTTTTCGATTCGGGCAATGAGTCGCTTCGGATGACACGGTTTATTTAAAAAATCATCCGCCCCGAGCTCTAATGCATGCAGTTCATCTCGTAACTGATTACGTGCTGTTAACACTAATATTGGACCAACGCCCTTCGCCTTTAACGTACGACAAATTTGAAAGCCGGACATATCTGGCAAATTTAAATCCAATAATACAAGGGACGGATTGGCTTGTATAATCGCTTCTACGGGGGCATCAAAAGTAGAGATACTCACAACTGAGTACCCCTCCTTTTGTAAAATATGTTGTAATTCTTCACGTAGAAAATGGTCATCCTCTACTATGACAATGTTCGCCATACAAACACCTCTAGTCAATATCGTTTAGCTTTTGAATTTCTGCGTCGCTTTTTCGTTGTATCATACGAATATATATCACTTCGATTATTATAAATAGTAGCACAACAAGTCCAATCACACTGATGTTACGAACATTAAACTCAGCCGCTGGCAAGGCGGTTAATAAAGACCAAATCCCAAAACTACCACTAATAAGTGCCACTGTAATCGCTAAAATAAAATATAACCAAATTTGCTTGCGTGCAGACAGACAGATAGAATGTACATTTGCACCGAGCATCACCAGTGTTTCGTAGCGACTACGCGTGCTTCGTTGTTGCATTAAAAAGTTCAAGCCTAGCACCGTATTGGCGATTAGTAAAAACATCACGCCTAAGTAAAACGTTGTATAGGTTGCTGCTACCGTATAAAATAGCTGTCTGCCCATACTTGCAAGGTAGCTTTCAAATTGCACATCCATTGTGTTGAGTACTTGATCGACTTCAAGCATCGCCTGCATAAGCCCTTTTTCTTTTACGAAATCACTTTTTAACGTCATATTCCACAGCCACGTATCAACTACATCAAAATATTGAGTGAACAATGTATCTGGTACGATAAGTGCATACATTAACGTAATCGCACGGTCCGCTACAATATTATCTGAGTATAGATTTGACGCTAATGTATACTCTTTATCCGCAATTTCAATTGTCGGCTCCTTTTGTAATAAATCCTTTAATACATCATAAGGAGCACCTGTAACCTCACTTGAATACATCGCAACTTCATTGTCAGCGAGTACAATTTGTTCCTTACCTGCTGCTTGTAGCATATCATTATAGCTTGATAATGAAATAAAATAAGGATTACCTTTCTGTGAAAAGTTATTAATTAAAATATTTTTAGCCTCTGAATCAGTTGCACTCGATATTTCCTCCATTAATCCTGACCAAGCAAAATGAAAGTTTAATGTTGACTCATCTTCGCTTGCGTAAAAATTGTGCAACGCCATGCCGTAAAATTGCTCGATATATGGTGCTAATTCCTCTGATTGCACAACCGCTTGAATTTCTGCCTTTTCATCATTAAACGTGTAGTCCACTGTTCGTGTAGATACTGCATCATTCGTTAACGCAGTAAATGTCCCGAACGCAAAGCACACCATCGCCATTAAAATAAGTAGTGATGAAATTGCCAGTGAGCTCCATTGATGCAGTACGTTTTCCTGTAGCTGTCTCGCTGTAAACATTGATATACCTGTTGTGGACTTACCTTTTTTCATCACATAAAAACCAATCAAGCTGCCTAAACCGCGGAACATTATAAACGTCCCCATTATACCGATTAGTAAAATAAGTGCAAATATGCTGTAATCAAAATTTCTTAAATATAAAATCGCCATGCCGTATGCGATACATAAAAAGATTGTCCCAAGCAGTAAAGTAGCACCAGATAGTAGACTGACTACACCCCATTTAGGTGTCATTGTACTTTGCGACTTATCTTTATCCTCATGAAGTAATTCATTCGGCTCTTTTCGGCTCAACTTAAAGCTCAAAATCAGCATTGCTAGTAATTGCACAAGAAAGAAACCACAAATCGTTAATAGTATGCCAACCCATGAAATTCGAAATGCATGTCCTACAATCCCCATGCCAACTAAACGAGACGTCGTTAAATTAATAAGCTCCGTTATAAACAAAGCAATCGGTAAGCCTATACAAAGAGACATGATACTATTCAATATCG
This sequence comes from Solibacillus merdavium, assembly GCF_014836935.1. Taxonomy (GTDB): domain Bacteria; phylum Bacillota; class Bacilli; order Bacillales_A; family Planococcaceae; genus Solibacillus; species Solibacillus ferritrahens. The sequence goes on along the minus strand of NZ_JACSPW010000012.1, from coordinate 16,991 downwards.
CTTCTCCCATCGTCATGAGAAATAACTTACTTTGCTTCATCCCCATCATTAAATACATACCGAACTCATGACTACGCTGCTGCATCTGATAGCGATTTGCAAAATACACAAGGAAGAACACGAATACTAGTGAAACCCCATAAAGTACGGGAATTAATAATAGTAAGCGATCTACTGCATCACTTTCAATTGTCTTCAAATACCGCATCACATCTTGTTCACCTAGTGACAAAATCACATAAAACGCCATAATCGATACAATCAGCGATGCAAAATACACCCCGTTTTCCTTTCGCGTTTGTCGGCTATTACGTTTCACAAAATCAAAGAACATTGCTACTACCTCCAGCAAGCTGCGCCATCACCATCACAATGCGCTCATAAAATGCCTCTTGCGATTCGCCCAGTACATTTCTGCGTAGTTCATGGAAAATGACCCCGTCTTGGATAAACAAAATTCTAGAACAATAGCTAGCTGCATTCGCATCATGCGTCACCGTTAAAATCGTAGACCGATGCAGTTGATTGTGTTCAGATAGCTTCTCCATTAAAACTTTTGCATTTTTTGTATCTAGCGCTCCTGTGGGCTCATCTGCTAGGACAATACTAGGATTGGAAATTAATGCCCTTGCAGCCGCAACCCGCTGCTTTTGACCGCCAGACAACTGTGACGGAAATTTATTTAACAGTTCTTCAATATCAAATCTGTTCACTAATTCCGACAACTGTTGCTCCTGTGCACTTACATGAATTCCATGAATGGCTAACGGCAACACGATATTTTCTTTCACCGTTAAATTATCAATCAGTTCAAATTGCTGGAATAAGTAACCAATGTGATTGCCTCGATATGCAGCAAGCTGCCCCCCTTTGAACGACGAAATATTTTGCCCCTCTAGTAATATTTGACCTGATGTTGGCTTCAACATTGTAGCGATTACATTTAATAGCGTTGTCTTTCCTGAACCACTCGCTCCCATGATGCCAAGAAACTCCCCTGGTAAAACATCAAAAGTGACACCTTTTAATGCCTTTGTTTCACTTTGTCCTTTCCCAAAAACTTTATGAACTTCTTTCACTTCAAGTAATTTATTCGACGCATTCACCATTACAGCCTCCTGTTTGTTTCCTTAGCAATACCTTACTACAAAAATAAGCAAAATTACTCTTACAGTTGGCGTAAGGTTTGAAATAGAAGGAATTGATTTACAATATAGTTCCATTCTCTTAGTCATTCAATTTACGATTTCAATACGCCCAACCAATATAAATGAATTAAGACGCACATATCAAACATCGCTTTAAGAACCATAAACTTACAATTTATATCTATATTGAAAAATGAAAGTATGATGGAGGTATTATTATGTGGGTAATATTAGGTCTTATTGCAGTAGTTATAACCTTTATAAATCTTTATATGTATGCAGCAGGAAAGGACTATAAATTTGCTATGGCGATGGCATTATCATTAACAGCATTAACAATTTGTGCAGCTTTCAGTAATTTAAATCGGTGGGTAAAAGTGGAAGACTGGTCGGCTTTAAGTGAACTGCCTGGTATGGCAAGGGCATTTTGGTTTTTGACAATTGTTTCTATCTTGCTAAATTTAGCACCTATATTTTTAGAACGAAAACGTAAGAAATTATGACCTAAGTCTTATTTATAACAATTGCGCCCGTTTGTTGATTAAAGCCACAGTAAGTTCAAAATCATTTTAGTGATTTTCTTCCTTATTATTCTTTCTACTATTTTGTTGTTTAATCATGCTTATTGTTAACGTAGATAGAATAATAAACATGATAATAGTATAAGTTCCTACGATTAAACTATTTACTCCACTATAATAAAGTGCAGGCAAAACTAGGATAGAAAAGCTGCTTAAAACAACAATAGGTACCTCGTTTTTCTGATTTCTTGTCATATTATCATCACTCCGTTACGCCATTATGTATATAATATTAAGTATTCACAATAAATAAGTCTAAAAGCGAAGTAGCCCCTTGTTTTAGGTACTACTTCGCTTTTATTTTTGGAAATCCATATTATATGTATATTTTTTACGTTCCTAATTTTTATAATTCGGAAGCATACTTGTTTAACTCTTTACTCATAGATTCAATCTTAGTAATAATGTTTGAAATTTCGTCAGTAGAGGATGCTTGTTCACGTCCAACAACCACAACCTCTTGAATAGAAGCTGTAATCTCATTCACGGAATTTTGGATGTTCGTTAGTGTTTGTCTTATTTTTTCTGTGGAAGAAACGGTTTCAAAAGAAAGTTTTCTTATTTCATTAGCAACTACTGTGAAGCCAAGACCTTTATCCCCTGCCCTTGCTGCTTCAATAGCGGCATTTAACCCTAAAAGGTTTGTTTGATCAGCAACTCTCTTAATGAAATTTAATACTTCATCCGTATTTTTCACTTCTTCCATTGCTTGAGTGGACTGTTCTAACAATTTATCACTGATTTTTGAGAGACCTTCCGAGCTATCTGTGATAGACACGACACGGTTACTAGCTTTTTCAAGTGATTGTAAAATCTGATCTGAAATAGCTCTAAGTTGTTTTTCATTTTGTTTTTGTAATTGAATGGCTAGTGCTCCAATTACCTGACCATTATCTAATATAGGTGCAGCTATGCCGGTGAAAGGAAGTCCAAAGAACTCCGGTGGAACTTCATCATTTATTATTACCTTGTTTTTAATACAATCTGCTAGAGGTTCTTGTGGATTTATTTTAGTACCTGCTCTTGCTCCTATATCTATTTTTCGCCCCGGAAAGTAAGCAATCCATTCTTGTGTATCAGTTAATCCAATAGCTAGGTCTGGTAACATTGAGTGGAATAAAGGTAAAATTTCTAAATAATTTTGTAAAGTCGGATGAATGGCTGTGTTTGAATTTATTTTATTCATTGTTGTTCTCCTTTGAGTAATTGCTAAATTTCATCTTACAATGCTATTGAATAACAAGCTGTTTGCTTGTATGTATAGTATTTCTTTCAATAACATAACACGGTTTTAAAATATATGCTACACAAGTCCTATAAAATAATATTTTGGGAGCAATCTGGTCCTCTAACGGAAAAACGCGATCTTCTTATTGAAGAATCGCGCCTGATTGTTGAATATCATTTATCTAAAGGTTCGTTATTCAAGTATTAAATGTTGTTCCATCAAAATTGTATTCATCCATTGATCGTTTTTTCTAGCAATTCCTTTACGTAACCCTACAATATTAAATCCGGACTTTTTGTGAAGTTGAATACTAACTAAATTCACTTCAAATATAGATGATTGTAGCATCCAGTAACCCGAGAGTTTGGCTTGCACAATTAATTGTTTAAGTAGTTGAGTACCAACCCCTTTGCCTTTAGCATGAGGGTGTACATAAACACTTACTTCTCCTACTCCTTTATAAACCTCTCTTGAAGAAACAGGCGTTATAGATATCCAACCTAAAATGTTATCATTTTCTTCAAAGACATATCGAAGGTTTGGGTGAAATTTTTGGTCCCACTGTTCTAAAGAAGGTGCCATTGTTTCAAATGTCGCGATACCTGTGTCAATCCCTAATTGATAGATTGTCAGCACGTCAGGTATATCTTTCTTTTCTAAAAAACGAATCATCTAATAAAAGCCCCTTTTTATTGACAGCATCCTTCAATCCCAGTATGACAAACGCCTGTTTCTGGTAGTGTTAATTTCACATCAAGAGCAGCAGATATGTCGCCAGCAAGGAACGCAACAATTGAACGTACTTGCTCATAACCAGTAGCCATTAAGAAAGTTGGAGCGCGTCCGTATGACTTAGAGCCAACAATGTAAAAGTTCGTTTCTGGTTGCCGTAACTCTTTTTCACCATGTGCTGGTACACTTCCACAACTATGAAGGTTTGGATCAATTAATGAAGCAATTGCAGAAACAGCTTCTGTCGATGGTTCAACCTCATAACGTAATTCACTATGGAATGAAAAATCTGGACGATTGCCTGTGTTGACAATTAGCTCATCAAAAGGACCAATTTTTTTATCTGTACCTTTAAGGATCAATCCTTCTTCTTTCTCTAAAATAGTTTGGATATAGAAAGGTGTTTCCACATGAATCGTTTTATCAGAGAGTATTTGTTTCATTTTTAAGCCAAGCTCACCACGCGCAGCTAATTCATCGGAAGTTCCGCCACCTAAAGCATCTTCAACACGCTTTTTACGCAAAATCCATGTGATTTCCGTTTGTGGGTATGCACCTTTTAATTCTACTAGTTGAAGTAGGGAATTGATGGCTGAATGTCCACCACCTACAACACCAATGCGTTTATTTGCATAGCGTGAAGAATCGGCAGATACGTTAGGAATTTGATAATTTATTTTATGACTGGCTGCGTGTTCGTTCGGTAACCATACCCCATGGCTAACAGCAGGATTGGAATGTCCCCATGTACCTGTCGCATCAATAATAGCGCTGGCCTTATAAGTTTTTGTCGCTTGCCCGTTCTTTGTGAAAATCAAGAAAGGCTTATTTACTCGGTTGGTCGATTTCATTTTATCGGTATCTAACTTTGTAATCGCAATAACCTCTTCATTCGTATGGATCTGCTCTTTAAACAACTTGCTTAGAGGAATTAAGTAATCTTCTCGTAATTCTTTTCCAGTTGGAATAGTGTTTTTATTCGGCATCGTCCACCCAGTGTTTTCTAACAATTGTTTAGCAGCACTGTCTACATTAAATTCCCATGGTGAAAATAGTTGCACATGTTCCCAAGAAGCAACATTTGCAGCCACCTCATTTTTCTCTAATATGATAAATGGCAATTTGTAAGATTTTAAATGGGCAGCAGCGGCTAACCCAATAGGACCTGCACCAATAATAGCGACTGGATATTTTGGTTCGCAACACCCTGTATTTGGTGTGCAACAAGATGAATTTGTTAAAATATTAAACTCCATTTTTATTCCTCATTTCTTATAATTATTTGAAGCGCTTGTTTAAAATTAGCAAGCGTAATTGTACCGAGTGAAGATATATCATTTTGAAAAAAGTGTTGGACCATGTATTTTTCAAGATTTTCAACTGAAGTGATGTTAGCTTGTAAAACGAGTTGCATATAAGCCGTGAAAAATGTGACTGACTTATCGCCCGATTTGTGTATTTGCATCAGTTTTGGTCACTAGCAAACAACTGAATTCTTGTTTCTATCGCATCGCGCACTGTTTGAAATACAAGCCATTTTTCTTTTTCAGTTCCACTCGCCTTTGCAGGATCATCAAATCCCCAATGTTCACGTTTTACATGCGGTGGTGTTACTGGGCATTTGTCGGCTGCATCACCGCACAGAGTCACAACAAGTGTTGCGTTATTTAAAATCTCTTGGTCAATGATATCCGAAGTTTGTTTCGATATATCAATGCCTTTTTCAGCCATTGCTTTGACAGCATTTGGATTTAATCCATGCGCTTCAATCCCAGCACTTTTGATGTTCCAATCAGGTAAATACTTTTTGGCAAAACCTTCAGCCATTTGTGAACGGCATGAGTTGCCGGTACATAAGAAATATAACGTGTTTTTCATATAAAATAAGGCTCCATTCCTCAAAAAATATAAAGCGTGATATAAAGACCGAATAATGTAAACAGTAAAATAGGTATCGTTAATAAAATCCCTGTCTTGAAATACGTCCCCCATGAAATTTTAATGCCTTTTCCTGAAAGTACATAAAGCCACACAAGAGTCGCAAGAGATCCGATAGGCGTAATTTTTGGTCCCAAGTCAGAACCAATAACATTGGCATAAATGAGCGCTTCTCGTAATGTGCCATTGGTAGTCGTTTCAGCAATTGCTAATGCATTGACCATCACAGTCGGCATATTATTCATAACAGATGATAGAAAAGCTGCAATAAAGCCCATACCAACCGTTGCGACAAATAAACCTTGGTCTGCTGTCCATTCAATAAGTCGAGCAAGTACAGATGTCAAACCTGCATTCCCTAAGCCGTAAACGACAATATACATACCAATTGAGAAGAAAACAATATTCCATGGAGCACCTTTAACAACTGCTTTTGTATCGACAGCTTTACTTCGACGTGCCATTACTAAGAAGAAAATTGCAATTACCCCTGCAACTAGTGAAACGGGTACGCCAATCCATTCGCTTGAAAAATAACCAATCACTAATATTGCTAGGATGAACCAAGATAACTTAAATAGTTTCATGTCATTGATGGCAAGACGTGGTTCTTTTAACATTGCTTCGTCATATGCCCGTGGAATCGACTTGTTAAAATATAGGAGTAGCACAACAATGGTTGCCACAAGTGAGAATAAGTTAGGAATAAACATACGTGAAGCATATTCGATAAAGCCTATGTTAAAGAAGTCAGCAGAGACAATGTTTACTAAATTACTGACGACAAAAGGTAAGCTGGTTGTGTCAGCGATAAAGCCACTTGCCATAATAAACGGGAAAATCATTTTCTCACTGAATTGTAAGTTACGAACCATCGCTAATACGATCGGCGTTAAAATCAGTGCAGCCCCATCATTAGCAAACAATGCTGCTACAATAGCGCCAAGTAAGCTAACATAAACAAACATTTTGATGCCACTGCCTTTTGCTGCACGCGCCATATGTAAGGCAGCCCACTCAAATAAACCAATTTCATCTAAAATCAATGAGATTAAGATAATAGCTATAAATGAGAGCGTAGCATTCCATGTAATGTTGATTACTGAGCCAACATCAGAAAAATCAACAACACCAAGAAGTAATGCCATTACAGCGCCAGCTATGGCAGACCAACCAATATTCAGTCCCCTAGGCTGCCAAATAACGAAAATTAATGTTGTGATAAAGAGAATGCTTGCTAACAAGAACATGTATTTCCTCCACAACGACACCCATCATCAGCTTCTAGTTGGTTAATGACAGCTTCTACAACAGGGGAAAGTTGCTCTGCAATTCGGTAATATTTCCACGTCCCCTTTTTTCTTTCTAAAATAATACCTGCATCTTTTAATTTTTTTAACTGTTGACTAACAGCAGGTTGCGAAATGCCAAGCACTTCAACAAAATCACAAACACATACCTCACCATTTTTCATGCATGCTAAAAGCGTAAGACGATTTTTATCTGCCAATGCTTTTAGTTGTTGTTCTAATAAATCCATAACGACCCCTCCAATCTTTTACATAAGTATTTACTTATATAACGTATCATTTCTTTCAATATAAGTAAATACTTATGTAATAAAAATAAAATTGTCACCTTCAACTAAGAAGGTGACAATAAATAAAATGTTCTTAAAAATATTTTTGAACTTATTGAGAATTCAAATTTCCATACCTATATGTGTTTGGAAACTATAAATGAGTGTTATTCAACAATATGGTCCTTTAACGGAAAACGCGACCTTCTTATTGAAGAATCGCGCCCTTTAATTTAATAACTGAAAAGCTTCTATTAACTAGTATGAAACTGCATTTATATATCTTAATGAATAACCAATTTTGAAACAATTTGATACACAAAATATGATGTACCAACTAAATCTAAAATTCCAGTTATTATAAGCATAGATATTTGGTCTACATACACCCTACTTAAACTAAACAATAAAAAAGAGAGTATTATCCCTGCGAAAGAGGATATATTTTCACAAAATGGCTTGTAAGCTATTTTGTCGACAGGGGGTAATATGGTGAGTGAAATAGATAAACGCAACAGATTAAGGGAAGAGCCATTCAATTACCAAATAACGAAAAAAGGGACAGTGATCATCTATTTTGAAGGCAAGCAAATCAAAATTGTAAAGGATGGGAAGGCTGCGCAACTTATAGAAAAATTAAATGCAGCAGAAAATATAATGGAAGTACAGCTTTTATTAGCTAAAATTACAGGGAACTTTAAACACGGCAATGAAAAAACCGGTAAAAATAAATAAACAAATTAATCTTCGAACATTTGGCAATGAAAAACACTGCTAGAAATTTATAAATAAGGATCTATTATATTCCAATGCTGATTATACAAACGGAAGTGAAAGAAAAGGGCCTTTCCTTATTCAAGGAAAGCACCCGATTGTTGAAGATCGACTTTAGATTCCCCAAACTTGCATTTGAAAACGTTTTTCTTAAAACACGAATAATATCAGAAAGATTAAAAAGGTATAACACTCTGAATTTGCGAAAAGTTGTATAGGAGGTGTGTTATGAATAGAAAAATGGGGATTTTTATATTTGTATATTTCTGTTTTTTAATATGGTTATACTTTGCCATATATGAATCCTCAATCGATAACTGGTGGACAGTACTTGAAATAACACAGGAGACTGATCATATTGTGGATATCGAGGTATCATTAGTAAAGGTGTTGATAGGGATGATTATATTTACTATCAGTGGTTTCATAATCAATTTATTGTTGTCTAAGCGTCCAATTAAAGATTGATAAAGCATACAGAATCATTCTAAATAATGTTTCCAAATCAAATTTGCGTATGCACGAAAAAGGCTTTCCGAAAAGATACGATTTCGGAAAGCCTTTTTTAATCATTATGCCTTGGTATGACACATAACAACATCTAAAACATCTTATTTAAATTCGCCATTTCTATAGCTGACATCGCACTGTCATAGCCTTTATTCCCTGCTTTTGTCCCTGCGCGTTCAATCGCCTGCTCGATATTTTCAGTTGTGACAATCCCGAAAATAACCGGTACCCCTGTATCCAAGCCCGCTTTGGCAATTCCTTTAGCTGCTTCATTGCATACATAATCATAATGTGTTGTTGATCCGCGAATGACTGTACCTAAGCCGATTACTGCATCATACTTATTGGCTTCTGCCATTTTCTTTGCAATAAAGGGTACTTCAAATGCACCCGGTACCCAGGCAGTATCAATATTATCTTCATTTACACCGTGTCTTTTTAATCCATCGATTGCACCGCTTAATAATTTATAGTTAATAAATTCATTGAACCGGCCGACAACGATTCCGATTTTTAAATCTGTACCTACTAATTGCGCTTCAAATGTTTTTCCCATTTCATATGCTCCTTCTTATACAACCATTGTGTTTATTTTTATATATTGAACTAAATCTTCTATCGTAATAAATTTCAGCTGATGTTTTAGTGCGAGTCTTTCAAGCTGCGGCATCCGCGCCATCGAACCATCTTCATTCATAATTTCGCATATGACCGCCGCTTCCATCGACCCGCATAATTTTGCAAGATCTACCCCTGCCTCTGTATGACCGCGGCGCTCTATTACCCCGCCTTCTTTTGCGATAAGCGGAAAAACATGCCCAGGACGGTGGAAATGTTCCGGCTTCGCTGCTGGTTCAAGTAATGCCAATATCGTTGCTGAACGTTCAAATGCACTGATTCCTGTCGTTGTGTTAATATGATCGATACTAATCGTAAAAGCCGTTTGATATGTATCTGTATTACTCTGGACCATTGGGTGAAGACAAAGTTTTTCAGCGATGGCTAGAGAAATAGGTGTACATATTAATCCCCTACCATGAAGTGCCATAAAGTTGATATTTTCCGGTGTTGCAAATTCTCCTAAAACGAGAAAATCTCCTTCATTCTCTCGATTTTCATCATCAGATACAATAATAATTTCACCATTTTTTAATGCTTGAATTGCTTCGTCAATCGTATTCATCTTTTCCCACTCCTTTAAAACCCTGTACGTTGCAGAAAATCTTGTGTAATCGTATTTATCGTTTGATTTTGTAAATGCTTTTTCACATATTTCCCGATCAAATCTGTTTCAATATTCACAACATCCCCAGCCTTTTTATAGCCCAACACGGTCTGTTCGTACGTATGGGGGATTAAGGAAATGGTAACGAGTGTATCTGACACATTAAAAATCGTTAAGCTTATGCCATCGACTGTTATAGAACCTTTTTCGATACACTGTGCAATTAAAGTACGGTCCATCGCTAAATCCACATAGACCGCATTAGCAACAGGTCTTTTCCGCTGTATGATTGCGACACCATCAACATGGCCAGATACAATATGTCCGCCAAAACGGCCGTCCGCCAGCATTGCCCGTTCCAAATTGACATGCATACCTACAGTCAATTGTTTCAGGCTTGTTGCTTTAACAGTTTCAGGCATCACATCTGCCAAAAATGAATTGGACGAAAATTTTTTCACTGTTAAACAAACACCGTTCACCGCAATGCTGTCTCCGAGTTTTACGTCTTCTAAAATTTTACTTGCTCGAATGGATAATTCCATCGTTTGTGTGGACTGACTAATCTTCTCCACAGTTCCTAACTCTTCAATAATTCCTGTAAACATCCTACTCACCTCTTTTTAAAATTAAAAAAGAACCCCGATTGAATTCGGAGTTCGATGAGAGGGAAATTTAGCAGCATCAAATAAGCCTTTTGAACACAAATTTCAAAAAGCGAATGACATTGCTTCCTTCTCCCATCCAGACTATACTGTCGGCTTTGGACTTGCACCAAATCCTGCACACAAAAGTGGCTCACGGGCTTAGAGTTAAACTCATCACCGTCGATTGGGAATTTCACCCGACCCCGAAGGAAATTCATATAAAATTATCAATAAAAAAATCCCGTCACTTGGTGCGACGGGAAAAGTGTATAGCAAAAAAGCACATTTTAAATCAAATTTTTAAAAAATGCGTGGCTATTCCTTCTCCCATCCAGACTATACTGTCGGCTTTGGACTTGCACCAAATCCTGCACACAAAAAGCGGCTCACGGGCTTAGAGATTAACTCATCACCGTCGATTGGGAATTTCACCCGACCCCGAAGGAAATTATTTTATTTGAAAATTATTGTAACATAGATAAATCAGAAAACTAATAGTAAATTCGCACCTTCTTGCTACCCTCTTTCTCATTCCTTTTACCTTTACTTGATCTTATAAAATTAAATACATTGAAACTTTTATAAGTATTTTCCGTATATACAAATATCCAGAATATTTAAAAATCATTAAAAGAAAAGGTGTCTATAATGAAAAATATTGTCAATATAGCATATTCGTATCACAACTCAAATAAAGGCATAACAAGGATATGGACTACTTTACCGATGGATCACCCTGACGTGACTTGTACTCATTCCCCTGAAGAAAAAACAATTGATGACGGCAATAATGAACTCTTTTATTTTACTTTAAAAGAAAATGAACAGTTTCAAATGAATTATTCTATCGATACGTATAAACAAAATGAACAAAAAATGCTTACGGATAAGGAAAAGGCATTTTATTTGCGCAGCGGTACACTCGTTGTTGTGGATGAACAGATGAGGAATCTAGCACATGAAATAACGGCTGGGGCTGTAACGACAATGGAAAAAGCGAAGGCTATCTTTAATTATACAGTCACTCAATATAAATATGTTTATCCCCCTAAAGGACGTGGCACTAAGTCCTTTTTACAAGCGAAGCAAGGTGATTGTGGAGAATATTCTTTTCTATTTTCTTCACTATGTCGTTCCATCGGGATTCCTTGCCGTACGCTTATCGGTAGTTGGGCTAATGGTAAGATGGGAGCTCATGTGTGGAATGAACTTTATGATGAACAGGCAGGCTGGGTTCCTGTCGATTGCAGTTTAGCATCACTTCAAAAGAAGAAGAAATTCCAGTTTTTGTTTAGTAATATCCGTACATTAAAATGGACTGCATACTTCGGTCAATTAGAAGGACAGCGTGTTGTCTTTTCTTATGATGCAGAGCTCTATTTATCCCCTAAATATAACGATCTGGATAAACTAACAATAGTTAATTCGCCATACCCGCCCATTGCGCCTTTCCAAATTGATGGAGAACCTTTTTACTGGGGTTATGAAGCAGTAGATGGGTGTGCACCTTATTTGCAGCCCGTATACATGCAGTTTGATCAAGAGAATTTATCACTAAAACCTAATAAAAACGAACATAACTATTTAGGTAAATGGAAAATTACCGAAACAGGTGCTCAAGGGGTATTTTTAAAACTAAAAAACTGGTCCTATGCAGCTTTCTTTGTTTTCTTTACCTTAAGCCTTCTGTTAAGCAGTCCTTTAGTTTCTGCATTGGCAGCTGGATCAATTATTGTTACGTGTATTTCATATATTGCCAGAAAAGAAAGAATCCTATTGTTCACATTTGTTACGCTGTACTTTTTATTATTCTTCATGTCAAATGTAATCAAGTTAGTCTAACAATTACTTTTTTATATTAATTCTTTAAGAAATAACGTAATCCATTTTATGTAAATTAAGTTTATAATTGTATTTATATTGTTATATTGGAGGATTCTATGGCAAAAAAACCACAGTCGAATAAAAATTCTATTTTACTTGAGCTGCTATTTTATGCGGCATTCCCCTATATTATTTGGAATTTTGGTAGGGAACCTTTAGGGGATTATGTTGCGATGCTGCTTTCAACCGTTCCTGGTATTGTTTATACCCTTTACCGCTTTATTTTTGATAGACAGTTTAATATAACAGGAATATTTATTTTAGGTTCGCTGTTAATTGGCACAACGGTCGATTTACTGTCAGGTTCAGCAGAGCAAATGATTATAAATGGCATTTATTTAAGTCTCTTTTATACTTTTTTATACTGTATTCTATTCATCGTAAAGCAGCCTTTTTCATTATATATCGCGGTCGATTTTGCCTATTTACAGGGCTATGACAGAAAAGACAGCAAAACTTTATTTTTTCAAAAGGGCATTTTCAAATGGTTTCAAATCATCCAAGCGGTGTTTATTATTCGGGGTCTCTTTATGGCAGGTTTAACGGCGTTTCTGCTAAATAAATATGGTATCGATGGATATGGGGACATGCTTATCTATAAAAAAGTAGCGGGCTGGATATTTTCCATTATTGTAATGGGACTTTTCTTTAATATTAATAACGTTGTGCAAAAACATACGAAACAATCACATGAAAACAAGCAACCGGAGACACAAAGTTCGGAAGTAGTAACGGAATCAGTATAGCAAAACGAGGAGTGAAGAAATTGATCGAATCTACAAAGGTAAGTGATTGTCCAAAATGCGGTTCGACGGAATTAGGAAAAGGCCAGCACAGTGGCTACAGTGTCATGTCCGTCGTCAATAAATTAGGGTTCGGGTCCAAGGTTGAATACATTATTTGTACGGAGTGCGGGTTCGTAATTGAAGGCTATGTGAAAAAGCCAAAACGGTTTAAGGACACGTATTAATTTTATAGGCGGATGGTCTTTAATTTATGCTCTAACCGAAAAATATCCATTTCCCTAATGAAAATGGATATTTTTTCTTATGCTGGAATTTAAATCCTTTCAAAGTTCTATATATAAGACATTTAGAAAAGCCACTCAAATAATTTAGCAATCAAGTATAGTGGTGCACCAACGATTATTGCGCCAGCAAAAAAATAACAAATATATTTAAAAATATCAAATATAGCTCCAGCCATATCATCGATATATTTAAACATTTTCATCCCTCCTTTGAATTGGCATGAACGGCTAAGTATGTATTGCTATAAAAAAGCATATGCAGTCTCTTTACATCCCAAAGTTTTTTAAATTCTTCGATAGGAACTTTCCGATTATAGCTCTTGTGTTCACCTTCACTATTCACCAGATGCTTTAAAGACTCTGAAAGGTAAATATACTCCTTGTCGTAGCCTACAACCGGGACAAAATGCAAGTTATTGAGATTCTTATGTACTTTAATAAAAACAATTACAGGAGTTCCTTTACTAACTTCGTATTTTAATGTGTGGATATTCCCTTTATAATAGTTTGTTTTAAAGCCCTTTTTATTTAACACCGTCCGGATTCCCTTTGGATATACATTGCCGGCCATCGTTTTACTAGGAAAATGTGTGTATAACGCTTCCCCCTCCGCCTCCAAACCAAAATGGCGCAAAATATACGCTGTTGAAAAGGCCGCACATTCCGTATTGTTTTGGAAATCTATTCGATTATTTTGTTGAATCAGATAGTTGGCAGGATAAGCTCTTTTACGTAAAACGGGTATAGGAAATGTCATTAAATATGTATTAATAAGTGTGGATATAACGATCCATAAAATGACTGTATTAAATATAAATATAGTACTTCCCCCTTAGCATAGAGTAAAAAAATCCCCACTACTAGTAGGAGGATTTTGAGCTAGTTATTTGTGGTTTCAATCGATTTCTTCATTAAATATTTCGCCTTGATTCCCTTCATGCTGGATGATTAAGCGAGATGTTTTATAAACATAAATAGATCGGTAATTTTCACTATCCGCTTGAATAGAAATGACGCGCTTGTCATCATTGTCGGTTACAGTATTAAAATCATACTGCTCGGCTTCAATTTCTTCAAGAATATACAGGTATTCTGGTAAATTTGCATAATCCCCATGCAGCTCAAATTGCGCATCAATTACTTCCTTCTCAGCATCGGCGCTGTTTCCGCATGCAGATAAAATAGTAGCTGCACTAAATACGATTAACATTTTTTTATACATCAAATTCACCCTTTTAAAATTCATCTCTGTTTCATACTAACAAACATATATGGTATGTATCTAGGAAAGAGGCTTATATAATTGGACTTTAACGGAAAAACTGTTCATTATTTCGCTACATAATTTGTATAACTCTCTCCCAAAATCTCAAAATTCGTTTCGGCTCCTCTAGTTTAGAAAAGATCCATTCCTTTTCCTGTTCAAGCAGATGGCACATAAAGCGTGCCGCTTCTTTATGAGTATGGATGGCAATATGGTTCATAATGACCTCCTTGTCATAGCAGACTGGATTGGGATTCATTGATCGAATCTACAATACCTATAATTTCATCTAAATCATCAATTATATAAGGTGTAGTTACTGAACCAAAATATGGATCTCCTTTCCAGATAGTTTTCATGCCCACACTCTGAGCCCCTTCTATATCGTTTACTGGATGGTCACCTACATATATGCTTTCTTCAGGCTGAACGCTAATTTGCTTCAGTGCCTTATAAAAGATGTCAGGCTGTGGCTTTTTCATTTGCTCCCACTCTGATACTAAAATGGCATCAAAATAGTGTGCAATACCGAGTGCATGGATATTATCCATCTGGAATTGTCCGAAACCATTTGTAATGATTGCTAATCGGATGTTTCTCTGTTTCAGCTCATCAAGCATTTCATACAAATGGGCAAAAGGGATACAGTGGGAATGGAAATGAGCTATATAATCTTGAAGCAGGACTTCCCAAGAGATTTCAATACTGAATTCCTGTACTAGCTGCTGGTAAACTTTATCCTTCCATACATAACCTCTTTGTTCCAGTTCAATAAAGCGGTTTAAAAAATCTAGCCGATTAATAGAATGTAGTTGGTGATAGAAACGGTCATATTGATTCGCTATGAATTGCTTAACTGATGCATCCCTGTTTAATAATGTACCGTCCAAATCAAATATCACTGCTTTGACCATTTATATTACCCCTATCGAATTTGTGTGAATAACTGTTCCAGCTAGGAAATTGTTCAAAATCTAGAAACCTAAATAATGAAAAGGCGCTGGTATCTGTTGTATCTATTTCAATAGAGACCTTCTTTATTCCTTCACGCTGTAACAGTTCCATTTGTGTTTTGAAAAGAGCTGTCAGTTTCCATTCATCTTCGGTATTTCCTTGAAACCCAATCCATCCGACTTCATAATGATTGCCTAATTTATGCAACAAAATATACGCCTTTACTTGTGCTTCTTCAAATACAACATAGCTATACTCTAGATCAGGTTCATCATCGAGCAATATTTCTCCCCACTGTTGCCATGTATATGTTTGCACAGGATTATGTAAATGTGTGTTCTCATAGTTTTCCTTTAATTGTGTAAGAAAGGCTTGTTTCTTCTCCTCATTTTGCAGGACATCATTTAGAGATTCATATTGCTTAAAGGTTGGAACAGTCGGCATTTGCTGTAATAAAGCTCGTACTTCTAAATCAGGCATATACGTTTTCCTAAATAGCTTAAAACCTTGCTTTTCCATAAAAGAAATAGCATCTTTTTTCTCATCCCAACATGAAAAGATAAGCTGCTTCTGCGGATAAGTATCATTGAATAATTGCTCATATAGAGCTGTCGGCCACTTTGTTTCTTTACAGGCTGAAGTTGTATAGACTCTTACATATTTAGCTTTTGGATGAAAGCTGTTTAACCAACTAAGCGAGAGCCCCATGATTTCGTCATTTTTTTCTAGAATAAATAACTCATGAAATGCCTTTTTTTCAATACGAGGCTTAACCTCTTCCATCTGAAGCCTTAATTCATCCTTTAATGCCGATAAATCAATATGTTGTACTTGTTTGATTTGCCACATATTTCATCACTTCATTTCCTCATAAATCTGGTGTTAGGGTTTCGACAGTTTTTCTAATACCTTCTCAGCACTTTCCCACTCATAAATAAGCTCATCAAGTGCTTTGCCGCCTATTTTGATTTGGACTTCCTTTACTAGTTGAGCGCCGTAATGTTCATAAAAATGGCGGGTTTTATTATCCTTTAGCACTTCCACAAATATCTTTTCATAACCATTTTGAGTGAAATAGATAAACAGTTCTTTCATTAGCATTTTCCCGATGCCATAACCTTGCATATCAGCAAACAGGTAAATAGAGGTTAAATCAGCTGCCTTGTCAGTTTGATTTTCTTCCCTTTTCCCTGCAGTAGCAAAGCCGACAATGTGCCCATCGCTATTTTCGGCAACAACTATGTAATTATCGGGAGCTGCCATATTTCTCTCCCACAGTTCTTCTCTTTGTTCGTAGGATAGCCCATCCAAATATTCATCCGGAATAATTCCTTTATACGTCGTCCGCCAGCTATCCACATGTACTTTGGCGATTCCTGCAGCATCCTTTAACTGAGCTTGCCTAATTTGCATATAAACCCCCTCCCTCTATAAATGTTGATATATCAATGGCTCACGCCATTTTTGAGTGCCAAAAAATTTTTTTCGAAATGTATA
>NZ_JACSPW010000011.1 GCF_014836935.1 Solibacillus merdavium | reverse complement strand
AAAATCGAATGAAAAATGCCTCTTTTGTGTTGAAAAACGAAAACGTTCTAAAAAAACGAAGGTTTTTCAGTGCCCTCTTTAATTAGGGGACACTTTTTTCATTCAAAAGTATGAGGTGTGTAGCGGTGCGAACTGATTAAATGAAATGGTATGATAGAGAAAAGTGAATGTTGCAAAGGAAGAGCCAATATGACAAAAGACCATTCGAATATTGCGATTTTAAAAGAAATTGCAGAGTTATTAAATGAAGAGACCGAAATGATTCCAATGTTAAATGGGGCACTTTCTAAATTTCTAAGCGGGACAAATTTCGAAACGGGTTGGATTTTCTTTATCGATAAGAAGGGGAAGTCGGAGCTTGTAGTGAAGCAAAACTTACCGGATGCGCTTAGCTATAATGATTGTCAGCATTTAAAGCGCGGTGGATGCTGGTGTGTGTCACGCTTCCGCAATGAGGAACTGAAAAAAGCTTCGAATATTATTGAGTGCCAGCGAATTGAAAGCGCGATAGAAGCTAATGTTGGCGAGCATAATGACATTACACATCATGCCACAGTACCTTTGCAATCCGGTCAGGAACGTTTTGGATTACTAAATGTTGCATCGAGAAATACAGTACGCTTTAGCGATGAGGATCTGGACTTACTGGAATCGGTCGCATTTCAAATGGGCTCTGCGATAAAGCGCATCTATTTAACAAATGAGCAGCAGGAAATTGCCCTTGTGCAGGAGCGAAACCGCTTGGCTCGGGATTTACATGACTCTGTTAATCAGTTGCTCTTTTCGGTGACTTTAACTGCAAGAGCAGGTATTGAAATGAGCGAGCAGCAGCACATAAAAGAAACGTTTAAAGATATCCAGCAGCTTACACAGGAAGCCCTGACTGAAATGCGTGCACTTATATGGCAATTGCGTCCAAAAGGATTGGAAAGTGGACTCATTGAAGCGATAAAAGTATATGCTGAAATGCTGAATTTGAAATTGGCAGTCAATGTTTCAGGTGTTATCCAATTTCCTTCAAGAATAGAAGAAACCCTTTTTAGAATTGCGCAAGAGGCTTTAAATAATGTGCGCAAACATGCTGGGGTAACACATGCAGAAATTTATATTAGTGTAACAGCTACGGATGTATTGCTCGTTGTTAAAGATGAAGGGCAAGGCTTTAATATAGAGGCACATCGTCATATACCATCAATTGGATTACAATCAATCGTTGACCGGGTACATGCAGTAGGGGGAACGGCAGATTGGGTAAGTGAGATTGGAAAAGGGACAGAGTTATTAATTCGTTTACCATACTAGGGGGGAGTTCAATGATACGCGTATTAATTGCAGATGATCATCATGTTGTACGCCGAGGGTTATTATTCTTTTTAAAAACACAAAAAGACATTGAAGTTGTAGGAGAAGCTAAAAACGGTTTAGAAGCGATTGAGCTGGTAGAAAAATTTGCGCCGCATATCGTACTTATGGATTTGGTCATGCCTGAAATGGACGGTATTCAGGCGACAAAAAAAATAAAAAGTAAGTGGCCGGATACGAAGGTGCTAATGCTCACAAGTTTTTCGGATAAAGATCATGTGCTGCCTGCTATGGAAGCTGGTGCATCAGGCTATCAATTAAAGGATATTGAGCCGGATGATTTAGTAGAGTCGATTCGTCAAATTATGCGCGGCGAAAATACAATTCATCCGGAAGCTACATCTCAGTTAGAGGAAGGGCTTCGAGAAGACGAAAATAAGCCTCATATTTTAAATCCTCTTACACCAAGAGAAAAGGATGTACTGGCTGAATTGACAAAAGGGAAAAGCAACAGAGAGATCGCTTCATCACTTTATGTAACAGAAAAAACCGTGAAAACACATATTTCCAATATTTTTACGAAGCTTCAAGTTCAGGATCGTACACAGGCAGCTCTTTACGCTGTAAAGCATAATTTAACGGAAACAAACGAATGATGGTTAAGTTTACAAATTAAAAAGAACGCAACCTTTTAACGATAAAAAGGTGCGTTCTTTTTGAATTATACTTCTTCGTCTATTGCTTCAGAATCGGGAAGCTTAGTTACTTCTAAGTATAAGATGTGGTGTCCGTCCAATTCGGTAACTTTGAATTGGTAGCCTTGTTCTTCGATTGTATCGCCTACTTGCATATCAAAACGCTGTGTCATAAACCAGCCGCCGATTGTATCGATATCGTCATCTTCAATTGATGTCCCTAAAATATCATTCATATCTTGCAATAACATTTTAGCATCAAAAATGTAATGATTTTCTGCGATTTCCTGGATTTCAGGAATTTCATCTTCATCGAACTCATCTTGAATATCACCAATAATTTCTTCGATAATATCTTCAATTGTAACTAAACCGGATGTACCACCGTATTCATCCATTAAAATGGCTAGGTGAATACGTTCATTTTGAATCTTTAATAATAAATCACTAATTGGAATCGTTTCAATTACACGAATAACGGGTTGCATATATTCTTCAACAAGTTTATCTCCATTTGCAGGGTCTTTAATGTAAGCTGTTAATAAATGCTTCATATTGACAAGGCCAATGACATGGTCTTTGTCACCGTCTGTAATTGGGTAGCGTGTATATTGCTCAATACCCATTACTTCAAATACTTCGCGAATTGTTTGACCTTTTTCGATACTGATTATTTCAGTTCGAGGTACCATTATCTCCTTCGCAATGCGATCAGAAAACTCAAAAATACTGTTAACGTATTCATATTCAGAATGGTTAATTTCCCCACCCTTAAAGCTGTCTGATAAAATCATGCGAAGCTCTTCTTCAGAGTGCGCTTCTTCAGATTCAGAAATCATTTTCAAGCCAAAAAGTCCAGTTAATGCACGTGCTGATCCGTTTAAAGCACGTATAAAAGGGTACATAATATTATGGAATAAAATTAATACTCCAGATAGCTTTAATGTTACGGCTTCTGCTTTTTGAATTGCGAGAGTTTTTGGTGCTAATTCCCCTACGACAACATGTAAAAACGTAACGAGTGAGAATGCAACAATAAATGAAAGAACAGATGTGATACTACCACTTAAGCCAAAGAACTCGAATAATGGATGAAGAAGAATTTCGAATGTTGGTTCTCCAAGCCACCCAAGTCCTAGTGCAGTAATTGTAATTCCTAGCTGACAGGCAGATAGATACTCATCAAGGTTTGAAATTACCTTTTTTGCCCGTATTGCAGATTTATTACCTTCTGCAACGAGCTGATCAATTTTTGTTGTCCTTACTTTAACTATTGCAAACTCAGTTGCAACGAAAAATGCCGTAGCGGCAATTAAGATAGCAAATGCTATCAACCTAATGGTTAGTTCGATTCCTATGTCTACGTCCAACTATATTCCCTATTCGCGGCGCAAATGAGCGTGGCAAATAAAGAGTACACCTCCTAAAAAAATTTTAATAATATAATCATAAAATATTTGAGTAAAAAAAACAATTTTTCAATTTGAAATTAGAGGAAAAAATTTGATTTTAATTACTGCAGAAATTGAAGTATCCTTATAATTTTATTAATATGTATTTAAATTTATAGAAAATTGAAATTTTAGTTAATATATGCTAATGTGAAATTGTAGATAATGATAATTTAGTAGGCGGGTATTATTATTAAAAAATAGCCAGCAAATACATATACCTGCAGCCAGCTGCAAAATTATTATTAGCTCGAAAGCGCATAAAGGTGGGAGCATCCGAGATTTTTTCTCGGATGCTCCCACTTTATTTTTTATTCATATACATGGAAAAGCATTAATTCATGTATCATTTTTTCGATTTTTTCCCTTTGTTCTTCTGACGGACTTTCACCAATAAATTGAATACTGCCATCTTTATAATACTCTGCTGCATAACGTTTCTGCTCAAAGAAGAAACTAATTGACCAGCCCGGAATTTGACTGTTTTCAAATAGGGGCTTATAGCTAAAATGTTGAATCATGAAACTTCCCTCCCTATTTAATCGTACAGAAAGTAGTACATTGTTGCAATTTATCTTTTAAAAAATTAATAATAGAACATACACATGATGAAGAAAGAGTGAGCAAAATGGGAGAATTTATTTCGCTATTATTCCTGCTAGGTGTTGTAGGGGCTGCCGTTGGTGCAGCGACAAACTATATGGCGATTAAGATGTTATTTAGACCGTACAAGCCAATATACTTTAAAAAGTGGAAGCTGCCATTGACACCGGGATTAATTCCAAAACGTCGGGAAGATTTGGCGATTCAGCTAGGAAAAACAGTTTCAGAGTATTTACTGACACCTGAAACGATTAAAAAGAAATTTTTATCCGAGGAAATTCGCACAAATGTTTTAACCTACGCACAGAATAAAGTAGCACAAGAAGTATTTACAAACGAAAAAACAATTAATGATTGGATTCGTTTAGCTGGTTTTACACAATTACCACAATCAATTGAAGGAAAAGTCAACGACATTATTCATACTCAATTTATGTCAGTGAAAAATACATTATCTACGAAGTCAATTCGAGAATTATTGCCTAATGATTTGGAGCCAGTATTGGACCGGAAAATTGATGAAGCAGTCATACAGATTTTGAAGAAGGGTGAAGATTACTTCTCGTCACCAGAAGGTACGATGACAATCAAAAATATGCTGGATGATTTCTTATCGACGAAAGGGTCATTTGGCGGGATGATACAGATGTTTTTAGGAGATTCATCATCATTGGTTGATAAAGTGCAACGTGAACTCATAAAATTTCTACAGGCGCCTGGAACAGCTTCACTTTTACACCGAATTTTCATAGCAGAATGGGAAAAAATTAAAAATCGCCCAGCAATGGACTTTATGAATGATGTAAATTTTGATACGATTGAAGCTAATGTCCAAAGCTATGCAAGAAATGCACTTGCATTGGAAGCACGCCTGGATAAAACAATTAATGACTATTGGCCAAAAGGGAAAGAGTGGGCTACTAATGATTTACTCCCGAAAATAATGGATAAAGCATTTTTATCTGCTGAAGCAAAAATCGAAGACGTATTAAAGCGTCTAAATTTAGCTGGAGTTGTACGTGAGCAAGTAGATTCATTCCCGATTGCCAAATTAGAAGAGCTCGTACTAGGTATTATTAGTAAAGAGTTAAAATTAATTACATGGCTGGGCGGTATTATAGGTGGTCTTGTCGGGATCATTCAAGCGTTAATCGTCTTTATGACGAACTAAAATTAGAAAGTAGGATTATTACATGATCAATATTTATGAAGATATTAATAAACTGGAAGCAACATTCCGCAAGACAGATGAGTTTCAAAATTTACAAAAGGCAGTAGAGACAGTACGTGAAGATGAAGAGGCAAAGGTATTGTTTACAAACTTCCGTGATGTTCAATTGAAGATGCAAGATAAACAAAATGCTGGTGAAGAGATTACTGAAGAAGAATATGTTTTTTTACAGAAAACAGCGCAACTAGCTCAACAAAATGTAAAAATTTTAGAAATGTTAGAAGCTGAAATGGCGTTAAGTGCTGTGATTCAAGAAATTAATCGCATTATTACACAGCCAATCCAATCATTATACGATGGATTATAAAAAGGAAGGGGTGCACAATTTGTTGTGCGCCTCTTTTTAACTTTGCAATTGTCACGAGAAAGCTTGTTTAATAAAAAGCATCGAATAATATATGTAATATTTCATTTTTCTTTTATAGTGGTTTTTTTGTTACAATGAGATAGATTTTTATTATTTAAAATTAAGAAGGTAGAGAAATGATATGAAAACAATTCATATAAATGAGCAGTTTAAAGAAGATTGGACTCGTGTTCTTAATCATATAGCAAATTTATTTTACGAAGACTCCGTTATTCAAATTGAGCAGGACGGTTCGGATATGTCGATTGAATTTAACAAGGCAATCGATGAAAATTTTATGATTTCCACTTATGCCAAACTATTAGTGGATGGTCAAGAATACACGAGTGATTATTCCATTCAGTATACGACAGAAGGCACAGAGAAAGAGCAAAATATCCGAATGAAACGTGCATTGTCACATGTCATGCTTGATGTACTTGAACAATATTCAGGTATGGTACAGCAATGGGGGATACTGACAGGAGTACGTCCAACAAAGCTTTATCATAAATATCGTAAAGCCGGTATGAACGATGAGCAAATTGCCGCGGTATTAAAAGAGGATTACCGAATTTCAGATCAAAAGATATCGTTAATGAAAGCGATTGTCGAGCGACAACTTACGATTATTCCTGATTTGGATGAGCTTGGAAAGGAAATTTCAATTTATATTGGGGTCCCGTTTTGTCCGACAATGTGTGCTTATTGTACATTCCCGGCCTATGCGATCCAATCAAATCGTAAGGCAGGCCGCGTAGAGAAATTTATCGATGGCCTTCACATTGAGCTACGTGAAATGGGGAAATGGCTGACAGAAAAAAATATGCGCATTACTTCGATTTACTGGGGCGGGGGCACACCAACTTCTATTGAGGCGCATGAAATGGATGCATTATATCAAACAATGTTTGATGCATTCCCAAATCCTGAGTCTATCCGAGAAATAACAGTAGAGGCAGGACGCCCGGATACAATTACGCCGGAAAAAATCGAAGTGCTGAAAAAATGGGGCATTGACCGTATTTCCGTTAACCCGCAAAGCTATACGCAGGAAACATTAAAAGCGATTGGCCGCCATCATACTGTTGAAGAAACAGTAGAGAAGTTTTGGCTGTCACGCAATTCTGGTATGAACAATATTAATATGGATTTAATTATTGGCTTGCCAAATGAAGGAATTGAAGAATTTCAGAACTCATTAGCGGAATCTGCCAAAATGCAACCTGAAAGCTTAACTGTTCATACACTGAGCTTTAAACGTGCATCTGAAATGACTCGAAATAAGGATAAGTATAAAGTTGCCGACCGTGAGACAGTTGGGGAAATGATGCAGATGGCAACCGATTGGACAGCTGAAAATGGCTATGTTCCTTATTATTTATACCGCCAGAAAAATATTCTAGGTAATTTAGAAAATGTCGGCTATTGTAAACCGAAAGAAGAATCTATATACAACATCGTCATAATGGAAGAAGTGCAAACAATTTTAGGTATTGGCTGTGGAGCATCCTCGAAGTTTGTGCATCCAACTACCGGCAAGATTACACAGTTCCACAATCCGAAAGATCCTGCCGCATACATTCTGACATTTGAAGAGTCTATTGCAAAGAAAATAGCAATTTTAGATGAGCTATATTCTTAATATCTAGGACCATTACAAATAGCACAGCCACTTTCTTGAGGCATGTGCTATTTGTTGTTTTTTACCGAGTGGAGAAGCAGGAACGATTGTCATCACACTAGATGGGGTAACATATGAAATAGATGCACAGTAGTGTACTGGGGGCAACGAGTTGAATCTCATTGCCAAATACACTAGCAATAGCAATGACTAAGTCAGCTTGTAAGTAAAGATGCGTATGAAGAAACTTTTGTGATTTTAAACAGTCACATTACAGCTGGTAGCTAATATTTTTTGAAAGCAATGCGAAATTAATAATTGAGCGAAAGGGGAGATTGTAAGTGAATTACGATAAATATACGCTAGATCGATTTGATGGCGATTATGCAATTTTTTTAAAACGCCCTGAAGAAATGGAACAACTTCTGATCCACCGTGATGAAATTTCAATAGAGGTGAAAGAAGGCGATATTGTAAACATTCAAGATGATGGCTTTGCGTACACGATTAAATTATTACCTGAAGAAACAGCTGACCAAAAACAGCGAGTGAATAATTTATTAGAGCAACTAAGGAGTAAGCACGAATAATTGAGGCACATAAACGGTTGTTTTAAAAAGTTAGAAAAATCAAAAAGTATCGGAAACTACATGCTTCTATATGGTAGAATATATGGGTACATATATTAATTTTAGGAGCATAACAATGGCAATCAAAACAATTATATTCGATTTAGATGATACTTTATTATTTGATCAAAAATCTGTAAAAACGGCATTTGAAAAAACGTGTGACTATGCAGCGACTATAAAAAATGTAAACTCTCGTGAATTGGAAGAGGCGGTCAAAGTAGCGGCACGTGGATTGTATGAAAGCTATCCTACATACGACTACACTGTCTTAATCGGAATAAACCCATTTGAGGGGCTTTGGGGGACATTTGATGACCCTACACCACAATTTCAACAGATGAAGGAAATTGTGCCTGCATATCGTGCCCAAGCTTGGACAAACGGTTTAGCGGCAGTAGGGATTGAAGATGCTGAGCTAGGCGCGGAACTGGGAGAGCGTTTTGTTGAAGAACGTAAAAAAGCCCCGTTTTTCTATGAAGATACTTTTGAGGTGTTAGATCAATTAAAAGGGAAATACGAGCTAATTTTACTTACAAATGGGGCACCAAGCCTACAAAATTTAAAGCTGGAGATTACACCTGAAATTGTCCCTTATTTTGACCATATCATTATTTCAGGGGATTTTGGTAAAGGTAAGCCAGATGCTTCTATTTTCGAATTTGTTATGGACAAAGCAAGTTTGACAAAAGATGAAGCCATTATGGTTGGTGATAACTTAATGACTGATATTTTAGGTTCATCTCGTGTCGGCATACGGAACGTTTGGATTAACCGTGAAAACAAACCAAAAAATCCCGATGTAGTGCCAACTTTTGAAGTTACATCATTAACTGAGTTTTTACAGTTATTAAAAACAATATAAATTTTCAAAACGCACTGTTCATTCGGTGCGTTTTTATTTCGTTCATAAGAATGAATTTTCTGAATATTTATGTTATCATATTAATAAGAAACTAAAGAAAGAGGTTCTTCCTATGGGAAATATTAATACATATCGCTGTGAAAACTGTAACCGTACAAATGAATTTATCCAATTGAATAGGGTGACATTAAATCATCATACGGCACATCTTTGTTTAGCTTGCGAACATGTACTTACTTTACCTAATAACGAAGACCGCTTCTTCCAACTCATACGCAATAAAAAGAGACAGCATTCCAATATTGAGATGCAAAAGGCACACAGGGTTTTATCGGCTTTTATTGCAGTGGGTATGTTGTTTTTAGTTGTAATTGCAGCATTCGCTGTGACACAAGGCAATGGCTTCTCTTCTATTGCATTTCAAAAAATCCAGTCAATACCTATGAATAAGCAATTGACCTTCCTACATTTAAAATCGTTCAATTAAAATAAACAGTATAGAAAACACAATAAAAAGCATCGCAAAGTTTTTAATAGTTTGCGATGCTTTTTGTTTGGTCAATTTTTATGAACAGTTCAGATCATTACTTTAGTAATTCTGAAACTGTTACAAATGTATAGCCTTGCTTTTGTAACTCTTCAAGTATTGTTTCTAAAGCATCTGCAGTTGCTTGGTGAATATCGTGCATTAATATAATGCTACCGTTGTTCACCTGTTCCTCTATAGCAAGCGCCGTTTTTTCCGGATCGCGGTGTTTCCAATCCAGTGTATCAATAGTCCACATCACGCTTGGTACTTTTAACTGCTTTATAATTGTTTCATCATAGCTCCCATAAGGTGGGCGAAAAACCGTTGCATTTTTACCAATTACGGATTTAATAATTTCATCCGTTGATTGAATTTGGTGTTTCACTTCTTTTTGAGACAATGTTGTCAGCTTTTCATGATTGTATGTATGATTGCCAATTTCATGGCCTGCGTCATATACTTCCTTCATAATTTCAGGGTACTTCTTCACTTCTTGGCCGATGACAAAAAATGTAGCTTTTGCTTTATATTTTTCCAGTGTCTTTAATATTTGCCTCGTCACTTTCGGATGAGGACCATCATCAAATGTTAACGCTATTCTTTTTTCATTTACAGGTTGTATCGATTTAGGTTTGGAAGGATTTTTAGGTACAGCTTTTGGAGTAGGAGTTGTTAGTCCACTCAAAGGGACATAGCCGGATAGATCATCAGATGTGACAAATGCCCAGCCTTTTATGTTAGTATACATCATTACATTACTGTTTTTACGTAAAGTCCCTATTTCATCACTCGAGGCGCTAGCGATAGACCGGACTACTAAACCTTTAGAAGCTTTTACCGTCATCTTTTTTCCTGTAGGCTTTATGAGAGCATGCTTATTTACGTACCCTGCCAGGCCACCGTACTTTATGAATACAAAGTCGGTAGAGTCAGATCCATAAAGCTCAACAATACTATTTAAATAAAGTTTTCCGATAGACCCGATGTGTTGTTTATTCGTTACGCGAACAAGGGGTTCATTTTGGGATTTAACGAGCATGTATTGGGGAGAAACCGATTTTAAGTATTCACTTTTTATAAAGCCGATTACCGTTTTGTATTGAATTTTCGTCCATCCTTCAGTTTCAGATAATACGATAATAGGGGTAGCCTTTGATAAGGTAATAATTTTTTCTTGCAGATTTTCTTCTAATACTTCGGTTTCTTTCGTTGTTAGTTTAATTGTGGCTGAAGGAGCAGCAGAAGTACTTTCGATATTTATTGTAAAAACTCCAATTAAACAAAAAATCATAAAATAAAATTTGAATACTTTTTTCAACTTAATTCCCCTTTAGTAATATAAAAATGCGCGAGTAAAGTGAAAGTAGAAAGGAGAAAATAGTGTAGATTAATTCACTTTCTCTAAACCTTTAAATTAATTTGTACTGACTAAAAACAAAGAAATACCATTACATTTAAACATATGTATTGTAAATAAAATTATGAAAACAAAAAAGGGGCTATCCGGGAAGCTATTTTGGGGCAACCCCTTGCGATCATTTCATAGGCAAGATACTTAATACGAAGAAAGGCTTTGTTAAAGGTAATGTTTACTTTAACAAAGCCCCGTAGTTAAGTTTAAAGAGAAATAGCTTTTACTTCATCAATGTTTTCAAGTTGTGCTACGAATACTAAATCTTCTGTAGTCACTTCATTGTCAACGACAAGCATCATTACAGCAGACCCGCCAATTTGATCGCGTCCTACTTGCATCGTTGCAATGTTGATGTTCTTTTCAGCTAATTTAGTAGCAACCCGGCCGATTGAACCTGGTTTGTCCTGGTTTTTAATATAAAGAAGATTTCCGTTTGGAATAACGTCTACTACAAATCCTTCAACTTTTACAATGCGGGCACCTAGACCATTTAATAAAGTTCCTGCTACTGTATGTGTTTCAGTTTCAGTAACGATTTCAACTGTAATTAAGTTTGTAAAACCTTTTGCTGTTGTTGTTTTATGTTCATTTATTTGAATGCCGATACGTTCAGCTAAATAACGTGCATTGACATCATTCACGTGAGAGCCGTGGTTTGTAGAAAGCAGTCCTTTAATAGCATTTGCCGTTAATGGGCGAACATCAAAGTTTGCCACTTCACCAGCGTAAGAAATATTTAATTGCTGAATACTTTCTTCTGTTACTTGAATTAAAAACTTTCCAAGCTTTTCTGCTAATGCAAAGAATGGCTCAACTTCTGCAAGCTTTTCTTTTGGAATAGATGGCATATTTACAGGGTTTGTAACTGTACCTGTTTTAAAGAACTTAATAATGTCGTTAGATACGTCAACTGCAACTGACTCTTGTGCTTCTACTGTAGATGCACCTAGGTGAGGTGTAGCAATGACTTGTGGCAATGTTAATAGCTTATGATCTGTTGCCGGTTCCTGAACAAATACGTCCAGTGCAGCACCAGCTACTTTACCTTCGACAATAGCTTCGTATAAATCATCTTCGTTAATAATGCCGCCGCGTGCACAGTTGATAATGCGAACACCGTCTTTCATGATTGCAAAACGTTCCTTGTTAATGATATTACGTGTTTCTGGTAATAACGGCGTATGAACTGTTACAAAATCAGCTGCAGCACATACTTCATCCACAGTACCCTTTGTTATACCCAATTCTTTTGCACGGTCTTCCGTTAAGAATGGATCATATGCGATAACGTTCATGCGTTGGCCTTTAGCACGGTAGGCTACTTCTGCCCCGATACGTCCCATACCGATAACACCAAGTGTCTTGTTTTTAAGCTCTACACCTACGTATGATTTACGATCCCATTTTCCATTTTTTAATGTGTTGAACGCTTGTGGAATAAAACGTGCAAGTGACGTCATCATTGCGATTGTATGTTCAGCAGCAGAGTTTGTATTACCATCTGGGGCATTTACAACGATAATTCCATGTTCAGTTGCTGCATTTAAATCAATGTTGTCAACACCTACACCAGCACGACCAATAAGCTTTAAGTTTTTCGCTTTTTCAATTACTTCGCGTGTAACAGTAGTTTGAGAACGAACAAGCAATACGTCAACATCTACTATTTTTTTCATTAATTCCTCAGGTGCTAAACCTGTATCAACAATAATATTCAAATCTAGTTCTGTTTCTTGGCGTAATGGGAAAATACCGTCATCACTTAGCGGATCTGCAATAAATACATTAATTGTTTTTGTACCTTGTTCGATTACTTCTGTTGTCATAATAAAATCTCTCCTCTAATTTCTTTATTAATTTACTGAATTGATTCAACAAAAAAAAGCCTTCCGTCCCTTACGTGTAACGTAAGGGGCGAAAGGCATTCATTAAACAAATCGCGGTACCACCCTTATTCGTTGCCATAATATTTCGGAAAATATATGTACAACCTTATCCATATGCGTAACGTGCATGGGACGGAATAACCTACTGATAAATTTCAGCTATTCTATTCAAGAGTGGAGCGAATTCGAAGCATACACTGATTTACACCAACCATCAGCTCTCTTTGGTAATACATTCGAAAAGCATGTCTCTATCGTTATATTTTGCTGTGTTTAAGTTGATAACATCATAAACCCGATTGTTCACCTTTGTCAACGGAGTTTTTAGAATAATTTGAGTAATTTTCTTTTTGTTTAATAAATAAGTCCTTTAAAGCGAACTATTTCAATTGATTATCAAATGAATGTTCGGATTTATAATTTCCTATGTAAGCGCTAACGATGTTGATATAATAAGATTTAATTGAATTTACAGAAAATTTATAGCGTTTCAAAATTATCATTAAAATTTATTTTTTTATTTTGTGACATAATTTTGTCACGTTTAAAAAAATGCCTTTTTAAAATTGGAAAATAAATAGAAGGTAAAATGTAAAATAACTCGAAGTGGTAATACATATGTACATATAAAGGGGGAGTAAAATATGCATTATGATGTAATCGTTATTGGGGCAGGGTTGGCTGGATTAACGGCAGCTTGTCAGCTAATCGACGCGAAGAAAAAGGTACTGCTTGTCGATCAGGAGCCGGCAAATTCAATTGGGGGGCAAGCATTTTGGTCATTTGGTGGATTATTCTTAGTTGATTCCCCTGAGCAAAGAAGGTTAGGAATTAAAGACAACAAAGAGCTTGCATGGCAGGATTGGCGTGGTTCTGCAAGCTTTGACCGTTTAGAGGATGAGGATCATTGGGCGTATGAATGGGCAAAAGCATATATCGATTTTGCTGCAGGAGGGAAATACAACTGGCTAAAATCCCAAGGCATTAATTTTTTCCCGGTCGTTGGTTGGGCAGAGCGAGGCGGCTCTTTAGCAGGGGGGCATGGCAATTCTGTTCCGCGCTTTCACATCGTATGGGGGACAGGTCCTGCACTGGTTGAACCGTTTGCAAATAAAGTGTTAAATGCCTCTGAAAAAGGAGATATTACCTATTTGCCGCGCCATCAAGTAACAGAGCTGATCACTGAAGATGGGAACATTACAGGTATTCGGGGAAATGTTTTGGAAAATAGCATTATTCGACGTGGTGAAGAAAGCTCGAGAGTAGTGGTAGATTCATTTGAGTATTTCGCAGATGCAGTAGTAGTAGCAAGTGGTGGAATTGGAGCAAATATTGAGTTGGTGAAGAAAAATTGGCCTTCAAGACTCGGGACACCGCCCCAAAATATGGTGGCAGGAGTTCCAGCCTATGTAGATGGTAAAATGTTGGAGATTACAGAACAAGCAGGGGGGCGCATCGTCAATCGAGACCGTATGTGGCATTATACGGAAGGGCTGAAAAACTGGGATCCTATTTGGAATAATCATGGTATTCGCATATTACCTGGACCTTCATCAATGTGGTTTGATGCATTAGGAAACCGTTTTACTGCACCAAATTTCCCTGGGTTTGATACATTAAGTACTCTCGAAGCGATACAAAACACTGGATATGATTATTCATGGTTTATTTTGACAGAAAAAATAATTGAAAAAGAATTCGCTTTATCAGGTTCAGAGCAGAATATGGATTTGACAAAAAAGAGTATTAAAGATGTATTGAAACGTATTTTACCAGGGCCTCCAAAAGCAGTTCAGGATTTTAAGGAGAATGGCGAAGATTTTGTAATTGCCGATAGTTTAAAAGATTTAGTAGAAGGAATGAATAAGCTTGTAGGGAGTGATTTACTCGACTTCCTGCATATTAAAGAACAGATTTTGGCACGCGATCGTGAAATTGAGAATTTATTTTCAAAGGATGCACAAATTACCGCATTACATGGCGCAAGAAATTATATAGGGGATAAACTAATTCGTGCTGCAAAACCTCATAAAATATTGGATCCTGCAGCAGTACCATTAATTGCGGTACGCTTAAATATTTTGACTCGTAAAACATTAGGAGGATTACAAACAAATTTAAATGGGCAAGTACTTAATGAGGACGGAAATCCTATACCAGGACTTTTTGCTGCAGGTGAAGTGAGTGGGTTTGGTGGTGGAGGTATACATGGCTATCGTTCATTGGAAGGAACGTTTTTAGGGGGTTGCTTGTTTACAGGCTTGCAAGTAGGGAAATATTTAGCTGTTTCCCATAAGTATTCGAGTATGACCTAAATGTAATAAGGTCAGGCGTTGAAACATACAGTGTGACAGAGCTTGAGCCAATCACACAAACTTTTATTAATATTGGTTTTGAAAAATTAAAGGGATATCATTTAGTTATGTCGAAATGAATGATTATTCATTTATAAGGGGTGTATGGAAATGAACTTTGAAACGATTAAATTGGAAATAGCAGAACGAAAAGCAACTTTAACATTAAATCGTCCGAATGCGATGAATGCAATGGATTTTACAATGATGCGGGAATTGGCCGATTGCTTCGAAGCGTTACATAATGAAAAGGACGTCCAAATTCTGATAATTAAAGGAGAAGGGAAAGTCTTTTCAGCTGGAGGCGATGTGAAGAGGATGGTTGCCTCGAATGATTTTTCTGACTTTGGTACGATAATGGATGATATTGCACGTTTAGTCAGAGCATATTACACGCTTCCGATGATTACGATTGCACAAATCCATGGTGCTTCTGCTGGCTTGGGCTTTAGTCTGGCACTAGGAAGTGACATTATTGTTGCAGAACAATCAAGTAAACTAGCGATGAACTTTATCGGTATTGGTTTAATACCGGACGGTGCCGGCCACTTCTTTATGAAGGAACGTCTTGGTACAGTAAAAGCTAAGCAAATGATTTGGGAAGGGAAAGTAATGAATGGAGATGAGGCATTATCGTTAGGTCTAATTGATTATAGTTGTCCAGATGGGACGGCATTAGAAACAGTTGATCAGCTCGTTGGGAAAGTACTGGCATCTCCAATTCTAGCAATGATTGAAACGAAGTGTATTTTACATGCTTCTAATCTTGAACAATTGGATGAAATTCTGAAGGGTGAATCAGAGGGACAAGTGAAGATGCGACAAACAACAGATCATTTAGAAGGCATTAAAGCATTTGTAGAAAAACGTATGCCACAGTTTATAGGTAAATAATTTGCAATGAAAAATCCACTATTTTGCTGAACCGCAAAATGGTGGATTTTTAGTTTTAATACAGATCTTTTGTAAAAAAGAGTAATCAGATAAAATTAAAATGCCCTACATGATAGGGCACCTCCGATTTATGTACGGTTAGTTTACACGTGGAATAAAATTAATTTGCCAGATGAGTTTACTAATCGATGTGTTTTTTCAGCAATACCTTTTTCTTCGATTTGCTTCTGGCCATCGATTTTTGCAGCGTCATCGTTTGCAAAAGTCCATACTTCATCGAATAAAGTTTCTCCTGTTTTTTCAAATGCAGTAAAACGATAATTCTCCATTTAAACCACCCTTTATAAGCAAGATAATATAATTATACTAGAAATTTTCGGATAATTCACGAAATAATGCTTGTTTTGTAGAAAAAAGACGAAAGTAATGTCATTTAGATGAACGGTAATATAGTCTTTTAATCGATAAGTATTGCATATACATGTTACAATAAATTGTAATAGAGTTATAAAGGGGAGATTGCTTGTGAATGGAATTACAAAACTCCAACCGGGTGACCAAGTAGATCAATATTTACTAATTAAAGAAGCGAAAAAAGGTGTAACGACAGTTGGTAAACCTTTCATGTCACTCATTTTACAAGACCGGAGCGGAGATATTGAAGCAAAGCTTTGGGATACAAATGAAGAACATGAAAATTTATATCGGGCTCAGGTAATTGTTAAAGTCGGTGGAGAGATTCACGATTATCGTGGAAAGAACCAGTTACGTGTAAAGCAAATTCGCCCGACACGTGAAGAAGAAGGTGTTCAGATTAGCGACTTATTGCCAACATCCGCTATTCCTAAAGAACAATTATTTGAAGAATTAAATCAATATTTCTTCCAAATTCAAAATCCAAATATTTCACGTCTCACACGCTATATCGTGAAAAAGTTTCAAGAAGAATTAATCATTTTCCCAGCAGCGACAAAAAACCATCACGATTATGCATCGGGTTTAATTGACCATGTCGTTTCAATGTTGAAATTAAGCGAAGCAATCTGTGATTTATATCCAACATTGAATCGTGACTTGTTATATGCAGGTGTTATTTTACATGATGTTGGTAAAGTAATTGAATTAAGTGGTCCTGTCGGTACAATGTATACGGTGGAAGGGAATTTACTTGGCCATATCTCCATAATGGTCAATGAAATTGGTCAAGCTGCACATGAACTGAAAATAGAAGGCGAAGAAGTGATGTTACTGCAGCACTTAGTGTTGAGCCATCACGGAAAAGAAGAATGGGGCAGCCCTAAAAAGCCAATGATTCAGGAAGCGGAAATTTTGCATTACATTGATAATATTGATGCGAAAATGAATATGCTTACACGTGCCCTGGATAAAACAAAACCAGGAGAATTTACAGAGCGTTTATTCCCATTGGACAATCGTTCATTTTACAAACCAACGATATAAGAAAAAGCATGAGCCAAACCTTGGCTCATGCTTCTTTTAATTGCGGTTGTTTTTTTAAAAGAATGACAAATAGACTTGCGAGGAAACAAAATCCTCCTGCCAGCAAAAAGGCCATTTTATATGAGCCAAATGCGCTGTAGAATACCCCCCCGTAGTAGGCAGCTACTGCAGCCCCAACTTGGTGAAATGCTACCATCCAACCGTACATCATTGCGCTTTTTTCTATACCGAAGCGTTGGCGTGTTATGCCAATTGTCGGTGGGACGGTTGCAATCCAATCTAGCCCATAAAAAATGGCAAAAATCATTAGCCATGCATAGGAACCTGTGGAAAGTGCATAGGGAAGTGCGAGTAGCGAAAATCCTCGTAATGAATAATACCAAAATAGTAACCACCGATTATCAAACCGATCGGATAACCAGCCTGATAATGTAGTACCGATTAAATCAAATATACCCATAAAGGACAACATTGCGGCCGCTGTAACGACAGGGATGCCAAA
The DNA here is from genome assembly GCF_014836935.1 of Solibacillus merdavium. Lineage (GTDB taxonomy): Bacteria > Bacillota > Bacilli > Bacillales_A > Planococcaceae > Solibacillus > Solibacillus ferritrahens. The sequence continues at coordinate 111,893 of NZ_JACSPW010000011.1, read as the reverse complement.
GCTAATGCAATATGAAATGAAGTGAGTCCCTATTAAACCACTTGTCGATAAACCACAAATAAAAAAACTACCTGCCAAGAGCCAAAATTCCTTCGCCTTCAATCCTTCAATAAGTGAAGATATTGCCATAGCAAAAGGATTTCCTGTCGAGCGAACCGGCTCTACTAGACCATCATGACCATAAGGAGCGATCTGTCTTTCAATCGGATAGCTGTACATAAATATAGAGATGATGATGATCATCAAGAGACTTAATACAAAAATTAAAGCAATGGCTGTTTGCCAAGAATAACGATCTACTAATGCTGCAAGTACCGGCAATAAAATTAATTGTCCTGTAGCGGTTGCGGCGGTTAAAATCCCTACTGCCAGCCCTCTACGTTTAACGAACCAGCGATTGGCAACTTGTGTACTTAATACTGTTAAGAATAAACTAGAGCCAATCCCCATCATGATGCCCCATATAAGTATTAGCTGCCATTCTTTTTGCATGATGAAGGTACTGGCTAGTGCGAAAGAAAGCAACGTCATTGATCCAAGCATCATGCGTTTTAAGCCATATTTCTCAACGAATGCAGCCATAAAAGGACCCGAAAATCCATATAAAAATAAAGATACAGCAAAAGCCATTGAAATAGAGGGGCGGCTCCAGCCAAACTCTTGCTCAAAAGGATTAATGAATACCCCAGCTGATGAGCGGATAATACCAGCTACAATAATAGATATAAATGTTACAGCTAATATAATCCAACTATAATGCCATTTTTTCAACATTCTACCCCCATATAGACAAAAATGCCCCCATAATATTAGGGAGCATTTTCACTTTAGTAACTTTTATTGGTTGTCTTCCTGGAATTTAACCATGAATTCAGAAAGGGCCAAGCAAGTTTCTACTGGTACAGCATTGTATGCAGAAGCGCGGCAGCCACCTACAGAACGGTGACCATTTAAACCAACGAATCCAGCTTCTTTTGCTTCAGCTAAAAACTTCTTTTCCAGCTCTTCGTCAGCAACGCGGAAAGTAATATTCATCAATGAACGGGATTCTTTTGTTGCATGCCCAAAGTAGAAGCCGTTTGAGTTGTCGATTGCATCATAAATGTATTTTGCTTTTTCCTCGTTACGTTGTTCTATAACTTCTAAGCCACCTTGTTCTTCCATCCATTTTAAAACTTCACCTAACATGTAAATTCCGAAAGTAGGGGGTGTATTGTATAAAGAATTATTTTTAGAATGCGTTGTGTATTTTAACATTGTAGGAATGTTAGAATTTGCACTTTCTAATAGGTCTTTACGAATGATTACTACTGTTACACCAGATGGACCAAGGTTTTTTTGTGCCCCTGCATAAATCATTGCAAAGTTCGAAACATCTACTTTTTTAGATAAAATATCAGAAGACATATCTGCAATTAATGGAATATCACCTGTGTTAGGGAATGTCTTCCACTGAGTACCGAAAATCGTATTGTTTGATGTTAGGTGAACATATGCAGAATCTTTATCAATTTGGATGTCTGAAAGAGCAGGGATATTTTTATAGTTATTTTCTTTTGAACTTGCCGCTAAAACTGGTGTACCGAATAATGCCGCTTCTTTAAAAGCCTTTTCTGACCAAGCACCAGTTTGAATATAGCTCGCTTTTTGACCTTCTTTTAAGAAGTTCATTGGAATCATGGAAAACTGTAGGCTTGCTCCGCCTTGTAAAAATAATACTTCATAGTTTTCCGGTATTTCATATAACTTCCGTAGACGTGCAATGGCTTCATTATGTACTTCTTCAAATGCTGCACTTCGGTGACTTAATTCCATTACTGACATGCCAGTACCTTTGAAATCAATTAGTTCTGCTTGTGCTTTTTGTAAAACTTCAAGTGGTAATGCAGATGGACCTGCATTAAAGTTATATGCGCGTTTTGTTGTTATCGTCAATGGAAACACTCCTTATGTTAGTTAATTCGTATAAATAGATAATATACTCTTTTCTTATAAATGTGTGAAAATTCTTTGAATTCTTTTCCTGAAAAGCATAAATGAGAAGAACTAACGACAAATATAAGAATTTTTGTACAATATGAAATACTAATGTTCGTGTTTAAGAGAATTAGCTTTAACTTAGACATAACATAATTTTGTGAATCATATTATCTCGTCCTGAACTTGTTTAAAGGCTATATTTATGCCAGTATAGAGGAGATGAATGACTGGAGGTTATATGAAATGGAACAATTACCAAAGTGTCCTGAATGTGGCTCGGAGTATACGTATGAAGATGGACAAAATTACGTATGTCCAGAATGTGCACATGAGTGGTCCCAAACAGCAGAAGAAGTAGAAGAAGGAATAGTTGCTCGCGATGCTAATGGAAATCTTTTAACAGATGGGGATACCGTTACAGTTATTAAAGATTTAAAAGTAAAAGGGAGCTCATCAACGCTAAAAATTGGTACTCGTGTTAAAAACATTCGTCTTGTGGAAGGCGATCATAATATTGACTGTAAAATTGATGGCTTTGGTGCAATGAAACTAAAATCTGAATTCGTAAAGAAAAACTAAAAAATGCGAGACCCATTTTAACCACGGGTCTCGCATTTTTCATGTAGTAATTATTCAGCAGTAAAGCTAGAAAATGCGTCTTTTAGATCTTCATCTTTAACATCTATTTTAGCGCCTTTAATTAATTCAGCCATTTTTGCGTTCCAATCACCTTTTGTGGCAACGATTGATTCACGGATTTCTTCTTTTTTCTCGTCAAGAGTACCGTAATCTTTAACAGCACGTTTTTCTTGTACTTGAATAATGTGGAAACCGTGTTGAGTTTGTACTGGTTTACTGATTTCATCAACTTTTAATGCATAAGCTGCATCATTGAATTCAGGCACCATCGTACCGACTGTGAACCAGCCTAAATCTCCACCTTGTTGACCAGAACCTGGATCAGTTGAAAACTCTTTAGCTAATTCTGCAAAATCTTCACCAGCATTTAGCTTTTCGATGATTTCATTTGCAGTTGCTTCATCTTCAACTAAAATATGACGGGCATTCAATTCTTGAGAAGCTTGGTCATAATATTTTTGGATTTCTTCATCAGTTACTTCAACATCTTCAGTAGCTTTTTGTTGTAACAAAGTGAAACGGATATTTGTTTTTAGCATTTCTTCCGTTAAATTGCTCTGTGCTAATGCAGCTTCGTAGCCTTCGCCATACTGCTCTTTTACAGTAGCTAATTCCTTTTCGATTTCTTCATCTGTCACTTTATATTTATCATTTAAAATTCTTTCAACTACAACTTGCTGTAATAATTGATCCCCAGCAATGTCTTTCATTGAGTTATAAAATTCCTCTTGAGTAATGTCGCCTACATTTGTTGATACGACAACTTCATCTCCAGGATTACTACATGCAGCTAAACCTATTGAAGCTGCAACTGTTAATGCGAAAAGAGTTTTTTTCATGTGAATACGCCCCTAACTTAACTTTTATGCAATTGTAACTATAACATAAACGAATTAAAAACAAAAATGGTTGCATGGAAATGAGTGCCCAAGTTACGTGAAAGAAAGTGCATACGATAATTAGGAAAGGAAAGGAGGTGGCAAGTTATGGGCGGCGGAGGTTATAACGGCGGAGGCTACGGTAATGGCTCTGGATTTGCGCTTTTAGTTGTTTTATTTATCTTGTTAATTATCGTAGGCGCAGCGTTTATTTACTAAAAAAAAAGTGGTAAAAATCGAATTTTCGATTTTTACCACTTTTCAATTGAATACAGATTCATTTAGACAGCAAGCAGCACTTCAACATACAAACTTACGAGTAAAATTGTAATTAGAACATTTATCGTACGGAAAATTTTTGGTTGTTTTTCTTCTGGAATTTCACGGCGACTACATAAGGCAGCAGTCATTCGATTTATTTGGAATAAGTATATTACTGAAAATAAGATGACAACGAGTAGTAACAAATTTATTCCTCCCCTCTAAAGCGTCAATAAAAACTATAAATCAAGTGGTACTAAAATTTCATAACCTCTTGGCGTCTCTTCAATTATAGCATTGTTTGGTGCAGACATTAAATTTTTCACATATAAAAAATCCATAAGACAAATACTGCAATGTAACGCAAGCAGTCCGCTAAAGTAATGTGCATATTGGGGAATTGAAAAGCCCCCGATTACTAAGCATGTATTAATTATGATAAAAGGCGTAACCAATGCAAAAATATAGGATTTTTTTGGGATACCATTTTCTAAGCGCATATTAATGACTGGAATAAAATAATATTGGATTTTCAATCGAAGTATAAGTGATTTTTTATATTGAAATAAAGCGATATAATGCAAAAATTTGTGTAAAGGATAAAGAAACGGTATTGCTAAGAAAACTAACCACAAATAATGATCAATATGCTGACCATTGAAGTTAAAACTAAATGCAATGTATGAAAAGCAAAAAACCAGTATGAAAAGCGTTATTCCCAATAAAAATAATCGTGTTGTACCGTATTCGCGTTCAATATTAATCGTTTTCCAACAATGCATGTTACCCCCCCTAAAACAAAATGGATAACGATTTACTTTATTTTTCCATTAAATATTAAGATTTAAACATTAAACTAACTATAATGAAAGAAAAAAGAAATGTCACCAATTTAAATTGACGGCATTTCTTTTAATTGAATTATTTAAGTAGTTGGTATACTCGGTTTTCCTGAATCGTCCAGTGTCTCTTTAAAATTAAAGAAAGAGCGTTCGAAAATTTCAATGAAGTCATCACCGTAAATATTGCGAATAACAGCCATTACATCTAAAAACTCAGGGAATCTTCCATATAGTTCTTTTAATGGCAACGCACCTAATAAAATAGAATGCTCTGTATCGTGATAGTGGTCATACATACGTAAAATAAGTTCAGAGCCCTTTTCAGTCAACTCGACATATGTATTACGTTTGTCTTCATCACGTTTTGAGAAAGTGAGTAATCCACGTTCTTCCAATTTTTTTGAAAAGTTGAAAGCAGTAGATACATGCATGACGCCGAATTTAGCTACATCCGAAATCGAGGCGCCTTTCAAATGATATGAAATCCATAAAATATGATGTTCATTAATGTTTAAATCGAAAGGTTTAATCCATGTTTGCCAATCTTTTTCAATAGCTTTCCAAAGAGCTTTTGATAGCTGCGCGACTCTTTGGCTGAACAGCATAGCCTCTCTTTGTGAGTATAAATCTTCTGTCAAAGCAATCACCTTCTTCTTTCATTATCATTATAAAAATATTATAGCAATAAAAGAAAAGACTTTAAAGTTAGAAAAATGGAATAATTGAACATTGCTTGAAATATACTACAAAAAGATAATTTTAGGATTTAATTAACTGTTTTTGTAAATAGGACAAGGACTAAAGTGCTACGTGATAATATTTGCTCATTGGGCGTTATTTTTGTTTGAAGGGATATTTTTCTCGATTTCACTTATAGAATTCTGTAAATTTTCAATTTCTTGTTTTAGTAATGCTGTTTCTGGCTCGATTTCCGTTTTAAAAGATGCTAAATTATCTTTTAATTCATTTATTATACTAGGCATATTATTCTGGGCTTCTGCCTTTAAAGTTGTAATGGATTGTTTTACATTATTCAATTCGCCTTGTACTTCATGAAGTTTAGATTTAATATTTTTAGTATTGGCTATAAGGTTTTTCCTTAATTCAGTACCTGATTGTGGTGTGGAAAATAAAATAACTGCAGCACCGCTGACAATTCCTGTTGTGACCCCTAATAAAAATGATTTTACTTTCATAATGTTTCCCTCACTTTTTAATATTTCTATATCCAAATCTTTTTCCCAATCCATCTACCAATAAACATTTAAAATAGGATTTAGGATGGAGAGGCAAATTAGTTCATACAAAAACCAGCATTTTGTATGGAAAAGATGCTGGTATCATTGGATGAGTTTATAAATGTGCTTTAATCTGCTCCGAAAGATTTGCTAGTACATCCGCCTGAAAATCCTGTTGACGACTGTTCCATTCAACGACTAAGCCGTCTGTCTCGTCATAGCGCGGTACGAAATGAAGATGATAATGAAATACAGTCTGTCCAGCAGCTGCACCATTATTGTTAATCGTGTTCATACCAGTTGGATTAAACGCTGCTTTAATCGCATTTGCCACTTTTGGTGCTGCTGCATATAAATTACGTGCAACATCCTCAGGCATTTCGAATAAATCTTTGCAATGCGTTTTAGGAATTAGTAATGTATGGCCTTTAGTTAATGGGGCAATGTCCATAAAAGCAAATACATGATCGTCTTCATAAACTTTCAAACTTGGAATTTCACCAGCGATAATTTTACAAAATAAGCAATCGTTCATTGGTTTTTTTATCTCCTTTTTCTATTATTTTTCTTTATTTTATCATAGATTATTTGGAAAACTACTTTATGTAAAGGATTTGTATTAAACGTTTAAAGAATTGTCTGATTCATTCAGTGTTCAACTTCATGAGCATTTGATAAACTTAATTTAGAAAAGAGGAGTGACGACTGTGACAATTTTACAATTGCAAAATGTAACAGGTGGTTATACGAAAAAACCTGTAATAAAAGATTTATCATTTGAAATAAAAAAAGGTGAGCTTGTTGGATTAATCGGATTAAATGGTGCCGGGAAAAGTACGACAATCAAACATATAATAGGAACACTCTTACCTCGCTCTGGAGAAATACGCCTAAACGGAGTGACGCTAAAAGAGAATTTGGACAAATACCGTTCCAGTTTTTCTTATATTCCGGAAACGCCTGTCCTTTACGAAGAACTAACATTGAAAGAACATTTACAATTAACAGCAATGGCCTATGGAATAGATGAAAAGACATTAAATGAACGTTCTGAAAGCCTATTAAAGGAATTTCGCATGGAAAAGCGTTTAAATTGGTTCCCATCGCATTTCTCAAAAGGGATGCGCCAAAAGGTAATGATTATGTGTGCTTTTTTAGTCAACCCGAGCCTTTATATTATCGATGAGCCCTTTGTTGGGTTGGATCCACTTGGTATTCAATCCTTACTGGATCAAATGGATGAAAAGAAGCGTACAGGGGCCTCGATTTTAATGTCGACACATATTTTATCTACTGCCGAAAAGCATTGTGACCGCATCATCCTTCTGCATGAAGGAAGAGTACGGGCACAAGGGACAATGGATGATTTACGTAAAGCTTTCGGCATGCAGTCTGCAACATTGGATGACTTGTACATTGCGATGACAAAGGAGCAGGACAATGAACAACATGCATAATGTATGGGCCAAGCGCTTTGAGCATTACATCGGCGAAGTGATGAAATATATGCGCTTCGTCTTTACGGGGCATATTGCAATTGTCCTTGTTTTTATTGCTGGAGCAGGGGGCTATCAATACAGTGAATGGCTAAAAGTTGTACCAACAGATTTTCCGGCTGAGTGGATTATTGCCATAATGATTGGGGCACTCTTAGCATTTAGCCGACCGGTAACATTAATAAAAGAGCCGGACCAAGTATATTTATTGCCACTTGAAAGTCAAATGCCCGGCTACTTTAAAAAAGCGATGAACTGGACATTTTGGTCGCAAGTTTTGGTGCCAGTCGTATTATGTATTATCGCGATTCCATTATTAAAGGCCGTAACCGAGCTTTCTGCAGCAGAAATTTGGATGAATGTTTTATTTATCGCGATTTTGAAATGGTTTAATGTGCGCGGGGAATTTTATTATAGATATGTGAACCGTGGACAATCAATTGGGTTGGATCGGGTTGTTCGAATTGTCATCTCGATTTTGGCCATTCAAATGATGCTAACTAACGGTTTAATCGGTATTGTATTCCTGATTATGCTTGGATTTTATAACTTTACGCTTCAGAAAAGAATGCAAAACAATCCGGTGCCATATGAACATTTTATTCGGCTTGAGCAAAACCGCATGATGAGCTTTTATCGTTTTGCGAATTACTTTACAGATGTTCCGCATCTAAAGGGATCGGTAAAACGCCGTGCTTGGTTGGATATTGCTTATAAGGCGATTAGTTTTAAAAAAGAAAATACACAGGCTTTCTTAATTTACCGTACATTTATTCGAACAGATGACCATTTCTATTTATGGGTACGTTTAACTGCCATTTCGGCGATTATAGCAATGTTTATTACACTACCGTTTGTGACGTGGATTGTTGTCGGTGCTTTGGCATTTGCAACTACTTTACAACTTAAATATGCGTTGATGTCAGCAGGGGATTTCCGAATGGATATGCTTTATCCAATTCCGAAAGATACGAGAAAGCAGGCAGTCGCAAAGTTGCTCCGTCAATTAAGTATTGTACAAGCAATAATTGTGACGCTATGTGCTGTCATGCAACCGCAATTTTACATTATTCCGGTTGTGATTATTGGCGTAAGTGAATTAACAATACGCATGTCTAAATAGATTTGATAGCACAACAATAGACTGGACATAAGCCAAAAATGCCATTTTTCTCAGGGAGAAAAATGGCATTTTTTTGCTGGCGTAAAAATTGATTTTCATTCCGGGACGCTTTCCGCGGGCACGGCCTGAGCCTGTAGTCTCAGGAGTCGCCCTCCATTCCAATCAATTTTATAAAATATCCGTTTTTAAATAAGGGCTTTTCCTTATTCAATGAAATTTCTACTTCTGTTCCAACCTCTTTGTTTACACTATAATCCTATAAAAACAATCCCCCAATTAATAGACCGGCTAAAATGACAAAGGCAGGGTGAATTTTAAATTTCTCCAAAGCAAAATAACTTGCAGCTAGTAATAGAATTGTAGGAATAAGATTATTTAATTCATAAGAAGTTTTTGCAAAATCAAATGTCAGAGAAAGCATTAAGATTGCAATAGCCGGCAATACATAACTAGACAAACGCTTTACACGTACAGAATGACGATGCTTATATAATAAGTTTAATAATAACAGCATAAGTGCGAGGGAGGGTGCTACTGTTGCAAATAGTGCAACAATACTTCCTAAAACGCCGGCCACTTCAAAACCGATATAACCTGCCATTTTGGTTGCGATTGGTCCAGGTAATGAGTTGGCAAGTGCGAATAACTCGCTGAATTCTGTTTTCGTCATCCAACCGTATTTTTGTACAACTTCATGCTCGATTAATGGAATTGCTGCCGGACCGCCACCGTAAGCAAGAATATTTGGGAAGAAAAATGCTAAAAATAAGTGGAAATAGGTCATGATATGTTTCCTCCTTTAACAGGAAGAGCAAGTGCGATTATTAATAAAGCAGCAATAACAAATCCGGGATGAATATTTAATACAATAATAGCAATGAAGCTTACAATAAAAATAATCGAAGCCAATTTAATACCAAGGGATGCTTTTGACTTTTTTATAAAATCCCATGTTAAAACACCCATCATCACGGCAACAATGGGAATAACCCCATTTGTCATACCATTTACGAAATCAGATTCGCTAAATTGCTTTAGTGAACCAAGCAATAATATTAAAAGGATGACAGTTGGAAGAACGGTTGCTACTAATGCGTTTATGAGTCCTAGCCATCCACCTACCCGAAAACCAATATAACCAGCCATCTTTGTAGCAATCGGACCAGGTAAAGTATTTCCAATTGATATAACATCAGAAAATTCCTCATCTGTCATCCACTCATAAGTTTTAACAACTTCTTTATGTACAAGAGGGATTGTAGTTGGGCCACCACCAAAGCCAAGTAATCCCGATCTGAAAAACGCAATAAAAATATGTAACTGCTTAGCCAATGTATTTCCTCCTTTAAATAAGAAAGGAGTTACCTTCATAGGAGAGATAACTCCAAAAAAGCATTATTCTTTTGATGGGGCACTGTATGTCGTAATATATGCTGATGCGTTAAACATTGACTGCAAAGCTAGAGTTGTTCCTTCGAATACTGGGGAAAATGAAGTTTTATACTCGTTGCTATTTTTCCATACTTCATAGGAAGCAGGTCCACCCCACTGGATAATAAATAAATACGTATCTGCTTTGATCGGACGGAGTAAGCGATATGCAATGACACCGTCGTTTGTATTTAATGAAGAAATAACGTCGAGAGCTTTTTTCTCGAAAACAGGACGTTCATCTGACATAATGGGCATATTGTAAAAAGTAAAATAGCCCTTCTGCTCAAATTGTCCCTTTTGTGCAATGACTTCGAAATTACGGGGTACAGCAAAAATAGACTTTTTATCGGTTTCATGTAATACAACAGAGTTACCATTTCCGTGTAATAAGATGAGCGGGTGCTTAGCGTTTTTTTCGACTAACTTTTCCATATAGTCAGGTGTACCTGAAGTTACATAAAAATTCATGGATATGACCTCCTTTTCTTTATTTAGGGGTTTGATTACGTAAACGTAATTGGTTCTATTATTTCCATTTATAAAGATGTTCAAGCTATTTGTCAAAAAGTTCTATAGCAGAAAGGACAATTTTATGACATTTAAAGAAGTAATCTATACAATTATCCTTGAAAAGCTTATAGTCGATAATGGATATCAATGACGTTTTTTTAAAAGTACAGAATAAAAATGAATTTATTTTAAGGGGTAGAAATCAAACATGATGAAATTTAATGATACATTATTACGTGCTGCTCGCGGTGAACAAGTAGAACATACGCCAGTTTGGTTTATGCGCCAGGCAGGTCGTTCGCAGCCAGAATATCGTGAAATTAAACAAAAATATTCATTAGAAGAGATTACAATGCAACCGGAACTATGTGCATATGTTACACGTTTACCCGTTGAACAATACAACGTAGATGCTGCCATTCTTTATAAAGATATTGTAACCCCTTTACCGGGTATGGGAGTAGATGTAAAAATTAAAGCGGGTATTGGACCGGTCATTTCTAACCCGATTCGTTCTGTAGCCGATGTAGAAAATTTGCGTGAGTTTAATGCAAAAGAGCATACACCTTATGTTTTAGAAACGATTAAAATGTTAACAAAAGAGCAGTTAAATGTTCCGTTAATCGGCTTTGGCGGTGCTCCGTTTACACTGGCAAGTTATATGATTGAAGGTGGTCCAAGCCGTAATTATGCAAAAACAAAATCCTTTATGGTTTCACAGCCAAAAGCTTGGATTGCGCTAATGGATAAATTAGCTGACATGATTATCGCGGATATTACAGCACAGGTAGAAGCCGGTGCAAAGGCTATTCAAATTTTCGATTCATGGGTGGGCGCATTAAATGTGGAAGATTACCGTATTTTTATTAAGCCAACAATGACTCGTATTTTTGCTGAATTACGTGCTTTAAATGTACCTTTAATACAGTTTGGTGTTGGGGCGTCACATTTAGTTAACGAATGGCATGACCTGCCAATCGATGTCGTAGGATTGGACTGGCGTTTACCGATCCGTGAAGCAGAAGCACGTGGTGTAACGAAGGCTGTTCAAGGGAACTTAGATCCTACATTATTATTGGCGGACTGGAACGTAATCGAAGCACGTGCAAAAGATATTGTCGATCAAGGTTTAGCACATACAGGCGGTCATATTTTCAACTTAGGTCACGGTGTCTTCCCGGAAGTAGATCCAGCCGTATTAAAACGACTAACAGCATTTGTACACGACTACAGCCGCGAACAAATTGCAAAGCGATAGTAATTAAACGATAAATTAAAATTTGATTATTCACTATTGTAGGTGAGAAAACTATATAGTACAAAGTTGATTGGATTGGAGGAATGACTTAATGTTTTCACTGTTAGCACAGTGAAAACATTATCCCCCGGCTAATCAAAAAACTAACTTAAAATGAAAACGTGTTTAAAAACATTCAGAGGTGATCTTACATGAAAGAAGTACGTGGATTATTAGTAATGGCATATGGTACGCCATATAAAGAAGAAGATATTGAACGTTATTATACACATATTCGTCATGGCCGTAAGCCGAGCCAAGAGCATATTGATGATTTGACAGAGCGTTACCGTGCAATTGGAGGAATTTCACCTCTTGCAAAGATGACAGAAGCACAGGCACACGCTTTATGTGCCCGTTTAAATGAAGTTCAGGACAAAGTAGAATATAAAGTATTTATCGGCTTAAAGCATATTGAACCATTTGTTGAAGATGCAGTGGAAGCGATGGTGAAAGAAGGTATTACTGAAGCGGTTTCCATCGTTTTAGCGCCACACTTCTCTACATTCTCCATTAAATCTTACAACGGACGTGCAAAAGAAGCAGCTGAAAAATTGGGTGGTACATTAAATATCACTTCTGTTGAAGCATGGTATGACGAGCCAAAATTCATTGAGTTTTGGAAAGAAGCAGTAAATGGAGAATTGGCAAAGATGTCTGAAGAAGAGCGTGCAAATGCTTGTTTAATTGTTTCAAACCACTCGTTACCAGAGAAAATCAAATTAGCTGGTGACCCGTATGAAGAACAACTAGTTGAAACAGCTCGTTTAATTAAGGATGCTTCTAATATTGTAAATGTTGAAGTAGGTTGGCAATCTGCCGGACAAACTCCTGAGCCATGGTTAGGCCCGGATGTACAGGATTTAACGAAAGAATTATTTGAACAAAAAGGTTATAAGGCATTCATCTACACTCCAGTAGGCTTTGTTACAGAACATTTAGAAGTGTTATATGATAATGATATTGAATGTAAAGTTGTATGCGATGAGATTGGCGCAAGCTATTATCGACCAACAATGCCAAATACGCACCCTTTATTTATAGACGCAATGGTAGAAGCGATAAATAAGAAAATAGCGAATTAATATAGAGAGTGATGATGAAGGTGACTTTAAAAAAGAGAAAGGTTGTTATCGTTGGCGGTGGAATCACTGGTTTAACGACGGCATACTATTTACAACAAAAAACGAAGGCGCAAAATTTACCAATAGATATTGTGCTAATCGAAGCGTCCCTGCGCTTAGGTGGTAAAATCCATACAGAGCGTAAAGATGGATATATCATTGAACGTGGACCTGAATCGTTTTTTGATACAGGTAGCAGTGTCCGTAAGTTGGCACGTGATTTAAAGATCGAACATGAAATAGTTCAAAATAATAATGGTCGAACATTCATCGCAGTTGGTAGCAAGCTACATCAAATTCCGAGTAATATTTTACTCGGAGGGTCACCTAAAATATTCTCGTTTATGACATCGAATGTCCTTTCATTAATGGGGAAATTCCGTGCAGCAGGGGATTTGTTTTTACCTAAATTACCACATGAAGCCGACGAACCGATTAGTGAGTTTTTCAGTAGACGCTTCGGTAAAGAACTTGTAGAAAATTTGGTGGAACCGGTATTGGCAGGTACATTTGCCGGTGATGTCGATCATGTTAGTATGCAATCGATGTTCCCGCAATTTTATCAGCTTGAAAATGATTATCGTAGTTTATTGGTTGGGATGAAAAAGACAGGTAAAGGAATTTACGCGCTTGTAGATACACCGGGTGAAATTCATTATGAGTCATTTGTAAATGGATTGGAGTCCTTAATTGAGACATTGGAAAACTCGTTGACCGATGTGACCATTCTTAAAGGACTGAAAGTAAATTGCATTGAAAATAATATCGATTATTCACAATCGATTGCATTAAATGATGGTACTACTATAGATGCCGATAAAGTTGTGATGACAACACCATTTAATGTGACTAAAAAAGTCTTCCCGGATTCTGATATTATGCAGCAAATGCCGGAGATGAACTATGCAACAATTGCAACGGTTACGATGGCATTTAAACCTGGGACTACAAAAAAGTATGAAGGTGCGCTTAACTTCTTCGTTTCGCGTAACAGTCATTTTGCGATAACAAGCTGTACTTGGAGTCATCAGAAGTGGGATAATATTACACCGGATGGTCATGAGCTAATACGTGTGTATATTGGACGTGTTGGTGATGAGTCTATCGTAGAGTTATCAGATAATGAAATCGAGAAAATTGTTTTGCAGGATTTGAATCGGGCGGTTGGACTCAATGCACAACCGCTGTTTACGACAGTTGCTCGCTGGAAAGAAGCTATGCCCCAATATACGATCGGTCATCAGCTGCGCATGTCTTCAATGAAGGAGCAGTTTTATGAAGAATTCCCGAATGTCTATTTGGCAGGAAGTTCATATGAGGGCATTAGTATCCCGGATTGTGTCCTACAGGGGAGAGAAACCGCGGAGCTACTGCTTGGGCAATTGTTAGAACCAAAGTTGGCAATTTAACCACTCAATATGTTGATTGAACAAAAACGCTGTATTAAAAGTATAATTGCTTTTAATGCAGCTTTTTTGGTGTGAATTTACTTTATTCGTTCACAAAATTATCCTATTGGCTTCATGCAAATTTCACATATTTTTAGTACGCTTATTGATGAGGTGCAATGACAATGAAAAAAATCATAATATATTTTTTTAGTTGCATAGTTCTTTTACTTTTAGCTAGTTGTGATAGCGAAAGAATGGAAGATATTAATCCACATCAACCTTTTGTTGCATCCCTTAATATTTTGCAGCCTTCCTTAACCTTTTACGGACAGTCAGGTGAATTAATCACGACATGGGTTTTCGAGAAAGGATATACAGGAGCAGTATTAATTGGATTTGATCAAGTATTGCTATACGGCTATCAATTGCAGCATGCGGATATTTTACAGCTTTCATCTGGGAAAAAGGTGAAGTCCATTGAAGTAGGATTAGGCATTACAAATGGTTATTATGATGAAGATACGAGCCAACTATTTTTAACAAATGGCAAAACAAATGAACTAATAAGCTATACCGAAAATGGGCAACTCAAGAAAAAAGTTAAGTTGCGCAATTATCCAATGTCAATGGCGGCGTCGAAAGATTATTTATATGTGATAAATTATAAAGATACCGTGTTATCTGTCGTACATAAAGAAAACTTAGAGGTAATCGATGAATGGCCAGTTTCAACATCTTCCCAAGGGTTGTATGTCTCGCATGAGCATCAGGAATTATGGGTTGGGGGTCATGGAATTGGAAATAAACCGAATAAATTCGTCCGTGTATATAATTTAAGTACAGGTCAGTTAAATAGAGAGTTCACGCTGCCTTTAATGCCGATTGCTTTTTCGAAAGCGGATGAAGATATCATTGTATCGAGCCACGGTTCCAATACAATTTATCGTGTTACGGCAGATGGTGATATATTGTGGCAACAGGATATTGGGGCAAATCCATTTGCAGTTGCCCAATTTCAGGATAAGTTGGTTGTTGCGGGATATGATGATCATACGCTTTATTTTTTAGATGATGGTGAAATTCAAAAGCAGGTTAAAACAAAAGAGGGACCTTTTCAATTGCTCGTAAGGGGGGATAGTCATTGACAACTATTTTAATAGTAGATGATGAAGAAAATATGCGCCAATTAATCGATGTTATTTTAACGAAATCCGGATTTCAAACGGTGCAGGCAGCAAATGGCGCTGAAGCATATTTTATATTGTCCCAGCAGCAGGTGGATTTAGTTTTGCTTGATGTGATGATGCCAGGGGAAGATGGATTTGCTGTTTGTGAAGCAATGCAGGCTATGGCAAAAGTTCCTATTATTTTTTTGACAGCCCGCGATGCAAACGAAGATAAGGTAAAGGGTCTAATGATAGGGGGCGATGATTATATTGTCAAACCCTTCACTGCCGATGAATTAGTCGCGCGCATATTTGCGGTGTTAAGAAGGGTTGGAGCAGTAAGTGAACAGCCACCAATCCAATACTTGCGCCGAGGTATCTTAAAAATGGATGAAGTTTCACGGAAAGTATACATCGAACAGGATGCCGTATTGTTAACTTTAAAGGAATTTGAGCTTTTGCATTTATTTATGTTAAAACCGGGTATCGTCTATACGCGCGAGCAACTTTTGGAACGAATTTGGGATATTGATTATGCAGGTGGAGCTCGTACAGTGGATACTCATATTAAAACATTGAGGCTAAAATTGAGCAAAAAATCGAAAGAAGCGAGTGAATACATCCAAACAGTATGGGGTGTAGGCTATCGCTTTGAACATACGACATGAAAAAAATATCTTCAAAGCTCTGGCTATTAATGGTGTTATTTTTAAGTGCAACCATCATCTTTATGTACATATTTACAAACTTTTTATATGAACAGCTTTACGTGGAAGATACGAAAAGCACAATGATTGAAACAGGTGAGAAGCTACAGACGAAATATAGTGGAGGCAAAGTATCGGATCAGTTAATCGCCGATATTGAACAGTTTGCCGCAATGTCTAATCTTGAAATATTCGCTGTCCGAAACCCGAGGGAATTAAGTGCATGTGTGCCATTTGATATTGACTATGATGCATTAATTGGACCGGATGAGCGGAAACAATTACTGCTAGGGAATGCTGTAACAAAGATAGGATATGAGGAGCGGTTTGATCGGCAAATAATATCAGTCATTCTCCCGTTTACAGATCAAAATCGGCTAGAAGGCATTCTTTACATCTATTATCCGTTAGCCAAAATTTCGGAATTGGCAAAAGAAGAAGTGATTTTACTCATAACAGGGGCAATTATGTTTTTGCTTGTAGCGGGCTTTTTCGTCTATCAAGGAATGCGGAAAATTTTACAGCCATTAGACACATTGCAGCATGCCGTAAATCAAATGACTGCTGGGGATTACAATGTACGGGTCAATGTTTCAGTAAATGATGAAATTGGGCATTTATCTTCCGCTTTCAACCAAATGGCAGATGCAATTCAGCAAGATGACGAAGCACAAAAATCCTTTTTAGCAACAGTTTCACATGAGCTTCGTACACCGATTAGCTATGTAAAAGGGTATAGTGAAGCCATACAAAAAGGAATAATCGATGAAGCTAAGCGGGATGAAGCGATTCGGTTAATTGCGAAAGAAGCTACAAGGATGGAGCGCCTGACGAATGAACTCATGCAGCTGGCACGTAAGGAAGACAGCCAGGCAGAATCGTATTTTGATATGCTTGTCTTTGCAGAAACTATCCGTGATGCCATTCGTTTAGTACAACAAAAGGCAAATGAAAAAAATATTCAATTTGTTCAACAATTAAATGAAGAAATAATTGTCATTGGTGATGAAGAAAAACTAAAGCAAGTTTTTATTAACATCCTTGAAAACGCAATACACTATTCAACTGATCATTCTAGCATTCGTGTAGAATCTTCTATAGTAGAATCATATGCAGTTTTAACGATTACTGATTATGGGATAGGTATTCCACCTGAAGATCTGCCTCATGTGACGGAGCGATTTTACCGTGTGAATAAAGCGCGGAGCCGATCAGACGGCGGAAGTGGTCTAGGATTATCGATAGTGGAGCAAATTGTCAAACAGCATAAAGGAAAATTGAAAATCAAAAGTATATTAGGTGAAGGGGCAGCCGTAAGTGTCATGTTCCCTTTAATGGAGGAAGAATGATGAAAAAATGGTTATATAGTTTAGTTGCAGTACCTTTCGTATTATTCGGTTGTGGTGATGAAGAGGTGGAAACACTAGATACCGCTGAAGTGCCGGCATTTGTCGATGTACAAATTCAAACTGCAGAGCAATTAAACGCAGGAGAAGCCGTTCAGCTTGCAGCACGTGTCACGCAGGAGGAAGAAGCTGTGAATGACGCACAGGAAGTAAAGTTTGAAGTATGGGAGTCCGGGTTTAGGGATGATGGAGAGATGTTGGACGGGCAACTAACAGAGGATGGAATATATATGGCTGACTATACATTCGGTCATGATGGAGTATATTATATGTTTGCCCATACGACGGCTCGCGGAATGCATGTTATGCCAAAGCAAAAGCTAATTGTAGGAAATCCTGATATGAGTAAAGTAGTCGAAGATACAAGCTCGAATTCAATGGAACATGGGTCAAGCCATGAAGGTGATGAAGAGGATGAAGAAAAAGATGAGCATGGACATTAATTGATTGCAAAATGAAATGAACGGTGTATAATAATGACTGGATGACCGATGTGGTATTCTGGTCATTTTTGATTTTAAAATTAATTATTAGAATGCTACTTTTTTTGAGGAGGTGGATTTATGGATCGTCGACATGAAATTCTACTGGGCGCAACAAAGTCTTTTACTTTATTTGGCTATAAAGCAACAACGATTGAACAAGTTGCTAAAATTGCTAATGTCGGGAAAGGGACAATTTATACGTTTTTCAAAAATAAAGAAGAGCTGTTTCAGGAAGTGGTATTCCATTTAATCAATGAAATGAAGCACGAAACAGATCGGCTAATTGATACAAATGCAAGCTTTATGCAAAATGCGCATACAGCATTGATGAAAATGCTGCAATTCCGCGAACGACATTTACTGTTTGCTAAACTAATAGAAGAGGAAACAGCGCTAGGCACTCCTGAAGTACAGCAAATGTTGTTGAAAATCGAATCGGAAATCATTTCATATGTATCAATGCGTATTCGTAATGGCATTGCAAAAGATGAGATTATTGAATGTAACCCTGAGCATGTAGCCTTTTTGTTGTTTAAATCGTATTTAGCTTTTATTGTAGACTGGCAGTTGACACATAATGAGCCACTCAACGAACAAGAAATTTTGACATTATTCAGCGAAACCCTTTTCAGAGGTTTGGCAAAGAAAAAGTAATAGTCACTTCCTAGTGGAGTGGTTTCTTTTTACCAAGAAATGACCAAATGACGATTTCGGTCATATAGTTTTAAAGGAGGAAATTAGTGTGATAAAAGCAGAATGGCTGAAGATCTTTAAAACAAAGAAAATGCTTATTTCAGTTATTGCCGTTCTTTTTGTTCCTGTCATGTACAGTGGGATGTTCTTATGGGCATTTTGGGATCCATATGCTAATTTAGAAAGCATGCCGGTAGCCATTGTTAATGAAGACAAAGGGGCTATGATGGATGACAAAACAATGGAGCTCGGTCAAACATTGGTCGACAAGCTCATAGATAGTGAGCAGTTCCAGTTTGAGGAAGTAGATGTAAAGGAAGCAGACCAAAAATTATTGGATCAAAAATATTATATTTTAATTAAAATTCCGGAAAATTTCTCGGAGCATGCAACAACATTATTAGATGATCAACCACAAAAATTGGTTATCGATTATATTCCAAATGAAGGCTTTAACTTTTTAAGTGCACAAATTGGTGAAACTGCAATGGACCGCATTAAGGCGGAAGTAAATATGCAAGTTTCAGCAACATATGCCGAAAAGTTATTTGATTCCATTACACAGCTGGGTGACGGTTTTGTCGAGGCGGCAGATGGTGCAGGAGAACTAGATAAAGGTGTTGCGAAGCTGGCAGATGGCGCTGATGAGCTGAAGGGCTATTTAGAGCAATTGGCATCAAGTACTGTTGAATTGTCAGACGGTACAGGCACATTAACAGCTGGTGCGAAAAATGCTGCGGCAGGTGCAAAGGAATTAGCAACAGGTGTAGCAAAAATTGCTGATGGTAGCAATCAATTGTCAGCAGGAGCAAAATCAGCAGCAGATGGCGCGAATACTCTGCAACAAGGTATTGAAAGCTATACAAATGGTATAGATCAAGTAGCAAACGGTCAAAAGGAAATTACATCAGGCCAAGCAAGCTTAGTAGAAAGCTTGAAGTTGCTAACACAAGGTACAGCAAACATTGATGACAAAGTTAAAGCGTTGGCAGATGGATCTGCAAATGTAGCAGGTGGGATGGATAAATTAGCGAGCCAATTAGAAGCTATCCTTCCAATGCTACCAGAAGAAAATCAAGAAGCTTTAAAAACAGCACTCGCACAGTTACAAGTTGGCAGTAAAGAATTAAGCGGTGGTTTAGGTCAGTTACATGAAGGCGTAAATGGGCTTGATGATAAAATTGCCATGATTAGTGAGGGTGCGAATAAATTAAATGCAGGACAACTAGAAGTAAATGCCGGTGTTGCACAATTAAAGCAAAATTCGGCACAGCTAGTTGCAGGAGCTAGTTCATTATCTGAAGGCAACACAACAATTGCAGGGAAATTAGACGAATTAAGCAAAGGTGCATTGAATGCCGCAACAGGTGCCAACTCATTGGCGCAGGGTTTAAACACATTAGTGGATGGTTCTAATAAATTAAGCGATGGCACAAGCTTATTAGCTGAAAAATCAGGTGAGTTAGCGCAAGGTTCGACTACTTTAGTAAATGGCACGAAAGAGTTAAAGGATGGGACGAAAACATTATCTGGAAAGTTAACAGAAGCAAGCGAGAAAGTACAAGTTAATCCAACTGAAGATACGTATAATATGGTAGGCTCTCCTGTGGAAATAGAAAAGGAATCAGTAAATCACGTACCTAACTACGGTACAGGTTTTGCACCATACTTCATTTCATTAGGATTATTCGTTGGAGCATTATTAATTTCAATCGTGTTCCCATTCGTTGAACCAGCTATTATACCGAAAAACAGTGCAAGCTGGTTTATAAGTAAAGTGACGGTATTAATCGGTGTAGGATTAGTGCAATCCTTCATTACGATTGCAATTGTCGTTTGGGGGCTTGGTCTTGAGGTCAATAGTATGCCACTATTTATTCTGACAACGATTTTAACAAGCTTTACATTTTTAGCGATGGTTCAATTATTAGTGTCATTGTTCGGCGATCCAGGACGATTTATTGCAATTGTTGTACTAATACTTCAATTAACAACAAGTGCGGGTACGTTCCCAATCGAGCTAGTACCGGAGCAATTGCACTTCTTTAATAAAATTTTACCAATGACATTCTCTGTGCAAGGCTTTAAAGCAGCTATTTCAACAGGTGATACAACATTCTTGATGTTCAACTGGTCGATTTTAGGTACAGTAATGTTCTCATGCTTGGCAATCACATTCAGTTATTTTGCATTACTTTATAAAAAACGCTATTCAAAACATCATACAGAAGCTTAGAGATAAGAAGCATGGATTCAAGGGTAACCCGAATCCATGCTTATTTTTTGCGGACAGAAAAAACCACGAGCATTGAGCGGGCTCGTGGTTCATGTAAGCTATTATAGGTTCATCTTTTATCTAAGATGAAGGTTTGAAATAATGCGAATTAAACAGTGTGTAAAAATTAAAGAGAGTTACATTTATCACAATTGTTGCTGTAGCACTCGCTTTGTTCTTCGATTTTATCACCGCATTGAACGCAAATTTTATCAGGTAAATTCTTGAAAAATTCCACTACGTTTTCTAACATTGTGCATGCCTCCTTTAATGTTCTGTTATATTACTTCTGTTTATATTATGTATTGTATTATAACAGATTTAATTCGTCAACACAAATGGCCCATTTTAAGTTAAAATAAATTTGGACATATTGTGAAGGAGAGAAGCCCCATGTATTTTATCGATAACAAAGGGATTACAGATCCACGCATTAACTTGGCGATAGAAGAGTATGTATTAAAGAATATGGATATTGAAAAAGATGATTATTTACTGTTTTACATTAATCAGCCTTCAATCATTATCGGGAAAAACCAAAACACAATCGAAGAAATTAATACGGACTATGTAGAAAAAAACGGAATTATTGTTGTGCGACGCCTTTCAGGTGGTGGCGCAGTTTACCATGATCTTAACAATTTAAACTTTAGCTTTTTAACGAAGGATGATGGGAACAGTTTCAGCAACTACAAAAAGTTTACACAACCAGTTGTGGATGCACTTGCGAAATTAGGAGTAAATTCAGAGCTATCGGGTCGTAATGATATTTTGGCTGAAGGCAAGAAAGTATCGGGCAATGCACAATATTCAACTCGTGGCCGAATGTTTAGTCATGGTACGTTAATGTTTGATCTGGATATAGATGCTGTTGTTAATTCACTTAAAGTTAAACAGGACAAAATCGAATCTAAAGGGATTAAGTCTGTGCGCTCGCGTGTCGCAAACATAGTTGATTTCCTACCTGAAAAAATTACAGTTGAAGAGTTCCGCATGGAAATTTTAAAATCGATTTTCGGTGGGGAAGAAAACATTAAATATTATGAGCTTACGGAAGAGGATTGGGGAAAAATCCATGAAATTTCCAAAAGCCGCTATCAGTTATGGGAATGGAATTATGGCAAATCGCCACGCTTCAATATTCAAAAGACTAAGCGATTTCCATCAGGCGGTTTAGATATTCGTTTAGATGTAAACAAAGGAGTTATTGAAGACGCAACAATCTTTGGTGATTTCTTCGGTATCGGTGATGTGGAGGAAGTCGCACAATTACTGATCGGCACTAAATACGAACGTGGTGCAATTGCGGAAAAGCTAAAAAATATTGAAATTCCTACTTATTTTGGTGGGGTATCTGAAGAGGACTTCCTTCAATTAATATACTAGCATCCAGTGTATCGCATCATGAGGTTGTTTAAAGAGGGGGCTCCTAATTTCGAGAGCTCCTTTTTTTTGGTACAATAAGATAAACTCAAAAAGATTTTTTAAGTCCATCTTATTGCGGTGAAACGTTGCCGCTGCAGGAACGATGGATTATTTAAAATGATTAGGTATTATTATTTGATAACCTATTGAAAAGGAGGTCATTCAGATGGAAAAGCATCGAATTTTCATCGTAGAGGATGATCCAAAAATAGCTTCTCTATTAGCAGATACATTAAGGAAATATCAATATGATGTGGAGACGATTGATGACTTTGATTTATTGGTCGAGCAATGCATGGCATTTTCACCACATCTGATTTTATTGGATATAAATTTACCTTCTTATGATGGATATTATTGGTGCCGGAAATTAAGGCAATTTACGAAATGTCCAATACTGTTCATTTCTGCACGTTCTGGAGAAATGGATCAAATTTTCGCATTGGAAAATGGTGGGGATGACTTTATTACGAAGCCATTCAACTATGAAATTGTACTTGCTAAAATTCGCAGTCATTTACGTCGTACATATGGTGAATATTCCACAAGACAGGAAGAGCGAACAGTTGTACAAGGTCAGCTCACTTTATACTTGGAACGGATGGAACTTCAGTTAAGAGATTTGGTCATTCCTTTGCAAAAGAAGGAATGTATTATTTTGGGTTTATTAATGGGACAAGCACCAAAAGTAGTGTCGCGAGATCATTTGCTGGAGGAACTATGGGATGATCAAGCATTTGTCGATGAGAATACATTGAATGTGAATATGACTCGTGTTCGGAAAAAGTTAGCGGATTATGGAGTGAAGTCAATGATTGAAACCGTGCGCGGGGCAGGCTACCGCTTTTTATTAAGTGCGGAGGAAATGTAATGGCAATCAAACTATTTATTAAGGAGCATCTTTCCTATATTATTTTCCAAATTGTACTGACATTATTTTTACTATCATTATTTTGGCTGGATGGGTTTCGTGACATCAATACCGCTATTTATGCCATTGCTATTAGTTTTCTTCTTATTCTTTCTTTTCTAGTTGTGAGGTATATGCTAAGACGCCGATATTTAGCGAAGATTTCGGTACTGCCAAGTACAATGGAAGATGCGCTTCAAAAAAATGCGAAAACGTATGAATATGCAGTGACAGAACAGTATTTACATGAACTGTACCGGCTGTATCAGCATGAAGTACAGGTACTGTATGCGACTCAATCGCGGCAATATAAATTTATGAATCAGTGGGTCCACCAGATGAAAACACCAGTGTCGGTTTTGGAGCTGTTGTTGCAGCAGGAAGAGGAGCTTGATAAAAAAAGTGTCCAAGAGGAAGTGGAGCGTTTAAAGCGAGGTCTTGAAATGGTGTTAATGCATGCGCGATTGGAAAATTTCGCCGACGATATGCAAATCATGAAAGTACCGCTTAAATCCGTTGTAATGGATACTATCAATGAGAATAAACGTTTATTTATTACGAATCGTGTCTTTCCGGAAGTAAACATTGATGAAGATATAATAGTAATGAGTGATATAAAATGGCTTCATTTTTTAATTGAACAATTTATTACGAATGCAGTTAAATATACATTTGAACCAAATAAGAAAATATATATTACGGTAGTACAGAAGGAAAACCAAGTGCAATTATGTATACGGGATGAAGGAATTGGCATACCGAAAGCTGATTTGTCCCGAATTACGAAAGCATTTTATACTGGGGAAAATGGTCGGAAAACTGGTGAATCTACCGGTATGGGGCTTTATATTGCAAAGGAAATATGCGATAAGCTCGGTCATCAGCTCGTTATTACTTCAGAAACAGGTCAAGGCACACAGGTAGAAGTGGTATTTCAATCTTAGGGGGCGTTCGATGGTACACATTGGAGACTGGAAATTAGCGGTAGATGTAGAAAAAACAAAAACGGCATTTGAATTTAACAGCTATCGTTGTATGAGTAAGGAATGCCACAATTTTGTAGAAGTGTGTGAAAAACATTTAGAACATATCGTACTTGATTTCGCTAAGGAGCTCGGTATCGATCTTTCAAAGCCAAGTCAACTTGAAAGCCATCAAGTAAACGACAATACAGCTATTATGTATTCAGGGAAATACCATATTATCGGTGAAATTGTGGAAGGTGAAGTCGATGGATGGGATATCATAATAGGAGAGTATTGTTTTTCGCTAACCGATGAAATGGATCACGTTCCAATAATCATGGACGGTCCTATTATCGAAATTAGCTTTGAAGTTGTCCTGCCTTGGGTGATAGAAAGTAATATACTCGTTTAAAAGGAGTTACTATGCCAATTTTACAAATACAGGAAGCAACGAAAGTGTATGAAGGAAAAGTGACGAAGCGTGCACTAAACCAACTTAGTTTTGAAGTGGAAAAAGGTGAGTTTATAGCAATTATGGGTCCCTCAGGCAGTGGTAAAACAACACTGTTAAATATGGTCTCCATGATTGATACGCTTACTTCCGGAGAGATTATATTCAATGGAATGAAACCTCAAAAGCTGAATAGTGAAGAGCTTGCATTTTTCCGTCGACGTCAGCTAGGATTTATATTTCAGGATTTCAATTTGCTTCCGACTTTGACGGTAGAAGAAAACATTATATTGCCGTTAACGCTTGATGAACAGCCAATTGCCGTAATGGAAGAGCGCTTGCATCATTTAAGTGAGCTGCTCGAATTAACTTCTATTTTAGTAAAGCGTCCAAATGAAATATCCGGTGGACAAGCGCAGCGTACTGCGATTGCTCGGGCATTAATTCATAAACCGATGCTTGTTTTAGCGGATGAACCAACAGGCAATTTAGACTCGAATGCGTCACGAGAAGTATTGGAATTATTGGGAAAAATGAATCAAGATAATAACACCACTATTTTAATGGTGACACATGATCCAATCGCAGCGAGCTATTGCGACCGTGTAATTTTTATTAAAGATGGTGAGTTTTTCAATGAAATCTATAAAGATGACCGACGCCAAACATTTTTCCAACGAATTTTAAATGTATTAAGTTTATTGGGGGGACATGTCGGTGACTTTTCTTCAATTCGCTTACCGTAACGTTTTCCGGAATTTTAGAAACTATGCTGCTTTTTTTATGGCCAGCTTTTTCAGTGTTTTTGTTTTTTTTATCTATTCAATGTTAATGTTTCATCCTGAAATTGAAAGTGGTTTTTTAGGAGAAGTATCAATTGCAGGGATGGTTGTTGCTGAAATTATACTTGTTCTATTTTCATGGTTTTTCATTTTTTATTCAATGAGGGCCTTTTTAGAGGCGCGTTCAAAGGAATTTGCGATATTGCTGCAACTTGGGATGGATCGCAATCAACTTGGAAAACTGATTATTATCGAAACGATGACAATCGGTATATTCTCATGCATTTCGGGAATTATTTTTGGCTATGCGTTTTCTAAGTTTTTCTTTATGATTGTTCGTGAAATTTTAAACTTAACTGCGTTGCCGCTCTATTTATCATGGGAGCCGTTTGTGCTGACGTTATTTGTTTACTTGAGTGCGTTTATTGTAATTTCGACAATTAGTATTATGTTTACTCCTGACATTAAAATTAGGAATTTGATTAGGGGTCCCAAATTTGTTGATGTTGTAGCGACCTATTCAAAACGTAGTGCAATTTTAGGAATTGTCCTTATTTTATGTGGATACAGTTTAGCACTTATTACAACAAAATCATCCATTTTTACGTATACGCTGCTTATCCCAATCTTTGTAACTTTTGGGACGTATTATTTCTTTACCGATACAACGCTTTTTATTATAGATAGTTTGAAGAATCGCAAGCTGTTTTATTGGAAAAGGGCGCGTATGTTGGCGATAGCCGAGCAAGTGCATATTTTACGTGTGAATTCTCGGATGTTCTTCATCGTTACCCTTGTTTCCACACTTGCTTTTTTAACGGTAGGCGTATTATCTGCGATGTCGTCCTATACTTCCCAATACGATAAGCTCAACCCGATTGGGCTTATTTATAAAGGGGAAATGGATAATCCTTTTGAAACTGCGCATATCCTCTCGATTATTGATGAGCTTGAAGATAGTGGAATTAGTTATCAGATGACTCGTTTTACTGTAGTACGTCAAACATCCACCTATACCTCGAATCCGGTAGAGGTCTTTCGGGAAACCGATATTAACCATTTACTGTTTTCCTATAAATATCCGCTTGTTAGTTTAACAAGTGGGGAAGCGATGTTCATTCCGTACTCGGAAGATTCGATTGAGACATTGGAGGAGAAGGTTGTCGAGACGGTTTTAAAGGAAAACAATATTAACTTGACGATTGATAGTGTGTATCCGAAAATGTTTTTCCCCACAGCGATTATTAGCAGTAATGCGATTATAATCAGCGATGAAGACTTTACTCGTCTAGTGCATGATTTTGAGATGACACCTGTTGTAGAGCCGGGTTATCATCTATTTACTTTTGATATTCCGAACTGGACTGAAACTGACAAAATTGGTCTTGGAATTCAGCAAATGGTCGCTAGAGATTATATTTTAAATAGTGAATATACACTCCCGTTTTATTTTGAAAATGCAGGTTTAAATTATTCTTATATATTAGCTACGTATTCTTTGTTAACACTCGTTGGTATATTAGTAGTAGCTGTATTTTTATTGGCATCAGGAAGCTTTGTTTATTTCAAAATTTATGCAAACTTGGACCGGGAGAAAAAACAGTTTGATATGCTCATAAAAGTCGGCTTAAGTGATAAAGAATTAAAGCGGCTTATTACACGGAATTTAGTCATTCAGTTCTTCCTGCCATGGGGTTTAGCCTTTATCCATAGTGCTTTCGCGTTCTATGTCGTCCAAACCGTATTAAACGATGTGATGAATTTATCGATTGTAAAGGAAGTTGTATTTTCATTTACTTTGTTTGCAATTATCCAAGTCGTCTATTTCTATTTAATAAGATGGCGGTATTTATCGCATGTTCGAGGATGAATGATATAGAAAAAATATGATTTTAGTACAATATTTTGGTATGAGCGAGATTTTTGTATTGTTTTATTAATATACTTATTTTATAATGCTAATAAAGTGAATATTGTTTCATTTTACGCATAAAGGGGATGGGTGTATTGAATTTAGTTGAAAAGGTAAGACAACAGGCTTTCGAACAACCAGAAAAAACAGCGTACTATTTTTTAGGTAAGGGCACGTCATATGGGGAATTGGAGCAAACCGTTGCACGATTTGCTGCAGCCTTGGAAGATTTAGGTGTACAAAAGGGCGATCATGTCGCATTTTTACTTGGTAATACACCACATTTCATCATTAGTCTTTACGCGTCTATGCGTATTGGTGCTGTCGCGATTCCAATTAATCCAATTTATACAGCAGATGAAATTTCCTATATTATTAAAAATGGTGATGTAAAGGTTGTTATCGCACTGGATTTACTATTACCGCTTGTGGAAGCAGGGGTGCATGGATTACCACAGGTTGAACAGTATATTATTTGCGAAACGACACCGGAAATCGGTGAGAAATATGCGGCACTTTCGGATGGTGCAAAAGAAAAAACAAAGCTGTTTTCACAAGTGCTGGCTTCAACCGCTCGTACGACAGAGCCGGTAGAGTTAGCTCCGGACGATACAGCTATTATTTTATATACTTCCGGTACAACGGGTCATCCAAAGGGCGCAATGCTGACACATAATAACCTGTTTTCTAATGCACGTGATATTGGGGATTATTTGCAAATGACGACGGATGATCGTGTTATTGCAACATTACCGGTATTCCATGTATTTGCATTAACAGTTGTGGTGAACTCACCATTAACGCGGGGAGCGACAATATTATTGGCACCACGCTTTAGTCCAGGAGAAATTTTCCAACTAGCATCGACATATAAGGCAACTGTATTTGCAGGAGTACCGACAATGTTTAATTTCCTATATCAATATGACCAAGGTGACATATCGGCATTTTCAAGCGTTCGATTGACTATCTCTGGGGGAGCATCATTACCTGTTTCATTACTACATAACTTTGAGCAAAAGTTTAATGTACGAATTTCTGAAGGCTACGGTTTATCAGAGGCTTCACCGGTAACATGCTTTAATCCTATTGACCGTGAACGTAAACCAGGTTCAATCGGGCAATCGATTGTGAATGTTGAAAATAAAATTGTTGATGAAAACGGCGATGAAGTAGGAGTCGGTGAAGTCGGCGAATTAATCGTTCGTGGACCAAACGTAATGAAGGGCTATTACAAAATGCCGGAAGAAACGGCTGTTGCGATTCGTGATGGCTGGTTATATACAGGCGATTTAGCGAGAAGAGATGAGGAAGATTACTTCTACATCGTAGATCGCAAAAAGGATTTAATAATTGTAGGCGGTTACAATGTGTATCCTCGTGAAGTAGAGGAAGTATTGTTCTCACATGAAGGGATAGTAGAAGCAGCAGTTGTTGGCTTCCCTGACCGGGATTTTGGTGAGGCGGTACATGCATATGTTGTATTAAAAGATCCGTCTGTTACAATTGACGACATTCGAGCATACTGTGCAAAGCATATTGTAAAATACAAAGTGCCGTCTGTCATTGAAATATTGGACGAACTTCCAAAGAATACAACAGGCAAAATTCTACGACGCTCTTTAAAAGAAATCGCAAAAGCATAACATACAAACACCTATTGCACTTGTGATAGGTGTTTTGCTGTTTAATGAGGATAGCATTTTGAGCGTAGAGACGGCGCCTTCTACTGTAAGTGCCGCCTATATAGCGTAACGGTACAAAGGCAGACACAATAGGTTTGGCGGGAGTCTCAAGCCGTAATAATAGCAGTAGAAAAGGTGCGACGTTTACGGAGTGCCTTTACTACTGCTATTCGGCTCCCGCCAAAAATGAAACGCCACTTAATAGAAATCTTTATATAGAACAAATTTCTGGGGTTATTAGTCTTGAATATAAAAAGTTATACTAATAATATTTTGAAATTTCAAATAGAAAATGGTAGAGTACTATTACGGAAATCGAAATAAATTACGAGGTGAGATAATGACAAATTACATAACGAAAGAAAGTTTATTTGAAATTCAATCAGTCACAAATCCAATACTTGCACCAAATGAAAAAGAGGCATTATTTATACGCACTCAACTGAATGAAGAAGAGAATAACTACAATGCGCACCTGTTTCATATTGACTTGGAATCAGGGGAAACAACGCAATGGACATACGGGAATGAACGAGTTTCAAGTCCACAATGGTCACCAGACGGCAAACAAGTTGCATTTTTGGCAAAGCGCAAAGAAAAGCAGCAGCTCTATATTTTAAATAGCCGTGGAGGTGAAGCACAGGAATTAACGACATTTCCAAATGGCGTTAATTCATATTTATGGAGCCCATGTGGCGAGAAGCTTTGGATTACAAGTACTGTTAAAAAGGGCTTGAGCATCACAGAACAGGAAGAAAAAGAAGAGAAGAAAGTTCCGAAAGCATATATAGTCGATAAAATGAAATACAAAGCAGATGGCGTTGGGTTATTACCACAAGAACGCTATTCACATATTGCTAAGGTTGATTTAGCGACAAAAGAAGTGAGTGCTTTTACAGAAGGTGATTTTTCTCATAGTTTACAAGGGATATCACATGATGGAAAAACATTGGTTATTGCAGTAAATCGTGTAGAAAATACTGACGACGTATTCCGTACACCATTATTTTTAGTCGATGTAGAAACAAAAGAAGAGACAGTATTAATTGATGTGGATGGCTACTATGGTGGAGCGGAATTTTCATTTGATGACCGTTACATAGCATTCGGCGGCTCGGACCATACATACAAAAATGCTACACATGGTCATATTTATATTTATGATAGAGAAACAAAAATGACGCAAAAGCTGACTGAGATGCTGGACGTACCGGTAGGGGATTATGCTGTTGCAGATATCCAGCAAGGTGTTGAAGCTCCTACAGTTATTTGGACTGAAAATAACGATTTATATTTCCAAGTGTCTACAGAGGGAGATATCCGATTATATTATGCTACATTAGAAGGCGCAATTTATCCTGCCTCACCTGAAAATGAACATGTATATGGATATGCTGTTTTCAAGAATGGTAACCGTGCTTTGATCACTGTTTCGAATCCGACATTCCCTGGTGAACTATTTGATTACGATATTACAACGGGCGAGCGTAAGCAGCTAACAGCATTTAATGCCGAGTTTTTAGAGGCAACAACACTTTCAACACCGGAAGCGATTTCGTATGTCGCAAAAGATGGTATAACTGTTCATGGGTGGATTATGAAGCCTGCTCAATATACAGAAGGTAAGAAATATCCATTCATTGTGGAAGTGCATGGTGGACCGCATACATTATATGCGAATACATTTTTCCATGAAATGCAGTTATTAGCGGCACAAGGGTACGGCGTCTTATATGTGAATCCTCGTGGCAGTCATGGTTATAGCCAGGAGTTTGTAGATGGTGTGCGCGGTAATTATGGTGAAGGTGACTATGAGGATATTATGGCTGGTGTTGATTATGCGTTGGAAAATTATGCATGGATTGATGAGTCACGCTTAGGTATTACTGGTGGTAGCTATGGTGGGTTTATGACGAACTGGGTTGTGGGACATACGAATCGCTTTAAAGCAGCGGTTACACAGCGTTCGATTTCAAACTGGATTAGCTTCTACGGTGTATCAGATATCGGTTATTACTTCTCGGAATGGCAAATGCTAGCGGATATGAATGACGTTGAAAAACTATGGCATCATTCGCCGTTAAAGTACGCGGCAAATGTAGAGACACCGCTACTTATTTTACACAGTGAACGTGATTTCCGCTGTCCAATTGAACAAGCAGAGCAGCTGTATGTTACGTTGAAGCGCATGGGGAAAGAAGTAGGATTTGTTCGCTTCCCGGAATGTGATCATAACTTATCACGAACAGGAATTCCAAATTTAAGATTAGAACGATTAGAGCAAATCACAGGCTGGTTTGAGAAATATTTATAAAAAGTAAACAGGGTATCCCGTAGTGGGAGCCCTGTTTTTTTGATTAGAGAAGGTTTATTTCCCTTTAAACTGCGGGGGTCTTTTTTCAGAAAAGGCGTTTAGTGCTTCAATGCGATCTTCTGTAGGAATTGTTAGTTCATATGCTTTGCGTTCAATTTGAAGCCCGGTTTGAATGTCGGTTTTCATTCCTTGCTTTACGGCAAATTTAGCTTGTTGAAGAGCAATCGGTGCATTTTTTAAAATTAATGCTGCAAAATCAGCCGTTACTTCGTGTAAATTTTCCCGAGGCGCTATTTTAGTAACAACTCCGTACTGAAGTGCTTCTGCTGCGGTCATACGCTTAGCAGTTAAAATAAGCTCCAATGCTTTTGCTTCTCCGATTAAACGAGGCAGGCGCTGTGTTCCGCCTGCACCAGGAATGATTCCTAAGCTTGTTTCAGTTAAGCCAAGTGTTACCTGGTCAGCAGCGATACGGAAGTCACAGGCAAGTGCCAGCTCAAGTCCTCCACCAAATGCATACCCATTTAAAACACAAATTGTCGGCTGAGGTAATTGCTCAATAAGTGTAAACACTTCACCAAAACGATTTAAATTGCGTTTGACGAGTGCATCTGGCAATGTTTTACGTTCTTTTAAATCTGCCCCCACAGAAAAAGCTTTATCACCAGCCCCTGTTATAATGACAAGACGAATGTCAGGATGTATTTGAATCGATTCGATTACTTTGCGTAATTCTTCAAGCATTTCATAGTTAAAAGCGTTTAACATATCAGGACGATTAAGTGTTACGTATGCGATAAAATCTTTTTGGTCATATTTAACATTGTTCACATTTACTACCTCCCAAAATTTTGTTACTCTAGTTTTATAGTACAATGTAAATAGTTGAAATTACAACAGATTACATTAATAGTGAAAATATACTATAAGTTGGGAAGGGTTAACTTGGAAGTTTTTATCGGCAGACAGCCAATTTTTAATAAATGCGAAGAAATTATCGCATATGAATTATTGTATCGAAATAATTATGTTAATCAGTTTCCCGATATCGATTCGGATACAGCAACAATCGAGTTATTAATTAATTCGTTTCTTTCTATTGGTATTAAAGAAGTGGCAAATGGCAAACCATCATTTATTAACTTTACAGAAAACTTAATCATGCAAGATTCAATAGACTTTTTAGAACCTGAACAAGTAGTAATTGAAATATTGGAAGACATTTCAATTACTCCTGAACTGATTCAACAACTTAAGATATTAAAAAGAGCAGGTTACAAGCTTGCTTTAGATGATTTTGTAATTGATGAAAAGATCCTAGTATATGACGAACTCTTTCCTCAAATTGATTATATAAAAATTGATTTTTTACATACATCGGAAAATGAACGAAAAGTGATAGAAAGGCTAATTAAATCAAAATTTCCACATATTAAGCTTTTAGCGGAGAAGGTAGAAACGCGCGAACAATTCGAAATTGCAAAACAATCTGGTTACTCTTTATTTCAAGGTTATTTCTTTGAACAGCCTCAAATATTAACCGCAACAGATATACCAGCAAATCTCTTTCAATATTTTCAAATTATATCTTTATTACGTGAAGATGAAACAAATATTGATTTACTGGCAGAAAATATCGAACGTGAAATTTCACTCTCGTATCGGTTATTGAAGTTAATTAACGGTTCCTCTAAGAGAACGAAAAATAAAGTGCGTTCGATAAAGCAGGCGATATTAATGTTAGGGCTGTTGGAACTGCGTCAATGGGTATATATGCTAGCGATGCGCGAGGCGAATTCAAATTGTAATAACGATATCTTTAAAGAGTTAATGTTTGCATCATTATTTAGAGCAAAAGCATGTGAAATAAGTGCTCGCCTGAATTATAAAAAAAATTATTCAGAGTACTTTTTGGTAGGGCTTTTTTCATTAATCGATTCTTTATTACAACGTCCTGTAAACGTTATTGTTACACAATTGCCTTTAGCAGAGGATATTTTGGAAACAATTTCTGGATCACAGACAGATATGACTCCTTACCTTCAATTTAGCACAGCTTTAAGTAAGCTGGATTGGGAAAATTTAATGCCATTAGCGGACCAATTAAATATTTCGACCGATGAGATTTTACCAATGTATGAAGAAGTAAAAGTATGGGTAAATGACACGCTTAATATGAAATAAGCATAAAGTTATACTCTAAGATAATTAGTCTTAGTCTCTCTTTACTTTAATGAAGTTCTCATTTCATGTTGGATTTGCTATAATTCAAAGGAATTTGCAAAAGAAGTGAGGATTAATATGACGTATAGTTCACAAAGTTCAGTGAAAGATAGTATAAAAGAGTATTTATTTGTCATTATAGGAGCGGCAGTCATTGCCTTTGGTTTTAATGTATTTTTATTTCCAAACCAAGTTGCTTCAGGCGGGGTTAGTGGGATAAGTACTATTTTGCATGGTATGTTCGGCTGGAATGCCGGAATTGTACAATATGCATTTAATATTCCTTTATTTATCGCAGGGGTAATTGTACTTGGGAAGAAATTTGGCATTAAATCATTTATCGGTACGATTGCGCTTCCTTTTTTCGTTATTTTAACGGCAAGCTGGGATGCATGGACGTTAAATCCGTTATTAGGGTCAATTTTTGGTGGGATTGTTGTCGGGTTAGGTATTGGACTCGTATTTAAAGGAAATGCTTCTACAGGTGGAACAGATTTACTTGCACAAATTATAACAAAATTTACAGGCCTGACTTTAGGGACGAGCGTATTGTTTATTGATGGAGTCATCGCTGTTAGTGCGGCGATTGTTTTTGATTTGGAAAAAGGACTTTATGCTTTAATCGGTCTTTATGTAACAACAAAAACTATCGATATTGTTCAGCTTGGTTTTAGTCAATCGAAAATGGTTTATATCATTACTCGAAAAGAAACAGAAGTGCGCGATGCGATTTATAAAGAAGTTAATCGTGGAATTACGAAGCTTCCTGCATATGGTGGCTATACGGGTGAGGAGCGGCCGGTATTGATGGTTGTCGTCTATCAAACAGAGTTCACAAAGCTGAAACAAGTGTTGAAAGCCGTTGATCCAGAAGCATTTGTTATCGTTTCAGATGCTTATGAAGTGTTAGGAGAAGGTTTCAAAAAAGTATAAGTTTGTTATAATTAGCAGTGTATTAGTAATACGTTTTTGGAGGGGTTTAGAGTGAAAAAAGGTTTACTTACATTAGTATTTGGCTCAGCACTATTTTTAGCAGCATGTGGTGGGGATGATTCGGCAACAAACGGCGAAACAGCAGAAGTCGATGGTGAAAAAGTCGTTAAACAATCCTGTGCAACATGTCATGGTGGTCAATTACAGGGTGGCAGTGCTCCAGCATTGGATAAATTAGGAGCGAAATATTCTGAAGAAGAGATTTTAGATATTATTTTAAATGGTAAAGACCGTATGCCTCCTGGGATTGTAAAAGGCGAAAAGGCTGAAGCGGCTGCAGAGTATTTAGCAACTTTAAAATAACAAACGAAACGATGGGCAAATGAGCT
Source organism: Solibacillus merdavium (assembly GCF_014836935.1). Classification (GTDB taxonomy): domain Bacteria; phylum Bacillota; class Bacilli; order Bacillales_A; family Planococcaceae; genus Solibacillus; species Solibacillus ferritrahens. The sequence goes on along the minus strand of NZ_JACSPW010000011.1, from coordinate 76,959 downwards.
TCATCGTTTTTTTTGTTGACCGGGTGTCCGATAACGACTTCATGAAGAAAAGTAAGTTAGTTTTATATAGGAAATTTATAAGTCATGTTAAAATACTGTATAGATGTCAGGAGATAGGAGCGTACCAATTCATGATTCAAGTAATTGCAAAAGATGTTATGGAAAAATTCAATTTAAAGCTGGTAAGTGGAGAAGAAGGGATTGGACGTTATATAACGACGAGTGATATTTCACGACCGGGTTTGGAAATGGCGGGTTATTTTACACATTACCCGGCTGATCGGGTCCAGTTATTAGGGAAAACAGAGCTATCATTTTTTGAGATGCTGCCTGAAGAAGATAAAATTAGTCGGATGAAGCGTCTATGTTCGGATGAAACGCCAGCTATTATTATTTCACGTGATTTAGAGGTGCCACAAGAACTTATCGATGCATCCAACGAGAATCATGTACCAGTATTTGTTACAAATCAAACTACAACGTGGTTTTCAAGCCGGTTAACGAACTTTTTGGAAAGTAAGCTTGCTCCAACAACGGCAGTGCATGGTGTTCTTGTCGATGTATATGGGATTGGTGTATTAATAATGGGGAAAAGCGGTGTCGGTAAAAGTGAAACAGCACTTGAACTAGTAAAAAAAGGGCATCGTTTAGTAGCGGATGATAGCGTGGAAATTCGTCAAGAAGGAGAAAATATGCTCGTCGGAAGCCCCCCACCGTTATTAGAGCATTTGCTTGAAATACGAGGAATCGGTATCATTGATATTATGACGCTATTTGGCGCAAGTGCTATTCGTCCATATAAGCGGATTACGTTAATTATTGAACTTGAAACGTGGGATCCTGAAAAGTTTTATGATCGTCTAGGACTTGATGAAGAAAAGATGAAAATTATTGATACGGATGTAACAAAACTAACAGTTCCAGTTCAGCCTGGTCGAAATGTATCGGTAATTATTGAAGTGGCAGCTATGAATTACCGTCTGAAAAAAATGGGTGTTAATGCAGCAGAGGAATTTTCACGTCGTTTAGATGATATGCTTGTCGTAAATGATGAAATGGACGATTATTAATAGTGATAAAGATTGATGAGGGGAGAATTTTATGGACACAAATTTATTAGCGATTAATCCTGTAGCGTTTCATCTCGGACCAATTCCGGTAAACTGGTACGGCATTATTATCGGGTTAGGCATAATTATTGCTTATTTTTTGGCACAAAGGGAGTCGGTACGCCGTGGATTCGATCAGGAATTTATAGCAGATCTACTCATTTGGGCAATACCGATTGCGATTTTATCTGCACGGGTATACTATGTCGTGATGAAGTGGGATTATTATGGCCAAAATCCTGGGCGCATTATTGAAATTTGGAATGGTGGTATTGCCATTCATGGTGCGTTAATTGGTTCATTTATTACTGCATATATTTTCACGAGAAAGCGTAAAGTAAGCTTCTTAAAATTAGCCGATATTGCTGCACCGAGTATTTTGGTTGGACAGATTATTGGTCGCTGGGGCAACTTCGTCAATCAAGAAGCTTATGGTGGTCCAGTGTCGCGTGAGTTTTTAGAAGGTTTATTTATACCGAACTGGATTATTGAACAAATGTATATTAGAGAAGCAGGTACATATGTCCATCCGACATTTTTATATGAATCATTATGGAATGTTGTCGGATTAGTAATTTTACTGTTTGCCCGCAAATTAAATTGGCGACGTGGGGAAATGTTTTTCTTCTATTTAATATGGTATTCGGTAGGACGATTCTTTATCGAAGGATTGCGTACAGATAGTCTATATATAGGGGAAGAGTTATTACGTTCTGCGCAAGTTGTATCCATTATTGGAATTGCCATTGGTATTATCGGTATTGTTTACCGCAGAATATATGTCAAACCGGCTGTTCATTATTTAGATGATGAAAAAAAACCAGTAGCTACAAAAAAGAAAAATAAAAAGAAATAATAGTATTACCGTTTGCATCAGTGCAAACGGTTTTTTGAAAAGAAAGAGGCAATGGATATGAAAACAAAAGCATTATTATTTGACTTTGATGGTACGTTACTCAATACAAATGAATTAATCATCCAAACATTTATGTATATTTTTGACGAAAAATTTCCCGGGCAATATTCGACAGTAGATTGCCTGAAATTCATCGGTCCGTCACTAAAACAGACTTTTGACGAATTAACACCCGGTGAAACAGAAATAATGATTGCTAAATACAGAGAGTGGAGTACGGCAAACCATGATTCGTTAGTAACTGGCTATGATGCGGTAGTTGAAACGTTAGAAGAGCTACATGCATTAGGAATTAAAATGGCAATTGTTTCTACGAAAAGCAGAGAAGGTTTAGCCCGCGGAATGAAAATTTTACAGGCAGAGCACTTATTTGATGCGATTATCGGTTTAGATGATGTCGAACATGTGAAACCACATCCTGAGCCGGTTCTTTTAGCGTTACAAAAGCTTGGCGTCGATAAGAGTGAAGCAATAATGATTGGTGATAACTCGCATGATATTGAAGGTGGGAAGAATGCTGGTGTTCGAACAGCTGGTGTTGCCTGGTCTGCAAAGGGTGTCGATTATTTAATGTCTTATGAACCGACATATATGCTGAACCATATGCGTGATTTACTTGAAATTGTGAAAGGGGAGTCTTCATGAGGAGAACCGAACGCTATCGTGTACAAAATGCTAATTCATTGTGGAATGTATATGAAACGGTCTCGTTTTGGAAAGTAATGAAATGCTTTATCGTGATTCAAATTGGGCGTATAACACCTGTTATGTCCTGGAAAAATTGGCTGTACCGTACGTTTTTGAAAATGAAGATCGGCAAACAAGCTTCGCTGGCTCTAATGGTCATGCCGGACTCAATGTTTCCAGAGCGCATTACGGTAGGGGATAATTCCATTATCGGTTTTAATACGACAATTTTAGCGCACGAATATTTAATTGAGGAGTATCGATTGGGTGATGTGGAAATCGGCAGCAATGTTATGGTTGGTGCCAATTCAACGATATTACCAGGTGTGAAAATTGGAGACGGGGCCATTGTCTCTGCTGCAACACTCGTGCATAAAGATGTTCCAGCGGGCGCTATGGCAGGAGGCAACCCAATGCGTATTATTTTCACTGCTGAGCAGATGGAGGAACGTAAAAAGAACGATCAGCCTGTATGGCAAAATTGAATTTGGAGACACTTTGCAAAGGCGAGGTGTCTTTTTTAGTCTTGTCATTTTTGTGGAAAATGAAATCTTCTCAGAAATCCCCGTGTCTAAGATATTTCAGCATATATCATGTATAATGAATTGATATATCAGAAAATTAAATTAACGAATATTCAAGAATCCCATTGACTATAAATACTAGTAGCAGTAAAATACTTTCATACACTAATGATTCATCACTCTAGCGTAGTGAAGTGGAATTACGAAACAGGAAATAATATTCTATTTAAAAAGTTTAGGATGTGTCAAAATGTCATCGATAAAAATGTTTGAAAAACCTCTTGGGATGCGCGATACATTTCCCGATATATATGAAAAACTTGAGCTAATCCGATCGACTGGTCGACAACTGCTGCATACACGGGGTTATGAGTTTATTAAAACACCCTCTGTGGAATATTACGACACAGTTGGGAAAGCGTCGGCAATTTCTGATGCCCGTCTGTTTAAACTTGTTGATAGTCAGGGGAATACACTTGTATTACGCCCGGATATGACAACGCCAATTGCACGTGTCGCAACTTCAAAATTATTAAAAGAAAAAATACCGCAACGATTAGCCTATTTTGCGAATGTATTTAGAGCACAGCAACGCGAAGGTGGGCGCCCAGCGGAATTTGACCAAATGGGTATTGAATTAATCGGCGACAATTCAGTGTTTGCTGATGCGGAAGTCATTATGACTGCGATTGATTTAGTTAAGGGCTTTAATATTACCGATTTCAAAGTCACAATCGGACATGCTGGCGTATTAAGCCGCATATTAAAGGATTATACAGAAAGTGAAGAACAGGCTCTTCATTTAAATGATCTACTCGTACAACGAAATTTTGTAGGCTTTGAAGAAGCTGTCCTAGCATTTGATTTACCGAAAACAAAATCCGATGCATTGTTGGCTTATATTGAAGAAGCGATTAGATTACCTTCTATAGAAGCAATTGAAAAATATGTCCGGAAAAATGATGCGCTTGAATATATGCGCAGCTTAGCAAAAATTTTGGATGCTGCTGGGTATGATGAATACATAGCATTTGATTTTACATTGTCTAGCCATATGAGCTATTACACAGGTATGTTATTTGAAGTATTTGCATCAGGCAGTGGTTTCCCGTTAGGCAATGGTGGTCGCTATGATGGATTATTGCAGCAGTTCGGTTCGCAAGTTGGCGCAACTGGTTTTGGATTACGTGTAGATCGTGTTTTTGAAGCGATGCCAAAAATAGAAATTGTAACAGACAGTGTGCTCGTATTATTTGCATCAGAACGTTTTTCTGAAGCTTTACAAACAGTGAAGCTTTTACGTGAACAAGGTAAGCAAGTGACGTTCCAATCATATGAGGGAATCGAAAATATAGAAGCATTGAAGGCACATTATAAAATAGTTAATGAATTTAAAAGCAGGGAGGCATAAGCAATGACAGAGCTAACGATCGCGATGCCAAAAGGCAGAATTTTTGAAGAGGCATATGAAATGCTGCTCGAGGCTGGTTTCAACCTTCCTGAAGAAGTAGAAATGTCCCGTAAACTAATGATTGAAATTCCAGAGGAAAAGATTAGCTTTATTTTAGCGAAGCCTATGGATGTGCCGGTATACGTTGAGCACGGTGTAGCGGATATTGGAATTGCGGGGAAAGATGTACTGCTTGAGCAACGTCGTACTGTCCACGAGCTGCTTGATCTAAAGATTAGCGAATGCTATATTGCATCAGCGGGTTTACCGAATACGACGATGAGTGAAATTGCACCACGTATTGCGACGAAATATCCGAATATTGCGTTGAAATATTATAAAGGTATTGGAGAGCAAGTCGAAATTATTGAGCTGAATGGTTCGATTGAGCTTGCACCTATGATTGGTTTAGCAGATCGCATTGTCGATATCGTATCAACAGGACGCACATTAAAGGAAAATGGCCTTGTGGAATATGAACATATTGCCGAAGTCTCATCACGTTTGATTGCCAATCCTGTAAGCTATCGTATGAAAAGCGACCGTATTCAAGATTTAGTTACGCGCTTAAAAAAATGTGTGAAATAAGAGAGGCTAAATAGATGAAAATAACAATTTTAAATGATGATATTTCTTTAAAACGCCAACTCGAGCAAGGCAACGAGCAGCAGCTGCAAACCGTTCGTGAAGTAATTCAGCAAGTACGAACAGAAGGGGATGCGGCGATTAAATATTATAGTGAAAAATGGGACGGCTTTGCACCTGAAAATTTACGTGTCTCGGAACAGGAAATTATTGAGGCTGTAAAAAATTTCGATAAGCAATTATATTTCGATTTACAGGAGGCAGCGGATAATATTAGCCTTTATCATAATGAGCAAAAGCGCAGTGGTTTTCGCTTGCCGTTAGCGGACGGTTCATATTTAGGGCAGCGAATTACACCCCTGGATGCAGTAGGGCTTTATGTGCCGGGTGGTTCAGCGGCTTATCCCTCTTCTGTTTTAATGAATGTCATACCGGCGCAAGTTGCAGGGGTGAAGCGTATTGTCATCACATCGCCTGCAGGAAATGATGGGAAGCTGCCGGATGCTGTATTAGTGGCAGCCCATATTCTAGGTGTGACGGAAATTTACAAAGTAGGCGGTGCACAAGCGATCGCGGCACTGGCATACGGAACAGAAACAATTGCACCGGTAGATAAAATTACTGGTCCAGGAAATATATTTGTTGCTTTAGCGAAGCGTGAAGTATTTGGCGAAGTGGCGATTGATATGATTGCAGGGCCATCTGAAATTTGTATTTTGGCAGATGAAACTGCCTATGCTGATGAAATTGCGGCAGACCTGTTATCACAGGCAGAGCATGATGCATTGGCTTGTGCGGTACTCATAACGACAAGTGATGATTTGGCGGATGCGGTATCAGACCAGGTAGAAATTCAATTATCCAAATTGCCGCGTGAAGCAATTGCCCGAAAATCAATCGAAAACTTTGGTCATATTTATGTCGCTGAATCGATGAAAGAAGCTGTCCGGGCGGTGAATTCATTAGCACCGGAGCATTTGGAAGTTATTACGGAAAATGCTGAAAAGGTTTCGGAAATGATTACACATGCGGGTGCTATTTTCATCGGGCGTTATAGCTCTGAGCCGGTTGGAGATTATTTTGCCGGTACGAATCACGTATTACCTACAAATTCAACAGCACGCTTTGCAAGTGGATTAAATGTAGATGATTTTATTAAACGAACGAGCGTTGTATATTACAGCGAAAAAACTTGGAAACAGAATTCGCCGAAAATTGCACGTCTTGCACGACTTGAAGGGTTGGAAGGACATGCAAGAGCAGTAGAATCACGGGGCTGGGATAAAGGAGAAGAAGAATGACACGTTTTGCGAAAATCGAACGAAATACAAATGAAACTAAAATTGCAGTAGAGCTTAATATAGATGGTTCTGGGCAAGCTGAAATAAAAACAGGTGTTGGTTTTATGGACCATATGCTTGATTTGTTTATAAAGCACGGATTATTTGACGGGAAAATTATTGCAAATGGCGACACTTGGATAGATGACCACCATACGACAGAGGATATTGGTATCGTATTAGGTCAAGTATTCCGTGAAGCATTAGGCGATAAAAAAGGGATCAAGCGTTACGGAACTGCATTTGTACCGATGGATGATGCATTGGCACAGGTTGTTGTAGATTGTTCGAACCGCCCTCATTTAGAATACCGTATCACACCTCAGCTTAATGCGAAGGTAGGGTCATTTGATACAGAGCTTGTACATGAGTTTTTATGGAAGTTTGCGTTAGAAGCACGTATTAATTTACATGTTATCGTTCCTTATGGACATAATACACACCATATTATTGAAGCAGTTTTTAAAGCGTTGGCACGTGCATTGGATGAAGCAGTTCAAATTGACCCACGTGTGAAAGGCGTACCGTCAACGAAGGGGCTGTTAACGTGAAGATTGGTGTAATTGATTATGGAATGGGTAACTTATTCAGTGTCGAGCAGGCTTTGAAACGCCTTGATGTTGAGGTCGTTGTGTCAAATAGCAAAACGGAACTGGAAACAGCAGATGCTTATGTATTGCCTGGTGTTGGGGCTTTTCCGGATGCAATGAAGCGTTTAAAGGAAACGAGTTTAATTGATTTCATTCGTAATACGAAAAAGCCATTGCTCGGAATTTGCCTAGGAATGCAGCTGATGTTCGAAGAAAGCGATGAAGTGGCTTTAACGAAAGGGCTTGGCATTTTTCAAGGACGTATTCAGCGCTTTGAAGGAGTTTCGCGTATCCCGCATATGGGATGGAACGACTTAACGTTACAGCAAACGCCAAAGTGGCTGGATAGAGATAACCTGCCTGCAGCACGCCATGTATATTTTGTACATTCATTTTATGCGAGCGAATTGGATGAGAAGGAACGGGTTGCTTCGGCGGACTATGAACATATACAAGTACCTGGGATTGTCGCAAAAGACAATTTTACCGGTATGCAGTTCCATCCGGAAAAGTCAGGTCCGTTTGGTATGCATTTGTTGACGGCTTGGGCAGAAGGAGTGAAAGAAGGCGTATGTTAACAAAGCGCATTATTCCATGTTTAGACGTAAAAGAAGGACGCGTAGTAAAAGGGATACAATTTGTTGAACTGAAAGATGCTGGTGATCCGGTAGAATTAGCGAAATTTTATGATGAGCAAGGTGCGGATGAGCTCGTATTTTTGGATATTTCGGCTTCGCATGAAGGGCGTGAAACGATGGTCGATGTTGTCCGCCAAACGGCTTCTTCGTTAGCCATTCCTTTTACTGTAGGTGGCGGTATTCGTACAATTGAAGATATGAAACGGATTTTACGTGCCGGTGCAGATAAAGTGTCAGTTAATACTTCTGCTTTAGAGCGACCGGAGCTAATTAAAGAAGGCGCGGATTACTTCGGTGCACAATGCATCGTTTGTGCGATTGATGCGAGATATTCTGATGAAGACGGTACATGGATGGTGTATACACACGGTGGCCGTAACAAAACGTCTTGGAAAGCAGTCGATTGGGCAAAAGAAGCGGTAAATTTAGGTGCAGGGGAAATCCTGCTTACATCTATGAACCAAGATGGTGAAAAATCCGGCTTTGATTTAGCGTTAACGAAGGCCGTAAGAGATGCTGTTACAGTACCGGTCATTGCAAGTGGTGGCGCGGGTAATGCAGAACATTTCCGTGAAGTACTGCAGGATGTTGATACAGATGCCGCACTAGCTGCGAGCATTTTCCACTATAAAGAAACGAGCGTAGCAGAAGTGAAAAGCTACCTAAAAGAAAAAGGGGTACGTGTACGATGAATGTTAAATTTAATGAACAAGGGCTAATTACTGCAGTAGTACAGGATGCCCAATCAAAAGAAGTATTAACGGTTTCATATATGAACGAAGAATCCCTGAAAAAAACGATTGAAACGAATGAAACTTGGTTTTACTCTCGTTCCCGCCAGGAGCTATGGCATAAAGGGGCAACAAGTGGTAATACACAAAAGGTTGTTTCAATTAAAACAGATTGTGATCAAGATGCATTAGTAATTGAAGTTGTTCCTGCGGGTCCGGCTTGTCATAACGGGACAACATCTTGCTTTACAGAAAGCTTGGTAGAAAACGAGCGACCTGGTACTGTAGCAATTTTACCGCAGCTTGTGGAAGTCATTAAACAGCGTGAAATTGATATGCCTGAAGGGGCGTATACGACGTATTTATTCGATAAAGGCATTGATAAAATCTGCAAAAAAGTTGGCGAAGAGGCAACGGAAGTAGTAATCGGTGCGAAAAACCGTGACAAGGAAGAAGTGAAATGGGAATCTGCTGACCTTCTTTATCACTTGCTTGTGTTACTTCAAGAACAAAAAGTGGATGTATATGAAGTGCTCGATGTGTTACAAAAACGACATGAAGGTAAGAAGCAATAACCATAGAGAGATTCCGTTGTTTGCAAACATGATTTAAGTACATATTTGCTACATATGCTATAATGGGAAGAATTGATTAAGGGACGACACTTGTGCGTTCCTTATTTCTTTGTTTATTTCTCAGTGGCTGTCAAAAGACCGCTGAACGAAATATAAGCTTCGGATGGGTGTCTTACGGGTATTCTCTTAAAGGAGAAGCCATACTGACCGACATCCTGTGAATGGGATGGAATATGACGAGGCGTATTTTACTACAAATGAGCATACGATACACTTCGTATTGAATTATATAAAGGTATTGAACGGAAATGACTCGGAGGAATTTTATTGGAAAATAAACGTTTAAAAGCAAATACAACAAATGTCGTGTCGTTTGTTCCAAATGGTGATTATTATTACAACATAGCATTAAAAGCAATTGATCGGGACGAAATGGATAAAGCATATAAGTTTATTAAGCGCGCAGCAGATTTAAGTCCAGATGATGCGCACGTGTTATTGCAATACGGAATTTTGGAAATGGAATTGCAAAACTTTGAACATGCCTATGAATTAATCCACACCGCTTATAGTCTTGAGCCGAATGAAGCTGAAATTATATTTATGCTGGCAGAAGTTTCGGGCTGTATCGGACATATTGCTGATGCACAAAAGTACGCAGCCCGGTATTTAGAAATGGAACCCAATGGTGCATACATAGAGGATGCTTCTGAAATATTGGAGTTTGTCGACTATGTAGGCGAAGAGATTGATGACATGGACGAATTTGAAGGGGCGAAGCATGTGGCCCAGGAAAAAGCCCGTCGTCATATGGAACAAGGGGATTTCCAGGCTGCAATTGAAATGTTGGAGCAAATGATTGAGGAATACCCGGATTTGTGGAATGCGTATAATAACTTGGCGCTAGCCTACTTTTATATTGGTGATGCTGAACAGGCTCGCGCACTTTTATATAAAGTGCTGCGTGAAAACACGGGTAATCTCCATGCAATGTGCAACTTAACAGTGTTTGCATATTATGAGAGAAATACTGAAGAGCTTGAGAATCTATTATCAATATTAAAGAAAATCCAACCTTTTGAATGGGATAATCGCTATAAGCTAGGTGCAACATTGGCACTAATCGGTCAATATGAAGAAGCGTATAAATGGCTGCGTTCAATGAGTAAAAAAGGATATGAAGGGGATCCAGGTTTTTATTTTTGGCTTGCCCAATCTGCCTATTTTACAGGACATGAGGCAGTAGCCAACGATTCGTGGAAAAGGTTGATTCAGCTGGACCCTACAAAAGAAGGTATGGAACCATGGAAAAGTAATGAAGGAACGATTTTTGGGGATTCGGCTGAAAATCACCGAGAGTTCATTATTCGCCAATTATCAGATGAGCATGAATCAAGCCGTTTATTCGGACTTTTTTTATTAAAGCGTTCTGCGTTTAAGCAGGAAATTGTAGCACATCCTACTATTTTAGATGTTGAAAAATTTTCGGGATTGGAAAAGCTTTGTCTAGCCTATGCCCTTGAATATGATTTCAATAAAAATAGTAACGAGGAAAAGCATTTCCTACGTTTTATGGAAGTTGCGGAACTTATTACAGAGACTAATGAATCGATTTCATTGGAAGTTGCACAAATATTAAGCACGTGGTTTGCACTGGGCGAAATCGCTTTCCAGCAAGGATATGCGTTTAAAAATAGTGCTGCACTAGCTGCTGCGGTTGAATATTCATATAACATTGCACTCGAAAAAAAGGTGACGAAAAAAACAATTGCAGGCAAATACGGGATTTCAACTGCGACATTAACGAAGTATAGTGATGAATTGTATGAATTCATACCAGCTGACTTTGAATAGGCAGTAAATTTGTATTTATCCAAGCAATCTTATACGATAAAATTATCGTTATTGTACACGTAAGAGGAGGATCAACATGTCTGAAGAAAAAATTTATGATGTAGTAATTATCGGAGCAGGTCCAGCAGGTATGACGGCTGCGGTTTATGCATCACGCGCAAACTTAGCAACATTAATGATTGAACGAGGTATTCCTGGTGGTCAAATGGCTAGTACTGAAGAAGTAGAAAACTACCCAGGTTTCGATACAATTTTAGGACCAGAGCTATCTACAAAAATGTTCGAGCACGCGAAAAAATTTGGTGCAGAATATGCTTACGGTGATGTTTCCGAAGTAATCGACGGTGAAGAATATAAAATTATCGTTTCAGGTAAAAAACAATACAAAACACGTACAATCATTATTACAACAGGTGCAGAATATAAAAAATTAGGCATTCCAGGTGAAACAGAGCTGGGTGGTCGTGGTGTAAGTTATTGTGCTGTATGTGATGGTGCATTCTTCAAGCAGAAAAATCTGATTGTCATCGGTGGCGGAGACTCTGCTGTTGAAGAAGGTATTTACTTAACACGCTTCGCAGACAAAGTAACAATTGTTCACCGCCGTGATAAATTACGTGCTCAAAAGATTATACAAGATCGTGCATTTGCCAATGAAAAAATAGATTTCATCTGGAATACACAAGTGAAGGAAATTCATGAAGTGGACGGCAAAGTTGGTAAAGTAACATTAGTTTCAACTGTGGATGGCGCTGAAAAAGAAATGCAGGCAGATGGCGTATTCGTATATGTTGGCACGCTTCCATTGACAGCTCCTTTTGCTTCATTGAACATTTTAAATGAAGCAGGCTACATTGTAACAAATGAAAAAATGGAAACAGCTATTCCAGGTATTTATGCAGCGGGTGATGTCCGTGAGAAAATGCTGCGCCAAATTGTAACAGCTACAGGCGATGGCAGTATTGCTGCACAATCAGCTCAACATTACATCGAAGAAACAAAAGAAAAAATAAATCAATAAATCCTTAACATAAATGTAATCTTTTCGTTACAAAATAAGGGTATACTAAAAGAAGAATTTGTTTTAACCCCCTTATATTTTTATCCTTAGGTTGTTTCTAGCGCGATCTGCGCTGAAACAACCTCTTTTTGTGCGGAAATTTAGATAATACGACACCAACTCCTTTATTTACTAACAGGACAAATGGTACGAGTGCTTTTACGTAATGCCTGGTACAAGGTATAATAGAAATATAAGCATTAGAAAAACAGATTTTGCGTACAATAGCGTGAGAGCTATCTGTACTTATGTGGATTACCTTGACAGCATATAGTTTTATATCCACTAATGAAAGAATTGAGGTGTTACGTATGCAACGTATTACAAATTTACTAGCTATAAAAGACGGCAAAGTACTGTTGCTCCAAAAACCGAGAAGAGGTTGGTTTGTTGCACCCGGCGGCAAAATGGAGCTGGGAGAATCCATCTATGAATCAGCTGTTCGTGAATTTCAGGAAGAAACGAATTTAAAACCTATAAATGTCCATTTAAAAGGCATCTATACAATGGTCATAAAAAATGAAGATACAGTCGTCGATGAATGGATGCTCTATACATTTATTGCTTCTGATGTAGAAGGAACACCGTTTACTGAAACACGTGAAGGCGTTTTGGACTGGTATCCAGTGGAGCAGTTAAACGAACTTCCGATGGCAGCAGGTGACCGGACAAATTTATTGTTTGCAATAGCCAATAAAGGCATGCAATATGGTACATTTGAGTACACAGAGGATTTTGAGCTATTAAGTGAGACCATTCAACACTCAATAGAACAAAACTAGAGGAGATGAAACAAGTGGGTAGTTCGAGCTTTACACATGAATTAGTTATTATTACAGGAATGTCAGGGGCGGGCAAAACGGTAGCAGTTCAGAGCTTTGAAGATTTAGGCTATTACTGCGTCGATAATTTACCACCGGAACTTTTGACTACTTTTTTAGCACTAATGAAAGATTCGGAAAAGAAAATTTCACGTATCGCCGTCGTAATGGATTTACGTGGGAGAGAATTTTTTGGGTCATTAATCGAATCGCTCGACGCGTTAATGAATGAAGAGGATATTTTACTCCGGATTTTATTTTTAGAGTCCGACGATGCCACTTTAGTTCGACGTTATAAAGAATCTCGTCGTTCACACCCACTTGCAACACAAGGTTTACCATTGGAAGGAATTCAACAGGAACGGGAATTGCTTTCAGAGGTAAAAGGCCGTGCAAAAACAATTGTAAATACATCCAAGTTGAAACCACGGGAGTTACGCGAACGCATTGCACAGGAATTTTCGAATATGAGCAGCCCAACTTTTTCACTAAATATTATGTCATTTGGCTTTAAACATGGCTTACCGATCGATGCCGATTTAGTGTTTGATGTACGTTTTTTGAAAAACCCCTATTATGTTGAAGAATTGCGACATAAAACAGGACTTCAGACAGAGGTTTCTTCATATGTGCTTGCAACGGAAGAAACACAACAGCTCATTGCCAAACTAACGGACTTGTTTACATTTATGATTCCGCATTACCGCAGTGAAGGAAAATCACAGCTAGTGATCGCATTTGGCTGTACAGGTGGTCAACATCGCTCGGTAACGCTCGCTGAATACTTTGGCAAACTGTTAGCAAAAAATGACCAAGTCATCATTTCACATAGAGATATCAATCATAGAAAGGATTGATTAAATGAAGAAAAAGAGAACGCGTATTGTCGTTATCGGTGGGGGGACAGGGCTTTCTACGATATTACGAGGTTTAAAGCAACACGCATTTGATATTACAGCCATCGTTACGGTAGCAGATGACGGTGGCTCTTCTGGGCGTTTACGGGATGACTATGATATTCCACCTCCAGGGGATGTACGGAATGTAATAGCAGCATTGTCGGATGTGGAGCCCTTAGTTGAGCAAATGTTTCAATATCGCTTTTCACAATCCAATGACTTGGGCGGACATTCTCTAGGCAATCTAATGCTAACAGCTTTAACGGAAATTACAGGTGATTTTAACCATGCCATTGCAGAAATGAGTAAAGTTTTGAACGTGCACGGAAAAGTCATACCTGCCGCAAATAAAAAAGTAACTTTACATGCTGAATTAATGGATGGTTCAGACGTTATTGGGGAGTCAAAAATTCCGTCTGGCCATGCTCCAATTAAGCGTGTTTATTTAGAGCCGAGCAATTTAAAACCGTTACCAGCTGCGGTTCATGCAATTGAACGCGCGGATTTTATTTTGATTGGACCAGGTAGTCTTTATACGAGCATCATTCCGAACTTATTAGTGAAAGGAATTGGCCAGGCGGTCGTTCGTGCAAAAGGTGAAAAAATTTATATAGCCAATTTAATGACTCAACAAGGTGAGACGAGTAAATATACAACCTCGCAGCATATTGAGGCCATTCATACTCATGTAGGCGAGCCGTTTATTGAATCGGTATTGATTAATGAAAAAGAGCTTCCATCGTTAATTTACGAAAACTATCGAGAAGAAAATGCTGAGCCCGTAAAATTTGATATAGATAGAATAAAAGATATGGGCATCAATATTATTAAAAAAGAAATTGCACTTATCCAAAATGGAACAGTACGTCATGATGCGACTAATTTAGCGGATTGGCTTTGTGAATATACAAAACTAAAACAACAAACGATGCAGTAATATTACATGTAATCACTACATAGTTTGCTAGGAAAGGGGGAGCACATACATGTCCTTTGCATCGGAAACAAAAAAAGAGCTTACACAGGTTGAAGCAAATGACAGTTGTTTAAAGGCTGAAGTGTCCGCCCTTATACGAATGAATGGTTCTTTAAGCTTTGCGAATCGCCAAATAAGCTTGGATGTTCAAACAGAGAATGCTGCAATAGCACGACGACTATATATCATCGTAAAAAGGCTCTATCCATATAATGTAGAGCTTCTTGTGCGGAAAAAGATGCGCCTGAAGAAGAATAATGTGTATATATGCCGTGTTCGGGAAGGTGCCCGTGAAATATTGGATGATTTAGAAATTGTATCGAATTCATTTGAATTTAATCATACGATTTCAAAAACTATTATTCCGAAAAACAGTGAGCGCCGTGCCTATTTACGTGGTGCATTTTTAGCAGGTGGTTCGGTCAATAACCCGGAGACTTCCTCTTATCATTTGGAAATCTATTCTTTATATAAGGAGCACGGGGAAGCGTTGGCACAGCTAATGAATCGCTATGATCTCAATGCAAAAACGATCGAACGAAAAAAAGGCTATGTCACTTATTTAAAAGAGGCAGAAAAAATTTCGGATTTTATGAATTTAGTTGGTGCCGTTCAGGCAATGCTGAAGTTTGAAGATGTACGAATCATAAGAGATATGCGAAACAGTGTGAATCGAATCGTAAACTGTGAAACTGCTAACCTGAATAAGACAATTGGTGCAGCACTGCGACAAGTTGAAAATATCCGCTATATTGATAATGCAATGGGACTTGATCAATTACCCGAAAAACTACGGGAAATTGCCCGTCTTCGAGTGGAATATCAGGATGTCACATTAAAAGAGCTTGGCGAGATGGTATCAACTGGCGTTGTAAGTAAATCGGGTGTTAATCATCGGTTACGTAAAATCGATGATATAGCGGAGGCCATTCGACGTGGGGAAAAGATTTAGCCACATTGATTGCGCGGGTTTTTTTTATAAACTAACGATTTAAGTCCATTTATGCTAAGGTATAGTTAATAATGGTGGCGATTTCATAAATACCGTAATCTATTATTGTTCTTTTCGAATAATTTCGATAAGATAAATAAAAGAAGCGATGAACGGTTGTGAAAGGGAGTATATCAAGATGATCGAAAAACAAGTAGAAGTAAAGCTGAAATCCGGCTTACAGGCAAGACAAGCTGCATTATTCGTACAAGAAGCAAATCGTTTTAAAGCAGATGTCTTTTTACAAAAGGATACGAAAAAAGTAAATGCAAAATCGATCATGGGAATTATGAGCTTAGCTGTGGCAAAAGGAACGGTTGTCACATTATGTGCTGATGGTCACGATGAAGAAAAAGCCATTAACGCTCTACAGCTTTTAATCGAAAAAGCAAACTAACTTGAAAAGCACAGCCATTTCACAGGATGAAAAGGTTGTGCTTTATTTTTATATACAGAGTAGAGGAGCATAAAGCATTGTGCAAAGTGGCGAATATTTATTGAGGAGTGGCGAATAAATGAAGCACAGTGGCGAATATTCGATTGAAAGTGACGAATAAATGAAGCACAGTGGCGAATATTCAATTGAAAGTGGCGAATATGCTTACCTTTGTGGCGATTATTCTTATTAAATTGGATAATATAATTTTTGGAGTCACCAATTATAATACTTTTCAAAGTCACCAGAGCGAGTGGGGAATAAAAATATTCTATTGCATAGTTCCTAGCGGATAATTGAAATGAAATACACTAAAAACTAAAAAAAGCACACAGGATAAACTCCTGCATGCTTCGTGCTGTATTATTTCTTTAATTGGTTACGCTCATAGATTTTGTCGATTAAGCCATAGTCTTTCGCTTGCTCGGCAGTCATGAAGTTATCACGATCTGTATCACGTGACAATGTTTCGAAAGATTGACCAGTGTTTTCAGCCATGATTCTATTCAGCTTTTCACGTAAGTGTAAAATACGTTTTGCTGCGATTTCGATTTCTGTTGCTTGACCTTGTGCGCCACCAAGTGGTTGGTGAATCATCACTTCTGCATTTGGTAATGCAATACGTTTACCTTTTGCACCAGCAGAAAGTAAGAAAGCACCCATTGATGCAGCCATACCGATACAAATTGTTGAAACATCCGGCTTGATGAAGTTCATCGTATCATAAATGGCCATACCTGATGTGATTGAACCACCTGGTGAGTTAATGTATAGGTAGATGTCTTTATCTGGATCTTCTGCTTCTAAAAATAGTAGCTGTGCAACGATTGAGTTTGATACGTTGTCATCGATTCCGCTACCTAATAAAATGATGCGGTCTTTTAATAAACGTGAATAAATGTCATATGCACGTTCCCCGCGATTTGTTTGTTCAATAACTGTAGGAATTAAGTTCATTGAATAATCCTCCCTTTGTTAAAGCTTTTTATTCGAATTCTTATGCTGAAAAATGGAAATCATTTCAGCTGTAAACCTATCATACACGTATTAGTCAGTTATGGTCAAATATAAACTCTGACTTTTGCTATTGAAAATATGGCGTACCATCTGTATAATGGGAAAAGTTGAACATATACTTATTTTGTCCTCGTGGTGTAATGGATAACACTTCAGATTCCGGTTCTGAGGCTGGGGGTTCGATTCCCTCCGAGGGCGTTTTTTTTTTTTTATCAATGAATAATTAAGTATTGGCATTCTATATTTAATAGGATGATATGTACTATTACTGCCATTATTTAACATTTACTTTTGGACACTATACTATAAATTTCCGATTTCTGTATAAATTAAACGTACTTTTAAAATATATTTGAAATTTTTAAGTGAAATTTATAATTTAGACTTGAAAAAAGTGTGGATAATTAGTAAATTATTAAAGGTTATGTTCAAGCGATACTATATTATAATGTCCCTATAGGACGCCATTTTACTGTTTTCATATACTTTTCTATACCAATTGTAGAAAAATAGCATAGTAGTTAATTCTCTACAATGGAGGATGGATTTTTTGTTAGGATAAAAGGAATCACTGTACCGGTTCCTTTTATCCTTCATTCTCTTAAAAAAATTATACATTCTAAGACTACTTTCGGGAAATTTCCGCTAAGTAGTCTTTTTTTGTACTGCATAAAGAATTGCCCTGGATTATGGTCCATCACCATAAGTTGGTGATTTAAGAGTCCGTTCTAAGAGAAGTAATTTTTACTGCACATTCGCTCCTGATTGTAGTCGAATTCGTGTACCTAATATGCTAGAACGTAATTAGATTCAAAAATGAAATGGAATTATTTGTTCAGTAATAAATCCAATTACAAATGAAAGGACAATAGTTATCACCATTTGTTTAGGATCTTTGTAAAAGATTATGCACAAGATAATATACATAATTAATTCTTCAATATAATTCAAGGAAATATAAAACAAACCCATCCCTAAAGATAGACTCAACATTAACCCCATAGGCAAGGCGGGTAAGCCAAAGTATAGTGGCTTCTTGTTTTTAGCCCCCCATACAATGATTCCAAGCACAGGAGAGGCAAGTGCTACGGTACCCCAAAGTATAAAATAACTTGTCGGGAAAAATCCGAATAAATAAGCTGAATAAATATAATAACTCACTAGCATTCCCATAAAAAATAGAAATGTATTAATAGCAGACCTGATAAATGTTCTACTATATGCAGCTATAAATGTTGCAATCAATACCCAGATGCCTAATCTTGTGAATAAATCCCCAAAATAACTTAGAACACCTAACCACCAACTCCCATCTACAATGGCGATTGTATCTAAATATTTGGATATTGCACCTAAGGATACTCCTAAGAAAATACACACGATATAGTCTGGTATTTTATTTTTTATCTTCATCATATCCTCCAAAAAATGTTTACAAAACCAGGACAAATTTAATAAACCTTTAAAAGTCGCACAATCTGATTGAATTGCGTAATGAGAAAAATAGAGGAATGAATTTCCGTTATTTCTAAAATAACATAAAAAATAGTCAAAATAAGGGAAGGGATTTCCGTTATTGACCTAAAAAACATGAAATTCCAGGATTTTATTTAAAATAACGGTAAAACGTTCCCTTATTTATTCAAAAACAAGCTACATCATTCAAATAACGGTAAAATCTCCCGTTATTTTAGAAGGGCAATGAAAAACTTATTTTTTTATGGCGAATTATTTTTTAAACAAAAATAAGGCACTTTCTATCTATCAAGGCGTTTTCCCACTCGAAGTTGGTCGGACGCTTTAGCACTGTCTTGCCGTACCCACTAATCAATTAAGTGAAATTTTATTAGTTAGGCAACCACATGTTATGGTGATGAACCTAAATTTCTAAAAAAGAGGAAATAAAATACAGTGCCCATAGTACACAGGAGGTTTGAAAATAATAATGATATATTAATTTAATGAATAAATATTAAAAGATATGCAGATTTCTTATCATTTTTGTTATAAAAATTCATCATACTGCAATAATAATCAATTTTTTAAAAATTAAATGTTGTATATTAATTGGGGAATTAATATAATTGAACAAGATATTAATTAAAAAACTTAAAAATCCAGGAGGATATTCATAATGAACGCTAGAAAATTATTTAAATGGGCAGCTCCTTTAGCAGCAGCTTCAATGATATTAACAGCATGTGGTGCAGATGAAAAAACATCTATAGGGGATAAAGAATATACAAAAATCGTAGCCGGTACGGAAGCGACATACGCTCCTTTTGAGTATTTAGATGATAAAGGGAATGTAGTAGGCTTTGATGCTGAGATTTTAGCAGCAATTGGCGAAGAGATGGGCATTGAAACAGAAATTAAAAATGTAGGCTGGGATTCAATGTTAAGCCAAGTAACAACTGAGGAAATTGATATGGGTGCAGCGGCAATTACGATTACAGATGAGCGTAAACAATCATTTGATTTCACAGACCCATATTATGAAGCAACATTATTGATCGTGACAAAAGAAGGTTCGACAATTGCCTCTTTGGAAGATATTAAAGACAAAAAAGTAGCCGTACAGCTTAATACGACAGGTCATGAAGCAGCTAAGAACTTACAGGGGGTAGCAAGTTCAAATATTTTAGGATATGAAAACTTCTCGATTGCCCTTACTGAAGTATTAACAGGCGCTGCAGATGCAGCAATTGGAGATAATATTGTTATTTTGGAATACTTAGAAAACAATCCTGATTCAGGTTTAAAAGCAATCGAAGACGATTCATTTGAAAAGGATTACTTTGGTTTCATGGTGAAAAAAGGTAATACAGAGTTGTTAAATATTTTAAATGAAGGTCTGCAAAAGATTAAAGCTAATGGCAAGTTAGCTGAAATTACAGGTACAGAAATCGAATAAGCAATATTTTAATTTATTGGAGGGTTTCAGATGGAGTTTTTTGATTTTTTCCGTTGGGAAATTATCTGGAACTACCGTGAGCTATATGCAAAAGGACTTTGGGCGACTATTGTTTTAACAGCATGTGGTTATATTGGTGGTATCATTTTCGGTCTGCTTTTAGGGTTAGGCCAAGTTTCGAAAAAAAAATTGATTTATTGGCCGGCTAAAATTTATGTAGACGTATTCCGTGGTACACCATTGCTAGTGCAATTATTATTAATTCACTTAGCTGTTATTCCAACTATTTTTGGTTCATCACAAGGTTGGTGGGTATCGGGTATCGTTGGATTAATTTTAAATAGCGCGGCATACAATGCGGAAATTTTCCGTGCAGGGATTCAATCAATAGACAAAGGGCAAATGGAAGCAGCAAGGTCTTTAGGTTTAACACACTCTCAGGCGATGCGTAAAGTCATTTTACCTCAAGCATTCCGTCGTATGATTCCACCATTGGGGAATGAATTTATTGCATTATTGAAAGATTCATCTCTTGTAACGGTTATTGCCGGTGCAGAAATATTATATGTGAGTAAAGTCGTTGCCGGAACGTATCAGCGTTTCTGGGAGCCATATTTATTTGCAGCGTTCTTATATCTTGTATTAACATACGCCGTAACGAAGCTCGTTGCATTTATCGAAAAACGGGTCGATATCAATTACAACCCACGTAAGAAAAAGGAGCGGGCGTAAATGATTAAAGTAGAAAACTTACACAAGCATTTTGGCAAGCTCGAAGTGTTAAAGGGAATTGATTATGAAGTGCAGGAAAAAGAAGTAGTCTGTGTTATTGGACCTTCTGGATCGGGTAAGTCGACATTTCTCCGATGCATGAATTTACTGGAAGAAGTTACAGATGGCGCGATTTATATTAATGGTGTCCAAATTAATGATCCAAAAACAAATATTAACGAAATCCGAACAGAAGTAGGGATGGTATTCCAGCAGTTTAACTTGTTCCCGCATATGTCGGTCATTGATAATATTACGATGGCGCCAATGCAAATTCGAAACTTGAACAAACAAGATGCTGAGCAATTGGCAATGGAGCTTTTAGATAAAGTTGGATTGCGTGAAAAAGCGGATAATTACCCACAGCAATTATCAGGCGGTCAACAACAGCGTGTTGCAATTGCACGTGCTTTAGCAATGAAGCCAAAAGTAATGCTATTTGATGAGCCAACCTCAGCGCTGGACCCTGAAATGGTTAAAGAGGTTTTAGAAGTAATGAAAAACCTTGCCAAAGAAGGTATGACGATGGTTGTTGTCACACATGAAATGGGCTTTGCACGCGAAGTAGGTGACCGAGTACTGTTCATGGATGGCGGATATATTGTAGAACAGGGTCATCCGGAAGACGTATTCGGCAATCCACAAAATGAACGTACGAAAGCATTTTTAGGGAAAGTATTATAGAGATAGAAAAAAGCTATCTTTTACTATATTAAAATATAGTGAAGATAGTTTTTTTACAGTATGAAATATTTGAAAATTCAAAAATAAATATTGTTTTACTATATTCGAAAAATGTATAATTATAACATAAAATACATAGGGGGATTTACAATGTCGAATAAAAAATGGTTAACAATGATGCTGCTAGTGGCATTATCAATAGTTTTAACTGCGTGTGGTACTGGGGATAAAGAAACTTCTGGTGCAGATGCGGAAGGGAATTTTTCCAAACTATTAGTCGGCACGGAAGCTACTTTTGCACCGTTTGAATCGATGAATGATAAAGGGGAAATTGTAGGGATCGACGTAGATATTATGAATGCAATCGGTGAAGAGATGGGCTCGGAAATCGAATTTAGAAATGTCGGTTGGGAGCCGGTATTCCAACAGCTAAAGAATGGTGAGTTGGATTTAGGGGCATCAGGAATTACAATTACAGATGATCGTAAACAAACATTTGATTTCACAGATCCATATTACGAAGCGACATTAATGATTGTCGTAAAAGAAGATTCACCAATTACAACACTGGATGAGTTAAAAGATGAAAAAATCTCTGTACAAATTAATACAACAGGTCATGAAGCGGCAAAAAAACTGCAAGGTAAAACGAGCTCAAAAACTTTAGCGTACGAAAACCAGCCAGTTGCCTTCCAAGAAGTAATTAATGGTGCAGCAGCGGCAGCAATCGGTGATAATGCAGTAGTATTAGAGTATTTAAAGAACAATCCGAATTCCGGCTTAAAAGCGATTGAATCGGATCAGTTTGAAAAAGAATATTACGGCTTCATGGTGAAAAAGGGGAACACTGAGCTATTGAATCACTTAAATGAAGGCTTAAAGAAAATTAAAGAAAACGGTAAGCTTGAAGAAATTACAGGACAGAAGATTGACTAAGAGGGAAAACATTTTCCACTTCCGTCAGAATTGATTTCGGTTACGGGAACGCTTTCCGGGGGCACGGCCTGAGCCTATGTCCCAAATTTAGTTTTTTTATAGAAGATTAGGCATGAAACCTTGTAACAAGTGGTTTCATGCCTATTTTTTATCGCTATAGAAGATTATTTTTAATGTGGATGGCTTTGGAGAATAATCTTGCGTCTTTCCCCATTTTAGTGGGAGCATATTTGTATTGACTTAAGCAATGCTGGAATAGCGCATCGCAATATCGTTTATCGTATCCATAGTAATAGCACGCATCATGGTGCAGGCAACAGTTATCTACTGCATTTGTTGGTGCACCGGGACCGGAACACCCTGGTCCGCAGTATCGGTAACCAGGGTAACAGAAACCGATTTGACGTCTCATTATTTTAATCTCCCTTCTTTTAATAGTTAACATATAGTATGTTCTCCTATATAAGAAGGGAAGGGCTAATCTATTTATAACTAGGTGAAAACAATGCATAAGACTTTGCCGGAAAATAGTAAAAGATGGATAGGTGAGAGGCGTTCGTGCAGCCTCTCTTTATAAAAGTAAAATCAATCATTTCATACTCACGGAATTTACGGGCAAAACGGAACTTTCTGCAACCTTCAAAACGGCATTTACAAGGACATCGGCACCCTTTGAGCATTCCTCGAATGAAGTGTACTCATCTTCACGGTGGCTATAGCCGTTTGCGCTTGGAACGAAAATCATTGTGGAAGGAATATAGCCGGCAATAAATTGGGCGTCATGGCCGGCACCGCTATACATATGTCGGCTTGAATAGCCTAAGTCATCAGCGCTTGCTGCTACAGCACCCACAACTTCCGGTGCAAAATGAACAGTATCGCGGCTCCATAATTTTGAATAGCTAAGCTGACAATTTTCTATTTCCTTTGGTAGGTCAAAAATGATTTGTTCTACTTGCGCGATAACAGAAGGGTCTTGATGGCGGGATTCTAACGAGAATGTTACTTTGTTTGGAATGACTGTATGAATATTCGGATAGGCATTAATGCGTCCGATTGTGTAAACAAGATCATCAGGGAGCTGTTTTAGTTTGTTCTGCAGGATTGAAATAATTTGCATTGCGGCAAACATACTATCTTTACGCATTGAGATAGGGGTCGTCCCAGCATGATTCGATTCACCAGTCAAAGTAATGTCATAGCAGACCATGCCAAGCACACCTTCAACTATGCCAATTTCAGTTTCATAGTGTTCCAGTACGGGGCCTTGCTCAATATGAAGCTCTAAATAGGCATGAGCATCTGTTAGACGGTTTGCTATATCACCTTCATAGCCGCTTTCTTTTAGGGCTTGTTCAAAGGTTACGCCTTCTACGTCTGTGGAAGCGAGCATCTTTTCCTTTTCGAATTTTCCTGAAAGAACGCCAGAAGCCATTAACGAAGGCTCAAAGCGTGCGCCTTCCTCGTTTGTGAAGTTCACGATTGTTAGAGGGTGGTTCAGTTCTAGTCCGGCATCAATTATTGTTTGGACTGCCTCTAAAGCAGTTAAAACACCTAGAACGCCATCAAAGCGTCCACCTTTAATAACGGAATCCAAATGTGAGCCCATCACAATCGGTAAATTGTTGGATTTGCCTGGAAGTGTTGCGTACATTGTACCCATATCATCGGTCGTGACAATCATTCCAAGCTGTTCGCAAGTTTCCTTCAATTTGTTGCGCGCCAGAATATCCTCATGGGAAAGACTTAAACGTGTGACACCGTTATTTTCCGTAGCTCCAAATTGACTGAATAACTCAATACTGTTTTTTAGTCGTTCGCGATTGGTTTTTAACATTAGGAGTCCCCCTTTATTCCATTAATATATATACATTAGCATTTTTATATAACAAATTAATATATACCTAATGTAAAATGATACAATAATTGTATGGACGAATTGTTAATTAGAGGAGGCTGCCTATGATAACTGTAAGAGAAGTTCTAAATCGAAAATACTTTGAATCTGCCAAAGTTGTTGCAGGTCAAACAGGTTTAAATCATGCTATAAAATGGATTCATATATTGGAAGTTATCGATGTGAAGCAGCTAATTAAAGGGAATGAGCTTATTTTAACAACGGGCGTTATTTTAAAGGACAACGAGCAAGGGTTTTTAAATTTTGTTCAACAGCTTAGCGATCTGGAAGTAGCAGGACTGTGCATTGAACTCGGGATGTATATTCAGGTCGTACCGGAAAGTGTCATAAATTTAGCGAATAGTCTGGATTTTCCTCTTATCGTTTTTCAGGAAATCGTGCCGTTTATAGGAATTACGCAGGATTTGCATACAGCAATTATCCATCAGCAATACGATATATTGAGGCAGCTGGAGGAATATTCCCAAAAAATAAACAACTATGTTTTGAAGGTAAATGACAAAGCGAAAATTCTGCAGTACATGCAAAAGTATTTAAATGTGAATACTTACTTTGAGGTAAATAAAGGAACAAGCCTCGCAATCCCGGATAAAAAGATTGAAAATTATAAATATTACATTAATAGTCTAAGCAGTAAGAATAAAGCAAGTCTTGAAATGACTTTATTTGACCAAGTGTATGGAACGGTTCATATCTATTCTGAGAAAAGGGAAATAACAGAATTGGATTTATTAATTTTGGATCGTACAGTCGTTACATTGTCTCAGTTTGTCTTAAGAGATTTATATATTGAAGAAAAGCTTGAAAGTGAAAATCGGAAATTTTTCGAGAAATGGCTGGAAGGCAAAAACAGCGATGATGAAATGCTTTATTTTATTGAAGAATCAGACCAAAAGTTAAAGAAAAGCGGTTGGATGGTTATGATTCATCAGATGCGAAGAAAGAATATTATACAGGATTTGACTAATTATAAAATGAATCTCCGTCAGGCTCTGCAAAAGGAGGGCTTTTACACTTTTATCGTGGAGCAGTCCCAGTATTTAATATTTATACTGAATGATTTAGGACAGGCAGATACGTATAAAGAGCGAATGAAGCGAGCTATGAATGAACTTATCAATCAGTACAGGCTAGATACGCTCATTGCGGTAGGCAAATATGTTTCCCATTACAATGAATTAAAGGAAAGCTATCAAACTGCACAGGAGACGCTTCAAATACGGATGAAGAATATGGAGCTTTCCTATTTCTATGATGAACTGCTTCTTTATCATATGGTAAAGGTTTTACAAAATAACAATAGTTTAATGCAGGCCGCCAAGGAAAAGATTGAAATGTTGAGTCATTACGACAGCAAGCACAATACGAACTTAATTCAAACATTAGATATCTTTTTTCAGTGCAATGGATTGAAAAAGGAAACAGCCGAAAAATTATTTATTGTGCGTCAAACGCTGTATCACCGTCTTGAAAAGGTGGAGCAGATTATTGGTAGTGATTTTATGAATTATGAAAATCGTTTATGTTTGGAACTCATGTTATTGATGACAAAGCATAATTATTATGAGGGGATGAAAGTCACCTAATCTTGCGGATGTGACGTTTTTTCCCGGGGGATCGTACTACATAGACACCATTCTAACCTACTAATGATGAACCAACTAATTACCTTAATGTGAAGTGGATGCAAAAAACCATTTTACACAATGTATAGTGCCCTAATAAGTTCGATAAGCGAAAATAGAGGTAAGTTCTGAAATTTAGGAGGGAAATGCATGAGCCAATATGTAGAGTATAACTGGAAGGCAAATGACGAGAAGCGTGTATGGCATTCGATGAAACCTTATAACCCGGATGCAACGTTTATTGTGGATAGAGCGGAAGGGGCTTGGCTGACGGATATCGATGGCAATAAATATTTGGATGCGATGGCGGGGCTATGGTGTACGAATATTGGTTATGGGCGCAAGGAAATTGCAGAAGTAGCCTATGAGCAAATGCTTAAAAACTCCTATACACCGCTCACATATGGGCATACTCCGGCAATTTTACTAAGCCAGAAAATTAGCGAGCTGCTTGGCGATGAATATGTCGTTTTCTACTCCAACAGTGGTTCAGAAGCAAATGAGGTTGCATTTAAAGTAGTACGACAATATCATCAGCAAAAAGGTGAAACGAATCGCTATAAAATTGTTTCCCGCTATCGTGCGTACCACGGGAATACAATGGGTGCTTTAGCGGCTACAGGGCAGGCACAGCGTAAATATAAATATGAGCCACTTGCTCCAGGATTTTTGCATGTAGCACCACCTGACCAATACCGCAATCCGGAAGAAATGAACGGTGAAGATCCAACGACATTGCCAAGTGTGAAAAACCTGGACCAGGTGATGACATGGGAAATGTCTGAAACGATTGCCGCTGTTATTATGGAGCCAATCATAACTGGTGGCGGGGTGATCGTCCCGAATGAGGCCTATTTGCAGGGTGTTCAGGAGGTGTGTAAAAAGCACGGTGCGTTACTCATTATTGACGAGGTTATTTGCGGATTTGGGCGAACTGGGAAAGCATTTGGCTTCCAAAACTACGGAATTAAGCCGGATATCGTCACGATGGCAAAGGGGCTGACAAGTGCGTATATGCCATTATCCGCTACTGCCATCCGTCGCGAAATTTACGAGCAGTTTGTAGCTGAAGGGGACTACGAGTTTTTACGTCACGTTAATACATTCGGCGGTTCACCGGTAGCTTGTGCGGTCGCTTTAAAAAATATTGAAATAATGGAGCGCGAAAATCTATTTGATCAATCTACTATGCTTGGGGAATCACTTAAAGCAACTTTAACGGAAAATTTAAGTGATCATCCTTACGTTGGGGATATTCGAGGTAAAGGTTTATTGATAGGAATCGAGCTTGTTGAAAATAAAGAAACGAAGGCGCCTCTAGATATCAATAAGGTCAATGCGGTTATTGGCTATTGTAAGCAAAAGGGCGTTATTATCGGTAAAAATGGTGTGACAGTGGCGGACTTCAATAATGTATTAACACTTTCACCACCGCTTTCCATTACGTTAGAGGAAAAGGACTTTATTGCAACGACATTGATAGAGGCATTAAACAGCATTAAATAGAGGAGGACATTCATAATGACAGAAGCAGTTTCGGTAAAAAGATTAACGCATTTTATAAATGGGGAATTAGTCGAGGGAAAAAGCAGAAGCTATTCAAAAGTCTACAATCCAACTACCGGCGAGGTGATTGCTGAAGTACCGATTGCAACAGCCGAAGAAACACGTGAAGCTATTGCAGCGGCAAAAGCGGCTTTTCCTGCGTGGAGAGATTTATCTGTTGCTAAGCGAGCTGAAGTTTTAATGCGCTTCCGCTATTTAATTACGGAAAATATGGAGCAGCTGTTGGATATTATATGTACGGAAAGCGGTAAAACGTTGGAAGACGCGCGCGGGGAAGTGACGCGGGCATTGGAGTCTGTCGATTTGGCGATCGGGGCACCTCACCTTGTGAAGGGGGAGTATTCGGTCAATGTTGGCGGTCAAATTAATGCCTACTCGGCGAAGTATCCGCTAGGTGTCGTAGCTGCTATCTCACCGTTTAACTTCCCGATCATGGTACCGCTGGCGCAAACGTCGATGGCGATTGCTGTTGGGAATGCAGTCATTTTAAAGGCTTCCGAAAAGGTGCCGATGACTTCGCTATTTGTAAGTGAACTATGGAAAAAGGCAGGCTTACCGGATGGCATTTGGACAGTAGTGAACGGGAGTAAAGAAGCGGTAAATGAGCTTTTAGAAAACCCGACTGTGCAGGCAATTTCATTTGTTGGGTCAACTCCGGTAGCTAAATATATTTACGAAACAGGTGCTAAATATGGTAAGCGTGTCACGGCTCTAGGTGGCGGAAAAAATAATATGGTTGTCATGCCAGACGCAGATTTAGAGCAGGTGGCGAACGCGTTTATTGGTGCTGCATACGGCGCGGCTTCTCAGCGTTGTATGGCAATTTCTACTATTGTGCCGGTTGGTGAAGAAACAGCTGATAGATTAGTAGCGATTTTAAAAGACAAAATAAGTAAGTTGAAAGTTGGCAGCTACACAGAGGAAGGGACGGATTTTGGACCGGTAATTTCGAAAGAGTCCAAAGAAAGTATTTTAAAAGCGATTGATTTAGCTGAGCAGCAAGGTGCAACAGTTGTGAATGATGGTCGTGAATTGGATATTGTGAAAGACTCGGAAGGCTTCTTTGTAGGTCCAACACTATTGGACAATGTAACTAAGGAGATGGATATTTGCGATCAGGAAGTTTTCGGACCGGCTCGAAATGTTGTGCGCGTAGGTTCGCTTTCGGAGGCGATTGATTTCATTAACGACCAGGAGTTGGCAAACGGTGTTACGATCTTTACGAATGATGGTGCTGCAGCGCGTAAATTTACTACGGAAATAGATGTTGGTATGGTCGGTGTTAATGTGCCGATTCCAATTCCGGTAGGCTATCATAACTTTGCCGGCTTTAAAGGGTCACGTTTTGGTGAAGGGCACATGTTTGGTCCTGATCAGGCGCGATTCTTTACAAAGACGAAAACGATATCCGAGCGCTGGCCGGAAACGACAGAAACGACTGCATCGACATTCGCGTTTCCGAGCAACGACTAAAATAATATGGGAAACAGCCTGATTCCGGGAAATGGATCAGGCTGTTTTTTATATGTAAATGAATTTATTAGAACAATTGTGGGGGATATTAGAAATTGCGGGTGGGATATTAGAAGGTTGAGAGGGGATTTTAGAACAATGTGCACCTTTTTTAGAACATTTTGAGGTTTTATTAGCAGATCAAACTTATATTAGAACAAATAAGAATATATTAGAATATTTTTAAGTTTATTAGAAAATCTTTCTTTTGCGGAAATAGCGAATCATGTCATAAAATGTCACATGAAAATAGCTTTTTCTTTTCGCTTTTTACGTTGTGTCTAAAAAGATTAGTGGAAAAATTACCTTTTGTATATTAATTTTTAATCAACTGTCGAGTAAAGTTAATGATATGAAGGGGAGAAGTAACTTTTTAAAGTTTTATTTAGAATAATTAAATATTATGTTATAAATATTGACATATAATAATATATATTTAATTATATGCTTCCTAGAAGTTAAATATTCTTAAATTGCTCTCATTGCGTCTTAAATTTATTGAAAATTCAGACTAAAATGCAAAGAGGAGTTTCAACGGTTCTTTCTGGAACTTAGCTAAATTACTAGAAAAATAGGAGGGTTTACTATGAAAAAGATCATTACTGGGGGAACAATTGTTACGGCTGCAGATACGTATAAAGGTGATGTGCTGATTGAGGATGGCGTTATCAAGCAGATTGCAGCGAGTATCCAAGACGTGGATGCAGAAATTATTGACGCTACAGGAAAGCTATTATTTCCGGGCGGTATTGACCCTCATACCCATTTGGATATGCCGTTCAACAATACGGTAACAGATGATGATTGGCAATCAGGAACCATTGCAGCAGCTTTTGGTGGAACGACGACAATTATTGATTTTTGTATTAGTGCAGGCTCTCCGACATTAATGGATGCGATTGATACTTGGCATGGCAAGGCAAAGGACAAGGCCGTGATCGACTATGGATTCCACTTAATGATTGGTGATTTAAATGAACAGCGCTTAAAAGAATTACCGGAAGCACTAGAGCGGGGTGGGATAAGCTCGATCAAAGTGTTTTTGGCATATGCAAAGGAATTCCAAGCGACAGATCGTACATTGTTCCAGGCATTTAAAGTCGGGCAGCAATTAGGTGCAACTGTTATGGTGCATTGTGAAAATGGTTCTGTAATTGATGAGCTGGTAGAAGAGGCGAAGGCAAATGGACAGACGGAGCCGATTTATCATGCATTGACTCGTCCGCCGGAAGTTGAAGGTGAAGCGACTAAGCGTGCGATTGAGCTGGCGAATTTGGCAGGTGCACAGCTTTATGTCGTGCATGTAACGTGTAAAGAAGCGGTCGATGAAATCATTTCTGCCCGTAATAAAGGCTACAACGTTTTAGGTGAAACTTGTCCGCCATATTTAGTGTTGGACCAAACAGCATTGGAAAAGCCGAATTTTGAAGGGGCGAAATATGTATGGTCACCGCCACTGCGTCCTGTAGAGCATCAGGAAGTATTGTGGAATGCACTGAAGGCCAAGCAGCTTCAAACGATTGGTTCTGATCAATGCTCGTTTAGCTTTAATGGCAAGAAAACATTAGGGAAGGATGACTTCTCGAAAATTCCGAACGGTGGACCATTTATTGAAGATCGCTTCTCTGTACTTTATTCGGAAGGCGTAGCAAAAGGTCGTATTACGGAAAATGAGTTTGTTGACATGATTTCTACGCAATCTGCGAAGATTTTCGGACTGTTCCCTAAAAAAGGAACAATTGCGGTCGGTTCGGATGCCGATATCGTATTATTCGATCCAACAGCAAAACGGACAATCTCGGCAGAAACGCACCATATGAATGTTGACTACAACGCATTTGAAGGGCTGGAAATTACGGGTGAGCCAACAAGTGTGTTGGTGCGCGGCGACTATGTTATTCAAGATAAAAAGTTCGTCGGCAAGCTTGGAAGTGGTCAGTATATTCGCCGCGAAGTGAAGAGCTCCACTAAAGTAACTTCATAGCATAATCAATTACGCCTCAGTGTAATTGCGTCCAGATTTTTTTGAGTTCACTCAAAAAACTGCCTTTAAAAAGTAATAACAAATCAAACTGGAGAGGGTTGTTATGAAATGAGCAATAGTTTAGCGAAAAACTTTGAAGAAATATTTGATGGTTTAACAACATACGCAGCAACCGTGGAAGCAAATCGATGTTTGTATTGCTACGATCCACCCTGTGTTAAAGCGTGCCCGACAAGCATTAATATTCCAAGCTTTATAAAGAAAATTGCTTCGAATAATATGAAGGGCTCTGCTCGTGTCATTATGGAGGCGAACCCAGTAGGAGCGAGCTGTGCACGTGTATGTCCGACAATCGAGCTTTGTGAGGGAGCTTGTGTGTTGAACAGTGAGGAAAAGCCGATACAAATTGGTCACCTGCAGCGCTATGCAACAGATTGGCTTCGTGAATCCGATGTGAATCTGTTTACGCCAAAACCTGCAAACGGTAAGAAAATAGCAATTATTGGAAGTGGACCAGCTGGATTATCTGCTGCACGTGAATTGGCGTTATTAGGATATGGCGTGACAATTTACGAAGCGGATGAAAAAGCAGGGGGCTTAAATTATTACGGCATCGTTTCATTCCGACTGCCACAGGACGTTGTGGAGTGGGAAGTGCAGCAAGTACAAAACCTTGGTGTTGAAATTAAAACGAGCACAAAAATCGGTGAGGATGTATTAGTTGATGATCTCCTTGCAAATTTTGACCGCATTATTGTAGCTGTTGGCATGGGGAAAGTACCGATGCTGAATATTGAGGGTGAACACTTGGAAGGCGTATATGATGCAATCGATTTTGTGAAAGAGTCGAAAGCTTCGTTTACAGATAAAATGCTAGGCAAAAAAGCAGTCGTGATTGGTGCTGGTAATACAGCGATTGATGCGGCGACGTGTTCAGTTAGATTGGGTGCAGAGCAAGTTCAAATCGTTTACCGTCGTACATCAAAAGAAATGACGGCTTATGATTTTGAATATGATTTTGCTAAACAAGACGGTGTTGAATTTAGATGGTTATCATTACCGAAGCGTGTAATTGGTGACGAAGCCGGCAAAGTAATCGGGTTGGAATGCATTAAGATGAAGCTAACGGATATCGAGAATGGAAAAGGTACGTTAACGGAGATTCCAGGGTCTGAATTTGTAATTGAAACGGATGCTGTCATTCGGGCAATTGGTCAAGCGAAGCAGTATGAGCTAATTGAGCATCTTGGGTTGGCGAATACTCGTGGAGTCATTGATGTCGAGATGAACAGCTTAAAGACATCGAATCCGAAAATCTACGCTTGCGGCGATGTAATTTACGGCAATGGGTACGGTGAAGCGACAGTTGTATCCGCAGCGCAGCAAGGGAAAGATTCGGCATACGCAATTCATTATGAACTAAATGCAAATTCAGAAATCGCATAGGGGGTATTCACATGGCTGATTTAAGTATAAATTTTGCTGGTATAAAGTCACCGAATCCATTTTGGTTGGCATCTGCACCACCGACAAACTCGGGTTATCAAGTCCAACGTGCTTTTGAAGCAGGCTGGGGTGGAGCTGTTTGGAAAACGTTGGGGGACCCTATTTTAAACGTTTCTTCCCGTTTTGCAGCTGTAAGTTTTAATGGTCAAAAAGTGGCAGGGTTCAACAATATTGAGTTAATCACAGACAGGCCGCTGGAAGTGAACCTGAAAGAAATTTATGAAACGAAAAAACGATTTCCTAATCACGCGATCATTGCTTCATTAATGGTCGAGCCGAAAGCTGAAAAGTGGCATGAAATTGTAAAAAAAGTACAAGATGTCGGGGTCGATGGCTTTGAATTAAACTTTGGGTGCCCCCATGGAATGGCCGAGCGTGGCATGGGTGCCGCTTCTGGTCAGGTGCCGGATCTGGTGGAAAAGCAGACGTATTGGGCGAAGGAATATGCTCAAGTACCGGTCATTGTTAAGCTGACGCCGAATATTACTGATATTACGGTAACGGCTGAAGCAGCGATACGCGGCGGTGCTGATGCGATTAGTATGATTAATACAATCAATAGTTTGGCAGGAGTAGATTTAAACTCTTGGAATACAATACCGCACGTTGGTAACAAAGGTGCTCACGGAGGCTATTGTGGTCCAGCGGTTAAGCCGATTGCGCTGAACATGGTAGGTGAATGTGCAAGAAATCCGTATATCAATGTACCGATTTCAGGCATTGGCGGTATTTCAAACTGGCAGGATGCTGCTGAGTTTATACTGATGGGTTCTACAAGTGTGCAAGTGTGTACGGCAGCTATGCACCACGGCTTCAGCATTGTAGAGGATATGATTGATGGCTTAAGTAACTATTTAGATGACAAAGGCTTGGCGTCTGTTATGGATCTAGTTGGAAAAACAGTTCCTAAATACTCGGATTGGGGAGATCTGGACTTAAATTATAAAGTTGTTGCAGAAATCAACAATGATGTTTGTATTAACTGTAATAAGTGCCATATTGCCTGCGAAGATACGTCTCATCAATGTATCGATCTGTATACGGAAGACGGTCGTCCGATGCTGAAAGTTCGTGAGGAAGACTGTGTAGGCTGTAACTTATGTTCAATCGTATGTCCGGCAGAAGGTGCCATTACGATGAAGGAATTAGTGCATACACAGCCGCCAATGACATGGAACGAAAGACAGTCATTAATTTCGGGGTTTGCAGCAAATAGTTCAAGTATTGCAAGGTAGTCCCCTGGTAAATATTTTTAAAGGAATGTATGTCAGCCTAACAGCGTCGCATCGTGCGACAACGGCTGCCTGACCACGTCCTGTGGGCCCAAAAATTGAATAATGAGAGGTGTAGCGATGTCCAATCCAAAAAGCTCGAATAATAATTATTTAAAATCACCTGATTTACTTCCTGTCTCACATGAGAATCGCAGTATTGGAGTGCTCGGCTTTGGCGTTATCTGGGTAGGGATGGCTATTGTACTGGCCGCATTTGCGATAGGTGCTGGCGGAATTATTAATTTAAGTATGCCGATGCTTATCCTTGCGACATTGGTAGGATCGATTTTAATTGGTATTTTTATGGTCGTTATTGGTGATATCGGTGTAGAACACGGATTATCATTTCCTGTGTATATGCGTGCACCGTTCGGAACGATTGGAACACATCTTCCTTCATTTGCACGTGCATTTACGGCATCTTGTTGGTTTGGTATTAATACGTACTTCGGAGCCCTTGCAATCAATGGAATTTTAAATATTATGATAGGCTTCGATAATTGGTTTGTGTGTTTTATTGTCTTTGCGACATTGCAGTTATTCAACGTATCGTTAGGGATTAAATCAATTGAGCGTTTCGCTGATTTTGCTGCACCAATCATCATCTTTATTTCGATTTGGATGTACTTGCAGCTATCGGCTGAAGCAAAGGAACAAGGAAAAGCGGTATGGTCGTGGGTGGAAGCGCCACAAACAGGCTTTGAACAGTTTACGGCATTTATGATTGTCGCTATGGCAATTATGGGCTTCTGGGCTACACTTGCTGCAGATATGCCTACACTTTCACGTCACTTTAAAGCACCGAAAAATGAACGTAACTGGTTCAAACGAAATAAAACACAGTTATTAGGTTCACTCGTTGTTCAGCCTATTTTTAATACGCTGATGATTGTTATTGGCGCGGTATGTTATATGGCTACTGGTTCAGGTGACCCGGTTAACGCACTTCAGCAAGCAGCAGGAGGTATTGTCCTTGTCATGCTATTATCCATGATCGTATTGGCTCAATGGTCGACAAATACTTCCGCAAACGTTATTCCGGCGGCGACGATCTTCTCGAATATCGGCGGCCCGAAAGTACCGTTCTGGGTAGGTGTAGTCATTGCTGGTATTGTAGGGACTGTTGTTCAACCGTGGAGTTTGTTTGATATTTTAAATAGCGTTTTACTAGTTGTTGGTGGAATTCTATCCTCTATTGTCGGTATTTTGTTTGCTGATTACTATTTGCTTCGTAAGCGAAGAGTAAATGTAAAGGATCTATACGAGATAGACGGACAATATCGTTATTTAAAAGGTGTCAATGTAGCGGGAATTATCGCTTGGGTACTTGGTGGATTAATCGCAAATATTTGGCCATCGTTTTCTTCACTAATCGGCTTCTTTGTAGGGGCGGCAATCTATTATGTGCTGGCGAAATTCTGGTGGTTCAAAAAGTATCCGCAAGCTGAAATTACGAATCCAAGTGATGAGGAGTATTTAGGCATTACAGCAGGACGCAGCTGGGAAATTGATGTGACGCCAGAACCGATTGGTGTTCAACAAACAGCTTCTACAGATTAAACGTAAATGGGGTGCGACGATGTCAGAATTCGAATTTGTGGCAAAAGAAATTTTGCAGATTGATGAATTACTTGCCGATAATTTTATTTTTAAAAGCATACACGAAAATTTAGAAGGTGCCTTCGTTACTTTTATTAATGAAGATAGCAACGAAGAACGTATGCTGCATATTAAAATGGCGGATGCGCGGAAATATTTTTCAAGTAAATTATACGAACAAATCAATAGTTGAATAGGTGATTGCTTGGCGCATTTCTTAAATGAGATGCGCTTTTTTTATATTCTGGAGGTGCGGGGAGAGGAGTTTGGATAAAAATATCGGAAAAACTTCCCCTTATTTGCAAATGAGATGCGCCTCTGGAAGAGCAGGGCGGCGGTTTGGATAGAAATAGCGGGAGAAATTTCCCTTATTTAGGGATTTCATTGAAAAACGGTCAAAATAGCGGAAGGAATTCCCTTTATTTACTCGTTTAAGGCTGAAATAGAAGGATTTTTTCATAATAACGGAAATTTTTCCTCTTATTTTCGCTAGATATTTGCGTTTCCTTTAAATAACGGAAAAATTTCCCCTTATTTGCTAAAAGCATATTTCGACATGTTTATACATATTTTAAAAAAACAGTGGATGCACTAGTTGATTTCAAGAAAATTTTTCAATGAAGTGGAGGGCTTTTATGGGAGAAAAGAAAGGGACTTTTAAAAAGTGGAAGGAAAAAGTGAATGAGAAAGTCACGACACTTAGCAATAAAACGTCTTTTGCTGTCGACCGTTCTAAACTGCGAAAGCAAATTGGAGTTATTGAAGAAGAAATAAAGGTGCTTAAACAGGAAATCGGAGAAATCGTTAATTTGAATCGAAATAGTTTATTTTCAGTGAGTATGGTGAATTATCAGCTTATGCAAATTGAAGCGAAGGAAAAGGCTGTTGCACTGTTGGAACAGGAAATTGAAGAATTAAATGATCGTAGTAAGGCAGCGGGTGTTGAAGAGGAGTTGATTGGGGAATCTATAGATATTATTGAGGTCACGCAAACGTTTATCTGTGCTAATTGTAACGAGTTTTACGATGAGTCTAAAAATTTCTGTGAGGAGTGCGGCTACAAAATGATCTAATAAAACTTGCCCGACTTTCTAAGTGCATAGAAAGTCGGGTATTTTATTTATATAAAGAAAAAGCTGACTGCAAAGAATAAGGTTATCCTTTGAGCCAGCTTCTTCGTTAAAAGCAGTTATTCCTGCTCTTTCTACTTACGATGTTCTACAAGGTCAATTGCACCCAATACAATATGGGCTAGACCGAAACCGAAAATGGTATTGGCAAGCATCTTGTTCGTACCGATTTTTTGTTTCATCGCATACCCTGTTGCAGTTACAGCTGATCCAAGTACAGTCGGAATTAAACCTTCACGAATATTTTTCATAAAAGCGCCTCCTTCATCGTAGTAGGTTAGGTGATCACAACACCAATATTAGTGTTTGCTCGTTCGCGGAAGTATATTCTTTAATATGTGCAAGTAAATATTGGAAATCCACAATTTAAATGTATTATTATTAATTCAAAGCCAATAATTATTGGAAGAATTAATTCGTATACTTTATTAGGGATTAGTTAGGCATATTTTTAGCTTGCTCTGCTTGGCCATACATATTGAGCATCGTATTCATATCCTGCTGCGAAAGTTGTGGTACTTGATAATACCCTTTTTTGTTTTGATACAAAGATAATTCGTAGGCCATTTCGATACAGTTTGGTACTGAGTCCTGTAGCACACGACGTACTACTGGGTTTGTACACTCTAAAGCTGCAGCCGTTTTCCCTGCTGCGCCTGCTTTATGACAGCTCAGCATAAAGCCTGAGATGATCGCGTCATTAATTTCGTTAGCAGAAGTAATTGGTTTTTTTGGCTCGCCTGGTTTGATACCGTAATTTGTATCATTATTTGTCTGCATGTTGTAGCTGCGTGTTGGGTGCTTTGGATCGTGGCCTGTTTTGTAGGCTTCCATTGTAATGTTGTACTCGTCTAGCATAAATGGGTATTGTCGATCCATAATAGAAAGTAGCTCTGGATCTTGAATTTGGTCACGCAATAAAACGTATTGATTCAATCCGCCGATCATAGCGCTTAGTACTTCATGAACATCCAGTAATTCATGGGCACCATGATTCATAGAGAAGGGCATTTGGTTATCTTGTGATTGGGATGATTGGGTAAACATTCAGTAACCTCCATATTAAGAATTTCGTACGCTCTTATTGTGGAATTGAACAAAATTTTTATACGCATTTTTTTAAAAAGAGGGGATGAAGTAAGTGTATTCAAAAAATGAAAGAGGTAGTGCCGGTTTAATTACGGTCATTGCCATTATCGCTGTCATTGTCATTGCGGCAATGATTGTCGTACCGAAATACAACAATTTAGTGACCGGGGAAGAAACGGTGGATGCTGCATGGGCGCAAGTGGAAAACCAGTTGCAGCGCCGATTTGATTTAGTACCGAATTTAGTGAATACCGTAAAAGGTTATGCGAAGCAGGAAGAAGAGATATTTACACAAATTGCAAATGCCCGTACACAATATGGCAATGCAAATACAGTTGGAGAGGCAGCGGAAGCAAACAATGATTTATCTTCTGCTTTATCCCGATTATTAGTAGTGATTGAAAATTATCCGACTTTAAAATCGGATGTGCAGTTTACACGTTTAATGGATGAGCTGGCTGGAACGGAAAATCGTTTAGCGGTAGCGCGAAAGGATTATAATGACACGGTGCAGCAATTTAATAATACTGTGCGCCGATTCCCAGGAAACTTAATCGCTGGGATGTTCAGCTTTGAGCAAAAAGATTACTTTGAAGTTAAAGAAGGTGTGGAAGAAGCACCGGCTGTAGATTTTGATTAATAGAATTTTATGAGCAAGGTTCGAAATTTCTAAAAAGGGGGTTGCGTATGAGATGGATTGTCTCGCTTTTCATATTATTTCTGGCTTTTCCGCTTCAGGCGATGGCCGCTATACCGGAGAAGCCAGCTTATAATTCTTACGTTTATGATTATGCGAATGTTTTATCCGATGATGTGGAACAACAGCTGATCCAGTCGGCAAAAGCATTGGAAGGTTCAACAGGAAATGTAATCGTCATGATGACCATTGATACGATCGGTGGTCTGGATGCGTATGAATTCGGAACAGAAACGATTCGGCAATGGGGAATCGGTGGTGCGAACGAGGATAATGGGATGCTGATTTTTGCTACGACTGAGCAAGGTCCAGGAGAAAATGATGTATGGATTACGGTCGGCGGCGGCTTAGAGGGCGATTACCCGGACGGCAAGCTAGGCGGTATGATTGATGATTATATGATGCCTTATTTAGAGAATGAGGATTATACGAATGCTTTTGCAAATATTTTCTCTGTTTTTTATGAGGAAATGGGTGGTGAAGCAGGAGGCGCCGATTTAGTGAAGCCTGTTTCATCGAGTGATGATGACGGTCTTTCCATTGGCTTTATTATTTTTATCATCATTCTATATTACCTCATTACGAAGTTCGGTGGTGGCGGAGGCCCAGGTGGACGCAGACGTACAGCTCGTCGTGTATACCGAAGCGGCGGATTCCCGGGAGCATTCGGCGGCGGTTTCGGTGGAGGAAGAGGCTCTTCTGGCGGCGGCTTTGGTGGCTTCGGCGGTGGCGGATCATTCGGAGGCGGAGCAGGCAGGAAGTTTTAGGATTTAAGTGTGGTCTATGGGCATCTTACTCTTTTAGGGGGTAAGGTGCTTTTTTTGAGATGGAGTGCGGCGGCGGTTTTCTAATATGTGCCCGGGATGTTCTAATATGTTTTGCGATTGTTCTAATAAAATGTTGATTTGCTAATAAAAGTGTCGGATGTTCAAATAAGTGGGGTTCATTTGCTAATAAGTGTTATTAAAGTGCTAATATGTTAGTTGGAAGTGCTAATATGTTGCAAAGATTTTCTAATAAAAGACTCCCCCATTTCCATTTTCCCCGGCTATAATACTAAAAAAGGGAGGAAACAGCATGATTATTAAATTTTATTCTAAACCGGACTGTGAACTTTGCGTGGAAGGGCTCCATACATTAAAAATTGTCCAGGAAGATATCGACTTTACAATCGAGCACTATAATATTGAAAAAGATGATGAAGTACATGAAAAATATATGCTGATGATCCCTGTCGTTGAGCGGGATGGGAAAGTTATTCAATATGGACAACTTGATTATGCAACATTATATGAGGCGCTCGGAGATTGATGCGAGTGCCCTACTTTTGATGAAAGTCATAATTCCGACAACTATATAAGTTGCAAAACATTATTATACATTTTATAATAAAGGCAGGAATTATTTTTTTTGCCTTAAGTGGGACCAAAAAATAATACGTGGGACAAAATCTGTCCAATATAGTCGAGTAGGTGGTTTTTTGACTGATGTTTCGTTTTTTGCAGCAGAGCGTAAACTAATGCCTGAAATCGATTCTCTCTTTCAAAAGAGGTTTCGTGTATTACAGGCAATATCGACATTCGGACCGATTGGCAGGCGTGCTTTAGTAGAGCAGCTTCAGATGACAGAGCGTGATATTCGGAATGAAACAACCGTCCTTAGTGAGCAGCAATTGATTTCGATTCAGAAAAAGGGCATGATTTGTACGCCAAAAGGGTATGAAGTATTAGAACAGCTTTACGAATTACATCGGGAGCTGTCCGGTATTGTGGCAATGGAACAACAGCTTACAGAGATGTTCGGGATTGCACGCGTTATTATTGTGACGGGTGATGCGGAACAGGATATGACTGTAAAGCAACAGCTCGGTAAAGAAGCGGCACAGACGTTACTGCAGGTAGCTAACGGCAAAGATCAGATTGCTGTGACTGGCGGAAGCAGTGTTGCTGCGATGAAAGAGTATTTAACAGCAAATACGGTTTTGGGTGATGCGAATTTTATAGCAGCTCGAGGCGGTATGGGTGATGAGATGTCATTCCAAGCAAATACAGTTGTCTCCAAATTTGCCAAAAGGTGTGGAGCAAAATATCGTACTTTGTTTTTACCAGAACATTTAAGTGAGCAGGCTTATGAAGCGATGAAGGATGAGCCGATTATTAAAGAGATGATTGAACTATATGAGCAGGTAAATATTGTCGTTCATGGCATAGGAGCCGCTCAGGAAATGGCACTTCGTCGCAATAGCACACACGAAGAGCAGCAGCTGCTTGAACAAAAAGGAGCCGTTGCGGAAGCGTTTGGCTATTATTTCAATAAAGATGGCGATATTGTTCATCATTTACGTACAATCGGTATTCAGCTTGAGCATGTAAATAAGGCGCAACATGTAATTGCTATTGCGGCAGGCAGAAATAAGGCGGCTGCAATACAGGCTTATTTCAAAAATGCAGTAAAGCAGACGATTTTAATTACGGATGAGCAAACCGCAAATACAATTCTAGAAAAATAAGTTGTTTTTAAAAGTATGTCCATTACACATACTGTTTAAATAATAAATATATTGGAGGAATTTCACATGGTATTACAATTAGCAATTAATGGATTTGGTCGAATCGGACGTTTAGTATTCCGTGAAGCAATGAAGCACGAGGAATTTGAAGTTGTTGCAGTAAATGATTTAACAGATGCCGGGCAGCTTGCACACTTATTGAAGTATGACTCAGTACATGGTGTATACGATGCAGATGTTCAGGCAGAAGGTGATGCATTTATCGTAAACGGCAAACGCATTCAAGTGTATTCAGAAAAAGATCCTGCGAAATTACCATGGGGCGAAATTGGTGTGGATGTTGTTTTAGAATGTACGGGCAGATGGCGTTCAATGGAAGAAGTATCGAAGCATATTGAAGCAGGTGCAAAAAAAGCGATTCTTTCAGCACCAGCAAAAGGCGATATGCCGACTTATGTTATGGGCGTAAATCATACAGATTATGACCCATCAGAGGACGTTATTTCAAACGCTTCTTGTACGACAAACTGTTTAGCACCGCTTGCAAAAGTATTG
Source organism: Solibacillus merdavium (assembly GCF_014836935.1). Lineage (GTDB taxonomy): Bacteria > Bacillota > Bacilli > Bacillales_A > Planococcaceae > Solibacillus > Solibacillus ferritrahens. Next base: position 35,491 of record NZ_JACSPW010000011.1, on the reverse strand, counting down.
GATGAACAATTCGGTATTAAGCGCGGTATGATGACAACAATTCACTCGTATACAAATGACCAACGTATCCTTGACTTCCCGCACTCGGATCCACGTCGTGCACGTGCTGGCGCGGTATCAATGATTCCGACAACTACAGGTGCGGCAGTAGCAGTATCAAAAGTATTGCCACAATTAAAGGGCAAATTGGACGGCTTCTCAATGCGTGTTCCTACACCGAACGTATCTTGTGTGGATTTAGTTGTAGAGCTGGATAAAGACGTAACAGCAGATTCAATCAATGCCGCATTAAAAGAGGCTTCAGAAGGTCAATTAAAAGGAATTCTTGCCTACAATGAATTGCCACTAGTATCGATTGACTATAACGGTAATCCGGCATCATCAACAATCGATGGCTTATCAACAATGGTTATGGAAAACCGCATGGCAAAAGTAGTAGCTTGGTATGACAATGAAATCGGGTATTCTACTCGACTAATGGATCTAGCGTTATATATCGCTAAACAAGGAATTGATAAAGCGTAAAACAAGCGATTTTGAATTGTAAATTAATTGTGACATACTTTTTGAAGAACAAAGAAAATATGTGACATATTAATTAGAATTTGACATAAAAAGTATAGCCTTTAAAAGGTGTAGACCTTATAATATATAAGGGTAAAAGAGCGGCAGGGAATTACCCGACCGCTCTTTTTTTGAATATAAGAAAATTGGGTACATACATATTGTTTGGGGATTTAAGCGTAATGATTCATCTTCGTCATAAATAATAACGAATACGAGGGAAATCAGAGGCGACACAAGACAGCATTATTGAAGTTTGATACTATTTTAACTAACGAGTATACTATCCACACAATAATTTCACGATCGAATTTAAAGGAGGATTTTCTTTATGTTTTTAAAGAAGTCAATGAATGATGTAGATGTAAAAGGGAAGCGCGTATTTGTACGTGTTGATTTTAATGTGCCAATGGAAGAGGGAAAAATTACGGATGAAACGCGTATTCGTGCAGCCATTCCAACAATTGAGCAATTAGTAGAGAAGGGCGCAAAAGTTATTTTAGCTTCACACCTTGGCCGTCCAAAAGGTGAAGTAAATGAAGATATGCGTTTGACAGCAGTAGGTGAACGTCTTTCTGAATTAATGGGCAAGCTTGTTACGAAGCTTGATGAATCGATTGGTGCAGATGTAGAAGCAGCGGTAAACAATATGCAAGACGGCGACATCATTCTTCTTGAAAACGTGCGCTTCCATAAAGGCGAAGAGAAAAACGACGAGACATTGGCAAAAGAGTTTGCAAAATTAGCAGACCTTTACGTAAATGATGCATTTGGTGCAGCTCACCGTGCACACGCTTCAACAGAAGGTATTGCGAAGCATGTACCAGCTGTATCAGGCTTATTAATGGAAAAAGAATTAGATGTATTAGGGAAAGCTTTATCAAATCCGGAGCGTCCATTCACAGCAATTATTGGTGGCGCAAAAGTTAAAGATAAAATCGGTGTCATCGAAAACTTATTAGATAAAGTGGATCACCTAATTATCGGTGGTGGCTTAGTATTCACATTTGTAAAAGCAATGGGTCATGATATCGGTAAATCATTGCTGGAAGAAGACAAAATCGAGCTGGCAAAAGGCTTTATCGAAAAAGCAAAAGAAAAAGGCGTTCAGCTGCACATGCCAGTCGATGCAGTCGTAGCAAACGAATTTTCAAAAGATGCCGACACAAAGGTAGTAGCAATCGATGCAATTCCTTCTGACTGGATGGGTCTAGATATCGGACCAAAAACTGCTGAAAACTATGCAAAAGTCATTAAGCAATCAAAATTAATCATTTGGAATGGACCTATGGGTGTATTCGAAATGGAAAAATTCGCAAACGGTACGAAAACAGTTGCGGATGCAATGGCAACAACAGACGGCTACACAATTATCGGTGGCGGTGATTCAGCTGCAGCGGTAGAAAAATTCGAAGTAGCATCTAAAATGGACCATATTTCAACAGGCGGCGGTGCTTCATTAGAGTTAATGGAAGGTAAGGAATTACCGGGTATTGTTGCATTGAACGATAAATAATTTATAGAGTTAATTTTTAAAATTATTTGTGCCAACACAATATTAGTTGTTTGGAGCGAAGGCGGCGACTCCACCGGGAACCGCACAAGGGAGAGCGCAGGGAACAAAAGCTAAAAACGCCACGTCCTGTGGCAACGCTTTTGTGATCAACATCGTGTTGGCCTCGTGCCTGGGGAAAGCGCCCGCCGTAGCGGAAAACAACATGTGTTAATGAACAAAATAATTAAAAACGGAGGGTTTTGAATGAGAAAACCGATCATAGCAGGAAACTGGAAAATGTATAAAACATTTGATGAGGCAGTGGACTTTGTGGAGGCAATTCAGCAAGAGATTCCATCTCCTGATAAAGTTGATGCAGTCATTTGTGCACCCGCCCTATATTTACCTACGCTTGTCGTAGCATCAGAAGATTCGAGTCTGGCAATTGGCGCACAAAATATGCATTACGAAAATGAAGGGGCATTTACAGGTGAAATCAGTCCTATGATGCTTTCCAATATTAATGTAGATTATGTTATTTTGGGCCATTCGGAGCGTCGTGAACTATTTAACGAAACGGATGAAGCGATTAACAAAAAAATTCGTGCAGCACTTAATCAAGGAATTGTACCGATTGTTTGCTGTGGCGAAACGTTAGAAGAGCGTGAAGCTGAACAAACAGAAGCAAAGGTAGCACGTCAAATTACAAAAGCTCTAGAAGGTTTTGCACCAATTGAGGTTGAACATATGGTCATCGCCTATGAGCCAATCTGGGCAATCGGAACAGGTAAAACTGCTACTGCTCAGGATGCCAATGTTGTATGCTGCGCAATTCGTTTAGCTATCGAAACATTATACGGCAAGGATACAGCTGCAAAAGTACGTATTCAGTATGGCGGCAGCGTAAAGCCTGAAAATATTGAAGAGCTATTAGCGCAAGAACATATTGATGGCGCATTGGTTGGCGGTGCTAGCCTACAGCCGGAATCATTTTTAAAATTATTGGAGGCGGCAGCAAATGCCTAAACAACCTGTTGCATTAATTATTTTGGACGGTTTTGCTTTTCGTGATGAAGTAAAAGGAAATGCCGTTGCACAAGCAAATAAACCGAATTTTGACCGCTACTGGAATGTTTACCCGCACGCTACATTAACTGCGAGCGGGGAAGCTGTAGGTCTACCTGAGGGCCAAATGGGGAACTCTGAAGTAGGACATTTAAACATCGGTGCAGGGCGCATTGTTTATCAAAATCTAACACGTATTCATAAATCAATTCGTGAAGGCGATTTTTTCAGAAATGAAGCATTTTTAGCTGCAGTTGAACATGCAAAGGCGCATGGCTCGAAGCTACATTTAATGGGGCTGCTTTCAGATGGTGGCGTACACAGTCACTATGAGCATCTGTTTGCCCTATTGAAACTAGCAAAGGCAAATGGACTGGAGCAAGTGTATGTTCACGGCTTCCTCGATGGTCGTGATGTTGGACCGACGACAGCGCTTGACTACATTATGGAAACAGAAAAGCAAATGACGGAGATTGGTGTTGGGAAGTTTGCCTCGATTCATGGTCGCTACTATGCAATGGACCGCGATCGTCGCTGGGAACGTGTCAATTTGACATATAACGCTTTAGTTGATGGTGTTGGACAGACAGCTTCTTCTGCTACTGCTGGTGTAGAGTCATCGTATGAGCGCGAAATTCATGATGAATTTGTTGTGCCATTTGTTGTGACAGAAGAGGGCAAGCCGGTCGATACAATTGATACGAATGATGCCGTTATATTCTTTAACTTCCGTCCAGACCGTGCGATTCAATTGTCGCAGGTTTTTACAAGTGAAAAATGTGATGGCATTCCGTTATCACAAAAACATCCGAAAAACTTAAAATTTGTCTCTTTCACACATTATAGTGATGATGTGGTTTCTGATGTTGCCTATGATAATGACAACCTTGTAAATACACTTGGTGAGGTCATTTCTAGAGCAGGCAAGAAACAATTACGTATTGCTGAAACGGAAAAGTATCCACATGTGACGTTCTTTATGAGTGGAGGTCGTGAAGTTACCTTTGTAGGGGAAGAGCGTATTTTAATCGCTTCTCCGAAAGTAGCGACATACGATTTGAAGCCTGAAATGAGTGCTTATGAAGTGACGGATGCTTTATTGAATGCCATTGCAGAAGATAAATTCGATGCTATTATTTTAAATTTTGCTAATCCGGATATGGTAGGGCATTCAGGCATGCTGGAGCCAACGATTAAAGCGATTGAAGCGGTCGATGAGTGCTTAGGAAAAATCGTCGATGCAATTGTAGCAAAAGGTGGCCATGCAATTATTACTGCAGACCATGGTAACTCGGATGAAGTTGTAACATTGGATAATCAGCCGATGACAGCACATACGACAAATCCAGTGCCGGTCATTGTGACAAAGCCTGGTGTGATGCTTTATGAAGATGGAATTTTAGCGGATCTGGCACCTACTATGCTTGATTTGCTTGAGATTGACCAACCTGCCGAGATGACAGGGAAATCGTTAGTTATGCCAAGCGAAAAGTAATTCGTGCGGTTAATTATATCGCTTGTCATTGTGCAAGCACCTAATAAATTTTATTGACAGAGGAGATTTTTAATTATGCCATTCATTACTCAAGTATACGCTCGTGAAGTATTAGACTCTCGCGGTAACCCAACAGTAGAGGTAGAAGTATTCACAGAATCTGGTGCATTTGGCCGTGCTATCGTGCCATCTGGTGCATCAACGGGTGAATATGAAGCAGTGGAATTACGTGACGGAGATAAAGGCCGCTACTTAGGTAAAGGTGTTGAAAAAGCGGTAGAAAACGTAAACACAATTATCGCTGAAGAATTAGAAGGTCAATATTCTGTATTGGACCAAGTTGTAATCGACCAAGCGTTAATCGAACTTGACGGAACAGACAACAAAGGTAAATTAGGTGCAAACGCAATTTTAGGTGTTTCTATGGCTGTAGCACATGCCGCTGCTGACTACTTAGATATTCCTTTATATCAATATTTAGGTGGCTTCAACTCGAAGCAACTTCCATTACCAATGATGAACATCATTAACGGTGGTGAACATGCAGACAACAATGTAGACATTCAGGAATTCATGGTAATGCCAGTAGGTGCGAAATCATTTAAAGAAGCATTACGTATGGGTACTGAAGTTTTCCATAACTTAAAAGCAGTTTTAAAAGGCAAAGGTTACAACACAGCAGTAGGTGACGAAGGTGGATTCGCGCCAAACTTAAGCTCAAACGAAGAAGCAATCACTGTTATTATTGAAGCGGTAGAAAAAGCTGGTTACAAAATGGGCGATGATATCCGTATCGCATTAGACGTAGCTTCTTCTGAGCTTTACAACAAAGAAACAGGCAAATACGTTTTAGCTGGTGAAGGCGTAGAAAAAACTTCTGAGGAAATGGTAGCTTGGTATGAAGAGTTAACTTCTAAATATCCAATCATCTCAATTGAAGATGGCTTAGACGAAAATGACTGGGCTGGCCACAAGCTATTAACTGAGCGCATCGGTGACCGCGTACAATTAGTAGGTGACGATCTATTCGTAACAAATACTGCAAAATTATCTCGTGGTATTGAAGAGGGCGTTGGCAATGCAATTCTAATTAAAGTAAACCAAATCGGTACTTTAACTGAAACGTTCGAAGCAATTGAAATGGCGAAACGTGCTGGCTACACTGCAGTAATTTCTCACCGTTCAGGCGAATCGGAAGACAACACAATCGCTGACATCGCTGTAGCAACTAATGCGGGTCAAATCAAAACAGGTGCACCGTCTCGTACAGACCGTGTTGCGAAGTACAACCAATTACTACGCATCGAAGATCAATTAGGCGACACTAGCCGTTTTGAAGGATTAAAATCTTTCTATAACATTAAATAATGAATAATTTGAGGCCGGGGCATTTATATGTCCCGGCCTTTTTAATAATTAGATAGCCTTGAACCGTTGATTTCCATTGCGGGACCGATGCTTTCCCCGGGCACGGCTCCAGCTAACTATGTCCCCTAGGGGTCGCTGGCTTCACTGCGATTATCGCTGATCGAGCTGTAGTAAAGTTTGTTTTAAAACATTTGCCCCTGCGATGATATCTTCTGTTGAGGTAAATTCTTTAGGATTATGGCTGATGCCGTCTTTTGAACGAACAAAAATCATCGCTACCGGGAATTGTCCGTTAAATTGCATCGCATCGTGACCGGCACCGCTTGGTAAATGGACGACCTGCTGTCCATTGTCTGCGATAGCTTGTGCGATAATTTGCTGTATTTCGGTATCACATTTAACTGGTGCCACTCTTTGCAATGTTTCAATTGATAAAGTAAGTTGGCGCTCTTGGGCGATGGCTTGTGCTGCTTGGTGGATTTCCTGTTCCAATGCATTTCGGACTTCCTCTTCGATATCACGAATATCGACCGTAAAAGTGACTTCTCCAGGAATGACATTGACTCCGTTTGGTGATACGGATAGCTTTCCGACCGTTGCTACTGCTGCAGGATACTGGCGTGCAAGCTCTTCAATTTTCGCAATGATTAAGCTGGCGCCGACTAAAGCATCCTGTCTTAGTGCCATTGGTGTTGCGCCTGCGTGTTCAGCTGTACCGGTAAGGGTAATTTGCTGCCAAAGTGGTCCAGCAATGCCTGTTACAACACCGACACCTATATCTGCCTTTTCTAGTACTTTCCCTTGTTCAATATGCAATTCAACATAGCATTCTACATTCGATAATTTTGCTTCTGCCACGTTTGCGGCATCTAGCCCATCCTGTTGCATCGCTTCCGCTATCGAAATACCTTCTTCATCGGTACGTTGTAAATCTGCTAGTTGTAATGTTCCGGCAGCTGCACGACTGCCAATCATACCAAACTGGAAGCGTGTCCCTTCCTCATCCTTAAAGGCGATCACCTTTACCGGACGTTTTAATGGGATGTCGTTGTCTTGTAGTGTATGGATTACCTCAATCGCACTTAATACGCCTAGCGCACCGTCATAATGCCCACCGTTTGGAACCGTATCAATATGTGAACCTAACACAATGGCCGGAGCGTCAATATGACTGTTCAATTCACCTATAATATTGCCGATTGCATCAGTAAATACTGTCATTCCGGCTGCTTCCATTAGTTGTTTTATATAGAGGTTCGCTACCATTTCTTCCGCGGTAAATGAAAAGCGATTGACCCCTCCCTCGGGAGTAGAGCCGATTTTGGCAAGTTCAGCTAGATGCAGCAGTAAGCGTTCTTCATTAATCATATAGAGGATCAATTCCTTTCTCTTTCATTTGGAAGCGGAAGTGGCACTGGCCTTCACGGAGTAAATACTGGTCGTGAATAACGTCAAATTTGTTGTTGTAGCCATAGGCAATGGAGTTATCAATGACTTGGCAGTACAAAATACCGTATTCGTGCATATTGTCGTCAGCCCATTGTTGGCCAAGTGGACAGCCCGTAAAAGTTTGCTCCAATTCATTTGGCGTGTAGTTATCCTCCATTACGAATAACTCACTGCGTCCCATATCGTAGTTTGGAATATAGTTCTCAACCGTGTTTTCCTGCCCGTTAATGCGAGCCCGCTGTGCAATGCCCCGACCACGTTTTTGGCCGAATTGCCATACGCTTTTTTTTATCACTTCTCCACCTTCATTACCGTAGCGGTCTACAATTTGCTTTGTTACTTGTGCAAACAGCTTGGCGAATAAGGCAAAAGGCGTTGCATTTTCATAGTTGTCCGTCGCTTGATGGTCAGTGGGAATGTAGTCGTAAAGTGAGTGAATAGATCCTTCCAACGTTGCTTTTATGGCAATTTGCTCTGCATTATAATAGCCAAATGAGTTAATGGCGTTTTGGATGAGCGGTATGACTTCTTGGCCGAAAGCTTCTTTGGCATTCGTCTCGATTTGAGTGAAAAGCATTGCTGTCATGTATTCCATTGAATATGGTTTGATGGAAACCGGCTGTTGTTCCATAATGTATCGCCTCCACAATAATAGTATATAAAGCCTAGTGATATACTTAAGATTAGGTTATTTTATAATATTCTAATAATTATGTAAACGATTTGGATTTTTAATAGTTTATATGAATCCAGCAGAGAGTAAGCAGGAAAGAGAACTGTTGAGATTTTGTGAACATTTAACTGATGCTTTTCGTCATTTGACATTATGTGATAAGGTTAGACCGATAAGTATAAATTAATTAGACCGGACATTATAATTTGGGAGGGCAGCATGACAAAGCAATCAAAAGATAAAATATTAGAAACAGCAACAAGGCTTTTTTATTTTCAGGGGTTTCACGGAACAGGCTTAAATCAAATTATTCAGGAATCAGGGTCGCCTAAAGGTTCGCTTTATCATTATTTTCCTAAAGGCAAGGAGCAATTGGCGGAGGCGGCGATTGAGCTATCGAAGCGAAGAATTGGTGCGTCTATTCAGCGTTATATGAATGAATTTGAGGAAGTTGAGGCTGCGTTAAATGCGCATATTTTAGCAATGGCTGAGTTATTTGATATGGAGAGCGGACTTGAGGAACATTCTTTTTCAATTATGCCCTTTGGTTTGCTTGCGGCGGAATCGGCTTTTATGAATGAACGTTTACGTAAAGCATGCGGAGATACGTATAAGTACTGGGAATCGATTTATTATACGAAGCTAATTTCAAACGGCTATAGCGATGAATCAGCTGTCATCATTAGTAAAGTTGTCAGTGCGATGATTGAAGGTGCGGTGACGTTATCATTGTCGCAGCGGTCAAATGAACCGTTGTTAAATATAAGTAAAGTAATCCCAGCAATACTTGCGCAATATAAGTGAACCGTTAAGGCAAAATTGTCTTAGCGGTTTTTTTGATCCAATTTTCCTGTGAAAAGTTGTTCACAATTGGAGTTTTTTTTAGGGAAACCGATGAAAAAGTGTTGATAAATAAACTTTTTTCATAGCAAAGCCTATAAAATGAGTCGCCAATGTTGATGGATCAACTTTTGTCACCATTTGTTCAAATTTAGATTGAAATTTTGCAATCGTTTTCAAAGTGATTGTGGGAATATTTGTATACGATGCTTATACCCAAAAAGGTTATAAATGGTTATTGGATGTTCACAATTATAACAACTGGTCTAGTTTTTCTTCTGGAAAGATTGAATTTCTACGAAAAAATTTGCTATATTGTAAAGCGTGCTGTTAAAACAAAGCAAACGTTATATAACAGCAAAAGTATGATAGGTAGCAATTATCATCTTCATAAATAAGTTTTTATAGTACAGGAGGAAACAGAAGTGGCAGCACCTTTTTTCAATGTTAAAAGCCCTAAAGGTATGGCAGCGGTATTAATGATCGGGACGTTCCTAGGTCTATTCGGTGAAACAGCCTTAAACATGGCGTTAACAAATATTATGGATGATTTCAGTGTATCCGCGGCATCAGCGGCGTGGTTAACAACTGGTTATCTTTTAGTTTTAGCAGTATTAGTTCCATTATCATCTTATTTAGTACGGTGGTTTACAACGCGTCAATTAGTTGTGGCGGCAATAGTGATTGCGATTATCGGTTCGTTATTAGGCGCATTAGCACCGAATTTTACGGTTTTATTAGTAGGTCGTTTTGTACAAGCGATCGCAACGGGTATTATTTTACCGTTAATGTTTAGTGTCGTAATGCTCATATTCCCAGTGCAAAAGCGTGGGGCAGTAATGGGCATTGTAGGTATTATTTTAACTGCAGGTCCAGCATTAGGGCCATCAATCGCAGGGTTAATCGTCTCTTCACTTAGCTGGAGATATATTTTCTGGATCATGGCTGTTGTTTATGCACTCGTTATTTTCTTTGCATGGAATAAAATAGACAATGTATCAAACGTAACACGACCTAAAATTGATTTATTATCATTAGTTTCCTCTACAATAGGTTTCGGCGGTGTTGTTTTCGCCCTCGCTACGTTGGCAGAGCAATCGATTACAGAAGTGATCGTTTGGGTACCGCTTGTAGTAGGGTTAGTGTTATTAGTAGTATTTGGTATTCGCCAAACAAAAATGGATGAGCCAATGATCGACTTATCGGTATTCAAGTCACCGATGTTTAGTTTAGGTGTCGCTTTAATGGTAGCGTCAATGTTCATGATTTTATCTGTAGCAATATTAGTACCAATGTTTTTGAAAACAGTATTAGGTTTCGCAGCGTTAACTGCAGGTTTATGTATGCTGCCAGGGAATATTTTAAATATTATTATGTCACCGATCGTTGGTGCTAATTTCGATAAAGTCGGAGCAAAAATCTTCACACGTATTGGATTTACTATGATTTTAGTGTCGATGGTTGTATTCTTAACAACAATTTCGGCTACAACAGCGACTTGGATTATTATCGTTAACTTATGTGTATTTTTCGTAGGGGTATCAATGACTATTATGCCGGCGCAAACAAATGCGATGAACTCATTAGCGCCACAGAAATTTGCGGATGGTTCAGCGGCATTAAATACATTAACACAAATTGCAGGTGCTTCAGGTACAGCGATCGCGATTACGCTGTTCACAATTGGACAGCAAAATTATGCTGAAAAGTTCAGCAATGCATTACCGGGAGAAATGCTCGCGCACGGTGTACACACAGCTTTCGTTGTAGTAAGCGTAGTATCAGTGATCGGGTTAGTAGGTTCATTCTTCGTGAAAAATAGTAAGCCAGTGGGGAACTAAGTATTTGGTTGGCTTCGCAGCATCGGTATTTTGCCGGTGCTGTTTTTTTGTTGTGGGGACTGAGTTGTGGCTCGGCGCGTGCGGTGCGGATTTTATTAGAAAATCGGGGTGGGTTGCTGGGTGCGTGGGTTTTATTAGAAGATTGAGTGCGTTTATTGGAAAAGTTGTGCGGGATATTAGAAGATACGCGGATTTGGGGTGGGGACGGGGTTGGATCGTTGGATGAAGTGGGTGCGTGGGTTTTATTAGAAGATTGAAGAGGGTTATTAGAAAATAGTGAGGGGATATTAGCACATTTCCGAGTTTTATTTGAACATTGGGAGGACTTATTAGCACAATGGGCACTTTTATTAGAAAATCGGCAATATATTAGAAGAAAAAAATTTATATTAGAACATTTCGCGATATATTAGAAAATCCGTGGGCAAGGGGATGCAGGTATTACCTATGTATTAATGTTTTCTTAATATAATTATGGTATTGTTACTATAAATGAAATAAAAGGGATGTTTATTACTTTATGGAAAAAATAGATAGAAAATGGGTATATGCTGTACTCATCGGCTTTTTCGCGATTTTTTTATTGATTATGTTTAAACCTAATGAGTACGAGTATATTATTTTTGCGATTGCTTCAGCTTTAGTGGCGTATGGAGGCTTTATTCGCAAAAAAAATATGTTGGATAAAATTTCTGTCCCACTGGGCATCGTTTTATTTATAGTTTTTGTAATATTGTATTTTGTAAATTAGTAGCCATTGTGCTGCTTTTTTATTGCATAAAAAGAAGGGACTTCATAGTAAAAGTCCCTTCATGAGTGATCATTCAAACTTTTCGGGAATGATGTAATACGTGCCTTTATTCGCCCCATGCTTTTCGAGTCCGGCTTTTGCTAATAGTTTGGACGCGATATGGATACAGTGGATATTGAAAAATTCGCGGAACGCTTTATTGGATATGCGGGGACTGACTAAAATTCTGTATTGTAATAAAGTTTCATATAGGGCTTCCTTACTTTTTGCGCCGCAGACGGGACAGATGAAATTGCCTTGCTTGTAATGCATTTCGTTTACATAATCGCACTGCTTACATAAAACGCCGGTGCGGAGTCGGTGCTTTTCAATTGTCCTGCGTGGGGGGAGCGGCTCGTATAATTGCTCGAATTGTTTTTGTAGAAAAGTGATATGCGCTCGGGGTTTTGGATGCTGTTTATAGAGCTTTTCGATAAATCTGGGGATGCCGCTCATATGCATAATTGGAAAATTGTTCAAGGACTCATCGAGCTTTGCGCGGTAATTGGCTAGTACGACGATGTGGTAAACGGGAATAGATATTTGCCAGGCCTTTAACTGGTGCTCCAGGAAAAGCTGGTGACGGTAGGCTTGGTCGAACGGGTTGGGGAAATTTTCACTTATTTGATCCTGTACGCGGAAGAATTCATGCAGGGAAGGCTTGTAGAAAAGGGTACCGGATATTTGTTTTACTTCGATCACTAAGACAAAATTTGGTGTAAGGAGCAATGCGTCCATTTGATGGGTAAAACCTTTTGAATTTTTACATTCAAAATTATAAAAGATGTGAAATTCTGTTTTAAAATAAAAATCCGTTAGCAGTCGCTTTAATTTTTGCTCTCCAGATAAGCCGGCCTCTAATCGGTAAAATTCTTGCTGGATTGCTGAGGCCTCCGAATCATCCATCCTTATGCGCTTCATCAGTGTTTCGATAAATAAATAATGCCTCGATTGCTGCAATTTTTTCACCTCCTGTACTCATTATAAAATATCCTAATTTATGGGAAAATAGAAAGGGTGAAAATGTTTTTTTGCAGGAAAAATGAAAAAATATGTTTCTCTTTTAACAATGCTGGGAAAAGAACATCAAACAGTAAGGGAGGCAATTTATTTATGAAATTAAAAAAATACTCTACACTTATGGCGGCAGCGGTGTTATCATTATCACTCGCAGCTTGTAACGATGACGAAGATCCGGTTATTATTGAAGATGAAAACGACGGCGTAGTTGATGACACGAACGATGATACGAATGTAGATCTAGATTTAGATACTGATGGTGACGCAGGTACTGAAGGTGAAGTAAATACCGACGGCGAAGCGGACACTGAATTAGATACAGACGAAAATTCTAACGACTAATAATAAGTAAAAGCATGGCACTCGCATTCATTTTGCGGGTACCATGCTTTTTTCTATGCTATTAAATTTCCCCGCAAGCTAACCATGGAAGGAAGCCGTCTAAAAACTTCTCCGTTGCCGGCATGAAATAAGAGCCGAAATGGAAATCAGGGTCAAGTGTTGTGACAATCCAAGTGCCTTTTGAGCTGACTTTATCGACATATAATAATGAGCCGCCGTCCTTCATATCGATGAGTGACTGCATGCCCTCCTGTAAATGGAATACGCCGTGCTGATGCCACGTGCAACCTGCTTCATCCAAGAAACCATCACGGAATAATGGGTAATCCGGTGCAACCATGCGCAGTCCGCTATCAGCATTCTTTTCAAGCCACCACCAGAAATTTGTCGGGCGTGTTTCCCAGTTTTGACCTGGAATCCAGTTCCATGGCTGAGGACCGAATGCTACGACAACGCCGCCGTTATCGGCAAAACGACGAATGGCTGGTGCCGCTTCTAGCAATAATTTGTTGTGCAATTGCGAAGGGACGATTAATACGTCCATGCCGTCTAAATCCTGCTCAGCAAAGCGAGGTAAGTAGATGATTTTATCGAAATATTGTTTGTATTTTGGTGTGTTGAATGTTACAAAATGTGGTGCGTGACCGCTATATAAAACTGCTATTTTTCTCATGCTTGAGCTCCTTTTAAGCGTAGTAATTCTTTATCCAGCCATGCCAAAAATTGCGGTGCGATAAGCTGTGTAGAGTTTTCACCTGTTGCGTATGTTAAAAAGTCACGGCAAGAAGCAGCGACAACAGTTCCTTTTGTTGCGGTGCGGTCAATGAAAACGATTGGCGTTCCGTCTGTATATTGTAAAATGACTTCCGACTCTTTATTTACTACAGGGTGTGAGCCACGTGCATAGAAGCCTGAAACTCCTTTACGATACGCAAGCTCCATCATGTCCACGCCTTCATAAAATGTCCCTTCAGAAGCAGGCTCCATTAAATAATCCGCGTGAGATTTAATTTCCTTTGGCATAAATAGACCAGCTCCTGGTAGCCAAGGGCGGAAAATATGTGTGTTGGCAATAACAATTTTCCCCTCATTTAAGAAGTTCTCAATTACTTGTTTTTGCTCATAAAGATGTTCCTGATCAATAAAGTCCGTTACGACCAACACATTGAATGTGGAAAGGTCAGCAGTTGAAATTTCATACTGATCAAGGAATGTTACATGGTCCATTGGTTCGTTTGAGACGTTCATAGCGCGTCCCTCTAAGCTAAAAGCATGTCCGCCGTCTAGCTTTACTATTTTATACTCCGACATAAAAATTCTCCTTTAAACAATTAAATTTTGTTAAATGATACATATTCTCATTTGAGAGCCGAAATATCATTGACATTGAAAATCATTATCAATTATACTCAATCTTGTAACTAATTCAAATCATTTTTTTAATATAATAATTTTTTTATTATAGGTGAACCAAAAATTAGCCCTATAGTAATTAAAAATTCAGTAAGGGGAGACAGATGGAATGAAACGTAAAGCAATTTTAAGTTCGCTTGCAGTGGCGGCGATGGCACTTGCAGCATGCTCAGATAAAGAGGTTGCAAATTCTGGAGGAGAGGTTCAGGCAACGGCAGAAGAAAAAATCGTCATTGACCAGGCGGGAACAGAGGTAACGATTCCTGCTGAAGTGAATTCGATTGTATCAGGCGGGATTTTACCGTACTTCCACACATGGTATGTGGCGACAAACTCTACAAAGGAAATTGTAGGGATGCATCCGAATTCTTATAATGCGGCAGAAAATTCAATTTTAGCGAAAATGTCACCGGATATTTTAAAAGCGGATACATCGTTTGTGCAAAATGGTGAAATGAACGTAGAGGAATTAATGAAAATTAACCCGGACGTATTTTTTGAGCTCGCTACAGATGAAAAATCAATCGAGCAAGCACGTAAAGCCGGTATTAATACAGTGGCGATTAAAGCAATTGATGCAGCGGCAGCAGAGCCACTTGCAACATTCAATAGCTGGCTGGAGTTAACGGGTGAAATCGCAAGAACAACAGATCGTGCAGATCAATTTATCGAAATCGGTACAGCGGTACAAAATGAAATTAACGAAAAAATTGCTGGCTTAACGAAAGAACAGAAGCCAAATGCATTAATGATGTATCAATTATCAGAGCAGGCAATTACAGTGAGCGGTAAAAACTTCTTTGGGAATCAATGGCTGAATGCAACAGGTGCCAATGATGTAGCAGAAGACGAAGTAACTGGTCGTAAAGATGTGAATATGGAGCAAATTTATAACTGGAATCCGGAAATCATTTACTTAACGAACTTTACGGAAATCCAACCAGAGGACCTATATAACAATACGATTCCAGGTCAGGACTGGAGCGAGGTTGAAGCGGTTAAGAATAAGCAGGTTTATAAAATTCCATTAGGTATTTATCGTTGGTTCCCGCCAAGTGGGGATGCACCGCTAATGCTGAAGTGGTTAGCGAACAATAACCAACCTGAGTTATTTGACTATGATATGAACGCAGAAATTAAGAGCTATTACAAAGACTTTTACGGGTTTGACTTAACAGATAAAGAAGTAGAGCGCATTTTGCATCCTTCTTCTGACGCTGCGAAGTATTAAGAAATCGAGGGACGCTTATGAAAACGTGGAAAAATATTTTACTATGGGTTTTACCACTCGTTATTGCAATTGCTTCACTCGGTATTGGACGCTTTGAAGTAGATTTTGTAACGGTCGTAAAAATTTTAGGCTCACATATTTTTCCGATAGAAGCAACTTGGACGCAAATGGAATATAACGTTGTCATGACAGTTCGGCTGCCGCGTATTATCCTCGCACTATTGATCGGTGCGGGGCTTTCCATTTCCGGGGCAGCTTTCCAAGGGATGTTTGCCAATCCATTAGTGAGCGCGGACATTTTAGGTGTCGCAGCAGGTGCAGGATTCGGTGCTTCTATCGGGATTTTATTATTCGGAAATGGTTATGTAACACAAGGCTTGGCATTAATTTTTGGTTTAGCAGCCATTGGTTTTACGTATGTAATCGGTGGGTCTGGACGCAATATGCCGATCTTTATGCTCGTGCTGGCAGGGGTTGTAACAAGTGCGTTGTTTAATGCCTTAATTTCTTTAACAAAGTTTGTAGCCGACCCTGAAGAAAAGCTGCCTGCCATTACGTATTGGTTAATGGGGAGCTTAGGGACAGCTTCATACCGTGATTTATGGACAGCCGGCCCGATTATTTTAGTCGGCATGCTGATATTACTTGCATTGCGCTGGCGTATTAACTTATTGACATTACCTGATGAAGAAGCAAAATCATTAGGAATTAACGTAACACGCCTAAAATGGCTTGTCATCGCAGGAGCTACGCTTTGTACAGCGGCAGCCGTTGCGGTAGCGGGGATTGTTGGCTGGGTTGGATTAATTATTCCGCATATTGCGCGAATGTTTGTTGGTAGTAATAATGAGCGTGTATTACCGGTGTCGATAGCACTTGGAGGGGCGTATTTGTTATTAATCGACACATTGGCCCGTTCGGTAACGGCGGCGGAAATTCCGTTATCAATCTTAACGGCGATTGTCGGAGCACCGTTCTTTGCTTATCTTTTACGTCGTACAGGAGGTAGCTGGTCATGAAAATAGAAGTACGTGAAGGCAACTTCTGCTATGCAAAAAAGAAGGAAGTAAAGCCGTTTATTTATGAATCGAATATTAGCTTTACTCTGGAGCCGGGAAAGATTATGGCGATACTAGGTCCGAACGGCGCAGGGAAAACGACGCTATTAAAATGTATTACCGGCTTGCACGGTTGGCGTGTTGGTGAAACATTGATTGATGATGTACCACTTAAAAGGGTTTCGCAAAAAGAGCTTTGGAAGAAAATCGGCTATGTACCGCAAGCGCATAAAATGGTGTTCGGCTTTTCAATTGAAGACTTAGTGGTGATGGGGCGTGCGCCGTACATTGGCTCATTGTCAAAGCCACGCAAGGAAGATTATGAAAAGGCGCATCAGGCATTAAATGAAGTCGGAATTGAGCATTTGGCGAAAAAGTCGTGCAATGAAGTTAGTGGCGGGGAGCTGCAACTCGCTTTAATTGCCCGCACACTTGTATCGAATCCGGAAATTTTAATATTGGATGAGCCGGAATCGCATTTGGATGTGCAAAAGCAGGTCGTTATTTTAGAGACGTTAAAACGCCTATCTAAAGACCATAATATTTCATGTATTATTAATACACATTATCCGAACCATGCGTTCTATTTAGCGGACCAGGTGCTGATGATTGCGAAGAACAAGAAAGCGGTGATCGGTCCGGTACAGGAGGTCATGACGGAATCGCGCATGAAGGAGTACTTCAATATTGAACTGCGTAAGCTCATTTTTGAAGAAGAGGATTTACTGTTTGAAACGATGGTGCCACTTGCGCTTGCTGCAAAGCGCGATATTAGTGAATGTCGATTTAATAGCTTTGAATAAGTGAATGATTGCGCGAAGCTATATTTGGATAAAATTTGCTGTGCATTTCCAAGAAATATTGTAAAGAGGTTCGCAGTTTGATATACTATTTGGTATTGTGACGTCCATACTTAGGAGGTGGAGCAAATGCATACGTTATTTACAGTATTACTTCTGATCGTAGCTTTAGCCTTAATCGTTGTCGTGTTATTACAATCAGGTAAAAGCGCTGGTTTATCAGGTGCCATCTCTGGTGGAGCTGAGCAACTATTCGGTAAACAGAAAGCTCGCGGGATGGATCTAGTATTACACCGCACAACAATCGTTCTTTCTGTTGCATTCTTCGTGTTAGCTTTAGCTATTACGAAACTCTAATTGAACGAAAATTAAACGCCTAACCTTGCATTTATTGCGAGGTTAGGCTTTTTCTTTTTGTTCACCAGTTTTTTTCAAAATGGAATATTATTCAATGGCACTATGTTATTAAACCACTACATCATGCTTAAATTGAACCAACCCTGTTTCATTCGCAAAAAGCGCAACTTGCGTACGATCACCAAGCTCCAATTTTGATAACACCTGGCTTACATGCTTTTTCACGGTATTTTCTGATATATAAAGACTACGAGCTATTTGTTTATTCGAAAAACCCATTCCTAACTTTTCTAATACCTCTTTTTCCTTAGATGTAAGGAGCGCTAGACGGCTGTCATCTATTGGTGACTCCTTTTGTGTTTGTACGAGCATATCGATTAAATCTGGGTCATAATATTTTCTACCCTTTTGAATTAGTTGAATGGCATAAATGAGTTCTTCTGGATGTGAATTAAGAGAAATATATCCAACCACATCCATTGCCATTGCACGTTGAAATGATTCAATATCTTTTAAAAAGGTAAGAACCGCAAATTTGCACTTGCACCCTAATTTCCTCGCTTCATTAATCAATTTTAATCCACATTCATCTCCTATCTGAAAATCAATAATTGCCAAATCCGGCATTTCTTTTTGAAGCATATCAAGTGCTTCTTGTGTATTGCCCGCTTCTTCGATGATTTCTAGTTTATCATCAGTTGATAGAATGGAAATTAATCCTCTGCGAATGATTGCTTGATCATTCACCAATAAAATTTTCATTAATAAATTGCCCCCCCACTCATATAAAAAGAGTGCTACTAAGAAATGACTTTCAAATGAAGTGAGGCCGGTTGCACCACTGACTCCATACATCCAAGGTGCCCAGTTTGAGGATGTATTTCATAGTCTCCTAATGTAAAACTTTGTTCTGTTAATAAGTAGTATGTGTATTTTTGAATAAGATTGAAGAACTAGATGATGGAATTTTCGGTCTATTTACTGTGGAATTTACTTCGGAAATATGATATTCGAAAATTAAAAACTCTAATTCATTATACTTAGTTATCCTTGGAATTTTTTGTCATTATATATTTAACCTTAAGCACTTTCTTTGTAATCTTTTTGCTTATCTCGTCGTTTTATATCTATTTATGTTGGAAGTAAGAGCATAATCTACCACTTTTGATGACTGAGCAGTAGTTTAAAAGCCATTGGAACCATTAGTTGTTCATAGGGTAGTTAAAAAATTCTGCTACGAATGATTAGCACCATTAATAGATACGACAATATTTTCTAAATACGATTATATAGTTTAAATGCAACACGTCACTAAATAAGTAATAGGCATCTTATTTAAGAATAGAACAAAAGGAATTGTGAGGGTCGCCTCTGGAAGCTAATAACCATAGGGGAGGTAAAACAAAATACTTCTTATTAATGTAAAGTGGAAATCAAAATAAGTCAATTGATTATAGTCGTATTTACCAATTTTAATTCCAATGATTAACAATGTGGGAAAAAATCGAAGCCGATGTATTCATGGGACAAAGATAAAACGGTGGTACATCAGTATTTATAGATGCTGTTTAACCAATTAGTAGTATATCGGATAACACTAAAGTATACCGTTGGGTAAGTTCGAAAGTAGAATGCCAAAGTGCTAAAAATCACCCATTAGAGGTGAGAGGAAATTTATGGGGCGGTCTATACTAAATCTAGTTCCACATTCATAGTCGAAAAGTGAAGTGCAAAGGGGGAGGACATTAGCTTTTAATTGCCTTACTATGAATTTGGCGCAAGGTATCAAATAATGTTTTATCAAAGTGTAGGAAACTCGTACCCAACGTCGAGAAAGATGACTTTCTATACGATCCAGGGAAGAGCAAAAAAAAACTAAAAAACTATTTGGAGGAATTTAAAATGAGTATCAAAAAGAAACTAGCAATGGGAATCGCAACGGGAGCACTAGCTGTAAGTATGATCGGCGGGGGAACTTATGCATATTTCAGTGATACAGAAACAAGCACAAATACATTCAAGGCAGGTACATTGGATTTAGCGCTTAACCCTACGGAAATTATCAATGTAGATAATATTAAGCCTGGAGACTGGATGAATAGATCATTTACATTAAAAAATGACGGTTCACTTGACATTGCAAAAGTGTTGCTTGATACAGATTATGTGGTAACAGATGCAAATGGCGATAATGTGGAAGATTTTGGGCAACATATTCGTGTTAATTTCATGTGGAACCCAGATAAAAATGCTAGTGGCATTTGGTTAGACAATGTAATTTACAATACTACTCTTGCAGAATTAAAGGGAATGACACCAGATGCTGTTGCTAATAAAATCTTTATTCCATATTTTGAAGAACGTGGTGGATTGAAAGCAGGAGATTCTGATACTCTAGGGGTTCAATTTGAATTTGTAGAAAATAACGCAGATCAAAATGAATTCCAAGGCGATTCTTTACAATTAACTTGGAAGTTTGAGGCAAAACAAGGTAAGGGCGTAGCAAAATAATATTTCTTTAGGGAGGAGAGCCCTTCTCCTCCCTTATTTTATGTAAAATCTGTCGGAACTCTTCCTTATATATATTTCTCAGCGTATAAATTGCTTTTGTGTTTTGAGGAATATATTTAAGGAAACTCCAATTAACGAAATTAGAAAGGCGGTATTGGATTGAACCCCAGACCTCGAGGCAGATATAAGAAAAAGAAGTACAATCTGATTCTATATTTAAAAATAACCCTTATTGGATATTTAGCTATTTTTGGAGTCAATTATTTGTCATCCGATACATCCGCCTATCTCAGCAGTCAGTCTGTCATTAGCGATACCATCACGGCAGGTATATGGGAAGTGCCAGTAGCTCCAGCCTGTGGGGTGGAAGACTTGGTTGAGACGGTGCCGGGTGAGGAATCCGAGCCTAGCACTGAGCAAACAGCAAATACTTCTCAGGAAGAAAAGGCAAATCCTCCACAGGAAGAAACAGCAACGGTTGCTATAACAAGTTCAGAGAATGAAATGGACTGTGTAATCGTGGTGGGTGCTCCTGGACTTGGAGCTATAGATGCAGGTAATTCAAGTGATTTAGCATGTAAGAAAACAGATGCACCAGTATTGCAAGTACCGGTATCGGAAGTATCCGTTTCAGAGCCTGTAACAGAAGTGGTCCCTGTTTCGAATGACAAAGTCGATTGTAAAAAAGAAGATAAAAATGAAGCTGTAAAGAAAGATGAAGAAAAAGATAAAGATAAAGATAAAAATAAAGATAAAGATAAAGCACCAGAAGATGTAGAAGCACCAGCTAGTGACAAAGAAGCTGACAAGAAAGATCCGGAGAAGGATGAAAAAGAAGCTGAAAAAGACAAAGCACCAGAAGATGTAGATGCTCCAGCCAATGACGAAGAAAAAGCTTCAGAAGAGGCGGAAGCTCCAGCTAGTGACAAAGAAAAGGCAGAAGCCCCAAACCAAAAGGAATTAACTCCTGTGGAAAAAGAAGCGAAGAAAGATTCCGGAACTAAAGAAGGTTCAGGTGAGAGCAAGGAGAACATGGGACAAAAATCGAACAATGAAGGTCCAACTCAACCGGTTAGGAGCCCTGAAACTACTAAAGAAGCTAGCGAGGGTTCGCCACTACTGCAGCCATAAATCTTCGTTTTGAAAGAAAATACTAATAACAAAGGGTGGTACGAATGAGAAGTATAAGAAATAAATCAAAGAATAGCAAAATTATGAAATGGATCAATAATATTGTTACAGGTATTTTAATGACGCTTCTCATTAGCGTCGCTTTCATCGTAGTTATTTCAAAAGTGTCGGGCGGAGAACCTCAATTTTTCGGGTATCAATTAAAAACCGTTCTTTCGGGATCGATGGAACCAGGAATTCAAACAGGCTCTATTATCGCTGTCAAAACTGCAGAGGATAAAACGAGCTATAAGGCAGGGGATGTTATCACGTACCAGGAAGCAGAAGGTTTTTTAGTTACTCACCGCATTACAGAGGTGGTTTCAAATGGGGATTCTGTTCTTTACCGGACAAAGGGTGATAACAACCAGTCAGAGGATATGAATCCAGTAATGGCTGAAAATGTGGTGGCACAATACACAGGCTTCACATTGCCGTACGTTGGGTATTTTAATAACTTTGCTTCATCGAAAAATGGTGCATTTTTATTGATTATACCAGGCATCCTATTGCTTTTATACTCAGTATTTACACTTTGGAAAGCATTAGCTTTAATTGAAATCCCTCAGAGAAAACAAGCGGAAGTAATTACAGAGGATAGTGGGAAAAGCACATCTTGAATCGATTGCACGGATATGGAGGATTATATGAAAAAACTGTTTCAAATTTTACCGCTGCTTTTGCTGTTAGGTTGTATGTCGTTATTTTCCGTAACAAGTGCGTTTGCAGATGATGAAAGCACTGCGGAAAATAATGAAATAAATATCAGCCTTTCACCAGAGGAAACCTTATTTGATATTACGAATATGAAGCCTGGTGATTGGGCGCCTAGGACAATTACAGTCAAAAACATTGGAAGTAAAGACTTTGACTATCTCATGCAGATACAAAATAGTGGAGATGAAATGCTGTTTAATGAACTGCTACTCGAAATAAAAGCTGCAGACGAAGAATTGTATCAAGACAAATTAGCTGACTTTAAATCGTTGCCTATAAGAAAACTGGCAACGGGCAACGAGGAAAATTTGGATGTAACGATTCGTTTTCCAGAGCACTTGGGTAATGAATTCCAAGGACTTCATGCCTCATTCGATTTCATTTTTACAGCAGAAGGAAATGACAGTGAGACAGAGACTGTTCAGGAAGTGATGGTAGGGAAGATAGATAGTTCAGGAAGTCCTATGTCAGGAGGTCCACGTTTACCTGACAGCACAACAAATTTAGTTAATTTCATGTTAATTGGTGGTGCTCTTGGAGTAGCTGGGATTGTCTTAATCATCATTATTTATTACAGAAGGCTAAGATTTGTTCAATAATCTTATACGGATTTTATTAAACGCCTAACCTCGCATTTATTGCAAGGTTGGGCTTTTTCTTTTAGTACGGGGCAAAACACAGTATAATAGAAGAAATGGAAAGTTATTCATCAAAATGATCGATTCGTAGGTGTGTACGGATCGTATTTTTCATATCTTGAATAAGATAGGAGCCATGAGCATGAAAACAGCTATGTCTTCACCGTTCTTCTTTCAGGCAGGTAAAAGGGCGGTATTATTATTACATGGATTTACAGGCAGTTCAGCAGATGTGAGGATGCTTGGCCGCTTTTTGGAAAAGCAAGGCTATACATCGCTTGCACCGCATTATAAAGGCCATGGTGTACCACCGGAAGAGTTAATCGTCTCCAATCCCGATGAATGGTGGGAAGACGTAAAAAGTGGGTATACTACATTAAAGGAAGCAGGCTATGAGGAAATCGCCGTTGCAGGACTATCGCTCGGTGGCGTTTTTTCGTTAAAGCTTGCGACAAGTCATCCGGTGAAAGGTGTAGTCACAATGTGCTCACCGATGACGATGCGCACGACAGACATTATGTTTGAAGGCGTACTTGACTATGCAAAACAATACAAAAAAAAACAAGGTAAAAGTGAACAGGAAATTGAATTAGAGATTGAAGCAATTAAAGAGCAGGGCATGGCTTCATTACCTGAACTGCAGCAGCTTATCTACGATGTACGACAATCGATTGACCATTTGTATGCGCCGATTTTAGTAATCCAATCGCGCAACGACCAAGTCATCAACCCCGATTCCGCCAATATCATCTTTGAAACCGTCGAATCCATCGACAAAACCATCAGCTGGTATGAAGAATCAGGACATGTCATTACACTCGATAAAGAAAAAGACAAGCTTCATGAAGAAGTTCTCACGTTTTTAAATTCGTTAGATTGGACAGTCTAATGATGTGAAATAATTTTGTTCAATTTATTTATAAAGAAGAAAAGTATGTTTAACCGTACAGTAGTTGATTGTAGTGGAGGTTCGACTCCAGCGGGAACAGCGCGCGCCTGAGACTACAGGCTCAGGCCGTGCCCGCGGAAAGCGTAACCGTAACGAAAATCAACGGTTATTAAGGAAAGACCTTTATAAACTTTTTATAGGTAAACTTGAACTTTATTTTCTGTTCAAAGGAGGGAAATAATACATGACACAACAAAATGAATTACAACAGCGCGTCCTCGATATGATGAAGGACGATGGCTACAAACCAATGACCGTTTCGGAAATTGAAGATATGCTTGAATTGGTAGAAGCGGATGATTTCCGTGAATTAGTTAAAACACTCGTAAAAATGGAAGCACAAGGACTAATTGTCCGCTCCCGTTCGAATCGTTATGGTTTACCGGAGCGCATGAACTTACTGCGCGGCCGCTTTATCGGGAATGCAAAAGGCTTTGGCTTCGTTGCACCGGAAGAACAGGGCATGGATGATATTTTCATCCCAGCACATGAAGTAAACGGGGCGCTAAATGAGGATACTGTATTGGTCCGTGTATTAAAGGAACAATCAGGTGACCGCCGTGAAGGTACGGTTGTTAAAATCGTTGAACGCAGTAAAACTTCATTTGTAGGTACGTACCAGGCAAATCGTGGCTTTGGCTTTGTTATTACAGATGATAAAAAGCTGAATATGGATATTTTCATCGCGAAGGAAGATTCATTGGGCGCGGTAGATGGACATAAAGTAGTCGTAGAAGTGACACATTGGCCAGATGCAGCTAAATCAGCGACAGGGATGGTTACGAAAATTTTAGGTCATAAAAATGATCCGGGTGTGGACATTTTATCGATCCTTTATAAATATGATATTCCGCCAGAGTTCCCTGAAGAGGTTGTTCAGGCAGCAATCGATGTACCGGAGGAAATTACGGAGCAGGATTTAGTCGGTCGTCGTGACCTACGTAATGAAGTCATCGTAACAATTGACGGTGCAGACGCAAAAGACTTGGATGATGCCGTAACAGTTGTCAAAAATGATGATGGTACGTATAAATTAGGTGTTCATATTGCCGATGTTAGCTACTATGTCACACAGGGTTCAGTACTAGATGAGGAAGCTTATGAACGTGCGACTTCTGTTTATTTAACAGACCGCGTTATTCCGATGATTCCACACCGTTTGTCAAATGGGATTTGTTCATTAAATCCACAGGTTGACCGTTTAACATTATCTTGTGAAATGACGATTGATGGAGCAGGTCATGTTGTAAAGCATGAAATTTTCCAAAGTGTCATTAACACGACGGAGCGTATGACGTATACGGACGTTTATAATATTTTAGAAAATCCGGATGAAAATCCAGAGCTAATGGAGCGCTATGAAAAATTAGTGCCGATGTTTAGAGATATGGCTGACTTAGCGCAAATTCTTAGAAGTAAACGTATGGGGCGCGGTGCAATTGACTTTGACTTTAAGGAATCAAAAGTATTAGTTGATGAAGATGGCTGGCCGACTGACATCGTATTACGCGAGCGTACAGTAGCAGAGCGTCTAATCGAAGAATTCATGCTTGCGGCAAACGAAACAATTGCCGAGCATTTCCACTGGATGGAGCTGCCGTTCATTTACCGTATTCACGAAGATCCGAAACCAGAAAAATTACAACGTTTCTTTGAGTTCGTGACAAATTTTGGTATTATGATAAAAGGTACAGGAAACTCGGTACATCCAAAAGCACTTCAGGAAGTCATTAAATCGATTGAAGGCTTACCAGAAGAGCCAGTTATTTCAACGATGTTATTACGTTCGATGCAGCAGGCTAAGTATTATGCGGAGTCTTTAGGTCACTTCGGTTTATCGACAGAGTTTTATACGCATTTCACATCACCAATCCGTCGTTATCCGGATTTAATCGTCCATCGTTTAATTCGTACGTATTTAGTAAATGGTGATACGTCGAAGGAAACAGTTGTTCAGTGGAGTGCTGTAATGGATGAAATTGCGGAACATACGTCAAGCCGTGAGCGTCGTGCAGTAGAGGCAGAGCGTGATACAGATGCATTGAAGAAGGCACAGTTCATGTCTGACAAAATCGGTGAAGAGTTCGAAGGGATTGTGTCATCGATTACGAACTTCGGTATTTTCGTGGAGCTTGAAAATACAGTAGAAGGACTTGTGCATATTTCGAATATGACCGACGATTACTACCGCTTTGATGACCGTCAAATGTCAATGATCGGTGAGCGTACGGGTCGCCAATTCCGTATTGGGGATGAAGTGAAGATCCGTGTAGCGAATGTTGTGATTGAGGAATCTTCAGTCGACTTTGAAATTGTCGACATGGTGAGCAGTCCACGTCCAGCTCGTCGCCCAACATCAAAAGTAATCCATGCAGGTCGCAGAGAAGGCCGTGGCAAGGATGCTGAGCGCACAGGCGAAAAACGTGACCGCAAAGCACGTGGGGGAAGCAAGGCACGTCCTGAAAAAGCAAAACGTTCAGGCACGTCTGACCGTGATCCACGTGGACGCCGAAAAGAAGGCAAAGCGGGCGATAAGCCGAAGTTTTTCGAGGGCATCGCTAAAGGAAAAAAGAAAAAAAGTAAAAAGAAATAATAAGGTGTGAAGCTATGATGCAATTTTCGGCATCATAGCCACACTCCCTTATGTGGATAATAGAGGTGTTAAAGAGATGGCAAAAGGCACAGGTAAAGTTTTGGCTCAAAACAAAAAAGCAAGCCATGATTACTTCATAGAAGAAACGATTGAAGCAGGGATGGTACTGACAGGTACAGAGATTAAATCTGTACGAGGTGCCCGCGTCCAGCTGAAGGAAGCTTATATTAGTGTGATGGGCGGCGAAGCATGGGTTAAAAATATGCATATTTCTCCGTTCGATCAAGGCAATCGCTTCAACCATGACCCATTACGTGAACGCAAGCTGCTCTTACATAAAAAGCAAATTAGTGAGTTAGTCGGTGCAGTAAAACGTGACGGCTATACAATCGTGCCACTTAAAATGTATATTAAGGACGGCTATGCGAAGCTGCTAATCGGTCTTGCAAAAGGTAAGAAGGATTACGATAAGCGTCATGATATGAAGAAGAAGGAAGCAAAACGCGACATGGAGCGTGCTTTCAAGGATCGCCAACAGTAAGCGGGATTTCTTTTTTTTAGTAAGAGTAACTACCTAATAAGTAAATTGAATAGGAGCAGCCCGGTTTTTGCTGAGGTCGCTTGTATAAGATTTTTTAAGAGGTATGTTGAAGGTTTTAAAATCTTTTAACATATCTTTTTTTGTGTGAAAAAAGTGGTTTTGAATATTTTACTTGTGGGTAATAATTAAAAATGGACATTAAATAGAGAATTTTTATAGGTAGAACAAGTGATTTTTAGGAAAGGTACTAGAATAATAGGGGGATATAACAGGTGATAAGAATACGCAATGCAGAAATCATAGATAGAATTGTTTTGTTAGTTGAAAAACATAGTGAAAATCCTAAATGTATGGCAATGGTAGAAGAACTGGTTGCGATAAAATGTCCGGAATACGAGGAGGTTTTTGAAGAACAAGTAGGAATGCCTTTAAGTGAATATATTTCAGCCATCCGTTTATACAAAGCTGAGAAATCGCTTGTAAATAATGGGGTCGGCCATATAAAGTGGCAAAGCCAATTCAGTTGATCCGTTCATGGAAAGAACAGGACAATCATAAATGTGCTTGATGGACATGAAGCGATGACGGAATCGTAGCTTTGCGATGGAGAGCGAAGCAAATATTGGCAAGGTGTAATCGAAGCGGATTTACTTGCAAGCTCGCACGTTTTGTCATATAATTTACTGTACTAGCCAGTGTGTATCTACTCATACGGTACACGTTTTAATGAGCATCTCGCTCATGCCGAAACTTAACTCGGGTTTACTACTACTCGGGGACGTTACGGATTCGACAGGGGTGGTTCAAGCTCTGGTCGCGCGTCGGAGGTCTCGTCTTCGTCAACAACGGAAGTTATATAATAACTGGCAAACAACAAAACTTCGCTTTCGCAGCTTAATACTGCGTAGCACTCAGCCTGTCTATCGCCCATGTAGACTACGCTGGGTTCAACTTAAGTGGGATACGATCGTTGGCACCACCTGAGTCAACGGTAAGAGATTCCCAGGTTAGCGATTCGGACGCCTGTCTGTCGGCATAAGAATTCGCGAATTGCAAATAGACAAACTACACGCGTAGAAGCCGGCGTATTGGAGCTTCTGGACGTGGGTTCGACTCCCACCGTCTCCATTTAATGGAAATCAAATGATTTCACTGAGTGTCAAAATCCTTGATAGACAAGGGTTTTGGCGCTTTTTTTATTTCATCTGGTTTCATCTGATTTCATCGAAAAATAGTCAATTTGTAGTCAGGAAATAGTCAGCAGCTTAACCTTAACTCATTATCAACAAGGTTTAAATCATTCCACGTCAGTGCTAATGCTTCACTTTTTCGCATTCCGGTATAAGAGATTAAACGCAGCAAAGTATAAGCTTTATAATCTAAATGAAGTTCAGCGTAGTTTAAAAAGGTAGTTAATTCTTCCTTTGTATAAAAGTTTGCATCTTCCTCGTTAACTGGTTCAGAATAAGTTTGTTTAACTTTTGTTTCGACATGAGTAAAAGGATTGGTTGCAAGATAGCCATGAACGATTGCAAAGTCTAAAACTTTTTTTGCATAGGCTTTGATAGTTCGTGCTTTTTTTACTTTACCAGCCCATTCATCAAAGTGCTTTTGACAAATTGCTATCGTAATCTTTTCGATACGGTAGTTGCCCATGCTTGGTAGTATATGATTTTTGAAATAGCCTATAGTTTTAACAAAAGTACTTTCTTCGACGGTTTTTTCGTATTGAATAATCCATAAATCATACACATCTTGAAATGTTTCAGCTCTTGATGATTTATATGTTCCTTGAGAAACTTCAAATTTAATTTTGGTAAGTGCATGTTCAGCTTCTCTTTTAGTTTTAAATCCTCGACGAGTGGTATTATCAGGTTTACCTGTTAATTCATTTATCCCTAAATAAACTCGGAACATATAAAGTGTTTCGCCTTTTTTGTTTTTGTAGCTTTTAATTGATGATCTCGTTTGAGCCATTATTATTCCTCCTAGTATCGTTGCGGGGGCAAGATATAAAAGGAGAGGATTAACCTCCACATCATTATATATGAATGTGTAAGATTAGTTCCTCTCGCAAGGGTTTAAAAACTATAACTTTCCATAAATCGATCTACTTCTTTTTTAGAAACACGTTTCACTCCATCGATTTCAGTTACTTTCAACCCCATTGATCTAAATTTAATAAACGTATTGTATGAAACACCTGCATATGATGCACCTTCCTTTAAAGATAACCATTCTTTATATTCAATCGATAATTTCGTGATTGATTTTTCAATGGTATGAATGATGTGGTTTTCTAAGTTTAAAATATCCATTGTTATTCGCTCCTTTTGTAAATAAATTCAATTGATATCATTTGATGTATCAAGCATAGCATCCTGAACATTGAATGAGGTTTGTATTTTTTTGATGTGTGTACGATGGCTTTTGGCCAATTAAATACAGTTATTAAAGCGATTTGAAATTATGAATTATATGCCGGTGTATAACTATGAGAGATAGTTATCAAATTTGCTTAGATATTCACAGATTGAACTTTATAGCCTAGTTGAACAATTGATAAAACGTATATTAAGATAAGCGAAAATATCAAATCTAAAGTAATACACAGAAAACTGTCTACTTTAGAAGAAAGGAATATAAGTTATGGTAGATACAATAAAGTTTGATATTCCACTTAGATTAACTATGAAGGATCTTCGAGAAATAAAATGGACGTCAATGACTGAACGTCAAAGTAATGGCAGTGTTAAATGTTTTTATAACATTAAGGAGAACGAATTTATAGGAGAGCCTTTTATTTCTTATACATTCGATAAGGATGAACCGACAAAGTGTTGGTTACGAGTTGAAGTGTCGTTACCGAAATTTAGACACGGTACAAACTTTTACGAATTAAATGATGATGAAATGAAGTGGACGCTGGATATGATAAAAGTGTTCCTATGCAAAAAATTAAAAGTCTCTTTGAATAGGTTACCTGGTGTTGATTCTTGGACTATAAAAAAAATGCATGTCTGTAAAAACTTTAATGTAGGTTCAAATATGCAGCGGTATTTATCAAACGCTTCAAAAAAAGTGCTTCAAAAAAGAAAAAACACTACTTATAAAGCGAGTGGGAAAGATAAAATTCAGTCTGTGGTTTGGAAAGCGAAATCAACAGCAGAGAAGGTATATGATAAGCAAGCTGAAATTAAAGAGAATGAAAAAAACCATGATGACTTTATAACTTTAATTCCAAAGAGTAAAGGGTGTCTAAGGTATGAGAGTGAACTGAGTCGCAGTGATTTAAGAATTCTTCACTCGAAGAATACTACTTCTCAAATACTTTCTTCTGCTGTCATAAAACCATTATTAAATAAGAATCTTAAACGCTTAAATTTGAACTTTAATATTCAAAGTACAGAACTTAAGCGAGTTTTGAATCTTATTGAAAGCGATAGTACCATTAGTACTCGTAGTAAAAGTAGTTTAATAGCTTTTGTTACAAAAATACATACATTAGGAGAGAGTCAGACAAAACAATCATATTCCCAAGCAGGTTTCTATAAAATTAAATCTAGCTATGATGATTTCCGTCTTAAAAATGCAACCATAATAACTCAAAATCTTGAGCAATTAAGTGTCAATAAATTTGATTTTGCAAAATTTAATTAAATTTTTAAAATCCAATGTTACAATTCGCATGGTTGGCTAGTATATAAATATAAGCATTTAACTTTTAAGTTAATATTTGTGTTCTTTATAGAAAGCCATGACTTAAAAGCCCTGAATTAACGAGGATAAGAGCAAAGAATCACATTTTTAATGATTTCTTCGCCCATTAATTGAAATATGGCAGAAAAGGTACGCCTTGAATATATGCACCTTCAAATAGCTTAGAAATAACCTTTTTCTTTCATCGACAGATATTTATTTGAACCGACGATGATATGGTCGACAATTTCGATACCAATGATTCGGCCAGCTTCTACTAATCGTTCAGTTACTTGGATGTCTTCAGGAGATGGTGACGTATCTCCCGAAGGGTGGTTGTGTGATAGGATTGCACATGCACAAGAGCGTTTGACTAATTCTTTCATGATTTCGCGAGGATGACAGATGGATGCATTTAAAGAGCCGACAAAGACTGTTTTACGGAATGTTACTTCATTTTTTGTATTTAACCCTAGTACAACGAAATGCTCTTGTTGTAGATGCTGTAAATCTTGTAGATATGTGTATGCATCTTGTGGGCTACGAATTTTGAAGCGTTGCTCTGTTGTTACTGGATTCATGCGAGCTAATTGAAGCGCGGCGATGATTTGTTGTGCTTTTGTTTTACCGATACCTTTAATGTTTAATAACTCTTCTTCCGTTACATCTAATAACTCCTGAATAGATGGATAGCGAGTGAAGATTTCAGAAAGGATATAGCCATCTTCCTTTTCACGTAATGTCGTTGCGATTAATGATTTGAATGTATTTTCGTTAATTGTAGTCATAATTAATTCCTCCAATTTGTATAAGTTTTTTAAATACAAAAAGGAGCAGCGTCGACGCCACTCCCTTGTGTGTGATAAACTTGAATTACGTTGATAACGCATCTAGATACATCTGTTAAATGTATTTAGATAAAGAAAAGCCCATCTGCTGCATTTGCAATAGATGGGCTTTAATGTAATATTTTACTTATTAGTTTTGTTCATAATATTTTAAATAAATTTCCCATTTAATAAAAATATTTAGGGGTGATAAAATGATAGATAGTAAGTTTCAAAAAGAGCTTAAGTCTATATTATTTTTTGCATTAGAATATGGTATAAAACATGTTGAAATTCAAAATTATAAAAAACCTCCAATAGAGTTTATAGGGAAAGTACATGAAGGTTTTATGAAGACTCAAAAAATGATAATACAAAATTTATTGATTATTGGTAGAGAAGAAAAGAAGTTAAAGGATAGACTTAAGACTTCTAGAAAGAATAGAGAGACAGATTTAATAAATGATTTAGAAGGTAAAATCAAATCTGTACAATATAAAAAAGTAATTCTAAGGAAAGTTGCAGATTCTATTGCTTGGACTTTACTAAGTTTTGATAGCACAAAAGTAAAAAGGTTATTCTTAAATAATCCCCAAGTGGAAATATATAATTCTAACTTAGCACATGAAATTAAAGTCATGGAAGAGATATTTCAAAATGATGTACATAGTTTCGCTTTATTAACTGATATCACTTCCTTTATACAAATTGCAGATTTAATGGTAATGGATTTTAACTCTAAGAAAATAGGTTTTGCAGAGTTAAAAGAAGGAAGAATAAATGAAGAAATTTCAGACACACTAAATCATTTTTTTGAAACAAATTGTGAATTTGCGTTATATCAATCAGTAAAAGATAAAGATAAAAAATTTATGAAGCAAATGGATAGATATCTTAAACAAGAAATTAAAACGCATGAAGTGCTTAATACAATAAATACTGGAGAAGGAAAGGATTTGGCTTCTGGTTACAACGTATTTATTCCAGAAGAAGTTTTCGAACCGGTATTCTTTGAAAATATTGTAGGAGATATGCTTAAAGAAGTTCAGAAAAAGAGTTATAGTTTAAGACTTATTGACGAATGTTTAATTATTGGAGTATATAATGCTAGGCATATTCCTATTCATACAGCATTTGAAAGCTGGAAAAAGACATGTGGTATTGATTTCCCAACTATAGATTTAAAAACTTTTTTATATGATCCAACAGCAAGACCACTTTTTTTATGCAATTTCAGTATAAATGATATAGTTAAGATACTAAGTGGTGAAATATACATTTTGATGTCTATAGATTTTGATAAATGGATTAAGATGTTAATAACAGCAGGAGTTAATGTCAAACTGCTGACGCAAAAAGAAACTGAGAAAATTAATAAAGTACCCAATATCGTAAAACCTTTCGAGTACAAAGGACAAGCAATTCAAATAGAGCATCAGGGTATTACAGAGATATTAGGTGGTGGTATTTTTGAAAAAATGTTTAATCAGTTTTTCAAACCAACATCAATAATTGAGTTTTTAAAGTTTAAAGAAAAAGTTTTGGAAAACAAATATAGATGATTAGTTTTAATCATAATTATTCTATAAAAAAATTTTAAAACCCATCTACTGCTTATGCAATGGATGGGTTTTGTTATTGCTGAATATGGTCGATAACAGCATCATTGCCGTGTTGTTGAGCGTACTGTAGTAACAATAATTCTTGTGTGAATTCATGTGCTTGTCGCTTCGTCAACAAGATGCTTTTGTCGACATCGTATTTTATCTTCATCATCTCCTTTGCTACACCGTTAGACATGTCCATTTGCTTAACGATACGAAATAGTGTTTTTAATTGCTGCTCTGTTGCAGGGGCATCACCTCCTTTACGGTCTGGTTTAGGAAAGTCTTCAATATCTTGTGTAAATAATCCGGAAGTTCTAGTAGCGGATAATACAGCGTCAATCAATGCACGTTTCTTTGCCATCTTTAGTAATGTGTTGACGATTGTAAAAGGATCTTGGTAGCGGAAAGAAGCCTCCTTGCTATTGCATGAACCGATTCCCTCAGCTTCTACAACACCTGTTTTCTTATTTGATAATGTTACCTTCACCTCATATGAAAAAATCCCAACTTCCCATTGTTCAATACGATTGATGACATCAACTGTTTTAGAAAAACCAAATGCGTCACATAACTTTTCAGCACCAGGCTTTAATAATGTAGGTTTTGAGAAACCATCGATTGAGCCATAATCAACCCCGCGTACCATCGACGTCTTTACAAAATCCTGAAGCTTATTGATACGTTCCTTTGCTTCTGTCGACGTAATGATTAAATCAGGTAGTGTTGATGTCGACGATGGAATTGATGTTGATTCCTGTTGTAGTTGAACGATGTTGTTTGCGGATTCTTGTTTTGATTGTTTCATTTGTTTTTTCGCTCCTTTGTTTGTTGGATGACTTGCTTAGATAATTGAGAAAGACGTGTCGATGATTGTTGAAGAGAATGCTGCATTTTTTCACTAAGTTGAGAATTATAATCTAAACTCTTTGCCGCGCGGTTGATGACGCTAGCAGCGATGATTCTTGATTTGTTGTTGATGGATGAGATTGAATCATCGAGCTTTGTCGACAATGTTTTAATGTTTGTAGATGAAAAGAAACGACGTCGATGTGTTTGATCGATTGTCGTTTCTACGGTATCAATAGCAATGGAAATTCTTTTTCTTTCAATGACTAAATTGGAAAATAACGTGTAATTATTTCTGTCGATAGCAATTAATACTGCCTCTTCAACTGTTTGTAGTTGGTGCGTTAAATCGATGTGTAGCTCCTTTATTTCCTTCCTTGATAAATCAACACCATCTTCTAACGACGATGCTTGGAAACGTTGTTTAAATCGTTTTAACATGTTTATTCCTCCGATACCTTTTTATATTGGTGATAACTTTTCACTGTCAACTTGATGAGAATGCCTCCTTCTTGCTGGCGCTCTTCTCACTACGCCTTTTTTCGCTGTAACACAAAAAAGCCGCTACATATCCAAATGGATACATAGCGACTTATGTATAGAGGGGTGGGGCATGAAACACGGGTACTCCTCTTTGTAATTAAAGTGACCAGGTACTGGGGTTGAAATATATATTTAACAATTATGTTTAGAATTTTGTTACTATTGAATTTACATTACCTTACAATATAAAAGAGAGATAGTACTGTAAATAAATTCGGGAGGTATATAAAGTAGTGGAAAGTAAAGTTGTTGATAAAAGTATTGAATTTGATGCCACACACAGTTGGAATGGTTTTTGTTATCAAGGGAAGGTAGCGATTATTGCTGTAATCGATTATATGATTAATTCAATTGGAAATATTGAATTAATTAATCAGTATAGTTTGGAATTTGAGTATTTAGAGGATTTTTCGATACTTAAAAATGAAGATTATGTTCAAATTCATCAAGTGAAATCTTATGGGGTAGATTCTTTAAGTAATTACAGGGATGCAATATGGTTATTACTTGGAAAATCTGTATATGATAATTATAAATCAATTACTAGAGCATATTTGCATACAGCAGAACGTATTGAATCAAATGGAAAAACTCTTTTAGATATTGCTACTTTAAGAGAAGCATTAATAGCCTCAAAAGCACCTTCAAGTTCAAAATCCAAAACTCAAATGAGCCCTTTTGAATTATATAAATATGTAGAAGATAATAACCTATTGGATGATGCTTTTAAGAAGTTATCAATTTATGAATATTCTAATGGTGATTTATATTGTACTTTATTAAATATAGAAGAGTTGACCAAGAAAAAAATTGAAGAATACTTTGAATTTACGGGTAAGAAACAAGATTTAGAACAAAAAGGATTATTAAATGACTATAAAGAAAGTGTGTATGTTAACCTTTTGGGATTTATTGATAAACACATAAATTATAGACATTTTCATAGACAAAAAGGTACTGAAGATTATGAGAAAGAGATAAATTTAATTGAGATTCATAATATTTTAACTAAAGATTATGAAAAATTACCTAAATCATTATATATATAT
>NZ_JACSPW010000010.1 GCF_014836935.1 Solibacillus merdavium | reverse complement strand
AAAAGTTATAATCTATTGTTTGCTTCATTTAAGAAGCTTGTTTCATTAACGTTGCTTGTTCAGTTTTCAAGGTTCATCATGTTATCTTTGCGACAACTCTTATATCATATAACATCCCTTATCGGATGTCAACAGTTTTTTTAAAAAAACTGGAGCGGGTGATCGGAATCGAACCGACAACATCAGCTTGGAAGGCTGAGGTTTTACCACTAAACTACACCCGCATTTTATTATTTTATATTTTGGCGCGCCCGACAGGAGTCGAACCCATAACCTTCTGATCCGTAGTCAGACGCTCTATCCAATTGAGCTACGGGCGCAAGTTATAAAGTTACTTGGTGCGGCCGAGAGGATTTGAACCTCCACGGGGTTGCCCCCACTAGGCCCTCAACCTAGCGCGTCTGCCATTCCGCCACGACCGCTTCATTCGACTTTAATTATTATACATCACTGAAATAATTTGTCAATATGAAAACTGGTGAGCCATGAAGGACTCGAACCTTCGACCCTCTGATTAAAAGTCAGATGCTCTACCAACTGAGCTAATGGCTCCAAATGGCTGGGGAACCTGGATTCGAACCAGGGCATGACGGAATCAAAATCCGTTGCCTTACCGCTTGGCTATACCCCAATAAATGGCGGTCCCGACCGGGATCGAACCGGCGATCTCCTGCGTGACAGGCAGGCATGTTAACCGCTACACCACGGGACCATAAGTAAACTATAATATGAAAATAAAAGTGGTGACCCGTACGGGATTCGAACCCGTGTTACCGCCGTGAAAGGGCGGTGTCTTAACCACTTGACCAACGGGCCTACAATGGCTCCGAAGGCAGGACTCGAACCTGCGACCTGCCGGTTAACAGCCGGATGCTCTACCAACTGAGCTACTTCGGAATGATTACTTCATCGCGACATCATCTTGTCGACTTTTACTATTATAGATAGTGAAATAATGTTCGTCAACACTTTTTAAAAACTTTTTTTAAAAAATAAATCACTTCCTATATATAAGCAGAAAAAAATATCCTTCAGAAAAGCATATAACTGATCCTTTCCTTTATTCATTACTATTTAAACCCTTTTTCAAATTAAATTTCACTTCGCAAAAATTTAATTTTTCCTTGGCAAATACTACAAGAATACCTTTTTACATCCATCTTCTTTTTCCTTTTATAAATCTGCCCACAATTTACACAACTATACATATGTACTGCCTTTTTCTTTAATGGCTTATTTGGCTCCTCTATTGTGGAACAAAATCTTGGTGCTCCGACTTTTTTCAATAAATTTCGGAAATCGGCATCTCGATGCTTATAGCCCATACCTAAAATATGTAAATGATAGTGGCAAAGTTCATGTAAAATAATCCCCTTGAGTTCTTTTATCCCAAAATGATCATAAAGCCTTTTATTCAATTCTATATGATGACTACCTAACAAATACCGTCCACCCGTTGTTTTTAAACGGCTATTAAAATAAGCTTTATGAACAAAAGGTCGGTTAAAATATTCATTAGATAACTGTTCTACAAGCTCCTGAAGTTGTTCATCCGTCATACGCTACCTCCCCAAACATAATAAAAAGCACATATTAATTTATGCGCTTTTTATTATAATGGATATTTATTTTCTTTACACGTTTAGTTGATTTTCAGGTGAAAGCATCGTTAATGAAATACGTCCTTTACTTGCTTCTACCTTTTCTACCCATACTGTTACAATATCACCTAATGATACAACATCTAACGGATGCTTTACACGGCTCTTTTGCAGTTTAGATATGTGAACTAGCCCGTCTTGTTTAACACCAATATCAACAAACGCTCCAAAATCAACAACATTCCGAACAGTACCTTGCAATTCCATTCCTACTTGTAAATCATCCATCTGCAATACATCCGTTTTTAATAAAGGCTGCGGAAATGCATCTCGGGGATCACGGGTTGGCTTTATTAAAGTATCAATAATATCCTTCAAGGTTACTTCCCCGACATTTAATGTCTCACTTAATGTCAGTAAACTTAATTTACTTATAGCCTCTTCTGCTTTTGCCGTACCTACATCTTTTTTTGTTACTCCTGCAGCCTCTAATATTGCTTCAGCGAGTTTATAACTTTCAGGGTGAATGCCTGTTGCATCCAATGGATTTTTTGCTTCCGAAATTCGTAAAAAGCCAATTGCTTGCTCATAGGTTTTGGCACCTAAACGAGGTATCTTTTTGAGCTGAGTTCGTGAAGAAAACGGACCATTTTCACTTCGCATTACTACAATATTTTCAGCCACTGTTTTGGATAGCCCTGATACGTATTGCAATAGTGATGCAGATGCCGTATTTACATCAACACCCACTTGGTTTACTGCGGTTTCAACGATAAACGTCAATGATTCAGCCAGCTGTTTCTGAGATACATCATGCTGGTACTGACCTACACCGACAGCTTTCGGGTCAATTTTCACCAACTCGGATAGTGGATCTTGTAAACGGCGTGCGATTGATACGGCACTACGTTGCTCTACTTGTAGGTTCGGAAATTCCGCACGTGCTACTTCCGATGCCGAGTACACCGATGCCCCTGCTTCATTTACAATAACGTAGGCAATATTCCCATCTGTTTCTTTCAGTAATTCCGCAATAAATTGTTCTGTTTCACGGGAGGCTGTACCGTTTCCTATAGCAATAATACTAATTGGGTACTTTTTCAGTAACGATTTAACAGTCTCTTTTGCTTTTGATGGATCCGATGTTGTATGTGGATAGATAACCCCAACTTCAATCATTTTTCCTGTCTCATCAACTACCGCCAGTTTACAACCAGTACGGTAAGCTGGGTCTACACCTAACACAACTTTCCCGCGCATTGGAGGCTGTAGTAATAGATTTCTCAAATTCTCAGAAAAGATGTGAATTGCCTGTGCCTCAGCCTTTGCCGTAAGTTCAGCACGCAATTCGTTCTCAATGGATGGTTTAATTAAACGTTTATAGCTATCAGCAACCGCTAATTTAACCTCATTAACAGAATGTCCTATAAAATTTCTAGGAATAAAGTGATTTTCCATTTGTGTAGTCGCTTTTTCTCCAGGCACTTCAATTGAAACTCTTAGTACTTCCTCTTTCTCACCACGATTCACCGCCAAAGTACGGTGCGGGGCCATTCGATGGATAGGCTCCTCATATTCATAGTACATTTCATATACTTGCTTTTCATCCTTGTCCGCATTTTTCAGCACGGTCATGAGCTTTCCCTCTCGCCAAGAAAGGGTACGTAGTTTTTCTCGAACTGCAGCATCGTCCGCAAAGCGCTCAGCTAAAATGTCGCGCGCACCTGCCAATGCGTCTTCAACCGTTGTTACACCTTGTTCTTCGTTTAAAAACGGGTTCGCCAACTGTTCTAAAGATTGCTTACTAAATTTTAATATTTGTTCTGCCAACGGTTCTAAACCACGTTCTTTAGCAATTGTCGCTTTTGTACGTCTCTTTTGCTTATATGGACGGTATAAATCCTCCAGTCGCTGTAAAACCGTTGCTGCATGAATTGATGTTTGCAACTCCTCGGTTAACTTTCCTTGTTCATCAATCAAGCGTAATACTTCTTCTTTGCGTGTCTCGAGTTGTTGTATGTAATGGTAGCGGTCTTCTACTGCCTTAATTTGAACTTCATCCAAGGAACCTGTAACTTCTTTTCGGTAGCGTGCTATAAAGGGTACTGTATTGCCCTCTTCCAATAATCGGATAACTGCTTGCGCTTGTTTCGATTCTACATTCGCATCTTTGGCGATTATCTGTAACATTTTTTGTTGTTCCATTATGCCACTCCTTTAAATTTTAAGCTTTCTATAGTGTATCACTTATGGATAATTATTTTCCCAAATAGCGACAGCTTTCCACAAAAAAAAGAGCCTACTTATCTAGTAGACTCCAATTTCTTTATAATGATACGCCACCACTTGCTGCAATGGCATCCTGTAATTTTTTTACGGCTTTTCGCTGAATTCGTGATACATGCATTTGTGAAATACCGAGTCTTTCTCCAGCTTCCTTTTGACTTAATTGTTCTAAATAGGTTAACTGGATAATTTGACGTTCACGTTCATTTAATACATTCATCGCATCCGCTACAAGCATTCGGCGGTTTGTCACTTCATAGCCGACATCTTCTCTTCCGACAACATCAAATAATGTTACTGTACTTCCGTCAGAATCTGATTCAATCGAGTGATCCATCGATAACGCTTGATAGCTTCGTCCCATCTCCATCGCTTCTAAAACTTCTTCATCCTGAACCTCTAAATAATCAGCAATTTCAGTAATAGAAGGAGAACGTTGTAACGAAGTAGTTAATGCTTCCACTGCTGCTTTAATTCTTGGTCCTAATTCTTTTATACGTCTAGGAACATGCACGTCCCATGTTTTATCACGTAAAAAGCGCTTTATTTCTCCAACAATCGTTGGGACTGCAAACGCCTCAAAACTCCGGCCAAAAGAAGGGTCAAATCGTCGGATTGCACCTAACAAGCCAAGCATTCCGACTTGTACAATATCATCATAATAAGATTTACCATGAGAGTATTTGCGAGCAATCGACTCTACTAGTTGTTGGTAATGAAGCACAAGATTCGTTTGTGCTTCTTCACTGCCATTGTCTTGATATTCGGCAATCCAATTTAGTACTTCTTCTTTTGATGAATTTTTAGGTAGTGATTCTTTCGACATTCCCTTTCACCTGCTCTCTCGAGACATACTTCGTCATGAAAACAGTGACGCCACCTTCGTTAGTTAATTTCACTTCGTCCATTAAAGTTTCCATTA
Source organism: Solibacillus merdavium (assembly GCF_014836935.1). Classification (GTDB taxonomy): domain Bacteria; phylum Bacillota; class Bacilli; order Bacillales_A; family Planococcaceae; genus Solibacillus; species Solibacillus ferritrahens. Next base: position 139,810 of record NZ_JACSPW010000010.1, on the reverse strand, counting down.
AGAAAATTCCTAATCCCCCTTCACGTAAAAGGGCTACGTTTTCATCTTCATGATATGGACCAATTTTCGACTTAACTTCTTCAAAATTAAAACTTACACCATAATCTGCTACCATTATTTCGATTTTGTCTTCGAATAATGCACACCCAATAACAACTTCACCATCTTCATTGGCTTTATATGCATGGTGGACTACATTTGTTACTGCTTCACTTGTGGCTATTTTTAAATCTTCAATTTCATCATAAGTAAATCCAACTCGCATCGCTAATCCTGAAATTGTCAAACGGATTACACTTACATATTGCGACTTGGCAGGTACTCGAATTTCAATATAGTCAAATGCCTTCATTATTTCAACTCCAATTCCTCGTCGGTCTCAATACTCATCAGTTCACTTAATCCTGTAATTTCAAACAATCTAACTAAACGATTTGATAAGCCCACTAATTTAAGTGATGCATTTTCCCTTGTCACCTTTTTATAAAACGCAACAAAAATTCCCAAACCTGTACTATCCATATAATTTACTTTTGATAAGTCCAACTCAATTACACGACCTTCAACAATTTGAACCGTTTCCAATTCTTCGCGCAAAACCGGAGCTGTATAAGTATCAATTTCTCCCTCGATATAGCCTCGCAAAATATTACCATCTTCTCTAAATTGAACATTTACATTCATTATTAGACACCTCCATCTATAAACCTAATTATAATACCCCTAATCACGGGTGATTAAACATAAATTTATTTATTTTTTAAAGATGACGACCGTAAAATCGTCTTCCAAATCAAAATCCGGTAATTTTTTTAAGTATGCATACATTTTTTCGCACATTTCCTGAGCCGGTAAATGACGACAACTCAATGCTATGTTTTTAATTACATCCCGCGGATCCAGTTCCCCCTGCTTACGGAAATCTGTCGCGCCATCTGTAATCATCACGATAAAATCGTTATCCTGTAGCTGAATCTCGTATTGTGGATATTTAACTTCGGGCATGACACCTAAAAGTAATCCTTTTGATTCCAAATCGAAAAAAGTTTCTTTACCGGAATTATAATATAAAGCGGGCTCATGACCAGCTGAACCATATGTAAATTTACCATTTTCGACATTGTATGTCCCATAAAACATCGAGACGAACATACTATCATCCACACTTTTTTCAATAATACGATTTAACACTTCCAAAATATGCGAAGGCGCATTGGTAGAACACTCAAGTGTATCAAGTCCATACTTGACCATAGACATACAAAGCGCTGCTGGAACACCTTTCCCTACAACATCTGTTACCGCTACACTTACATGTGATTTATCACCCAAAAAATGGACATAATCGCCATTCATTTTTCGAATCGGTATTGATACCATCCCAATATCAATATCTTTAAGTTGGGGAATTTTCGTTCTCAATATCATATTTTGTATTTTGGTAGCGACATTCATCTCCATACGTAGCTCTTCTTGCTGTTCCAATAAACTTTGATGCTCTTTTAAGGTTAAACCAAAATGAACCATAATCTCAATTAAAAAATCATAGCTATGTGAAATATATTCGGGTAAGTCAGGATAGAGTTGCTCCATTGCATACTTGTGGATATTTATCACTTCTTCTGGAGCTACTTTTTTCTGTATTAACTGGCGAATAAAGTTTTGGCCAATATATAAATTCCTTTCCGTTTGATTCGATAAAAAATCTGATACTATTTTCTGATATTGCATTTGTAGCTCTTTCAAATTTTATCACATCCTACTAGACCCATTTTTCAATAATTATAATGGTTCCTTTTTCAATAGAAGATTGAATATCCATAGTATCCATTAATCTTTTAACGCCTGGTAAACCTGCACCAAGCCCTCCGGAAGTGGAATAACCATCTTCCATTACTTTTTTTATATTATTTATCCCTGGTCCTTTATCTGCCGCTGTAATACGAATACCAACTCTCCCGCCCTCGCTTATACGTTCTATCGCTACTTCCCCTGCTCGAGCATACAAATAAATATTTCTAGCAAGTTCACTAATTGCAGTCGTAATTCGAGCTTGATCTACCGCGCCAAAGCCAATTTCTTTCGCTTCGTTACGTCCAAGTTGGCGTGCAGCTACAATATCCCATTCTGTTATAATCTCTACGGTAGATTTCGTATTCATCATAGTGCCTCCAATTTCCTACGTTTTAATTCTACGGAGTTAATACACAGTATCAATTTTCGGAATTATTAATCTTTTTTATTATAGCATACGGTATCTTTATAGTTTAAATTTGATTCCAAAAATTATTTTTAAATTAGAAGTTTATCTATGTAAACATAAACACTAGATGTTTTCTATTTTAAACTATTTGTTATATTTTTACATGATTACAGATTACTATTTATAAAAAATATTATACTGTATATAATAAAAAGCATCGAAACGAAAAGTTTCGATGCTTTTTTTATGTATTAAAATTTTACGAGTCCTAAACTAATATTAAGTGCAATATCAACTTCTTGCATTAGTTTTGTGTCAAGCTGAGTTATCCGATCTGTTAATCGCGATTTATCAATTGTACGCAATTGCTCAAGCAAAATTACCGAATCGCGTTCAAAACCATACTTCTTCGCATCGATTTCAACATGTGTTGGTAATTTTGCCTTTTGAATTTGCGCAGTTATTGCAGCTATTATGACAGTTGGACTGAAACGATTTCCAATATCATTTTGTATAATAAGCACGGGTCTAGTCCCGCCTTGTTCTGAACCTACCACTGGTGATAGGTCAGCAAAAAAAACGTCTCCACGTTTTACAATCAACTTGTCATCCCCCGCTAACGAGACGCTCCACCATATGTTCCGCTTCATACTCTGCATGCAAGCACTCACTGCAAATTGTCAGATTAATTTGCGACATTTCCACATAGCCCTTTATTAAAGCTTCCCGTATTTGATTTGGTTGCATATGCTTTGTATTTTTTTGAGTCGCCAAATACGCCATCATATAACCACTCTCAGTATTGCGTCCAAACGTTCTTTCAAATTGAGTAACTAGCTCATTAGGTATGTCAATTACCACTTCTTCTACTTCTACTAATTCCTTCGCGTACAAAACAAGCACCTCCACCGAACATCCCATTTCCCATTAATTCTATCATTGATTACCTACAATGAAAAGACAGGAAAATAAAAAAACTGACAATTCTCGCTATAAAGGGAATAAATGTGAACATATTTATTTTGTTTTTTTGGAATTTTTACAGTAAAATTACATCGAATTTTTATTTGTATACCCTAGGAACTCTAGCCGTAATTACGCATGGTACTTCGTAATTAATCGTTTGGAGTTTAGCTGCCCAATCATCCATTGTGATTTGTTTTTGCTGTTGGCGACCAATCAATACAACTTCTTCTCCTACATTATATGCTGTTGGCAGTAAAATCATACTTTGATCCATACAAATTCTACCGACAATTTTCGCCTTTTTTCCTCCAATAAGCACTTCTTGACCTTCCAACTTCCTGAGCATACCATCCGCATAACCAATCGGAATCGTACCAATGTAGCAATCTTCCTCTACCGTATATGTCGCTCCATAGCCGACTGATTGACCCGCATGCATTTTTTTTATATGTATGAGTTCTGTATGTAGTGAAAATGCAGGTTTAATTGGAAACGGTAATTTAGAACCAACAAAAGGCGAAGGCGATAATCCATACATTGAAATACCAAACCGAACTGCATCATACTGTAAAGACGGATCTTTTACTAAAGCGGTAGCAGTATTGGCCACATGGACTAGTCTCGGTCTTTTCGGCAATACACTCAAAAAGTCCTTAAATAGGGTTACTTGATTGTCAAAGTACAATGGATCTTCTTCATCTGCAGTTGCAAAATGAGTAAAAATGCCATCCAGAATAAAATCATTTGGTATAACAATAGCTTCGTACAATTCCATTAATTCTTCTTTGGTCGAGACGCCAATACGACCCATACCCGAATCAACTTTAATGTGAAGCTTTAAGGGATTGGCCAAAGGTGTATATTGTTGCGCACTTTCTAGCCAACTTGCCGAAAATACTGTAAGGATAATATTTTCCTGTGAAGCAAAAGGAATAAAATTAGGTGGTGTAGCTCCTAACACTAAAATATCAATATCTTTAAAGTTTTCCCGCATATGTACAGCTTCATCAGGTGTTGCGACAGCCAGCATCGTTGCTCCTGCTTGGATTGCTGTTCTTGCCACTTCTACATCTCCATGCCCATATGCATTCGCTTTAACTACTGCAATAATTTGAATGGCATTTCCAATATATTGGCGTAATGAAATGAGATTATGTTCGATAGCTTGTAAATCAATAATTGCTTTTGTAGGTCGGTAATTTATTGGATTTTCCATTTTGACTATACCCTCTTTTTAATAAGTATAAACACCTTTAAATATTAAGAAAATTATTGCACATATTTCCCTTCGAATAAAGCGCAAATTAATATAAAAAAGACAACATCTTGCACAAACTTGTGCAAGATGTTGTCTTTCTGAGTCAGCACGAAGCCATATTCGCAATAACGGTAAATTATTTCATACTACTTTGCTGCACACTTGCTGCGACTTCCAATAATTCCTCTTTAGATAATTTTGTAGATGCGATAAAGAATGTCATGCCATCTTTATCCCATTGAATAGAGTGATCTGTAATTGCGCCAATTGTATAGCCTAAATCAGCTGGATCGCCAGGTGAGAATACAGGCAACACCATGTTGTCATATTGAATTGGCTGTTGCATTAATGTAAATGGTTTTTCACCTTCAAATGTTAAAATAACACGGGAATTCCCATCTTCTTTAACCTCATACTCCTCTGTTAACTTAGTATGTGCCCAGTCAATTGTTGGATAGTATACACTGAAATCTGTATTTACAACATCAGCTGATGCTGCTTTTTTCTCTTCTTTTTCAGAGAACTTTTCTACTTCATAATCCTTTGCGGTATGTTGCACACCTAACTTAATTTCTCCAAATGTAATAACAACCTGCTCTTGTAATGACTCATCTAACACACTAACCTTTGTCGGAAGCATTGTTTTCTTATCGACCATAATTTGCTGGATAGGTAAAGCAGTCTGATCTACATTCCGTGTTGCCAGTTCAAATGTATAGCTTGCATCATCTTCTGTCATAACAGCTTTAGAATCAGCCATTAAATCATCTGCCAGCGTTCCAATAATATAGGCTTGACTATTTTGTTTCGGCCATTCACTTTGGAATTTATGCGTTTTCCTAAGAGCTGGCGTTACAACAAATACCCCTTCTTCATTACGCACAATTAATTGCTGTTCCGTTTCTCCTTGCGGGTTAACTGCTACTCGATAAAAATCCGGTTTTGTATGCCAAACTTTTACATCATATATTCTCGGCTCTGCGCCTGTCCGAACTTCCATCGATGCACTTAATTCATACCCCTTCGTCTCATTCCATTTCTTGTTGACATCCTCAATCACTTCATCCTTTGTAGCTTTTCCACACGCCGCCAAAAAGAGACAACAAACGACAACTACTAGCAGTCGGAGTTTCAAAGATTCACCCTTTCGATTATCTTTTTCGATAAATTACTATATGAGCCAAGGTGTGCATGTATGTATTATTGCATTAAGATTACTTGGGCAGCTGCTGTTGTTTGTGTATGCGTGATGGAAATAAAGCCATTTACCAGTTCACCATCGAAATATAAGACAGGTTTCCCTTGTCCATCTTTTAAAATTTCTATCTGATGAAGTTCACAGCCTTTACCAATTCCAGTACCATTAGCTTTCGAATATGCCTCTTTTGCAGCGAAACGTCCGGCCAAAAATTCCACTTTCCGAGCTGGTGATAATTCATCGAAAATCGTTAATTCCCTTTTTGTTAAAATACGTTGTGCAAATTTTGCAGAACGCGCCAACATTTTTTCAATTCGATCCAATTCTACTAAATCTAAACCAATCCCTTTAATCAATTAGTAGCTCTTCCTTTCTTTTAAACATTAGTCCAATGTATAATGAATTAAAATTTGTTTTTTTTTATATCGACTTAATCGAGGTGGAGAATGTTTATTCGCAGAGAAAATTTCAAACAATACATTACGTTATATCCAGTTGTCTCGTCAATCATTGCGATTAATTTAATCGTTTACATATTGACTTTGGTTCCTGGATTGGGAAATCAATTACTCTATGCAGGCATGAGTGTGAATGGTCTGATTGCCGCTGGTGAATGGTGGCGTATTATTACTTCAATGTTTTTACATGCCGGCTTCATGCACGTTCTTTTCAATATGTTCTCTCTGTTTTTATTTGGTCCAGAGCTAGAAAAGATTGCTGGTAAGATACGATTTTTAACAATTTATTTTTTAGCCGGTATTTTTGGCGTCGCTGCTACGTTTGTAACACAGGATGCCTATTATGCCAGTGTAGGCGCAAGTGGTGCTATTTATGGAATATTCGGTGCATTTGGGGCACTCATTTACTACACTAGACATTTATTCCCTCAATTAAAACAAGTCATGTTGCCATTAATCGTCATTAGTCTTATTATGACCTTCTTAACGCCTAATATTAATATCGCTGCTCATTTAGGTGGTCTAATTACCGGCTTTATTTTGGGGTTTGTTTATTTCAATCCCAAAAACATGGTTCGTTGGCGCAACAACTCTATAAAACGCGTAAAATAAAAATAGGATGTGTGAAAAAGGAATTACTTTTGCACACATCCTATTCTTTTTAATATTCATACCAAGTTAATATCTTTTCAACTTCTTCTTGATCTATATTTCGTACAGTTGCCGAAGCTCCTGTCATCCCGGACATAACAACTATTTTCGCGGAGCCAATTTTACGACGTTTTTGGAAATAGGTTTGACTCCCCTGTGTTACCTGCACACGTTTTTTTAATGCGAAAAATGTTACACGGCTAAAGATGCGAGAGACAATCGTAATTTGCTGACCTTCCAGTGTATAGCCAGTTGTTTTAAATTGCCATATTCCCAATAAAATTATTGGTAACACCAATAGTAAGGACAGTAATCCATATGGATAGAAAAAATAAGAAATCGCAGCGATCAATGGTACGAGCCAAATAAAATCTATCCGATAGAAGAAGGGTAACGCTTTTTTAGGGGGCTGAATTACTTTCGCAAGCTGAAAATCATATTCAGGAAACAATTCTGCCAATGGCTTTAACGCTTCTTTTTTTGCAATTAACGGAAATAATATAATTTTTTTATCCGCTTCCCCACTGAATCCTCCACCAGCACTTTCCACAGCAATTGACGCTAAGCCTAGCATTTGCTGGAATGGATTTTCCACAAGTTTAATTGCCTGTACACGATTTATTGGAATCGTTACGCGTTTTTTTTCAATTAACCCACGAGTAATAATTAAACGGTTCTGCTGTTTACTCACTGTGAAGCTATAATAATTTAAAAATGTAATCCCAACTGATATTACCCACGCTACCATGAGGGCAAGAGCAATCAATATCATTGCCGCGATAAAGCTGTATTCCATTAAAAATGCCACTTCATCATAAATCGCATCAAATGGAATAAATTCCGCAAATTGCGATAAGACAGCAAATACCCCAGCCAATACAACACCGATCCCACTAGAAGTAGATGCCAACAATAACAGTTCAGGTACCTTCATTTTATGCAAAATAGTTGAAGGAGACTCTTCCTCTTCGACTACTTCCATTAGTTCACTTTCAATTGGTGTCTTTTGCTTTGCTTTTTTCATTTGAATTTCTACATCGTCCGCTGCCGCTCTCGTAACAGCAGTCAACTCAGCTTCAGGCTTACCACTTTTGCTCCCTGCCGTTTCCACTTGCACCTGCACGAGCTTAAAGAGACGATGAAAAATTCCTTCTTTGTAATTTAAATTTTGAATGCGATCGAATGGAATATAACGCTTCTTCTTTACAAATAATCCGTATTCAACCCGAAGTTCACTATCTTCATACCAGTATACAAAGGTCCACCACTTAATTAACCCATTCACCATCGTACCAAAGACGACAATCACTAAAATAAAAAGTGGAATCATTTCACTGAAAAACGTTTCACTGCGAAAATCCAAATTAAAGTTAAAACCGTTTGCAACTATAATAATAACAATCGGAATAAATAGGTCTTTTAATGCTTTTACTACGTTAATAACAGCTGTAACGGGGTGAAGTTTATATTTTTCATTAGACATCATCTTCCGCCACCCTTGCAAGTTCAGAAATTTTTGTCCGTAGTAAGTCGGCTTCCTCCACTTTTAACATTGGTATTGTATGTACAGTTGCCGCTGAAGAAATTGAAATATTGGCTAACGTATATTTTTTTAAGATTGGACCTTGTTCAGTATCTACATGCTGAACACGCACCATTGGTATTAATGTTCGTTTTACAACAAATAACCCACTTTGAATCTCAATTTCCTGCTCTCGCACTTCATAGCGCCAGATTCTCCAACGTATACTCGGAAAGACAGCGACGGAAAAAATGATGGATAAAACTACAAGTGCAATAGCGATCCACATAATCCACTGCGGCCAATCAAATGTCACAACTAGAAATATAACTCCCGCGACGAGAAGAGCAATGAATATAGTTTGAATTAGACCATATAATCGCCAAACAGTTTGTGCTTTTTTCGGTAATTGGTATCTCGGTTGTTCTCTCACAAGCTTTACACCTCTTTCTTTCTATTATGCTATACGGTTCAACCTCTTAATTGTTTCATTGTTCCCATATAAATGGTGTTAAAAATTTTCCATTACCTTATATAGTATAGATAAATGGCACTTTTGTTAAATAATTTATGAAAAGTTTATATATATCCTACGTTTTATGTAAAAAAACACACCAACGATAATTCGTTGATGTGTTTGGATGTTATTAGTCTTCGCGACGTGGACGTGGACGACGATCACGAGATCCTTCGCGACGAGCGCCACCTTCACGGCGACCTCCTTCACGACTTCCACCGCTAGCAGTACGACTTCCGCCACCGCCACCTTCACGACGGCGATCTCCTCCGCGACGGTCTCCACCACCACTGCGGTTACCGCCACCACGGTTACGGTCATTACCACCACGGCCACGGCCACCGCCGCCACCTGAACGTTCACGACGCATTGGTAATGGACGTTCTTCGGATAATGATACCGGTGTAGCATCCGGCTCTTTTGTAATTGATTTTAATGCAGCTGCCACTAAATCTAATGCTTCGTTATTTTCTAATAACTTCGCAGCTAATTCACGGTAGTTACCTAAATCATTATTTGCCAACTCTACTAATGTTTTCATCGCATCTTCTTGTAAACCAACTAAAGCTTCTGCTGAGCTTGGTGGGTTTAAAGGTGTCATACGTTTTTTAGTAGTTTCTTCAACAATACGTAAGTAACCCATTTCACGTGGAGTTACAAAAGTAATTGCAGTACCCGATTTACCAGCACGGCCTGTACGACCGATTCGGTGAACGTAAGATTCTGGATCTTGTGGAATATCAAAGTTGTAAACATGTGTTACACCTGAAATATCTAAACCACGAGCAGCTACGTCGGTTGCGATTAAAATATCGATTTTACCTTCTTTAAACTGACGTAATACAGAAATACGTTTCGCTTGAGATAAATCACCGTGGATACCTTCTGCTATGAAACCACGTAAACCTAAAGCTTGGCTTAACTCATCAACACGGCGTTTTGTACGACCGAAAATGATTGCTAATTCTGGTTTTTGAGAGTCCAATAAACGAGATAACGCATCGAATTTTTCACGCTCTGTTGCTTTTACGAAAAATTGTTCAATGTTTTCCATTGTTAATTCTTTCGCTTTAATTTTTACGATTTCAGGATTTTTCATAAATGTCTCTGCAATTTTACGGATTGCTGGAGGCATTGTCGCTGAGAATAGTAATGTTTGGCGAGTCGATGGTACGTTTTCTAAAATCGCATTAATATCATCGATGAAGCCCATGTTTAACATTTCGTCTGCTTCGTCTAAAACTAAAGTTTGAACTTCGTCTAAGCGTAATGTACGACGGTTAATATGGTCTTGAATACGACCTGGTGTACCTACAATAATTTGAGGATTATTTTTTAGTGCACGGATTTGACGGCCGATTTCTTGACCACCGTAAACTGATAATAATTTTATACGTTTGTCATATCCTAATTTATAAAGTTCTTCTGATACTTGGATTGCTAATTCACGAGTTGGAGCAATTACCAAAGCTTGAACATTTGGATTTTTTGGATCGATTTTCTCGATTAATGGAATACCAAATGCAGCTGTTTTACCAGTACCTGTCTGCGCTTGACCTAATACGTCACGGCCAGCCATTGCAAACGTTATTGTTCCTTCTTGGATTGGTGTTGCTTCTTCAAATCCCATACGCTTAATTGAGCGTAATGTCGATTCACTAATGTTTAATTCTGAAAAATTTGTCAAACTCTTCAATCTCCTTTGTCCTATATAAGTTGACAAATGGTTACATTTTCAGATGAAATGGCGGCAAATTTCGAGCCATTGTATGTGGAACGTTTCCGTTACTTAAAAATTCTCTCTGCTTCACGTGCAGAGTCTCTTATATGAAAAGGAAAGCCCGGTCATTGCCGAGCGGTTCAATTCTACCGTTGATATTTGTTCTTGCTTGTTTAAAAAAAATAGAATAAAACCGTTTATCAAAAAAAAGTACTCTTCATCAAAAAGTCTGAAGAGTCTTCGCACAAAATGTATCCATTGCTCTTATTAGTCTAACATGGGTTGTAACGGTATGCAATGATAATGCTTGTATCGAATAGTCTGACATTTATTCATCTTATAAATTTGAACACTGCATCAAACCATTCTTCACAATCATCACTATAGCAAATATGATGCTTTCCACAATCTGAAATATACATTTGCTTCTGCTGTGAATGAATTTTATTGTATAAAATCTGTGCCGTCGTATTCGGTACGATGCCGTCAAGCCTTCCCTGAACAATAAAGGTTGGGCATTGAATATTTTTAATATAAGGTTCCGTCTTTTTAACGACTTTCATAAATTCAACCGTCGCCGATAGTGGGACATTTTTAAACTTATCTTTATAGCGTGCAAACAATTCATTTTCTTCCAACTTTTTATAAACCATATCTTGAGCAATTGCTCGAATATCTTTCACTAACTGGGTTGGATCTAAATACTTTACCGCAGCACTTAATAACACTAATTTTTTTACTGGATAACGGATTGATAAATACATGGCAATAACTCCGCCCATTGAAAAACCAACAACAATCACATCATCTACTTGCTTTTGTAGCTGGCGATAAGCAATTTCCGCTTCCATCATCCAATGCTCCGCCTTATAACCTCTCATCGTTAAATGTTCTGCATCCCCGTGACCTGAAAATGTAGGAACACTTATAACCCAATCTGTACGTTGTTCTATATAATGCACAAAAGGTTCTACTTCATACGGTCCACCTGAAAATCCATGTAAAAAAAGTACGCCTGTAATCATCAATTCACCCACTTTTATTGATGTTCTTATAAATATAATAAGTGACTCTCGCTGAAGAAAAAAGTTTCTGCACTAAAAAAAACGAGTTAGCTCTATGCCAACTCGTTTGATTGAATAATTTTTTCTAATTGCATACCTCGTGAGCCTTTTACTAAAATAATGGAATCACTCGTCGCGTTTAATTTTATTTTATTTATAATTGGATTATAGTCTTGTTCAGAATATACTAAGTGATTCGCATCAAATTTAGCCTTCAGCTTTTCATATAGCCATTTCATGCGTGGGCCATATAGGCAGACATAGCTAATTTTATGATGGTCGATATGTGCGAATATTTCTTCATGCATCGACTGCTCATCATTCCCTAACTCCAGCATATCTCCAAGGACAAGCCACTTTTCTTTCCGAATCGTCGTTTGCTCAATAAAATGAATTGCTGCGTGCATCGATGTCGGGGCAGCATTGTATGCGTCATTAATAAATAACAGCTCTCCTACTGAAATAAGCTGCATACGCATATCTGTCAATACTACTTGCTTTAATGCCTCGCGAATTTGCTCATCCGTTAACCCTAAAGCTTTACTTACGAGCATCGTATTTAATGTATTCTTTACTTGATGTTCACCTAAGACAGATATAAAGAAGTCTCCATTAATGACGCCTTCAACATGAAAGCTGCTGCCTTGTGCTGTCGCTACAATATTCGACGCCACTAAGTCTTGTTTTCCGGTAAAACCGAACGACTGAGTTTTTAAATTCGGAGTTTTGGCAACAAGACTTTGCAATAATGGCTCATCTCCATCAAAGAAAAGTAAACCTTCCTCATTTAAACCTTTTACTATTTCAAATTTCGCATTTGCAATACCTTCACGCGACCCTAAATCTTGCATATGGGCTTCGCCGATATTTGTAATAATGACATAGTGAGGGCGTGCTAGCTTAGTTAAAAATTCAATCTCACCGAAGCCACTCATCCCCATTTCCAAAACGGAAATCTCTGTATCTTCATCTAGCTGTAATATTGTAATCGGTAAACCTAATTGGTTATTAAAATTACCAATTGTCTTTTGCACTTTAAAATACGGAGAAAGGGTACCCGCTAAAATGTCTTTGGAGGATGTTTTCCCGTTTGAGCCGGTAATCCCGATAAACGTCGCTTTATGCTCATTGCGATAACATTCCGCCATTTTCTGCAGTGCCTGTTCCGGATCATCTACAAATATCAACGGCAGATGCTCCGGTGGATTAGGTTCGTCTTTCATCCACAATGACGCTGCGGCTCCTTTTTCAAAGGCCTGATCCACAAAGCGATGCCCATTTACTGCCTCACCGCGAAAAGGAATAAATAAATCGCCTTCAGTGATTGTGCGTGTATCAATGGAAATACCTGTGACAACCGTTTCAGGAAATGATTGATTTTCTATAGTTAGCCATGTTGCGAGCTGCTGTAATTTTTTTTTCACTTTTTATCCCACTCAATCTCTATTGTATTGAAGCTGTTGTTTTTCAGTATGGCGCTCTAATGCTAAGTTAATAAGTTCTTTAACTAGTTGAGGATATGGTACATCTGTATGCTGCCATAACAAAGGATACATACTTACCGGTGTAAAGCCTGGCATCGTATTCACTTCGTTAATGAAAATGTCATTGTTATCCGTTACGAAGAAATCCGCTCTGACTAAACCTGCTCCATCAATCGCTTTAAACGCTCTTTTCGCCATATCCACTAAGTCTGTATAGACATTTGCTTGTAACTCGGCCGGAATAATCAACGCTGTAGAGCCGTCTTTATATTTTGAATCATAATCATAAAACTCTGTCATAGGCTTAATCTCACCCGCTACAGAAACGTTCGGAGTATCATTCCCTAAAACGGCAAGCTCAATTTCGCGTGCCTTAATACCTTGTTCAATGACAATTTTTCGATCATATTGCAATGCGAACTGAACCGCTTTTTCCAACTCTTCTGCATTGGTAGCTTTACTAATTCCAACGCTAGATCCAAGGTTAGCCGGTTTTACAAACATAGGATAGCCGAGAGTTTTTTCGCATTTTTTTATCCATGCTGCCTTTTCTCGTTCCCATTCACTACGAATAAAAAATTCATATGGTACTTGGGGTAAATTTGCCATTTCAAATAACTGTTTCATTACCACTTTATCCATACCTGCTGCAGAACCAAGTACACTATTTCCTACATACGGAATATTCAAAACTTCCAAAAGGCCCTGCACAGTCCCATCTTCGCCATTCGTTCCGTGCAATAATGGGAAAACTACATCGAATGGATTTTCCATATGGGTATTTATAAATTGCGTTATATTATTTTCAGACTGCTCTGAAGTCGTTGTAAATTGTAATTGTTCAATTGTTTGAGCGGGTTCAGTTAATTGAGGTCCAACACGCCATTCACCCTTTAATGTAATAAAAATCGGAAAGACGTCAAACTCATTAAAATCTACCGCTTGCGTTACTGCCTTTGCAGTAGAAAGTGATACTTCATGCTCGGCAGACTTACCACCATATAATAAACCGATTCTTTTTTTCATTCTTTTGTCCTCCATTTTTACTAACGTTATTTTATCACGAATCCGTCGTACGCTGAAGTCGGATAAAAAACACTCACTGCCTGGTTCGCTGTGAGTGTTAACTAATTTGTATTAATTCATCATAGCCTTGTTTTAATATTTCATCTAAATCATCCCAAACTTCATCCGGATAATCATAGTCACTTAACACTCGAACTTCAATTGCATAATGGGCATTTGGCTTATCTAATTTATATAACGAAAGTAATGCACCCTCTTTTGCAAATGATCTATATAATCTTAATGTGGAAGGATCAATTGTAGGGGAATTATTTTTGCTCTTTCTTCTCCAAAAACTTCCTCCTCCTTCTTTTTCTCTTATCATTTGATTAAATAAATTCGATATGAGTATTTCAGAGTCGCCAATGAAACGGTAATATACTTTTGTCATTTTGTCTGCCACAGATGAATAATAAGCGTAACGATTTTGAAGCTTACTAAAAAAGGGTGATGCTAATGGTTCACGCTTATGACTTAAATAGAGAAGCTCCGCCTGTTCCAGCGGCGTCAATGCATTGACATTTTTCTCTGCCGCGAAATCTACCCAGCATATATCCTGCTTTAAGTCGCTTTCTCTTTTCAAAAAATCCCGCATATCTTCATTAGTAACAAAATCAAATTGTGTATGCATGTTAAAAGAGCCATTGTCATAGGCGTGCCTTAATAGCAAAACATTCTTTACTGGTTCTACTGAAGTCATAAATCCCCTCAGTGTAAGCCCACTATAAATAACAAAATTTTCTACATCGTTCATATGGACATATAAATGATGCATAAAATCTTCAGCAGACTTCATTTTTTTTGCCACAGCTTGCACGCCCCTTTAACATGAATAATATGATTATTATATGACTTCTTATTCAAATATGAAACATTTTCTCATATGTTTCGTCGAACTTTTAAATTGGAGTTACTAAAGTAATTTTTCAAAGAATATGATAAAGTTAATAAAGCTTAAAATATTGCTATATTTTATGCAAGATACTTTCCGGAATTGGTAATTTATTTAACCCGTTCTCATATTAAATGCCTTCAATTTGTTGGTATCTTCTAACCCCTAGATGGGTTAAATTTAATAACTTAAGGTGAAAAGAATGGATACAAACAATTATAATTTTAATAAGCGCTTCGACTGGCCGCTTACAACTATCCTATTCATATTTTTTGGTGTAAGCTTACTGGCTATTGCGTCTGCGCAAACTTCCGGTCAATACGTAACAAACTTTGTCCCTCGACAAATACTTAACTATGCAATCTTTGCCTTTATAGTCGCATTTGTCATGTACTTTGATCCGGATCAATACAAAAAACTGGCATGGCCATTATACGGTTTTGGACTCTTACTATTAATTGCAGTGGTTGCAATTCCAACATCGACTGGTATTACCGTCGAGCGAAATGGTGCTCAAAGTTGGTTTGAAACACCAATCGGAAGCATTCAACCCGCTGAGTTCATGAAAACATTTTTCATTTTAGCTACTGCTTATTTAATAAGTAAGCATAACGAAAGATACCAAATCAAAACGATCAAATCGGATTTCATGTTACTCGGTAAAATTGCAGCAACACTTATTGTGCCTCTTTCCTTAATTATGTTGCAGCCTGACTTAGGTTCAGGATTAGTATTTTTCGCGATTACCGCAGCACTTGTTATTGTGGGAGGAGTAACTTGGAAGATTATTCTACCTCTTTTCGGTGGTGCTGCTGTTATAGGGGGTTCCCTATTATGGATGGCACTTTACATGCAGGATTTCCTTGAAAAAGCTTTTGGATTCCAGCCATATCAATTTGCACGTATTTATTCTTGGTTGGATCCGTATTCATATGCAACTTCAGACGGCTATCATTTAATTACCTCACTAAATGCAATCGGTTCTGGAGAAATTTTCGGAAAAGGATTTATGGCACGTGAAGTATATGTTGCAGAAAACCATACAGACTTTATTTTCGCAGTAATTGGTGAAGAATGGGGCTTTGTTGGTGCGAGTGCTGTTATTTGCTTATACTTTTTGTTAATTTACCATTTAACGAAAATGACGCTGTTACTTAAAGATCCATTTTGTACTTATGTATGTGCAGGTATTATTGCCATGATTACGTTCCATGTATTTGAAAACATCGGGATGACGATACAACTATTACCTATCACAGGGATTCCATTACCTTTCATTAGTTACGGAGGAAGTTCAATGATGGGGAACGCTCTTGCAATCGGACTCGTGTACAGTATGAAATTTCATTACCGCACATATATGTTTACTACAAATGATCCCGACAATGAATAAAATGAAAGGACCCGTTTTAAAGGGTCCTCTACTACTTAGAAATTCAGGTAGGATGAAGATAACTTTCATCCTACCTGAATTTCTTTAATTTTGTGGTTGTGGAGTTTGTGTTGGTGGTGTTAAAACTTTTAAAAGCTCAAGACGAGATTTCGTAACTGTCGCCGTAACACCTATTTTTGATAAGTTTGTAACAATACGCTTTAAATCAATCTCTTTCGCCATTTGATTACACCTCAAACTTTCCTATTCTAATATATATAACGATTTTATGTTTTAAAAGTTTCAATTTTCAAAGGTCAGACCTTCTACTTCTCTATGGTATCATGGAAAAGCTTATTTTTATTTTTCAGTTTCGTTACAAAAGTTAAATATAGTTAAACTTAACCTTTTCGCAAATTAAATAAACCCCCTTAACTGATTTTTTGTGAAAATTTACTCGTTTACAAGGGAATTTATTTATTTTTAACAAATGTTTATTATATACATATTAAAAACAAATTGTATTTAAATTTTAGGCATGTTTAGCAAATTTTACAAGTGGAAATAGTGTTATTATCACGAACAATTTTGGAGTAATATTGACTATTTCGAATAGAATTACTTCAAAAGGAGGGACATCAAATGGCACATTTAGATAAGAATATATTTATCCCTAAGGAGTTAATTAATTTCCATACGAGTTTAAGTCACTCTGCTGAACAGGTAGCCATATTAAAACCAGTAATGCAGCCGGCGTTTTTACATGAGAGTAAATTTGCAGGGCTACCGTTTTTAACACATGAAATGGAGCATCCAAAAGATAGACAGAATCGATATATGCTTTTTTTGGCACAACTAAATTTCTCGGAAATAAAGCTAGGTCACCCATTTCCTAAGGATGGTATTTTACAATTTTATATTGCTCAACAATGTTATGAGAAAGTAAAATTCCATTCGGATTATTGTCATTTTAAAGTTCAATATATCCCTGATATTGGGCACTATAATCAATTTATTCATGATTTCACCTATTTAGAATACGTAGACTTAAATAATTTTCCAATTCAACATGAAATGAAGCTTCTCCCTACTACTCAGTTTGAACCCGTATCAGCCATGGATTATCGGCTACATAATTATTTCAACCCTGAAATGATGAATGCATCTATTACATTGGATGACCGTTCATTCGAAGATGTTTATTTAGAAAGTTATTTAGCAGCTGAACATAAAATCGGAGGCTACCCTTATTTTATTCACCAGGATTTCCGAAAAACCTCTATGTATTTGCAGCATTATGATACATTATTGCTACAAATCGTTTCTAACGATGAACAAAATATAATGTGGGGAGATAGCGGGATTATTAGCTTCTTTATCAACTCGGAAAAATTAGCGCAATGTGATTTCTCGGATATATACTTCCATGTGGAGGAATATTAAGAAAATTAAGATACACTCGCTCTTATAGAATTGTCGAGTGTTTCTTTTTTTGTTTAGCCTTCATACGATATAATGAAGGAGAGAAGGAAAGTAGGTGAACTTTTTGAACGCTATTATTCAAGGCTATTTTTTATTTCCTATTATAATGTTTTTAAATATTATTTTTGCTTTAACCGTTATCTTTCTAGAGCGCAAAAAGCCTTCATCCACTTGGGCATGGTTACTTGTTCTTTTTTTCCTCCCGTTTGTTGGATTTTTTCTCTATTTATTATTGGGAAGACAATTGAGGAAAAAGCACTTATTCCGGTGGGATGGAAGAAAAGATATTGGAATTGAACAACTAATCTATTATCAAATTGAAACAATAGAAAATAATGAGTTGGAGCTGCGCACAGAACATATAAGAAATTATACCCGCCTTATGTATATGAATTTAAAAACAAGTAATGCCGTTTTAACCCAAGATAATGATATTAAGATTTTCGAAGATGGCAGTGACAAGTTCGAGTCACTTATCAGTGATATAAACCACGCAAAAAATCATATCCACATTCAATATTATATTTTTAAATTGGATAATTTAGGGCAAAGAATTATAAATGCGTTAATAAAAAAGGCAAAGCAAGGTGTACAGGTACGGGTTCTATTTGATGAGATGGGCTCCCGTGGCACTCGCAAACGTCATTTTAAAGAGCTGATTGAAGCTGGCGGGGAAGTAGAAGTGTTTTTCCCATCTATCCTCCCTTTAATTAATCCTCGATTAAACTTCCGAAATCATCGTAAAATCGCTGTTATAGATGGTCGAATTGGCTATATAGGTGGGTTTAACGTAGGGGACGAATATTTAGGGCTATCCGATCGATTCGGATACTGGCGGGATACCCATCTGCGTATTGAAGGAAGTGCTGTCCATCCATTACAGACACGGTTCATTTTGGATTGGAATCAGGCGAGTGCCAAAAAAGATCTTATCTATGCAGAGCGTTATTTTCCCATTATTCCGCAAAAAGGAACGGCCGCCCTTCAAATTATTTCAAGCGGACCTGATACAGAATGGGAAGTAATCAAAAATAATTACTTGCATTTAATAGCAAATGCAAAAAAATACGTGTACATACAGTCCCCGTATTTCATTCCAGATGAATCATTTTTTGATGCCATCCGTATCGCAGCTCTCTCAGGTATTGATGTACGCATCATGATTCCAAATAAGCCGGACCACATGTTTGTCTACTGGGCAACTTATTCATATGTAGGCCCACTTGTTGAAGCAGGCGCCAAAGTATATCATTATGAAAAAGGCTTTATTCATGCCAAAACGATTGTCGTTGATGATGAGATTGCTTCTGTCGGAACAGCCAATATTGATGTACGAAGTTTTAGTTTAAACTTTGAAGTTAACGCACTTATCTATGACCGCGCATTGGCCCACAGCCTTGCAGAAATATTTGAAAGTGACATAATGGATTGCTCCGAGCTTACATTGGAGCTTTATAAAAACCGGTCGAACTACACTAAATTCAGAGAATCGATATCACGGTTGTTATCACCAATCTTATAAAAAATGGGATGTGCTTATGAACAGCACACCCCATTTTTTTAATTTATCCCTAAATATTCTTCCAATGTAACTCCTGCTTCATAAACCTTTGTTGCTAAATCGCCCTCTAAATAACGGAAATGCCAAGATTCATGCATAAAGCCGGTAATTTGCTCCTTACCTTTAGGGTAACGCAATATAAATCCGAATTTATGAGAATTTTGAGCTAACCATTGCCCTGCTTTTGTTTCACCGAAAGCATTCGTCAACCATAAATCCTCTTGACCCTTTTCGCCAATATCAAAGGCTAAGCCTGTTTGGTGTTCGGAATACCCCGGTCTTGCACTGTATCGGTCAGCAGCATCTTTACCGTCTCTTTTTACATAACGATCATATAATGTCTTTTGGTACTCATAAGAACGGAAGCCACTAAATGCAACTAGCTCTATTCCTTCTCCCTTAGCAGCTTCAGCCATTTTGTCAAATGCTGAGCGCGCCTTGGAATCCTCACCTTTATTATATGATGCTGGAAGAGGTATTTTTTTATTTACTATTAAAACCCCTTTTACATAAGTAGGGTCTGTTGCAGGTTCTTGTCCTACAATATAGCCATTTTCAAGTATTACTTCTTCTTTAGTGTCTGTTGAAGGTGTTTCCGACTTATCTCCATTCGGTTCTTCTTTTTGCTCACCTGGCAAAGAAAGAGGTTTTTCCTCCTGTGGCTTTATACCAGAGTTATCGTTACCTTCCAGTTGTGAAGGATTAGATGTGTTATCTGGTTCAGTTTTTTCCTCCTGCTCCGATGGGACGACAGGTTCCTCGAGCGTGCTTGACTGAGCGGTATTATATTTATAATAAATAGTGCCTAAAATCGCAATCAATAATATGATGGATATGGAAAAAATCAATACGATAGGGCTCTTTCTTTTTGCTTTTTGGTTCATTAAAGTTCGCCTTCTTCTTCTAATGTTATCCGTTGAGAATTACTAATAATACGACAATCGTTAAAACCGCAAACAAAGTAGACATATTACGCATCCATTTTGCTTCTTTTTCATGACCTTTTTCTTTAAATGTCCTTGCACGGAAAAAATTCGTAAACGTAAACATAATTGTCATTGATAAAATCGCTGCTTCCATATTTTGTTTTACTATAAAAAACAATGCAGATAAACTTGCTCCTGCTACTAATACGAGCGATATTGCTTTTTCATACTTTTTCATGTTTCTCTCCTTAAACTATGATTGCAAATTCACTATTCAATTAAGGCAACCTATTTTTTAATCTCTAGTTAGTATAAAACTAGTTTGATTGAGAATCAATTTTGAAAATCTTAATCATTTGTTTCATTTTAACAAAAGAAAAACTCTACATGTAACACTATATACCATGCAGAGTTTTGAAATATTTTTCTTTTTTTTCTGAAATTTATTATTAAAACCTTCCTGTCAAAAACATGATTTTTTGAATAAGTTGATTATAATTTTACGTTGTAAATTTAAAACATCATACATTTTCATATACGATTTCAGCCATTTCAAAGCGGAAAAATTCATGATGCAACTCATCACGGAAATGTTTCGGTGTTACACCAGTATATTTCTTAAATATTCTTGTGAAGTAGCTTTGATTACAAAAATGGAATTGTTCAGAAATTGATGTAATGCTCTTATTTGTATGGCGCAAATAATATTGAGATTCTTCTACTCGACGAACATTTAAATATTCCACCAATGTTATACCAACATGCTCACGGAATATTCGAGATAGATGACTCGTACTAATATGGAAGTTTGCTGCAATACTTTCAACTGTAAGATCATTTTCGAGCTCATCATTTATGTACATAATCACTTTGTTTACTGTCTGGTGACGGAATGTTGGCTGTTTACGATCAGCGATAAAGTATACATAAAATTCTACTAAATCATCCGCAAATTGTAGAAACTCGGCATCTTTCATTTTGTTTTCTACCATATCCGCACATGCTAAGTTAAAGGCAAATGCTTTTTTAGATGGAACTTGGTTGTCCAACAGCTTACGTGCCACAATTGAAGATAAAGTAACAAAATATGAACGTACTACTTTTATCACTTGTTTTCCAAAGCGTGCAGATAAAATGTCTATTATTTCATGTAGTGTCTTTTTCGCCTTTGTTGCTTCTAAATGATAAATTTCAAAAATTAATCGAGATTCCAACACAAAAAAATCCTCAATACCTGCGTATTGATTAATATTGTCAATCTCCTGAAAGTAGCGCTTTGAAATTGTTTCCGAAATCGAATACTGATGTAGTTGCATAAATTACCCCATCTTTCTTCAGAATAGACATTCTGTTTCTTAACTTAGAAAGACAACTCAAATACAAAAAGTACGTGATATTGTCCTTACATTGCAGATAGAGATGCCTACCGCTCCATCCAATCTGCTAAAATTTCTTTAATAAATTTTACAAATTATTATGTGAAGTAATTATTTATACGTATTAGAGTTTAATTAACTATAATATATTTCGTATATAATTGTGCATTTATTAGTAACTATAGTGAATATTAACATATTCTAACTTTTTCTTTCAACCTAATTTTAACATTCAGTATAGTTCTAAATGATTATGATACTTCCCTTTTTTAGAAATAGTATCCGTAAATGAATTTATATTACTAGTAAATCAAACCTTTTTTAGATTATAAATGGAATACATTTAGCCAATAAATATTTCCAATAAAATTCACTTTACTTTTATGTAAAAACTAATTATTTATAAAAAAAATCTTCTTAACCTTAATCTCTTTTAATATGTAGCAAAATAGTTCATAATTGTATAAAATGCTTATAAAGAGGTGTTATAAAGTGGAACCAAAACAAATAGAAGAAATTATGGAAGTCATTAAAGAATTTTTCCCTGAAAATACTTCCATTGCTATTTCAGATACGAATGAGTACATTTACTACCAACCAAGCAAAAAAGTAGATTTAAAAATTAAGCCAGGTGACCCAATTAAAGAAGGTTCAGCAGCTTACAAAGCATTAACGTATGGTCAGAAGATTAATTCTTACATTGAATCGGATGTATTCGGGGTTCCTTATTACGGAATGAGCATTCCCCTCATCGAAGAAGGTGAAACAAAAGGTGCCATTACGGCCATTTTCCCTCAAAAGCCCTCACCGTTCTTAACAAATTATATTACAGTGAAAATTGATGATTGTTGGTACCCAATTAAACATAATCAGGTTATCTATTTGGAAACTCAATTACGTAAAACTTTTGTTAAAACGATGCAACGCGAAGGCTACCACCGTTTGAATCTAAGTGACTTGGAGCTGTTCTTGGCACCTGATTCATTTATTCGATGCCACCGTTCATATATCGTGAACATCGATTATATTGAAGAAATCCAACCCGATTCACATTCTACTTTCTTATTAATTATGAAAGACGGCACACGCATTCCCGTTAGCCAACGCTATGCCAGCTACTTCCGCCGCTCTTTAGGATTCTAAACGAAATTTACTAAGCGACTTGTTTATAACAAGTCGCTTTTATCTTTTTTTAAACTGATTGCTTTCCCCTTTTCAAGCACTTTTTTATATTAATTGTAAAAATCTGCTCATTACCAACACAAATAAATTAACCTTAAAAGCGAATTTATCTACTTTAAACTTTATAGTTCTCGAATAATCGTCTTTTAAGCGCTTTTATGCTATGTGTGAAGTTATTGTGACAATTTGGTGATATTATTAACGTAAATGCCAGTTTAGTACCTGGTTAAAAAAACAGAAAATTCTAATATTATTTTCTGATTAATCAAACGATTAAAAAACTTTTTTAGGGGAGGATTTTTAAATGGATCCACGAGTTGAGAAACGTTTAGGTTTAAAAGGGTTAGCAGATAAAATTGTAACAGCTGAACAAGCAGCTGCTTTAATCGAAAACGGTACAGTAGTAGGGATGTCCGGATTCACACGTGCAGGGGATGCTAAAGTAGTACCAATGGCTTTAGTTGAGCGCGCTAAAAATGAAAAAATTAAAATTGATGTATATACAGGGGCTTCATTAGGTCCTGAAGTTGATAACCATTTAGCTGCTGCTGGTGTTATTAACAAACGCGGTCCTTTCCAGGGAGATGCAGTAATGCGCGGTTTAATTAACAAAGGCGAAATTTCTTATGTAGACGCTCACCTTTCTCATAATGCTGAGTTAGTGCGCCAAGGAATTATCGGCCCTATCAAGCACTTAATTTTAGAAGCTGTAGCTATTACAGAAGATGGATTAATTATTCCATCAAACTCTGTAGGTAACTCGCCAATTTTTGCTGAGTATGCTGAGAACATTATTATCGAATTAAATATCTCACATCCAGAAGCATTAATCGGTATTCACGATATTTACGTTCCAGGTGAACAAGGTAAGCGTGATGCTATTCCAATGACAAATGCTGAGCAACGTATTGGTGAAATTGGTATTCGCGTAGATTTAGACAAAATTCAAGCAATCGTTATTTCTGAAGAGCCAGACGCTCCTTCATTAATCGTTCCTCCAGATGAGGAAACTCAAAACATGGCAAACATCTTATTAGACTTCTTCCGCGATGAAATCAAAGCTGGTCGTTTAACAAATGAATTAATGCCATTACAATCTGGTGTAGGTTCTGTAGCTAATGCTGTACTTGACGGTTTTGCTGATTCAGAATTCGAAAACTTAGTAGTAGCTTCTGAAGTATTACAAGACGCTGTATTCAACTTAATTGACGCTGGTAAAGTTCGCTTTGCAGCTGCAACATCAATTACACTTACTGAAGAATTACAGAAAAAAGTATACGGCAACTTAGAAAAGTATGCTGATAAAATTTGCTTACGTCCACAGGAAATTTCTAACCACCCAGAGCTTATCCGTCGTTTGGGCTTAATCTCAATCAACACTGCTCTTGAGTTGGACATCTATGGTAACGTAAACTCTACACACGTTTCAGGTACAAAAATGATGAATGGTATCGGCGGTTCTGGTGACTTCGCACGTAACGCTCGTCTTGGTATCTTCGTAACGAAATCATATGCAAAAGGCGGCGCGATTTCTTCAATCGTACCGATGGTTTCTCACGTAGACCACACTGAGCATGATGTAGACGTAATCGTAACTGAACAAGGTATCGCGGACTTACGCGGACTTGCTCCACAAGAGCGTGTTAAGTTAATCATCGAAAACTGTGCACACCCAGATTTCAAAGATCAATTATGGGATTACTACAACCGCGCTTACGAAGCTACAGGCGGCGCGCAAACTCCTCACATTTTAGAGGAAGCTCTTTCTTGGCACGTAAACCTTGCTAAAAATAAAACAATGAAAAAAGAAGTAGCTAAATCTTAATTTCATGCACACATATAGGGTTTGTCTGAAAGTCTTTATGACTATTCAGACAAACCCTTTTTTTGTTGCTATAGTTTTTAATTATTTATTTAGAACGTTTATCCTGCTCTTCATTGTAATAATCCGTTGTTGTTTGAGCGCCTTCTTCAACCATTTGGTTACCTTCTAAAGTATGATCGGCAACATCTCCGGCTGTCATTGCAACTTCTTCCAACGTTTCTTCCTCATAGTCATCTTTTCCGACAGAGGCAGACTTAGCAATATTCGTATTCAGATCTTTCGTAATTGGAGAATGGGCCGCATCGTTACCGGTTACTTTTTCTTGGGCTTTCTGCATTAAACCTTGCATGCCACCCTTTTCATCTACTTTACCTTTTGCTTTATTTAAATAATCCATTGCTTTATCACGGTTTTCTTTCTTACTTAAGAAAGACGCTGCTCCAGCTATTAAACCCGCCATTACAACACCTTTACCTTTTAATTTAGCCATAATATTACCTCCAATATCATTTGATTTTGTTTTCCATTCATATTACTAATATACCCTGTGAATTTCTTTTAAAACCTTAACTATTTAGGATTAAAAAATCCAAAAAACGGATATTAATAAGTAATAAAGCAAAATAAAGGGGTGTTGACTATGATCCAAAAAAAGGAAATTACATACAAAGGCACTGAAATGCTCACTCTTCTTGGCGTCTCTGGAGTCATTACTTTTATAATTTCACTTTTTGTCGGCTTTTAATCAAAAATTAATTTTATTTAATATGTATAAAGAAAAACACGATTCCCCACCACAGTGGGAATTCGTGTTTTTGCATTTTTTATACTTTTACATCATCATATGCATCACTATTATCAAATGAAGATACGACATATGAGCAAAGGGCTTTCATCTTATAATTATTTTCTCGGGCATAGTTTGCCGCTTCATCCAAAAGTTTTTTAGCTACCCCTTGACCGCGCAACTCATTTGATACATACGTATGATCCATAACCATGACCCCATCGCGTAACACCCAAGTAATCTCCGCTAGACGTTCCCCGTTCACTTCATATTCAAAAGCTCCATTGTTATTTCCGTGGTCTTTGTACGTAAATTCCATCATTTCCCCTCCTTTACTATTCACAATAATATATCATAGTTTGAATTTTCTTGAAAAATAAAAGCACCCAATCATGAGCGCTTTTAAATAGTACTATTCTTTCTTAAACCAAGATGAAATCGTATCGATTAAATTAGTGAAAAAGTTTTTGACACCTTGCCAGAATCCTTCATCTTCTAAAATACCGCCGAAAGTTTCATCAAATTTTGCAGTTAAATCTGAAAGCTGCGAAGATAGTTTACTAAAATCAATATTTAGATTACTGATACGGTCCATTAAATCCACTAATAATTGACGGTCTTTCTCACTTAAATTAATTTGCAGCTTATCCAATTGTTCTTCAACAATTTGTTGAACTTCCTCTTTGGTAGCCGGCTTGTTTTCAGCAATCTCTTTTTTAATTTGTGTTAATAGCTCTGCTACCTGTTCATCTGTAACACCTGCTGACTCGGCAAGTGAAGTGGCAACTGACAATTCATCATTAGCAACATCTGTACGTTCAATATCCAATGTTTCGCCTGTTTTTACTTCATAAGCTTTATAAATTCCCACTAACGCAGAGTGACCTGTTACTGGTTTTGGTGCTGCAATTTCTACAATCGCGTCTTCAATACCTGCAGTTAACATTGCGCTTGCATACATTTCTGATGTTACTTGTGTAATATCATTTGGAGTAACTATGCTAATTGTCAATCCTTTCCCTGCATCTTGACGCGTAATTTTAGCAGATGAGAACATGCGGGAACTAGGGTTGCTGTCTTTTATATATTTAGCTAAATCTTGTCCTGATATGGTAATTTCATCAACTTCTGTTTCTTGAGAGACACGCAAAGCAGTTTTTACAATCTCTTTTTCACTCTCGGATAAATTCGATCCATAAACTACGATTGGCACCCCTAATTTTTCATTGATTGGATTTTTTTGATCAGTTGTTGCTGCAGACGCATTCAATGGTAATACTACCGAGATTAATAGTGCAAACGTCGCAACTAATGCAATCCATTTTTGTTTCATTATTAAATCCCCCTTTTTAAATGTATATTCCCATTTTCACCTAATCTTGTCCTAATTTCATATACATTCTCTATTAATACGAATAAAAAAAGTAAAAGGTTGCAAAATTTATCTCACCTTTTACTTTTCAAAGAACGTATTTAATCTCTGACGATTTCCGTCCAGCCATCTTTTTGTGTAATTTTACGTGCTTTCATTAATGTACCAAGTGCACGTTTAAACGAGCCTTTACTCATTTTGAACATTTCCGTAATTTCTTCCGGTGTTGACTTATCTCCGAACGGCATTTTACCACCGATGCTTTCTAAATAAGCGAAGATTTTTTCTGCATCTTCTCCTAAGCGTTCATGCTTTCGAGGTAAAAATGATCCGTTTAGTGATCCATCTTCCTTCACATCAATAATTCGTACCTGTACATCTTGTCCTAAGCGAGGTTCAGCTTTCATTTCTGACTCATGTACGAATATACGATAAGGTTTTTCAACACCCAGTAAAAATGACCCTACTGGTAATAGACGATATGGGCGAGCTGTAATGTTTTTATTGAACAGCTCTGCTTCAGCACCCTCATACATGTCATTTACCTTTTCTTCTGTAACTAAACGACCAAACAAATCACCGTTGCGATCTGTACGCAATGTCATGTACAAATGGTCGCCTGACTCCGGCCATACTTCGGAAATAGCTGGTAAATCTTCTGCACGGACTAAAACTTCACGAGATGTGCCAATATCGCAAAATGCACCTTCTTTTGTAACTTTTAAAACGCGTGCCCAACCATAATCTGCTTCTGTAATATGGGGAATTGCTGTTGTCGCTTGAAGATCTCCACGTCTGTCCGCATATAAGAAAACCTTTACTATATCCCCAATCGCTACCGTCTCTATTACATCAGAAGCGTTTAATGGGATTTCTAAATCACCGTTAGTTAATACATATCGTGATCCTTGTTCCTCTAATACAGTTAATTCCACTACTTGTCCTGATTTAATTAATTGATTCATGATATTCTCCTTTTTCTCGTCAATCATTACATATTATGATTTGATTTCATTTCTTCTAGCTTCCTTGTCATGTCCGGCTCTTCTTCTAAAAGCTGTACTAAATCGGCAATACGATCAATCGAATTCCAACTTAAATGATGTTCGATACCTTCGACATCTTCATAAATATGTTCTTCATTTACCCCAATTAAACGCAAGAATTGTTCCAGCAAGTCATGTCGTTGAACAAGTCGCTTTCCTAATTTTTGCCCTTTTGGCGTCAATGTTAAGCCTCTATATTTCTCATACAGTAAATATCCATCTTTATCTAATTTCTGCACCATTTTCGTAACGGAGGAAGGTAGAACAGATAAAGCTTCTGCGATATCGGACACACGAGCATACCCTTTATTTTCTATCAATAAATAAATTTGTTCAATGTGGTCCTCCATGCTAGGTGTTGGCATAACTGTTCCCTCTCTTTCAATTGCTCCTTTAAGTTTACTACAATTTCATACAAAAAGTTAACTGAAAACAGTGAACGTTAAAAAAGGGTTATTCGAATTAGTTTGTCCCTAATTGAATACCCTCTTATTTTAAATCTATGTTAAAGGTTGCCATACAGCTACATAATTTATACATATCATTGATTTTCCCCCAAGGAATTATGGATGACTTGGGTATCGATTGACGAGATGAAGTGCACGGATAATTTGTTTGTTGATTTCTTCAATACTTTCAGGTGTGTTCATTTGGTTGAATGCAGCATCTCTGGATTCTTCTGAAGCGACATATCGAGCAGGTAAAGAATTCAATGCTATGGCAGCTACATCCATTTCACATTGTTTGCAGTGACAAAATGTCTGGTATTCCACGCCATGCAACAAAAAACTTACAATTCCTCTTACAATCTCTTCTGTAACATTTACTAATTTTATATTTGACATTTTGATATTTAGACCTTCCGCCTCTTTTCAGTAATATAACTTTAATAATATAACTTTAATAAAAATAACTCAAGAGCTAGTTCCTTTGACTCTTATCTTTACTCTATATACCTTTTTAGTCTAATTAATTTTCAGTAAGCGTAATGCATTTAAAATAACTAGCAATGTCGCACCCATATCAGCAAAGATTGCAATCCATAAGGTCAACCACCCAGGTATAATAAGTAAAAGCGCAAGAAGTTTCAATCCGAGTGCGAACGTAATATTTTGTTTAATTATTTTCATTGCTTTTTTACTCAACTTCATCGTATACGGTAGTTTTGTAAGGTCATCTGCCATAAAAACAATTTGGGCTGTCTCAAGTGCTGCGTCAGTTCCTGCTCCTCCCATTGCTATCCCGATATTAGCTGATGCTAAGGCAGGCGCGTCATTTACCCCATCTCCAACCATTGCGACGAAATGATATTGTTGTTGCAAGTCCTTCATTGCCTGTAACTTGGACTGCGGCAAAAGGTTTGCTCTTACGTCATCGATCTGAAGTTGCCCTGCAATTTTTTCTGCTGTTAATGATTCATCACCTGTCAGCATTACAGTATGCTGAATATCATTTTCGTGCAGTGCTGCAATGACTTCTTTACTTTCCGGTCTAAGTTGATCGGCAATCGATAAAACACCTAAAATGCGTTTCTCATTTGCAGCTACGATTACCGAATGACCGCTTGATGCATGCTGTTCAACTTTTTGTAATAAGTACTTGGAAATAGGCACAATTGATTGAATCCATTTCACACTTCCTACATAAATTACTTCACCATTTACCGATGCATAGGCACCTTTTCCTGTCACTGACTGAAAATCAACAGCATCGGGAATAAGAATCTTTTTATCAAAAGCTTTCGCTAAAATTGCTCGGGCTAAAGGATGCTGTGATTTTTTTTCGACAGCGGCTACTTTTGCGAGTAATATATCCGTATTTTTATCATCTTCCATTTCAATTGCCATTACCTCTGGTTGACCTTTTGTTAAAGTTCCAGTTTTATCAAAAGCAACTGCTTTAATGCGGGCCAATTCCTCTAAATAAACCCCACCCTTAATTAATACACCGTTGCGAGCGGCATTACCAATTGCTGTGACGATAGCAACAGGTGTTGAAATTACAAGCGCACACGGACACCCTACAACCAAGACTGCCAAACCTTGATAAACCCAATGTAGCCAATCGCCCGTTATGATGCTCGGTACAATCGTTACTAATAATGCAACAACTATAATTGCTGGCGTATAATATTTTGCAAACCGGTCAACAAACTTTTGTGATGGTGCTTTTTCAGCCTGTGCTTCTTCAACTAAATGAATAATCTTAGCAATCGTTGTATCTTCTACCCGTTTGGTCACTTTTACCTCTAAGGCACCTGCTTCATTTATTGTCCCCGCAAATACTGCATCCCCAATCTGTTTGGCAATAGGGATTGGTTCACCTGTAATCGCTGCTTGATTGACGGTGGAAGTACCAGTAACTACGACACCATCCATAGCAATTTTCTGTCCTGGTTTAACAATTAAAATATCCCCAACTTGAATCATATCAGTTGGGACTTCTCTTTCATCAGAGTGCCCATCATGCGCTTGCCTAATAGTCGCTGTATCTGGCGCCAAATCGATTAATTGGGAAATGGATTGGCGGGCTTTATTCATCGAATATGCTTCCAAAGCTTCACTTACCGCAAAGAGAAATACGACAATTGCAGCCTCTTGCCATTCGCCTATAATGGCCGCTCCGATTATCGCAATTGTTATTAATGTCTTCATATCGAATTCCAAATGGAATAAGTTCTTTATCCCCGTTAGGAAAGTAGCATAGCCTCCTACAACGATGGCGACCGCATAAAGACTATTTACGATAATGTGTCCCTCCTGAAATATGTAACTGCAAAGGATTCCAACTAATACAAATAATAATGAAAATGCAGCAAGTTTATTTTCTCGACGCTTATAAAACGGTATCGTTTCTACCATTAATCGCTCATTTGCGCGGACAACTTTAATTCCATCAAAAGCTCCTGCAGCTTCTAGTTGATCAATTGTTACTTCACCTGTTACCGTTAGCTTGGCTGCACCGAAATTCAAAAGTACATCTTCAACCGAATCAATTCCCCTTAAGTTTCGCTCAAATTTTGCAGCACAGTTTGCACAGGACAAATTTTCCAAGCGATACTGTTCTGTTTTTGTCACCATGCGATTCACTCCTTTGAATGTTCATAAGCAATCATGACAATTTGATGCACATGGTCATCTGCTAACGAATAATATACTAATTTCCCTACACGTGTAGACTTTGCCAAACCATGCTCTTTTAAATAACGTAAGTGGTGGGAAGCTGTTGCTGTACTCATACCGATGATTGCTGCTACATCACATACACAAAGTCGCTTTTCTATTGTCAATGCAAATGTAATTTTCAGACGGGTTTCATCTGCAAGTGCCTTTAAAAATTTTGCTAACCTGGAAAGATCGGGCATTTGCTCTTTTACAGCTTCCAATGCTTCCTCATTTACCTTTGTTACATCACAAGTATCCTTCAATTTCCGCACCTCATTCAAATATTGGTTTGAATGTATTATAGCTTATGCACTTTTTACATTCAAATGATTGTTTGAATGTAAAAAAAAACCTCCCTTTAATAAAAGGAAGGTTTTTCACTCTTGTTATTCGGCTTTCAAAATCAACTCGTATCTCGTATTAATAGTGCCATCGATATTAGTTTTGTGATAACGACCATATACCCAATTTGATACTTGATTGTCATACCATTTCGACTTCATATGCCCGCTTTGACCAGGACCAACAATATGATGCGCTGTAGATAAATTATTTAAATCAGCTACAAAGCGCCAAGATGCACCATGCTTCACATTTCCGTTTCCGTCTTCTGAAGCAGCCTGAACTGTTACACTCGAACCGCCTACTGCCAGCCTTTCTGGATTTACGTAATCTGCTAAGAAGTCAGATGCACTTGCTAATGGATGGCTGAAAGTTAATTTATTGTAACTTCCCCATTTCCATTTTGAAACTGCTGTACCAAATTTACCTTCAATTTTCGTTACAGCATCTTCAAATGCAGTATAAACGAATTGATCTAAGCCGCCTTCTTCTGTAATCCATACCCCTGGATTGCCGGCATATGCATCACGAAGCATTTGATCGGTAATCTGAGATTTTCCTGGCATTAATTTGAAGACATCTTCTGGCATCGCATCTTTAAATAAGGCATTTTCCATATTTTCAATTAGGAAGTGATATACGAGCGGTGCACCCTGCTCTTTATCATCATAATACTCCCACTCTTCCAATAGTGTAATAACCTTTTTATATTTGCCCTCTGTATCCTGCGCTTTAATCGTTTCCAGTAGGCTTGGTAAAAACTCTGCGGCATGCAAGTTTTTCTTATCCATTTGCATCCCTTTCATTTCCGCAGCTGTTAGCTTTAATAATTCTCCCGTCTCGTCGTTATAAACAGGTGTTTCAATCATTTCCACAATACGTTCATAACGATATGGCTGTGCCCAAAGGTTGGAAATATGATATGGATATTCTTCGCCTACTATTTGATTGTTTGCTGTCGCAATATAACCTTCTTCTGGATTAATGACAGTCGGTAACTCATCAAATGGAATATAGCTTTCCCAACCGTATTCAGAAGAATTCCCTGGTACCGGTAATGCCCCTGTACCTTGTTTACGAATCGGCACTAAACCATTGGCTTTATAGGCAATCGTACCGTCTGTTGAAGCAAATACAAAGTTTTGTGCGGGTGCTTTGAAGTCTTCTAATGCAACTTCAAACTCCTCCCAATTTGTTGCTTTATTGAAGCCTAATACTGCTTTTAATTCCTGTGTGGATTGAAGCGCTGTCCACTGCATTGAAAACTGCTCTTTAACTTCTGTTTCCTTTAGCATTATGTTTGAAATGATTGGACCATGACGTGTTTCCACTACTTCGAAGTCAATCGTTTTACCGTCTTTTACTTTTATAGGTTCTTCTCGAACAGTTGCATCTTCCCATTTACCATCATATTCAAATTGATATGGATTTTCCGGGTTTGGAGTTTCGATATATAGATCCTGTACATCAGGATTTACATTCGTAACTCCCCATGCAATTTGTTCGTTATGTCCTAAAATAATGCCTGGAATTCCCGCAAAAATAACACCGCTCACATTTTGTTCAGGGGATTTTAAGTGCATTTGATACCAAACAGATGGCGTACCTAAGCCTAGATGTGGGTCATCCGCAAGTAGCGGTTTCCCTGATTTCGTAAACTTCCCGCCAATTACCCAGTTGTTACTTCCGTTAAATTCCTGAGGTAAATAATCTGTTGTAAAGGCAGTCGTAATATCCGTTTCTATATTTAAATTTGCCTCAATAATTGACTTTGCATTTTCCGGGTATTCTACAAATAATTCTTTAGCCTGCTCTTCTGTATAATTTTGTAACGCCCATGAACGGAATGCTTGTTGATTCCAGTTCCCACCAAGGTCGTATGCCATATATTTTCCTATTACCAATGAATCAATTGGTGTCCAGGCTTCTGGTGTATAACCAAGCAGCTTAAATTCATAGGTAAGCTTGCTAGTCCCTTTTACTTCATCAATAAAAGCATTTACACCTTCTGTATACCATTCTAAAATTTGCTTAGATCCCGCATCATAATCTTCCCATGAATTTTCTGCTGCATGACGCAAGCTGAATGTACGGAAAAATTTATCGGTATTAACTGCAGATGCACCAACAACTTCCGCTAAAGTACCGCTTGCCTGACGACGAGCTAAATCCATTTGGAATAAACGATCCTGCGCTTGGACATAGCCCTGAGCGCGATAAAGATCTGCATCTGACTTCGCCTCAATATGAGGAACCCCTACACCATCCCTCGTAACTTCTACATCTTCATCTAAAATCGTAACAATCTTCTCACCTTCAATTAAAGGCTTCGAGTTAGATACGTATAAATGTAACCCAGCAACTGCTGAACCGCCCAGAACAATTAAAATCCCAATTGTCCAAATGACAATGTTAACAATTTTGCGCCCTTTTGCCTTTGTCGCCTGTTGTGCCATTAAATCCACCTCTTTATCTTGTATTTTGCAAAGTGTGATTTCTGCTTTACAAAAAATAGTTTTCTATAATTCTCTTTATCTTACACTGTTTTTAATTTTAATACGATAGGGCAATGATCGCTACCTAAAACTTGAAAATGTATGGACGCTTCTTCAATTTGTTCAACGAGGCGGTTCGAAATAATAAAGTAATCAATTCGCCATCCAATATTTCGCTCACGCACTTTTGACATATAGCTCCACCACGTATAATGATCCGTTTCATTCGGGTGGAAATGGCGGAATGTATCTGTAAATCCACTGTCAAGTAAGTCGGTCATTTTACCTCGCTCTTCATATGTAAATCCGGAATTGCCAATATTGGATTTGACGTTTTTTATATCAAGCTCGCCGTGTGCAACATTTAAATCCCCACAATAAATGACGGGCTTTTTTGCATCAAGTTCCCTTAAATAATTCGCCATACGGTCTTCCCAAAGGAGACGTTCTATTAAGCGTGTTAAATCACGTTTTGCGTTCGGTGTGTAAGTATTTACTAAATAAAAATTCTCGTATTCTAATGTAATAATACGCCCCTCATCAGGTGCAATTTCATTTTCAATACCATAAAATACCGCCAATGGTTTATGTTTCGTAAATACTGCTGTACCTGCATACCCCTTTTTTACTGCTGAATGCCAATACTGATAATATCCTTTCAATTGAAGGTCAATTTGTCCTTCCTGACATTTAGTTTCTTGAATACAGAAAAAGTCAGCTTGCATTTCATGAAAATAATCTAAAAAGCCTTTATTAACACATGCGCGTATACCATTTACATTCCACGAAATGAATTTCATCTTTTGTGCTCCCCCTATGTTATATGCTGATTTATAATTGATACCATTTCTGCCAATATGATTAGTAAGGAAATGTTTTAGTAAAAACACATCTTATCGCTTTCTTATCCACAAAAAGATAACCCGTGCCGAATTAGCACGAGTTGAAGTCTTTTTATCTACCAAGATTAATCCTCACCGACGATTTTTACTTCCATCTCTAAATCGATATCGAACTTATCCTTCACGACACGCTGTACCATTTGAATTGTTTCAATATAGTCTTTAGCTGTTGCATTGTTTTTATTTACGATAAATCCGGCATGCTTTGTAGAAACCTCTGCGCCGCCGATGCCTTTCCCCTGCAATTCACTATCCTGAATTAATTTACCTGCGAAGTAACCGGGTGGACGTTTAAATACACTGCCTGCTGACGGGTATTCAAGAGGCTGTTTTGATTCACGCTGAAATGTTAGGTCTGCAATTTTATCATCGATTTCTTGTTGATCGCCTTGCGCTAATTCAAATGTAGCAGACAATACATAATAACCTTTTTTAGCAATAATGCTTTTGCGGTAGGAAAGCTCCAGCTGCTCATTGTTCAATACAATCCGCTCACCTTCAGGCGTTAAAATCGTACAGGCTATAACAACGTCTTTAATTTCTCCACCATATGCTCCGGCGTTCATAGCCATTGCACCACCAATTGATCCTGGTATTCCACATGCAAATTCGAAACCTGTTAAGCTTTTCGCTGCTACTTGCTTTGATACTTCCTTAATTAAAGCTCCACTTTGAGCATAGACAATATTGCCCTCAATACGAATTTCATCCAATAAGGCAAAGTGAAGGACGATTCCGCGGACACCGCCATCACGTACAACCATGTTAGAGCCATTCCCCAGCATCAACAGGGGCACATTATTTTCAGATGCATACTTTACAACAGCTGCTGCTTGTTCTTCAGTTTCTGGTAGCACGAGAATATCTGCCTTACCTCCAAGTTTTGTCATCGTATATTTTTTTAACGTTTCATTTGTTTTTATATTATTTGAAGGTATCCACTGTAATAAATCATTTTCCCATTGTTGAATTGTCATAAAAGCCATTTTCCTTTCCTCAAAAGCTGACATACCTTTTTAGTATCTGTTTTTGACGCGCTTTTTACAAGTAAAACAATATGATTTATAACCAACTTTTCGCCCAATTTTCAATTTCTCTAACCGTTTGTTCAAGTGATTGGCCTTTTTTTGTTAAATTATATTCCACACGAATCGGGACTTCGGAAAATACTTTTCGTTCAACAATGCCCTCTTTTTCAAGTTCCTTTAAACGTTCCGACAATAATCTTCCACTTATCGGCAATGCTGATTCAATCGCATTAAAACGTTGCGGACCTTCCAATAGTTGATAAATAATTAAAGCTGTCCACCGTTTTCCTACAAGTTCCATAGCCTTGGACAAACGTGGACATAATGCTGATTCCTTCATTTTTTTCACCTCAAATTTATTGCTTAAAATAAACTTTATTTAACTCCTTAATATTATATTACCACCTTTTATAGATTACGAAAAGTAAGTAGCTTACTTAGAACTTAATTCATGTTGTAAAAAAATATCTTCTATTTTATGATGGAATTAACATATTGTAATAAATTTGAGGTGAAACTATGACGACTTATTCGGTAGATTTTTTTCATTCATCAATTAATTTTTCCATTAAACACATGATGATTACAAATGTACATGGTACATTTGATTCTTTTGCTGCTCATATAGAGGCGAGTAAAATAGAAGAGTTTAATGATTCTTATATACGCTTTGATATAGATGTAGCGAGTATTAATACACGGGACATTTCAAGGGATCAACATTTAATTTCCGCAGATTTCTTTAATGCTGATCGTTATCCTAAGATTACATTTATAAGTAAAGAAGTTATAAGCGACAATAATCAAATTAAACTACATGGAGATTTAACCATTAAAGATGTTACACGGCCAGTTACTTTCGAGGTAATATATAATGGTTGTATCAAAAATCCATGGGATATCGATACATACGGCTATACTTGCCAAACCGAGATCAATAGAAGCGATTTCAATTTAACATACAATGACTCACTTGAATCGGGGGGACTTTTAATCTCTGAGCAAGTAAAAATTTCCGTCGAATTACAATTAAATAAAAACTAAAAAAGGGGCGCTCACCATATGATGAGCCCCCTTTTTCCAATAAAACTATAAAATTATGCTGTTACTTTCGCTAAGTTTTTAGCTGCAGCTTTTACTTTCTCTAAACCATCAGAAATAATTTGTTCTGCACCTGCCGGATTAGAAGCGTGACCTTCAATAATTACTTCATCAATTTTTTCCATACCATATACGCCGCCAATAACTGCGTTAATATAGTTTACTGACATTTCAGATGGAGCTGCTTCAGGCGAAGAGTAAATACCGCCACGTGCATTTAATACGATATATTTTTTGTCCGTCATTAAGCTTACTAATTGACCTTGTTCGTTATATTTGAATGTATATCCAGCACCGTATGTGTAATCAATGAATGATTGTAATGCAGCTGGGATTGTTAAGTTCCATAATGGGAATGCAAATACAACTACATCTGCAGCTGTTAATGCTTCACGTGATTTATTGAAAGCAGCTAAAGAACCTGCCTCAATTGCCGATAATTCTTCACCCGCTTGTGCTTTACCGAATGCGTTGAATAATTCCTGACCAAAATACGGCATGTTTTCTTCAAATACATCAAAAGTTGTTACGTTTACACCTTGTACAGTACCTACTTCAGCCATGAAAGTTTCATACATTTTAGTTGATACACCATCTGGGCGGTTATTTGCTTTTACTACTAATACGTTTGTCATTTTTTTATTGCTCCCTACTAAATTAGTTTATTTATTTTTTGAATTTTTATCTTATTTTTAAACATCTCAAATTCGAGGTACTTTAATATAATAAAATAATATTCAAAGAAAATCAACATGAATACCCTCATACTTTTGACTGAATATAAGATGGCATTTTACGTTTGGGAGCGCTATAAAGTGGGGGTAATTAAATATTGCATGAATCATCGGTACAAGCTGCACCTTTATCCCCCTGCATTTTTAAAGGTTTTCGCAAGCCCAGTTCTTGTGCTGCCTTTTCAATTGTTTGTTCGAACACATCTTGTGGCTGCGCTCCTGAAATACCATACTTATTATCGATAACAAAGAATGGTACACCGCGTACACCTAGATTTTGGGCAATTGCGATGTCGTGCTCCACTTCTTTAATATAGTCATCATTTTCAATAACTTGTCTAGCCTTTTCTATCGATAAATTCACTTCACTTACTAATGATAGGAGGACATCGGTTTGACCAATTGCCTTTCCTTCCAAAAAGTACGCCTTCAAAACTCGTTCAGTAAAATCTTTCCCTTTACCTTCTGATTCAGCCCATTTTGCCAAACGGTGGGCTTTTACTGTGTTTGCACTTTTCATTTCATCAAAATTGTAGACTAATCCAACTTCTTTTGCCCGAGCAGTAACATTAGCAGTCATTTTCTTTACTTCATCCAACGACATTTGATATTTACGTTGTAGCTCTTCATAAACCAAGCTATCCGTATCCACTGGTGTAGTAGGATCCAAAAGGTAGCTTTTATACTCAACTTCAATACTCTCCCCATACCCCAATTCTTCCAAGGCGATTTCGAGCTGTTTTTTGCCGATATAGCAAAATGGGCAAACATAATCAGACCAAACTTCTATTTTCATGCTAATCACTCTCCTTGTCTTGTATTGTAACGAGCTGTGTTGCAAAAGTACAACTTTTCAAATCCGATGCATTCGTAATAGAATTTCCGATTTTTACTCTAGTTGAATAAAAAAACAAAAAATATCCTAAGCTAAAAATAAAAAGGTGATATTTTGAAACAATCGCTTTGGCTCCCAACAGATTCAGGTTTTTCCTCTCCATCCATTCAGGAACCCATTCAATGTGACATCTGCATTATTGGGGGTGGGATTAGTGGGGTATATACTGCTTATTCACTTGCTAAGGAAGGATTTAAAGTTGTACTAATTGAAGCACTTCCACAATTTGCACATGGAACAACTGCCTATTCTACAGGAAAATTAACTGTGCAGCATAATCTTATTTATTCGAAATTAACACCGGAAGATGGGAAAATCTATTATGAAGCAAACAAAAATGCAATCGAAAAGGCCATTTCCGAAAATAGCGGCGGATTTACTAGAGCTACTTCCTATTTATACACTTCCACTTCCCAAGGAAAAGAAAAGCTATTAAATGAAGCTGAGCAATATAAAAAAATCGGTATTCCATTTGTAGCAACAAATGAAACTGAGCTTAATCTTCCTGTAAAATTGGCACTCGGCATAAAAAATGAGGGACAGATTAATCCTGTACAATTCACAAATACTTACGTTCATTTAGCAAGAAAATACGGTGCACAGCTCTATTTAAATACTCGCATTACAAGTATCGAACTACGGAATAACCAGGTTCGTACAAGCAATGGCTACACCGTTCAGTATAATAAACTAATTTTATGCACCCATTATCCAATCGAATCTATTCGCCAACTTTATTCGATAAAACTGCAAGTAAGTCGTTCGTATTTAACTGCTACAAAATATTCTCAGCTGTTAGAGGGTCAATATTTAAGTATTGATGATCAAAGTCGTACCATCCGAAGTGCACTTATCGATAATCAGCCTTACTTCATATACGGAGGCCAGTCCCACTTAGCAGGAGCCACAGGCGAGACCAATCGGTTTTACGAAACATTACAGCATGAGTTGACAGCAGATTTTGAACTGCCTCCATTCGAGTATGCATGGAGCGCACAAGATATTATGACTGCCGACCAGGTCCCTTATATCGGTCAGCTTTCTCCAGACGATGAAAGCCTGTATATTGCAACGGGCTTTAATAAGTGGGGGTTATCGACTTCACTTGTTGCAGGTGATCTTCTTACAGACCTTATAAAAAACGTACCAAATAAAGCATCAAACCTATTCTCTCCACATCGATCGAGCTTTGGTAAGACACTCTATTTCATGCTTCAGACAGGTGGGGTTATTGGCAAGGAGTTCATTGAAGGATATATAAAACGCCCTAAAGCTCCGCGCTGTACCCATTTAGGCTGTAAAACAAGATGGAATGAAGCCGATCAAACGTATGACTGCCCATGTCACGGTTCACGCTATAATGCTGAAGGACAAGTAATAGAAGGTCCTGCTGTTTATCCTTTAGATATCAAAAAATCCGGTAACTCCAATTAAATGGAGTACCGGATTTTTTTAGATTATTTTAAGCCTTCAGTCAATACTGGCACTATTTGCTTTTTACGTGATACAACTCCTGGTAAACTAATGCGTCCATTAACGATTGCTGCTCCAAATGCCTTTGCTGCGTTTTCCGCAACTTGTCCAGCAGCCACTGCTGTTGAATCGTTATTTAAAATATCTGTTACGACGAAGAAGAATAAATCTAACCCGTTCTCCGCTATATTTTTGTTTAATAAGTTTTCAAGCTCTTTTTGACGCCCGAGTACATCTTCAATATCTACAGCGTTTACTTGTGCAACAGTTGCTTTATATTCACCGAATTCAAAAGCTTTTGCATCAAGCGACAATAAATCTTCCAATGATTTATCCGAAAGGTCGGCGCCCGCTTTAAGCATAGCTAAACCATATTGTGCCGAATCAACATTCGCAATCGCAGCTAATTCATTACCTGCTTTAACATCCTGCTCTGTGCATGTAGGCGATTTAAATAATAGCGTATCCGAAATAATAGCTGAAAGCATTAAGCCTGCAATATTAGCTGGGATTTCAACATTATTTTCTTTAAATAATTTATTTAAGATTGTTGCCGTACATCCTACAGGTTCAGCACGGAAGTATAGTGGATCCGCTGTTTGGAAATTAGCAATACGGTGGTGGTCTATTACTTCTGAAATTTGTACTTCCTCTATGCCGTCAGCCGATTGTTGAAATTCGTTATGATCGACCAAAATTACTTGGGTTGCTTCGTCTTTAACATTTCCGATGAGGCGAGGTGCTTCAAAGCCGAACTTTTCCAATGCAAATTTTGTTTCGTTATTTAATTCTCCAAGACGTACCGCCTCTGCATCTAATCCTAACTGTTGCTTTAAGTATGCATAAACAATTGCCGAAGTAATTGTATCTGTATCAGGGTTTTTATGTCCAAAAACTAATGTTTTACTCATAATTGAGCCTCCTATATAAAATACTGTTCGCTCTCCATTTTAACATAATGATATGAAAGTGAAAAACAAGATTTATCATTGGTGGAGAACGTACAAAAAACGTAAAGGCCTAATAATAGCCTTTACGTTTTCTCAGCTCATTGCTGTTAAATTAATTTGCTTTTTTTTAGTGTTGCCTTTATCATCATATCCCTTATATTTCTCTGGATTTAGCATTACCATTGTTTCCACTAAAATATGTAATAAAGAAAATATTGCAATTGTGCACGTCGCTCCGCCTTCTTTTGCCGAAGGAACAATGAGTACTGGATTTGCAGGATCCTTTATAGAAGACAGCTCTTTATCTCGAATCGCAACAATTTTTACATTTTTTCTTTTCGCAATCTCTACTGTTGTTGCCAAATCTTCATAATCATCATTCAATGAAATAACAAATAGTAAAGAGTCTTCATCCATAAATGCTAATTGTTGTGCAATTTTGTCCGCTTCATGTGGAATAAAATATACTTGATCGCGCAGCATTTTTAAATTGCTAAACATCCAAAAAGCAGCTGGTTCCGAGTGTCTAAATCCTAAAAAGTGTATTCTTTTTGATTGATGCAACAATTGTACAACTTCTTCAACATCATGCTCTTTTAATGCATTAAAAGTTTTGGAAATCCCGGCAATATCCTGCTTTACAATTTCAACGCCAATTTGCTTTCTAATTTTATTCTTTGCAACTGCCTTTTTTGCTTCAATCGTTCCCCCTTTTTCAATTAAGTAACCTTTCACTTTGTCCTGAAGGTCACTAAAACCTGAAAGGTCCATTGCATAACAAAATCGAATAACCGTTGATTCACTAACATCTGCAAGCCTACCTACTTCAGAAGCAATTTGTGTAGCAACCACATTCGGATTATCTATAACAAACTGTGCTACTTTACGTTGTCCTTTTGACAATCGAATATATCTTTTTTTAATATCATCACATATACTCAAACTCCACATCTCCCTTTCTTAAAATCATCTTAAATACCCACTAATGAGTTAACATGGTTATGATAACTAAAATAGAAAATGATAACTATTATGATGTAAATTCCGTGCAGTAATTTCTAATAATAAAAAATACATTATCATGAATATTAATAGAATACAATGAGTTTTCTGAAAAAACTTCATTATGCTAAAGAACTGGATATTTTATGTATAAAATAGACAATTATTTGAAAATATATTGTATAAAAGTAAAAATATACCCCTAAAACTAACTGTTCAAATTAAATTAGTTGTATATCATAAACTGTATAAATTATGTTTAAAAGGACCTGTGCATGTTTAATCTGCACAGGTCCTTCCTTTTACTTTTATTGTAATTCAGTTTGTTTTGTTTCTTTTCCTAAGAAAATTACAGCTAACACACCTATAACAATAGCACCACAGAAAATGGTAAATATATAGCTAATATCATACCCTTTTGTTAAAAGTGAGCCGACTAATAACGGTCCAAAAATACCACCAACACGCCCTACTGCCGCAGCCATTCCCGCACCTGTACCGCGTACAATCGCTGGATACTGCTCTGGTGTGTAGGCATATAAAGCTCCCCATGCCCCTAAGTTAAAGAATGAAAGCAACATTCCAGAAATCAGTAAAGTTGTGATTGTTTCGGCACCTCCAAAAACAAATGCACTTGCTGCAGTACCTAACAAATATGTAACCAATACAAATTTACGCCCAAATTTCTCGATAAACCAGGCGGCAGTGAAATAACCTGGCAATTGAGCTAATGTCATTATAAGTACATATTTAAAGCTCGATATTAAGTCGAACCCTTTTCCAACCATTACACTTGGCAACCATAAGAACATACCGTAATAGGAAAACACAACTGTAAACCACAGTATCCAGAGCATAACGGTAGAGCGTGCATACTTTTTTGCCCAAACTTCAGCAATGTTCTGAAATACAGATCGCTTTTTAGACTCTTCTTTTACCCTAAACTGCGGTGAATCAGGTAATTTCATTCGTATATAGATAGCATAAAATGCTGGTATTGCAGTAATTAGTAACGCAACGCGCCATCCTTCAATTGGCCAAAAATCTGCAGGAATTACAAAATAAGATATGATTGCTGCCAATAACCATCCCGCTGCCCAAAAGCTCTCTAATAGAACAACGACTCTTCCTCTTTCTTCTGCTTTCACGCTTTCAGATACTAATGTGGAAGCAACCGGCAATTCTCCACCAAGACCCATTCCTACGAAGAAACGTAAAATTAGAAAAAGGGTTAATGTAGTTGTAAATGCAGACAATCCACTTGCTACAGAAAACAAAATAAGTGTCCACATAAAAATTTGCTTACGGCCTACTTTATCTGCTAGTAGCCCAAACACTAATGCACCTACCATCATACCGATGGAGTTTACACTACCTATCCACCCCATTTGGCTACTGTTTAATCCCCAATCCACTGCAAGTGCAGCAATGATAAAGGAGAGAATTCCGACATCCATAGCGTCAAACATCCAACCGACACCAGCAATGCCCAATAATTTATTACGTGATAAAGGCTTTTGTTCATTTACTTCCACTGACATTTACTACTCCACCCTCCATGTGTCTTTACACTTGACTTAACAACATTCTTATCATACATTTCTTTCTTAAAAGTGACAACATCTTTTTTACTTAACAAATTGTTCCGACAATTTATCGATTCCTATTGAAATAAGAGGCACATAGGTTTAAAATGTCTTGTATACAAAAACAAATGTTCATCTACCGAGAACAGAAGGAGTTAAATTGTCTATGTGGAAAGGTCTTATTGAAGAATATAAACAGTATTTACCTATTACTGAAAATACACCTGCTCTCTCTTTAAATGAAGGAAATACTCCCTTAATTCCTTTAGTGAATTTATCGAAGGAACTAGGGATTGAATTATATGGAAAAATAGAAGGCGCCAACCCAACCGGCTCTTTTAAAGATCGGGGCATGGTATTTGCCGTTGCGAAAGCTATTGAAGAAGGTTCAAAAGTAGTTATTTGTGCCTCTACAGGTAATACTTCAGCTGCAGCTGCAGCATATGCAGCACGTGCAGGCATTCAATCAATCGTAGTGATTCCAAAAGGTAAAGTAGCACTTGGAAAATTAGCACAAGCTACGATGTATGGCGCTAAAATTATCGAGATTGATGGTAACTTTGATGATGCATTAAATATTGTGCGCAAAATAGGAGAAACTACTCCAATCGCATTAGTAAATTCAGTTAACCCTTACCGTATTGAAGGGCAAAAAACAGCAGCATTTGAAATAGTTGATCAATTAGGCCAAGCACCGGATTACCTATGCATCCCAGTGGGTAATGCTGGTAATATCACAGCATACTGGAAAGGCTTTAAAGAATATAATGAAGCAAAACAAAGCGGTCTGCCAAAAATGTATGGCTTTGAAGCAGAAGGTGCAGCTGCCAT
Organism: Solibacillus merdavium; assembly: GCF_014836935.1. GTDB lineage: Bacteria > Bacillota > Bacilli > Bacillales_A > Planococcaceae > Solibacillus > Solibacillus ferritrahens. The sequence continues at coordinate 95,380 of NZ_JACSPW010000010.1, read as the reverse complement.
CGTAAATGGAGCTCCAATTGCAAATCCAGAAACAGTTGCGACAGCAATTCGCATTGGGAATCCTGCGAGCTGGAAATATGCAGAAGCAGCACGTGATGAATCAGGTGGTTTAATCGAGGCCGTTACAGATGAGGAAATTTTGGAAGCCTATAAGTTAATTGCCCAAAAAGAGGGAATTTTCATTGAACCAGGCTCTGCTGCATCATTAGCAGGTGTCATCAAATCCGTTAAAGCTGGTAAGATTTTTCCGGGCAGCAAAGTAGTATCAGTATTTACAGGCAATGGTTTAAAAGATCCTGATACAGCAATGAATGTTTCAACTGTTGACTTAGTTGCACTTAAAAATGATGAACAGGAAATTCGCAGCTATATCGAGAGCGTATTCAGTTTATGAGCAACAGTTGGCAAATCAAAGTCCCAGGCAGTACAGCAAATTTAGGACCTGGATTTGACTCGATTGGTCTTGGACTATCACTTTATTTAACTTTGGAAGTAACTTTACAAAATGAGTGGGAATTTGTTCATATTGGAGACAATGTACCTTCAGATACAACAGTTGAAAAACATTTAATTTATAAAATTGCCCAACAAGTGGGCAAACAGTACAATGCTTCATTACGACCATGCAAAGTTGAAATGAAGAGCGAGCTTCCTCTAGCAAGAGGACTCGGCAGTAGTGCAGCAGCTATAGTTGCGGCCATCGAGTTAGCGAATATTTTAGGAGAGTTAAACTTATCGACACAGGACAAGTTGAATATTTCCTCTCAAATTGAAGGACATCCTGATAATGCTACTGCCTCTGTATTAGGGGGGCTAACTATTTCTTCTATGGATGAACAAGGAAATGTCGATACTCTTCATATTCAGGAAATGGATGCAGCATTTGTAGTGTTTATTCCAAATGTTGAGTTAAAAACATCTGATTCACGTGGTGTTTTACCAAGCCAATTAGAGCGGGGCTATGCTGTCCGAGCAAGTGCAAATGCAAATATGCTGGCGGCTTCTCTAATTGCCAAAGATTATGTACGTATCGGGCGTTATATGGAGGCGGATTTATTCCATGAGCCGTTCCGTGCAGAGCTTATACCAAACTACAACGAAATTCATGAAGCAGCAAAATTGGCCGGAGCCTACGGGACTGCATTAAGTGGTGCGGGGCCAACATTAATTTCCATCATTCCACTATCGATACAAGGACAATTTATTGAAGCTATGAAAAAGCAATTTCCTACACATCAAATTGTTTTAACGACAGGAGCTTCTGCAGGAATACAAGTCACTACTTATTCAAATAGTAATTAAAATACACCAGGGTCGCAAAATTTAGTTATTAAATTTGCGACCCTTTTTTAGTTAGATGAAGCCCACTAACTTTGCCCTCTACAAACAATGTTCACTTATCTTTCATCCCAAAATATGCATAATTCCTTTCAATATTGGGTATATTAATAAATCTACTGTTAGAAAGGGGTAATGTTTATGAAAATTGCAGTTATTGGTGCTGCTGGTAAAGCAGGGACTCATATTTTACGTGAGGCTTTAATGAGAAATTACGATGTAACAGCTATTGTAAAAAATAAGGCAACATTACAGGAAGATAATATAGCAATTATAGAAAGCGACTTGTTTAATTTGACGAAAGAGCAAATTGAACCTTTTGATATTTTAATTAATGCCTTTGCCCCACTACCGGGGGAAGAACATTTGCATGTAACGGCGGGAGAATTCTTAATTTCCTTATTAGAAGGAACGAATAAAAAGCTATTTGTTGTAGGTAGCTCAGGCTGTCTATTTGTGAACCGCGAAAAGACCGTTCGCCTTATGGACCTGGAAGATTATCCAGAAGACCTTGTTGACACAGCAAGGGCACAATTACAAAATTTACAGGATTTAGAAAGTTCCTCAATCCAATGGTCCTTTGCGATTCCTTCAGCTATGTTCGATTCTGACGGACCGCGTACAGGTCATTATATTAAAGGGGCCGAGAAAATTTTAGTAAACTCACAATTTAACAGTTATATTAGTTATGCAGACTTTGCCGTAGCATTGCTCGATGAAATAGAAAAAAATGAATACCCGAATACAACTTTTACTGTTGCATCTGAAAATGTAACAGCTGCTTCCTAGAAACAAACACACTTAAGCCAGCATCCGGTTGATGATGCTGGCTTTTACACTGTCCTGATTAAGTTAACATTACTAGGCTTATTGCCATAACGGCCATACCTGCCACTAAACCATAAATAGACGAATGGGCTTCATCGTATTTTTTGGCAGCCGGGAGTAATTCATCAATAGAAATGAAGACCATAATACCAGCAACACCGGCAAAAATAATACCAAACATTGTATCAGTCATAAACTGCATAAGTAAAAAATAAGCGATTAATGCACCTAAAGGCTCTGATAAACCCGAAGCAAACGACCATTTAAACGCCTTCATCCGCTTCCCTGTTGCATAAAAAATAGGAATGGCTACAGCTATACCTTCTGGGATATTATGAATAGCTACAGCAATGGCAATGGCAATTCCTACATTGGGATCTTGTAAAACCGCCATAAAAGTAGCAATACCTTCTGGGAAGTTATGAATGGCAATCGCCATTGCTGTGAAGAGCCCCATCTTCATGAGACGGTCAGCTTCTACTTCTTCATTAACAATTAATTGTGCTTTTTGAACATCTTCTACAGATTTTACTTCATGGGGATTGTTGCCCTTTGGAATAAAGCGATCAATTAATGCAATTAAAAGCATCCCCCCGAAGAATCCAAACAAAGTATACCAATATCCAGTCGTTTCCCCATGAACGTTCACTAATGAATCTTTTGCTTTCACAAAAATTTCAATAAGCGATACATATATCATGACCCCAGCTGAAAATCCTAAGGCAATTGATAAAAACTTTTTATTCGTACGCGTTGTAAAAAAGGCTATTAAGCTACCGATTCCTGTAGCAAGCCCTGCAAACAACGTTAACCCTAAAGCTAATAATACGTTATCATCCATACAATTCTCCTTTGTAATTTATTCATTTCTAAAATTATATGCCAGATGTTTCCTTAATGCAACTTTTTTTATCCAGGTAACATCTTATGTAACAAACCAACTTTCAGTTTAAAAAAAGAATCCCTACTATTTAGGAATTCCCTTGTTTAAGACGATGTTTACTAGACTCATACCATAATACGCAAATAATAAACCAACTATAACCTATACTCCATCCAGCTAAGACGTCTGTTGGATAGTGTCGACCTTCAGCAATACGTGCTAAACCAATAAAGAAAGCTAATACAATCGCTATACTCCATATAGTCATTGCCTTTAAATTACTATTAGTCATATTAGAAAATAAGTATGCTATGGTGAACAAATACAGCACACTCATTTGAGAATGCCCAGATGGAAAGCTATATGTAATAAGCTGATCTAAAATCTCCGGTCGAGGTCTTTCAAAAAAATGCTTTAAAAGTTGATTAATACTGTTCCCCACTCCGATTGTTAACAAAGTAAATAACATACCACGGTAATTTCTTTTGCAAATTCCTAGAAAGAGTAAAAGGAGGACAGTAATCATTACAATAAATTCTGTTTCACCTAAATAGTGGAATAGAATAATACTCTCATTACCACGTAGTATAGATTGAATTTTTGCATCCATTGTTTCAAAGTTTGCTGTTCTATAATTCAAAGAAATTATGATAAATACAGCCAGAGTGACTAGTGCGAATAAATAAGCCCCTTTTTTCAATAACATCCACCTCTTTCTATATACATCTATTCTTTTACCCGAAATTATATACACTATATAAAAAAACAAAAAACTACTTTGCCAAAATTTTCAGCAAAGTAGTTTTACAAGTTTAATTATTCTACAACAGTGTAATTTCCGTGCTCCATCGAAATGACGAATTCCGGCTTTGGAGGTTTACCACCATGTTCTTTTATTTTCGCTTTATGGCCAGCGATATGTTCAGGGCTCTTTTCCCAAGCCTTCCATGCTTCTTCGGATTCCCAACGGATGATCATGACCACTTCTTCTTCACCACGGCGAACATTTTTCACCAATAATTCGCGACCAATAAAACCTTCGCGTTGTTCCAATTTCGATGGACCTTGATCCGGCTTTCTACTAAAACGTTCAATAATTTTTTCTGAGTTTCCCTCAGTTACAACCCATTTACGTATTTGTACAAACATAATCTATCGCTCCTTTTCTTTAAAAAAAGCATGCCTCAAAATGAGACATGCCCTATTTATAATATTATTTTAATTCGTTTAAGATTTCATCTAATTTTTCTGCTTCAGTTGTTACACCGTTAGAAGAGAAGTACCAGTTTACACCATCAAGATAAACGATTTTACCTTCTTTGTAAGCACGAGTCTTTTTGATGATATCATTTTCGATGTCAGCTTTAATAGTATCTACATCAGAAGCTGTACGGTCGATGATTAATAATACTTCTGGATCTACAGAAAGGATTGACTCATAAGAGAAGTCTGAACCGTGTGAAGATGCTTTAATATCTGTAGTTGAAGGTTTGAAGCCAAAATCATTATATACATATGCAAAACGAGAATCTTCACCGTTATCGAAACCAGAGATTTTTTTGTCGTTGTACATTGCTACTAATGCATTTTCATAGCCAACTGCTTTTTCTTTCACTTCATCAACTTTAGCTTGTAGGTTTGCTTTTAACTCTTCAGCTTTTTCTTCTTTACCGAAGATTTGTGCTGCTAAGTCTACAGTTTCAAATACACCGTCAACATAGTTTGAGTTATCAGAACCGATGAATACTACGTTTGGAGTGATTTCTTTTAACTCTTCATAGAATGGAGCCTGACGACCAGAGATGAAAATTGCATCTGGGTTAGCAGCTGCTACTTTCTCAAAGTCGATTTGCTTTAAAGTACCAACGTCTGCTACTGAATCTGTTACGTATTTCTCTTTAAGATGCGCCGGGATATTCCCTTTACCGCCGTTTGCAGCGATACCAACAATTCCTTCAACGCCTAATGCATCAAGTGTATCTAAGAAACCGTAGTCAAGTACTACGATGTTTTTTGGCATTTCTTCAAATGTTACATCTTCAAAGGAAATTGATTTTCCATCTTCTGTTTCACTGCCCGCTGATAATGGAGAAACTGTCATTGGGAATGCTGCTGTTTCTGTAGATGTAGATGTAGATGTTTCACCGTTTTCAGTTGTAGCTGGTTCATTTGTTTCAGTTGTTTTTTCTTCATCTGAACCACATGCTGCTAGCATTAAAGTTAATGCTGCTGCCGTTAAGAATTTCCACTTTTTCATGTTAAAATTTCCTCCTACTTTTCTCTCAATCGAGAGTGATAATCGTTTTCAATTAACTAACGTAAGTCTAAATCAACTGTTTAATGTTGTCAATTGTTTTTATGAAATTAATATTCATTCTCATTTAATGTCAGAAAATAAATGCATAAGCGAGAATAACCTATACATTTACTTATTTTTAGCTATGGGAATTAAAGTATACACAAATTCTACAGCCATCTTGCTCTTGAACCGGAATATGCATATCATACACTTCCCGCAGTGCTTCTGAATTAATAATGTCATTAGTTGGACCATCTTTTACAAGACGTCCATCTTTTAAAGCGACAATACGATCCGAATACACAGAAGCAAAGTTAATGTCATGCAATACAATCACAACAGTTTTCCCTAATTCATCTACAAGCTTGCGTAAAATTTTCATAATCTGAACCGAGTGCTTCATATCCAGATTATTTAATGGCTCATCCAACAAAATATACTCAGTATCTTGTGCAATTACCATCGAGATAAAAGCACGTTGCTTTTGACCACCAGATAATTCATCTAAAAATTTTTGTTCCATATCGCCCAATGTCATATATTCAATTGCACGGTCAATATGTTCTTCGTCCTCTGGTGTTAAACGTCCTTTTGAATAAGGGTAACGGCCAAATGCCACGAGCTCACGTACAGTTAAACGCACATTTAAATGATTTGATTGACGTAAAATTGCCACACGTTTAGCAAATTCATTTGATTTCATTTTTTTCACATCACTTTGATCCAAAAATACCTCTCCTGTATCTGAATCAAGCAATCGGCTTACCATGGATAATAATGTTGACTTACCGGCACCGTTTGGTCCAATAAATGAAGTGATTGCTTTTGGCTGGATAGTTAATGATACGTTTTCAACAACTGGTTTCTTTCCAAAGCTTTTAGAAAGCCCTTTAATTTCAATCATCCTGCTTTCCTACTTTCCTTCAGTATTAGATAAATAAAGTACAATCCACCGATAAAGTTTATAATTACGCTTATCGTTGTACTTAATTGGAACACATGCAGTACTAAAAACTGCCCACCGACAAGTGCAATAATACTAATGAGACTTGCACCCACAATTAAAACGGAATGCTTGTACGTAGCAAAAAATTGATACGCTAAGTTTGAAACGATTAACCCTAAAAACGTAATTGGACCGACAAGCGCAGTAGATGTTGCAATTAGAACAGAAGATAAAATTAGAACTTTCAATACTATCTTATCGTAATTCACACCTAAGTTTATTGCATTTTCACGTCCTAATGACATTACATCTAAATCCCTTAATAAACGATAACCGTATATAAACGAAGCCACTAATATAACGATAGCAATAAGTAAAAGCTCAGTTTTCACATTCATAAAGCTTGCAAATAAACGAGATTGTAAGCTTTCATATTCTACCGGGTCTATAATAACTTGTAAAAATGTTACTAAGCTACCGAGCAGTGTCCCTATAATCATCCCTGCTAGCAGCAGTAGGAAGATTGGATGCTTATCTGCCCTGAATAGAAATCTGTATAAAATAAGTGCGAATAAAACCATCGCAGCAATTGATAATCCAAAATTTAAATAACGACTTACTACAAATATAGAAGCAGACCCTGCAAAGAAGAATATGACTGTCTGTACGACTTCATACATCGAGTCAACACCCATCATTGAAGGTGTTAATAACCGATTATGCGTAACCGTCTGGAATGTTACTGTTGCATACGCAATGGCAGTACCGGTAATAATCATTGCCAATACGCGTTCTACACGTTTTGGAAAGGCGTAACTAAATCCACCTTGAATATTATATAGACAAAATAACAGTATACTAATAATCGCGATTATAGCTAAAACAATAAGCTTCGTCCTATTTTTTCGCATATGCTTTCCCCCTAAACAACATTACTAAGAAGATTGCACTGCCGATTACCGCAACCGTTGTGTTTACAGGAATCTCAAACGGATACACAATAAGACGACTCAAGATATCACACATCAATAGGAATGCTGCCCCTAAGAAAATTGTATGCGGAATCGTTTTACGTAAATTGTCTCCCATATATAATGAAACTATGTTTGGCACAATTAACCCTAAGAAAGGAATAATCCCCACTGTTAATACTACAGTTGTTGAAATAATCGCGACAAGCACTAAACCGAGATTTAACACAGTACGGTAGCTCAACCCTAGATTTTTCGCAAAATCTTCTCCCATTCCTGCCACTGTAAACTTATTTGCATATAAGTAAGCAAGAATAATCGCCGGGACAGCTACATAAAGCAACTCATAACGTCCTGAAACAACAAGTGTAAAACTCCCTAAAAAGAATGTATCTACACTTTGTAAAACATCTGCTTCATAAGCAATAAATGTGGATATCGCACCAATAATATTCCCATACATAATCCCGATTAGAGGCACAAAAATTACATCTTTAAATTTAATGCTTTCCAGAAGGCGCATGAAAATCATCATACCAATAAGCGCGAATGTAAAACTAAAGAGAATTTTCTCCATATAACCTACACTTGTGAAAAATACCATCGATACTACAATACCTAGTTTAGCCGCATCCAGTGTACCGGATGTTGTCGGTGATACGAATTTATTACGGCTTAAACTTTGCATAATTAAGCCTGAAATACCCATCCCTGCCCCAGCAAGTATGATCGCCATTAATCGCGGCACTCGACTCATCAGGAAAATTTGTGTCTTATCTGAATCCCAATCCAATAAATCAGATGGTTTTATGTCGATTGCCCCAATAAATAATGATATAAAGGACAGAACGATGGTTGCTGCAACGAGCATCCAAAGTCTCATTTCATTTTCCCACTATTCTTTATATATTTTTATTTTTATTTTAATTCAACTAGACAAACGCTGCTGAATTTTGAGTGAACTAATAAATCTGATTGCCATACGCCAAGATATATTCACTGATTCTCAATGAAAATGAGAATCATTTCTTTCCCTACATCATTATATAATTGCTAATAATGAAAATCAAACGCACGATTTAAAAATAAGGCACTTTTGAATAACCAATATAATGAAAATTGTATTTTAAGAGCAATTAGTCGCTTTATTTACAAGTTACAGTATATATAGGAAATTAGATGAAACAAGAAAAAACCACAAATTTTAATTCGTGGTTTGCATCTATATCCGATATGTCGTTTTATTGACACTATACTTTTCCAATAATGCACGATTTACTTCATAGCCGATTCCATGTTTTTTGGGAACTTTAATATAGCCATTTTCTACTGTTACTTCTGGGCTAATAATATCTTCGTACCAATAACGACTTGAGGCAGCAGTATCCCCGGGCATTATAAAATTAGCTAGACTAGTAATGGCAACATTATGCGCTCGGCCTATTCCTGCTTCAAGCATCCCCCCACACCATACGGGAATATGGTGCTCCATGCAATAATCATGAATGCGCTTCGCTTCACTGATACCGCCTACTCGTGCAATTTTAATGTTTATTACACCACAGCTCCCCAACTGAATAGCCTTACGTGTATCCTCTAGAGAAGTAATGCTTTCATCCAAACAAATCGGTGTCTTGATTTGCTTTTGTAATAATGCATGGTCGACTAAATCATCATGGGCAAGTGGCTGTTCGATCATCATTAAATTAAATTCATCCAGCTTTTTTAAACTTTCCATATCATCTAATGTATACGCTGAGTTTGCATCCGCCATTAAAGGAATGGTAGGAAATGCTTGGCGAATTGTATGTAAAAGTTCAATATCTTTTCCAGGTTTGATTTTTACTTTTATTCGTTTATAGCCTTCATCCAAATAATGCTGAATCGTTTGGATAAGCTGTTCATCTGTAGGCTGTAAACCAATACTAATTCCCACTTCGATTTTTTCCTGGGACCCACCAATGACATGCGCTAATGGTTGGTTCATTAATTGGGCATAAATATCCCATACTGCGCCTTCAATTGCTGCTTTTGCCATATTATTGCGACGAATGGATCGAAACATGTCAAACACTTCATCTGGATGCTTCAATTCAGCTCCCAATAACGCCGGAATTAAAAAATCTTCCAGCATATGGCGGGAAGTTTTAAAAGTTTCTTCTGTGTAGGATGGTTCTTCAAAAGCAACGCCCTCTCCCCAACCGACAAAACCACTTTCATCCTTCGCCTCCAATACTAAAAATCGCTTATCTTGCATTGACCCTAAGCTCGTTGTAAAAGGCGTTTTCATTCGCATTATAAGTTCATGCATCGTGACTTCCACTAATTTCATGTTCATTGCTCCTACTGATTCATTACTTTAAAAGTTTTTCAGCGGGCGGTAAACACCCGCTGAAAAAGGAATTAAAGGGCAAATAAAGAACGCTTTACAAGTAGGTAATGGCTTATTTGCTCATCTTTTTTCATTAAGTAAATAATTTTGTAATTTTGGTCAAACATTGCTTGTAATATATTTCTCGTTTTATATCGCCAGTCTTCTGCTAAAGCGACACTCTCAACTTTGATTTTTTGGAAGTTTGTTGGAATAGGTAATGTATATGCATCATGGATAAGCGTTTCCTCTTTACGAAACTTCTGTTCCTTATCCAATGTAGGCAACCCTACAATATTTGCTTCCCAATCTACGATAGGTTTTGCTTCATCAAGTAATTCTTCTACTTTTGCATCCCAACGTAAATAATCATTATCAACAAGCTGCCACTCTACACAAAGGCGGTCTGTAGGCAATAATTTATTAAATGGATCCTCCATCTCACCATAGCAATTCTCTATATAAGTATCACTATAACTACGTAACTTTGAAAAGTTTAAATGACCACTACGCGCTTCAAGTGGATCAAACGTCCAACGGCAAGTTCTATAACCGCGTTCGATAGCGATATCTTTTAAATAGTTTTTTAGTAATTCTCCTACACCTTGTTCACGGTAGTTACGTTTAATACCGATCATATGGGAATATAAATACACTTGCTCATCCATATATCCAGGACAACTATAGTTAAAGCCAATAATTTCGTCATTTAAATAAGCTCCAAGAACAATTCCACCATTACGTATTGTTGCAATGGTTTGATGAACAGGGATGCTACCGACTGCCCAAATCTCATGCTCTAATTCACGTGCCTCTTCAATTTGTTCAATAGTCGTCAATTCCTTAATCGTTACTGATTCTAACATAAATTTTGCCTCCCCTATAGTTACTTTTTCATCGTGCCACTAAAAATGTTAAAACAATAATTTGCATCTCATAGCTATCGATTACATTGCTTAATGAGATCCTTGTAACCATCGGGAATATTCTGTATATCAAGTGCTGTATTTATAACTTCCCAACTAAAATCTTTATGGAGACATTTTAGTAAGGCTTCTCCCAATTCCATTATATACCACAAGCTACCTTTTTAAGTAGTTAACTTTTATTATTCCTTTTTTTCCAAAAGAAAAAACCTTAATTCGTAAAAAATTCTACAAATTAAGGTTAAAAAATTATTTTACACCGCGCATAGCTTTCGTAATGATTGGTGAGATGATTAAAATAACTATACCTAGTACAATAGATAAAATACCTAAAACACCGAAGTATGTTGTTTCTGAGACCTGCTCGTATACACGAACTAACTGTGCATTAATTGCCTGAGCTGCTGCTGCTGCCAAGAACCATAAAGCCATTGTTTGTCCAGCAAATGCTGCTGGTGCTAGCTTAGTTGTTGCAGATAAACCAACTGGTGAAAGCAATAATTCACCTAATACAACTAGGAAAATCGAGAATACAACCCATAATGGATTAACTAATGTATCTGCAGGCGTTAAAACGATTGCAGCGATCATTATTAGGAATGAAGTACCTGAGAAGAATAGCGAAAGCGCAAACTTCTTCGGTGTTGAAGGACCACGATCACCTAACTTTGTCCAAAGAACCGCAAATAATGGTGCGATTAGAATAATGAATAATGGGTTAAACGATTGGAACCATGCAGCTGGTATTTCAAATCCTAAAAACGTTAGATTTGTCCGTGTATCAATAAATGTTGCAAGAATTGTAGAAGACTGTTCTGCAATTGCCCAGAACATTACCGCACATAGGAACAATGGAATATATGCCAACAAACGTGATTTTTCATCTGCATTTGTTTTTGGACTACGATACATATAGGTAATAAATAAAGTTGGGATGATAATACCTAATGCTGTAATTAATAATGAGAAGTTTTCGATATTTGCATTACCTGTTTGGTATGCAATGAAACCTAAAATTACAATGACTAAACCACCAATTGTAAAGTTGCGAGCTGATTTTTTCTTCTCTACATTAGTAAGAGGGTTTGGTGCAAATGAACCTGCTAAACCAAGACTCTTCTGAGACATTAAATATACAACTAATCCGATGAACATACCTACTGCAGCTACTGCAAATCCAGCATGGAAGCCCCAGTTCTTTTGGAATAGTCCAACTAATAATGGTGCTAAGAAACCACCCATGTTAATACCCATATAGAAAATTGAGAATCCAGAATCACGACGAGCATCAGTCGGCGCATATAAGTCACCTACAACTGATGATACGTTCGGTTTAAGTAACCCTGTACCAATTATAATAAAGAACATTGATGAATACAGAGCGTTTACGCCCAGCGGTAATGCCAATAAAATATGACCGACCATAATTAATATACCGCCATAGAATACGGCTTTACGCGTGCCTGTTATACGGTCAGCAATCCATCCGCCAATAATACCTGACATGTAGATTAATGAACCATATATCGACATGATAATGTTAGCTTGCGTACGGTCTAGTCCTAATCCACCATCTTTAACAGCATAGTACATGTAGAAAAGTAGAATGGCACGCATTCCATAATATGAAAATCGTTCCCAAAACTCTGTAAAGAATAATGTAAATAAACCTTTAGGTTGACCAACAAATCCTGTTTGAGGAACAGATTTCACTATTTCTTCTTTTGAATACATTTGAAATCCTCCGATTAATAAATATTCTGACAATAAAGTCTGTTGTCTGACATTTGAAATAATATACTTCAACACTTTAGCGTAACAGTTGATCAAAATCAACAAATAATCAAAATGTTATAATTATGTTATTTTTCTATATTTTCAAATAATTAAGACGTATCATTACAATTTAGACTTCTGAATTATAAATTAATTAATTATATAAAGGAAATATTTTGACTCTTCCTCTTGTTGGATAAAAAGCCATAAAAAAATCTAAGGTACAATGCCATATTGCACTGTACCTTAGATTGAATGATTAATACTTTATTTCACGACATAGTTGTCGTATCTCTGATAGTCAGCTTCTTTAAGCTCTAGCGTTAGTAACGTACCATTCTCTTCATAGGCCGTTTCAAAAATTGTGGCCTGTTCATTTAAATAAGAAACCACGGCTCCTTGATTGTAAGGAATCAGCATTTGACAGGTGATATAGTTGGCGAAAACTTGTTTGCGAATAAGCTGTAACAATTCATCCAATCCGATATTTTGCTTTGCAGAAAGCCAAATATTATCGCCACTTACTAGCGGGTATTCTAAGCTTGCCAAATCGGATTTATTGTACACATAAAGGGTAGGAATATTCTCAACATCGATAGCCTTTAATGTTTCATTTGTCACATCCATCATGAAGCGGTATTCTTCATTGGATACATCGACTACATGCAATAGTAAATCCGCTTCACGCGCTTCTTCCAATGTGGAACGGAAAGCCTTTACTAAGTGGTGAGGTAATTTACTAACAAAACCTACTGTATCCGTAAGTAAAAATGATTTATTGTCTTCGAGTTCAATATTACGGACAGAAGTTTCCAGTGTTGCGAATAGCATATCTTTTTCAAAAACTTGCTTTGTAACATCTTGTCCCGCTTTTGCAAGAAGCTGATTCATAATCGTGGATTTCCCTGCGTTTGTATATCCTACAATAGAAACGACCGGTACAGCATTTTTACGTCGTTGCTTACGTTGTGTTTCGCGCTGTTCTTTAACAACTTCCAATTCTTTTTTGATTTTCGAAATTTGATCTTCAATCTTTCGACGGTCCAACTCAAGCTTCGTTTCTCCGGCACCACGGTTTTTAAAGCCACCACCTGTGCCACCGCCTTGACGTGATAACGATGCATGAAGCCCAACTAAGCGTGGAAGCATATATTGTAATTGAGCAAGCTCCACTTGCAATTGCGCTTCACGTGTTTTTGCACGTCGACTAAAAATATCCAAAATGAGCATTGTGCGGTCAATTACTTTACATTCTAAATCCCGCTCTAAATTTCGAATTTGCGAAGGGGACAGTTCATCATTAAAAATAACAATGTTTGCATTCGTTTCTTCAAAAAACGCTTTAATTTCTTCAATCTTTCCAGTGCCTACATAATGTGACGGTGTTACACGCTCTAAATTTTGCGTTACCATACCGAGAACTTCCACATTCAAAGCTTCCGCTAGATTTGCCAATTCTTCCATTGAATAATCAAAATGCTCATTCTTTTGTAAATTGACTCCAACCAATACACCGCGTTCAATTAATACCTCAACATCTTTCAAACTATTGCCTCCTTGCTTACATTAAAACTTTTTCCCATCGTATCATACAATTCAAAAGCCTGTACAATAAGACGACAAAGGCGCATTATTATACTAAAGGAACAAGATTATTTCGGAAAAAGAAAAGGCGGTTTTTATGGAATTTGAACAAATGAAAGTGCAACTGCTCGCACTTATTTCTAATAAAACATTACTCCAAGCAACAATTAGCCAACCACGTCAAAAATCAAATGACTTAAAGCGCGTAAAGCTAAAGCCAGTAGAAATACGCGAGGAATATATGATTCAGCTTGAATATCAATATGAACGAATTTTAAAGCATGAAAATGTGGCAATACAGGATTTGGCTGCTAAGCTCGACATGCTTTTCGAACAATTCAGGCAAGTACATGCCGAGTTTCAGGAGCAAACGATACAGGTACAGCTTTCTAAAAAGAACAAAGTACTCTGGAAATCGAGTCAAAATGCGACGGCAAAACAAGTTGATTTATCCCATAACCGTAAAAAACGGTATTTATTAGATGACTCAAGAGTGCACCCATTTTTAGTTCGTTTAGGGGTGCAGGCAGAGGACGGCAAAATCAAAAAACAAAAATATGATAAGTTTAAACAAATTAATCGATTTGTTGAATTCATCGACGATTCTTTAGCGCATTTACCAAGAGACAAAACAATTCGCATTTTAGATTTTGGTTCTGGTAAATCCTATTTAACATTTGCGCTTTATTATTATTTAAAGGTTGAAAAAGAACTCGATATTCAAGTCACAGGTCTAGACTTAAAAAAAGAAGTAATCGATGAATGTAATCGCATTGCACAAGATTTGCAGTATGAAAATCTGCAATTTCTAGTAGGTGATATTAATGACTTTAATGAAGAAACTCAAGTCGATATGGTTGTAACTCTCCATGCTTGCGATGTCGCGACAGATATGGCATTAGCTCGTGCAGTGAAATGGGGAGCAAAAGTAATTTTAAGTGTCCCTTGCTGTCAACATGAACTTAATCGTCAGCTTCAAGCACCAACTTTATCAGTTATGACACAACACGGGTTAGTGAAGGAGCGCTTTGCTGCATTAGCGACAGATTCCATTCGAGCTGAACTATTATCACTTGTTGGCTATGACACACAGCTATTAGAGTTTATCGATATGGAAAATACACCAAAGAATATTCTAATCCGTGCATATTTCACCGGGAAAAAGCCAACAAATGAACAACGAGTAAAATATGACGAGTTTGTGCGCTTTTTAAATGCAAAGCCCTTTTTGGAAAATGAACTGCAATTTTTATTGAAATAACATAAGTATATTCTCTTATCATCAAAAATTATCTCTACAGTGACTAAATATAAGTAAATATTCATCTTTTCCTTATGTTACAGAATTGTAAAGTTTATCACTATCAACGTAAATTTTGTATAGATTTTTTTAAGTTTTTGTTATGATAATTGAGGTTAATTTTTAAAATAATTTTTCTATTATATAAATTCAGGAGGCAATTCCATGTTTAGTTCAAAGAAGCAAGACCCGTTTTTCTCGGCATTATTGAAAATTGCTGAAAATATGCGTGAAGGCATTCACTATGCAAATGATTTCCGTATCGAGACGGTTGCAGATTTAAAAGAAATTAGTATTCGAATGAAACAATATGAAACAGCGGGCGATAAATTAATACATGAATTGATCGTTATGCTTAACAAGTCATTTATGACGCCTATCGAGCGTGAAGATATTTTGTCATTAGCTATCCGTATGGATGATGTTTTAGATGGAACAGAAGGCACAATCGGACATTTTGAAATGTTCTCTTTAACAGAAATCGATGACTCGATGCGTAATTTCCTAGCCTATATTGCCAAATCAACTGATGAAATTGTAAAAGCAATGGAGCTATTAAACAAAAAGGATCTTGTTGGTATGCGCCAGCATGCAATTTTAATTAAAGATTATGAGCGCGAATGCGATGAAGTATTACGTTCTTCTATAAAAAAATTATTTTTAAATGAAAAAGATCCAATTCGTTTAATTAAGTTTAAAGACATCTATGAGCAGTTAGAAGAAATTGCTGACTACTGTCAAACAGTGGCAAACACAATTGAAACAATCATTATGCGTAACGCGTAAAATATAGGGAGTCCTTTTATGAACACACTACTTATCATTACCGTCTTAGTAGTCTTTTTTGCACTTGCATTTGACTTCATTAATGGTTTTCATGATACTGCAAATGCGATTGCAACATCTGTTTCTACACGTGCCCTACCACCTCGAGTAGCGGTAATCATGGCAGCAATCATGAACTTTTTAGGTGCCATTACATTCGTAGGCGTAGCAAAAGCGATTGCATCAGATATTGTTGATCCATTTGCATTATCAACCCCTGATGCACCATTAATCGGTTCTGTTGTTATACTAGCAGCATTATTATCTGCGATTACTTGGAACTTAGTCACTTGGTATTTTGGGATTCCATCAAGTTCTTCACATACATTGATTGGTTCAATTGCCGGTGCAGCCATTGCAGCATCTGGAATTGGTGTTTTAAATTATAGTGGCTTTTCTAAAATTCTTATCGCTTTATTAGCTTCACCAATCATCGCTATTACTGTCGGATATATTATGATGACACTTATGAAATTCCTTTTTAAAGATATGAATCTTTATAAAACAAATAAGGGCTTCCGTATTATGCAAATTTTTACGGCTGCGATCCAGTCATTTACGCACGGTACAAACGATGCGCAAAAAGCAATGGGTATTATTACAATGGCACTTATTGCAGCCAATTGGCAAACGACTGATGATGTGCAAAGCTGGGTACGTTTCGCCTGTGCTTTAGCAATGGGTCTAGGTACATCAATTGGTGGTTATAAAATTATTAAAACAGTCGGCGGGAAAATCATGAAAATCCGCCCTGTAAATGGTGCAGCAGCCGATATTTCTTCTGCATCGATTATTTTTGGGGCAACACTAATCCATTTACCGGTATCTACAACACATGTTATTTCATCTGCGATTATGGGTGTTGGTGCGGCTCAAAATGTTAAAGGCGTAAACTGGGGAATGGCTCGTAAAATAGTCACTACTTGGATTATTACAATGCCTATCTCTGCTGTCATGGCAGCAGTTATTTACACAATATTAAACATATTCTTTTAGTTGGAGGGTAGGTATGTTCCGAAATTTCTTTCGGGCAAACCTCCCTCTTTTCTTTTTTTCCAGGAATCTATTACACTGTAATTACTGAGAAAGAAAGGCGGTATTAGATGAAACAGTTCGCAGCATTTGTCACAAAGTTCGCAAAGCCCATAGTTATTATATGGTGTACGCTTTTAGTCATTCTTGCCTATTTGGCACTACAACTTCCCGCTAAACTGCAAGGGGATGGATTTTTTTATGATGGGGATCATTCTTATGTAACAGATGAACTTTCCGAAACTTTCAATCTTCCTGCAAAAACGATTTTCGTATTGTTTGAAGATAAAACCGAAGAAGAAATCAATTCGGCACTTGAAAGTTTAGAAACGATCGAGGAAATACAAACTATTACCTCCCCAATAGGTGTGGAAGAATTAAATAACAATGATTTTGCTTACGGTCTTTTAGAATTTGATAATACAGTCGTCGATTATTTCCCTATTATTGACGAACTGAGGGAAAAGCTTGGAGAAAATAATGGCATTTCCATTACGGGCGAACCTGTTATTTCAAAAGATATTAATTTAGCTAGCCAAAATGATTTAATTAAAGCAGAGACAATTGGTTTACCTATTGCATTGATTGTCTTACTACTTGCATTCGGTACTATTGTTGCTTCATTACTGCCAATTTTTGTTGGTGGTGCAACTGTTGTAATGACTCTCGGTATTTTGACACTTTTAGGGGATTCAGTTAACCTATCCATTTTCGTATTAAATATTGTACCAATGCTCGGTTTGGCGTTAAGCATCGATTTTGCTTTATTATTAATAAATCGTTATCGTGAAGAGCGCAATACACAGTCAATTGAACAATCTGTACAAATC
Source organism: Solibacillus merdavium (assembly GCF_014836935.1). Lineage (GTDB taxonomy): Bacteria > Bacillota > Bacilli > Bacillales_A > Planococcaceae > Solibacillus > Solibacillus ferritrahens. Next base: position 77,471 of record NZ_JACSPW010000010.1, on the reverse strand, counting down.
GCCATCCAAACAGCAGGGCGCTCGATTATATTCTCCGCGCTTTGTGTCATGATCGGACTCGGTGCTATGGTTGTCATCGATGTTGAGATTTTCATGAATATTGCATTGGGTGGAACAATTGTTGTGCTATTGGCGGTATTAACAGGGCTAACTCTTTTACCTGCAACTCTTATTCTGCTCGGTGATCGTTTAAATAAAGGACGTATTCTCCGTATCAAGCCGACTGCCTCTCGTTGGCAAAAATTTGCCGCTTTCGTTATGAAGCGTCCCATCACTATTATTTTCGTTGCCGTTATCCTTCTAATCATTGCAATGGTACCGATTAAAGATATTGAGTTAACGATTCCTTCAACGGAGTCATTACCGACTTCTTATGAATCTCGCCAAACTTTTGATAAACTGGATGAAGAATTTGGCATAGCTGAAAATACACCTGTCTTCTTGTTTGCTGAAAACTATGATGACTGGGATACGAAAGAAGGACGCGAAAAAATATTCGATATTCAACAGCAGCTATTAGATGATCCATTGGTAGACCGGGTAACTTCTATGTTTACGGTGGCAAATATTGAATCTGCTGAAATGTGGGAAATGGCAAATAGTAACCCACAAGCGCCGGGAGTACTCGATGAAGTTGCTGATAACTTTATTAAAGAAGATAAAATGTATATGGTGGCCTATTTAAATACAACTGGTGCAACTTCAGAAGCACAGGATTTTGTACGCGACTGGATGGATAAAGATTTAGGCGTTGATTTCGCATTGTCTGGTCAAGCGAAGTTCAACCAGGAAATATTTGATGAAATAGCAAGTAAGGTACTTATTGCAATTGCGATTATCATCGTTTCAACTTTCTTTATTTTAATGGTGGCATTCCGATCGATTTTAATTCCATTAAAGGCGATTATCATGAACATTTTAGGGCTTGGTGCAACGTTTGGGATTCTCGTCTACATATTCCAATATGGGCATTTCGGTTTGGAAGCAACAACACTTGTGTTGATTGTTCCTGTTCTTATATTCTGTTTAGTATTCGGATTAAGTATGGACTACGAGGTATTTTTAATTTCCCGTATTCAAGAGGAATATTTAAAAGGGGCGACAAATACAAAGGCAACAATAGATGGACTTGTCTCAACAAGTAAAATCATTACTTCAGCGGCACTCATTATGATTGTCATTACTGGCGCATTTGCATTTACTGATGTAATGCCTGTTAAACAAATTGGTGTCGGTATTGCAATAGCTATTGCCATTGATGCAACAATTATCCGACTCATGCTTGTCCCTAGTTTCATGAAGCTGTTCGGCGATTGGAACTGGTGGCTGCCGTTTAGAAAAGACACGAGACCGAAATAGGAAGAAAGTAAAATAGCCATCCATCCTCTTAATCGGGATGGATGGCTTTTTTATGCAGAATCTCTTTTGGTCTTACGTTGGAGGCGGATGATTTTATTTGAACAAACTATACGGATATTAGAACAACTGGAAATGATTTTAGAAAACCTACAGCCTATATTAGAACATCTCTAACACTTATTAGCACACCGCGCTTGGATATTAGAAAGCCGCACTTATATTAGATATTTTGAAAATATTTTAGAAACGTCAGTCTACTTATTAGAAAACCGCAGACTACTATTAAAAGTCCCTCTCGTCGTATAAACAACAAGAGGGATTAGCTCACTATATTAACCTAAATAAAGTAGCTCTTCATAAAAATTTTGTGCCGATTTCGAATAGCTTGGCTGCTCAGTTTCGTTTTGTTGTTCAATTTGCTTTGGCTCTTTAGGCTCCCACAGCATGTAGAATGCTTGAATCGCAACAACGATAATGATGGAAGCAATTAAAATTATACCGATGATAATTTTCACCATTTTATTCCCTGACATCTCTTTTGATTGTTGCTCTTGCCCCATCCTTCATAACCCCCACTTATCTATTTTGAAAGTCGGAAACCATCTTCACGTAAATAAGCGACAGCGTCTTCACGCGTACCGAATGTTTCCTCTAAATTTCCCTGGTGATAAATATTCCAAGAACGATCATTAAATTCGAGATTCAGCTTCGTACCTTCACGAGATACCCATGTTTCGATAATAGGCAAGTCCTCTACTTCTTCTTCAGATAAATAGTCGATGGCATCACGTACAATTTCACGTAGCGCTTCTTCATCATAATCACGAATGTTCACAAGTCCATTGTCGCTCGCTTCTTTTTCATATTTTAATAAGTCTCCCACGAAAACAAAGCCATTGCCGTTAGGGTGCAACTTTTCTACAACAATTGTTTTTTCATAAAGACTTTCTTCAAAGTGATAATTCACACGCTTTAACGAAATTTCCTTTTTTGTCAGCTGTGGGAATGATTCAATAATTTCTTGTTTTTGTTCAAATGTTAGCATTGTATGCTCCTTTTAAATGTCTTTTCAATTATTAAGTATACCGCGTCCAGCGAAAATTAAAAAGCGAAGCATATGTTTGTCACATATACCCCGCAATTTAGCAATATAAAATAAACTATACTGTCTTATTGGCTGTCTCTTTAATTTGTTTACGTTCTTCATAAATATTCTGAACGATTACTTTAATGACACAGTACGTAGGAATGGCGATTAAAATTCCGATAAATCCAGCGATATTTCCTGCTGCCAATACGATTGAAATTACTGTCAACGGGTGAATATCCAAAGATCGCCCCATAACATTTGGTGTAATTAAGTTACTTTCTACTTGTTGTGCGACAAGCGTTACAACACCAACCCAAATAACGTCAAACGGATCATAAATCAATGCTACAATCACTGCCGGTACAAGGGAAATCCACGGACCGATAAATGGAATCATATTCATGAAAAATGCAAATAAAGCAAGTAATAATGAATACTCCAAACCAATGATTAAATAACCAATGTACATCATGATCGCGAGTAAAAAGCTGACCAATACTTGCCCTTGTACATAGCTTCTTAATACGTTATCAATATCTTCTAATGTTTTCTTCACCCACGTGCGGCGTTCCCCGGAAAATATACCATAAATTTGAGGAGCAAACTTTTCATGGTCTTTCAACATAAAAATATAGAAGAACGGCGCTAATACTAATGTTAATGTTACCGTAACCGCTCCACTTAAGAAGGACATAAGATATTTACTACTTGCGACAGCAATGTCTTGAATGGAATTGGTTACCGACCCGATAAACTCTTCTACCTGCGGAGGTAACATCGGAATATTTTCCTTATTGTCTAAAATAAAATCAGCTGTTTTTTCAATATCCTTAGCAATTGTTGGTGCATTTTCTACAAGTCTGTTTACTTGGGTTGCAATTGGAGAACCAACTAAAATCAAAAAACTTGCGAATAAACCGGCAATTATAAGAACAATTGTTATTAAACTTCCCCATCTCGGCATTCCCCGTTTTTCCAATATACGCTGTAACGGCTCTGAAATATAATAGAGCACCCCACCCAGTAATAACGGTACAAGAATTGTCGTAAAAATGATGATAATCGGATTAAAAATCGTATGAATTTCAATGAAATATTTGATAATTAATAAAGTAATTAAAATTCCTACCCCAACTTGAAACCACAGCTTCCTTGTCATCGGCTCACTCTCTTTCTCAACTCTCTTTTTCTTTTCTTAATCACTATAGATTATGTACGTTTTAGCATGCCATAAAGCTTCATAAAATACAAAATAAAAAGGAATTGTTTTGCAACTGAATTTTTGCAAAACAATCCTTTTTATTTACTATAGCTTTTTATCATCTATTGAATTTAAATAATCTTCAATCGTGCCAATAACTGATTCTACACAACCATCCTCAAATGGAGAGATTAAACCCGCTTCTTCAACAAGTTTTGTGAAAGCAAACGAACCGCCTAGACCACATAGGTGAAGATAGTCCTTCCACGCTCCTTCAAAATCCTCGCGCGAACGTTTCCAAAATTGGAATGCACAAATTTGCGCTAACGTATAATCGATATAATAGAATGGACTTGAATATATATGTCCTTGTCGTTGCCAAAAAGCACCTGACTCTAAATAATCATGACCATCATAATTACGATGCGGTAAATATTTCGCTTCGATTTCCTTCCATGCACCATTACGCTCAGCTGGTGTCATTTCTGGATTTTCATACACAATATGCTGGAACTCATCTACTGCTACACCATACGGTAAGAATAGTAATCCGCTGCTTAAATGTGAGAACTTATACTTATCTGTTTGATGCTCGAAAAATAGCTCCATCCATGGCCATGTGAAGAACTCCATACTCATTGAATGAATTTCTGCTGACTCATATGTCGGCCATAAGTATTCTGGAATGCCAATGTTTCGGCTTGAATATACTTGGAATGCATGCCCTGCCTCATGTGTCAGTACATCGATATCTCCTGATGTGCCATTAAAGTTCGAGAAGATGTACGGAGATTCATAGTCTTCAATAAACGTGCAGTATCCACCGCTCTCCTTACCTTTTTTCGCAACTAAATCCATCAGGTCATGCTCGATCATATAGTTGAAGAACTCGCCCGTTTCTTTAGATAGTTCTTCGTACATTTTTTTACCATTATCAATAATCCATTGCGGATCACCTTGTGGTACAGCATTTCCTGTTAAGAAAGTTAAGCCCTCATCATAGAATTTAAAGTCTTCCACACCGATGCGTTCAGCTTGGCGCTCGTATAGTTTTGTTGCAAGCGGCACGATATTTTCGCGCACTTGCTCGCGGAATTTTGCGACCATCTCCGCATTGTAGTCAATACGGTTCATATTGACATAGCCAAGTTCCACATAGTTTTTGAAGCCTAATTTTGTCGCGATTTTATGGCGCAGCTTTACTAAATCATCATAAATTTGATCAAATTTTTCCTTATTGGAAGCATAAAAGTCTGCAGTCGCTTTACGGGCTGCTTTACGTACTTCGCGCTCGGTAGATTCTGCATATGGTCCCAGTTGTGCCAATGTCAACGTTTTGCCGTCAAATTCAATCTGAGCTGAAGCAACTAGCTTACTGTATTCAGATGTTAATCTATTTTCCTTTTGCATAAGCTCTATAACTTTAGGCGAGAAACCTTTTAATAAGTTTTCTGCTAAAGCAAATAGCTGTGTACCCCATTTTTCTTCCAACTGATCACGAAATGGCGATTTTACAAGCTCTGTATAGTAATTAAAAACAAGCTCATCTACCATTGGACTTACTTCATCAATAAAGTCCCGCTCTTTTTGATAATAGTCATCATTCGTATCGATTGAAGCGCGTACATATACGATATTAGCCATTGTTGAAAATGTATTGCGGATTGCATTTAATTTTTCTATAACTTCGCTTTGTTCATCTACTGTAGTTGCAGCTTTAAACTCTTCTAATAGTGCCTCGTTTTGTTCTTTCATTTGTTCAAAATCTGGACGTATATATTCAAAATCTTTAAATGTTACCAAACTCATTCACCCCATCTAATAATTCGAAATTCACTCTTTTATTATTTATTATATTGCCAGAAATTGCAATTAATTTCAGAATATTTAACCATTTCTAGTGAAATGAAAAAATAAACAGTGGAGAATTGTCGCCACTGTTTATCATTTATGAAACAATCAATATCTTTATATTTTAAACTTATTCATTTCTAACACAACTTGTTGAGAATGCTCGTCTAATTGAGTAACGGCTTTTGTTAAATCATCTACTACTTGTGTTTGTTCATCTGAAACATAAGCTAAATTTTTTGCATTGTCTGAAGTATTATTCACTAAGCCGCTCATTTCTTCAGTAGAAGCTAAAATTTGTTCTGCACCTGCAGACATTTGCTCTACAACGGCTGAGTCATCCTGAATCCGGTTATTTACTTCTAAAACTGAATCTAAAATTTGATGTAATTGTTGACCAATTTCTCCTACCGCAATTGTCCCTTCTTTTACATCTGATGTTGTCATATCCATCTCAACTAAAACTTTATTTGTAATCGTCGAGAATTTTTGAAGATGTCCTGAAATTTCTTCTGCAGAATGACGAGACATTTCAGCCAGTTTTTTCACTTCATCAGCAACAACAGCAAATCCTTTCCCTGCTTCTCCAGCTCTAGCAGCTTCTATTGCTGCATTAAGCGCTAATAAGTTTGTCTGATCTGCAATACTCGTAATAACGTTGACCATCTCTTTAATGGATTGGAAGCTTTCACCCATATCTTTCACGAGGCTTGAAGTATTTTCTACCGAGTTTTCTACCCCTTGAATTTGAGCTATAACCTTTTCTGCGTTCTGTGCACCAATTTCCACGGTACTTGTCATATCTGTTGATATTTCTGCTATTTCACTAATTGTGTCGGCAAGCTTTTGAATACCAATCGCCATTTCGCTCATCGCTGCATTTACTTCTGTATTACTTACTTTTTGCATTGCTCCACTTTGAGAAATCGTTGCAATATTTTCTACCATTTTTTCATTGGAGGTATTAACACTCGCAGTCGATGCTTCAATCATATCAACTACTTCTGTTAAACCATTTGTTCGGTCCTTGAGAATCTGGAAAGTTGTCGATAAATCACCTAATGAGTTTTGGAAATTTGTGGCGAATGCCATAATCTCATTATTCGTTTTAAATTTCATACCTTCAATAACTGCTTTTGATTGAGCAATATCCCCTGAAGCTAAATGCTCAGCAGCTACATTTAAAGTAACTAAAGGTAATAACGCACGACGTATATAGGCATAAATACCAATTAAGGCTCCACTAATAATTACGATAAATATAATTGCCATCAATGGAACTACTTGCTTTGCAACATTACCTGTTAAGGATGCAATATATGAAGCATCGATATCGACACCTAAGTAAGCAATTGTTTCTCCTGAAGCGTTTTTCACAGGGACAATACCTGTGATATATTCACCGAAATTGTTACTTAAAATATCCGTAGCATAGCGCCCTTCTCTTATTACAGATTCGATATGCTCATATTTTGTCGCAGAAGAAGGATCACCTATTTTTCCAGCCCCCTCTATATCATCTGCTGGCATACCATCTACTAAAAATATGACATCCCCATCTTTTTCTGGAACAAAATACGTGTACGCATATAACACACCGTTATATTCACGTAGGGCATTAAGCTCTTCACGCAATTCCCAATAAATTTCATTTTCGCCTGGATTATTAATTAACTGCTCATACTTTTCTATATCAATAAAATTTACAATATTACTCGCTACTTCAACCGTACGTTCTTTAACAGCTGACTCTACGGATTGCGAGGAATTGTAGTTCATTAAAGCTATGTTTAGTAATAGAATCACTGCAAAAATAATACCAATTATCGCTATGATTCTAGTACCAAGTTTATCCCTTTTTTTCATATGCTTCGTCTCCTAGTTTATTCATAATATATGTATTTTGAATTATTCGAATATTAAATGCAACCAATTCTGCTTAATCCAACATATTCATTAACATTTAGTATAAATATTGTACAAATTTACCTATATAAGCATTAAAAAAAGCCCAAAATTTTATATTTTGGGCTAGAATAATTATTCTCCTAAATCAGCGTTATGGTACACACGCTGTACGTCTTCTAAATCTTCCAGTGCATCGATCATCTTTTCAAATTTCACTAGATCATCGCCTGCTAATGCTACTTCTGTCATTGGTAGCATCGTTAACTCTGCAACGGTAAATTCTTCTATACCCGCTGCCTTAAATGCTTCCTGTGTTGCATGGAATTGCTCCGGCTCAACGTATACGATAATAGTTCCTTCTTCTTCCATAATATCGCGCATATCCAAGTCAGCTTCCATTAAGATTTCAAGAATTTCATCTTCTGTTTTGCCTTCAATACCGAATACAGCAGTATTTTGGAACATATGTGCCGCAGAGCCTGATACACCCATATTTCCGCCGTTTTTACCGAATGCAGCACGTACTTCTGAAGCTGTACGATTTACATTGTTTGTTAGTGCATCAACGATAACCATTGTACCCGCTACACCAAAACCTTCATAGCGTAACTCATCGAATTGCTCATCGCCGCCACCTTTTGCTTTATCGATTGCTTTTTCAATAATATGCTTTGGCACTGAATATGTTTTCGCACGTTCTAAAACTGTTTTTAACGCTCGGTTTGATTCTGGATTTGGTTCACCTGATTTAGCTGCTACATAAATTTCACGGCCAAATTTCGCATAAATACGACTGTTAGCTGCATCTTTCCCAGCTTTTTTATCTTTAATGTTATTCCATTTACGACCCATTATATCCACTCTCTTTCGATTATCTATTCATCACATTATTTAAAAACGAAAAAATATTATTTAACTTACTCATTATACATAAAGTCTAAAAAAAATTAAATTGCCTTCTCAAAAAAATGTAAAACCTGTAGCATTTTTTCTTAATACATTTTAAAATTTATTGTTTACTAAAACGAATGCTACATCTGATTCGTCTAATGAATAAATCAATAGAAAGGAGTGCTTATTGTATGATGCTTTCCGATGAGCAAGCATTTCAACAAGTAATGGAAACGTATAGCGATTATTTGCTCCGCATTGCCTTTTTATATGTGAAGGATTGGCAAGTGGCAGAGGATATTGTGCAGGACTCCTTTTTATCGTATTACGTTAAGTTCGAACAGTTTGAAGAACGCGCTTCGTTAAAAACTTACCTTGTACGCATTGTTATAAATAAGAGCAAAGACTATTTAAAAAGCTGGACATACCGAAAGCAACAATTAACAAACCATTTTTTTCAAACAAAAATAGATCCACAAAAAATGCTTCAACAAGCAGAACGGCTCGATATTGCAGAAGCAATTTTACAATTGCCTATACCTTTAAGGGAAGTCATTGTTCACTACTATTATGAGGAGCTTTCCGTCCTGGAAGTTGCAAGTTTATTAAGGATATCCGATAACACTGTAAAAACGAGGATGCGGAGAGCAAGACAATTATTAAAGGAAAAACTATCTTCAGAGGAATGGGAGGTGCTTGCCAATGAATGAAATAAAACGTCAGCTCAATAAAAAAATGGGCTCCACATCTAAAAGATCGGAACAAGTAATGGCAAAAGTAAACGTTCGAAAACGGCAAAAGCAGCCATTCAAAAAATCCAACCGTTTATACTATGCAACATTTGTAATCTTTTTAGCGATGATTACCCTTACAATTCTTGTGATGAATCCATGGTCCCTAAATGACTTCAGCCAAACGACCCCAACCGTACCTGTAGATGAAGAAATCAAAGAAACGATAGAAGAATTACCATTACAAAAATATTTTAAAGAGGACGGCGATGTTGCTTACTTCTTAGGAATGGGAAATGAATATGCAGGGTTTACAGAAACAACGACCTGGCTGTCCGATGAATATGTTGAAATATTGGAAGATAATACTGGAGCAGTAATGCAAAAAGTTTATCGTATAAAAACTGATGCGATAGAACTTGTGTATGAGGAAATTATGGAATTTGAAAAAAAGTCTTTTACCTTAACACAGTTAAACCAGCTAGACCCTATACAAACTATTATAAAATTGCCTGTAAAGGATGGTTTCACATTTGAAGGGCAGGCGATGTCGTATCCAGTAAAACTTATAACACCATACAAGGAGTACGATAACTTAGTACAAATTACCAAGGAGATTGAGGGAGGGAAAAACTACTTTTATTACGATAATGGCGACGGACTTGTTGCCAAGCAGTTTATTACGAATGATGGCCATGAAATATTATCATTATTAGGATCAATCAATGAACTACCAACAATAAATAAAGAGAAAGTCATTTCGTTTAAAAACACTTTGAATAATACAGTAGAAGAGATCCCGTTTTATCAGTTGACATTTTTAAACCAACTTTTACTATACAAATATGAGGCAGATAACTTTGAATTGACGTATGAACCTCTATTTACAGATAAAGATACAGAAATTGGCGTTTTCAAATATAATTGTCTAGAACAATATTGTGAAAATGCATTCGTTAAAAGGCTTGGTGAGGATATTACATTCGGCAGTTTAGTTTGGGGTAAATTACAGAGCTTCAAGCTGTCACCAAATTATGAAAACATCTTAATGTCCATTACCCTTGATGAATATTATGAAGACACTTTACTTCCTCGAGCAATGCTTCACGTGCTCAATATCGATAAGATGGAAGTCAATCTGCCAAGCTCTAAGCAAGATTATTTTACTCATCCATGGTACCCAATTTTTCATTATGAATGGATAGATGACAAGACAATCCAAGCGGAAGTGCCTGATATTGAAAACTATGAATCGCCAACAATCTATAAATGGCGACAGACAAAACAGCAAAAAACCAAAATTATCGAAGTTTCATTACCATACTAAAATAAATAGCGGGACTGATGTCTTCATCAGCCCCGCTATTTTATTTTTTAAAGTCGTCCAAAATTCGGTTCAGTAGTGCCTCGCACCCTTCCAAACAAAGTTCATAAGTTTCCTGGAAGTCGCCTGTATACCATGGGTCAGGAACATCCTTCTTATGAGTAGTTAAATCAAGGAAGCGAAATATTTTTACATCCCCTTCTGCACGTAGCATTTCAATTGTATTAGCTACATTACTTTCATCCATACACACAATATAATCAAAGTTATGCAAATCGGAGCTTCGTAACTGGCGAGCTTGCATCCCACTTGTAGTAATGCCGAATTCCTGTAGTTTTGCCTTTGTCCCTTTGTGTGGCGGTTCGCCGATATGGTAGTTGCTCGTTCCTGCTGAATCGACTTTAATCTGATCGGACAAACCGCGCTTTTCTATTAAATCACGCATAACCGCCTCTGCCATTGGAGAACGGCAAATATTTCCTAAGCATACGAATAACACTTGTTTCATATTGACTCCTCCTCATAAAGAAGCCGCCAAAAAAATTTTGGCAGCTTCTATTATTTTACCTCTGGATGCAATTCTTTAAGGTGGGCAGTCAGTCGGTTGAGCTCTTGTTCCAAAAACTGTACCGATTGTTCACGACCTTCTTTTCCCGATTCCACTGTAAATGGCTTGCCGTAAATCAAATAGCCTTTTTGACGTTTGAATACACCCTTTGCATTTTTCGGACCGATATAGGCAGCCGGCACAATTTCTGCCTTAGCCAGCTGGGCGATTGTCACGGCACCGGCTTTTAATTCTGAGTTTTCAGAGCTTCTTGTACCACTTGGGAATATCCCTACAACCTTTCCCTCTTTAATAAGTTGTCGAGGGATTTTAATTACACTAGGCCCTGGATTATCACGATCGACCGGAAATGCGTTCAGCCTTTTAATAAGCCAACCTATGCCTTTAACATCGAACAATTGCTTTTTAGCCATAAAATGTACTTCTCGTGGCAACATCGATATTCCCAAATTTAAAATGTCGATATAGCCATTATGTGTACAAGCAATGACAAAGCCTCCTTCTTTCGGTATATTTTCTTTCCCATATACCTTTGCCTTTGACCCGTTAACCCCTAAAATACCATATACAATATTTGCAATAAATTTATACACTTTTCATTCCTACCTTATGTTTGATTCTCAATCTATTGTAATCTATAGTCGTATTGCTATACAATCATTACTGTTTTGGTGTAGATTTTGCAATTTCTTCGACTAACTGAGGCAACCAATCATCAATATGACTAAATTTAAATCCTAGTTGCTGTGATTTATCATTTTTCATATACCATGAAGCAGGGATTGCATATGGTGAACGGATTTCTTCAGTACCGAGCAGTGCTATTTTTGCACGTTCACCCGTTTTTTCTTCTATAAGTGAAATCAAATCTTTTAATGCTATAACACCATTCGCCGTAGCATTAATCGGTCCTTCAACATTTCCCATTCCTGCCCACATTAAAAATCTTGCTGCTTCTGTTGCTTGAATGAACGACATTTCAGCATCCATATTACTAAATCCAATCGGCTCATTATTTACGATGCGCTCAATATGGAAATGCAAGCGGCGCGTATAATCATCCTCACCCATCACAATCGGGAAGCGAACAGCCACGACAGGGAAATCGGCAAATCTATAAAAGACCGCTTCCGCTAAACGCTTTCCTTCACCGTAAGTAAATTCATGCGTATCACCCATTACGATTTCATATGAAGTTGGGTCAAAATCCCCCTCTGCATGGGGCATACCATCTGCCTCATATGTAGCTAATGTAGAGGTGAAAACAAGTTTACCGATTTTTCCTTTAAACATGTCACATAGTTGCTTCGCTTCATTCGGTGAATAGCAAATATTATCGTAAACAATATCAAAAGTGCGATTTTCCAAAGCTTTCTCAAACGCAGCCTTTTCTTTGCGGTCGACTTTAATATGTTCCACCGCTTCACCAAACGGATTTTCAGAAACCCCTCGCGTTACAATCGTTACTTCATGCTTTTGCTCCAGTAATAAATCTACTAATTTCCTTCCAAAAAAACGTGTTCCACCTAATACTAAAATTTTCTTCATCCATCATCACTCCATTCCAATTAATAAATCTAAATCAATTGTAATTTCCCGTAATTGAATATTCTCTTTTTCTTCAATGTGCCAACCCATTGGTGTCATTTCGAGTAAGTTTTGTACTAGATGCGCTTCAAGTGGGACGGTATACGTAATACGCTTCACTTCAACATGTCCAAAGGCTGTCTTAAAACGTTCCACAGTTTGAGCATTTGTATAGCTTTCCTTTTCAGAATCTGCAAAGGCTTGCTTGCGTAGCTCCATTAAATAATTTTCCTGGGGAACAACTTTAATAACTTTTCCTCCTGGCTTAAGCAATCGTTTAAATTCTTCATAGTTGGCAGGTGATAAAATATTGAGTATGGCATCAAAGGATTGCTCATTATATGGACTATTTGCCAAATCACCCACGCACCAAAGCTGTTCGTTATAAAACTTGGCAGCGGCCATGATTCCTTCTTTTGAAATATCGATTCCGATACCAACAGCACCGTCCAATTGCTCACAGATGCGGTGTAAATGGGAACCTTCCCCACAGCCTGTATCTAAAATGACCGGGTTTTGCTGTTTGATTTCACTGGCAATCGCTTTTTGCACTTTGTCATATATCCCCGCATTAATAATCGTATGCCGTGATACGAATAGCTCTTTACCATACATCGACTGTACTGGTCGATTTAACATATATAAATAACCTTGCTTTGCTACATCAAATGTATGATTCAAGGCACAGCTCATTTTCCCTTCATCACTCATATTCATTTGCTGTTTACAAAAAGGACAAGCAAAAATTTTACTGTTTAATTGAAATTGTTGAATACTTAACGCTCGTTTTGATAATAGACCCACGACGGATCCTCCTTCGTATGTGTTCGCTTGTATCGTACCATAAACTGATAAAAATAAAAAAAGGAAATAGCCCTCACTACTTCCTTTAGAAACTCTCACACTATAATAATTGGCTTGTTGTCACAAATTCATAGCCTTCCTCTTTTAAATATAGAATAACATCTTCCAAAGCTTCTGCCGATTGTTGATGAATATCATGCATTAAAATAATACCATCATTCTTTGCCTGGGCCTTCAAGTTCGCCAACGTTTTTGCCGGCGTTTTATGATGCCAATCGAGCGTATCAATATTCCATAAAACCGGGGTTAACTCAATTACTTCTCGTACCGTCTCGTCAATCGCTCCAAATGGTGGTCTATACATTGTGGGATATTTCCCGATTGCATCACAGATTGCCTCGTTTGCCCGATTGATTTCCTCTTGCATTTGGCTTACGTTTAGCTTGGTTAAATTTTTATGCCCCCATGAATGGTTGGCGATTTCATGCCCAGATGCATCTGCCTTTTTTACGATTTCAGGATGCTTCACAACATTTTGCCCAAGCACAAAAAATGTCGCCTTCACTTCATGTTTTTGAAGCGTTAATAAAATTTGATTGGTCACCGATTGATGTGGACCATCATCAAATGTGAGCGCAATTCTTTTTCCCTTATTATCTCCACTAATCGGTTGGCTCTGTTCATTCCCTTGCTTATTGGTAGGCCGCTTCTTGTCTTCTAGTATTTTTTCAACCTCTATGTATTCATCACAGTTTTGAATGCTCCGCGTTAGCCCTCCATTAAATAAATAAAAGGGTTTCACTAATTCACTTGTACTTGATGCTTTATTAATAAAACGGTCGAAAGCCACCTGTTCAGAGTAAGTTATGCTTATCGTAACCATCCCGCTCTCTGCAAATGTGGATGGTACGTCTGTCCAAAACCGGTAACCTTGAACAACTAACAAGAAACTAAACAAAATACCAAGTAGGCCAATTTTTTTCCCCATCTTATTGCCCTCCAATCTTTACTTTATATATTAGACGTATTAATATAGCAAAAAGTTAATAAAATTCAATAAAAAACATATTTTTCTTGAATTAGTATTAGATTGATAGATTTTTTTCCATAAAAAAAAGTTCGGTATGTTTACCGAACCTTGAAAATAGAAAATATTAATACGCTGTCCATCCTGCATCTGCAGTAATGACGACCCCATTTACAAAATCAGAGTCCTCTGATGCTAAAAACAGTGCAACCCGCGCAATATCTTCCGGTTCACCACTCCGTGGGTTAAAACTTGCTCCTGCCATTGCACGAGTCATACCTTCTTGATTTGCACTGCTGAAACTTGCACCAATATTTGTATTGACCCCGCCTGGAGCAATAGCATTACATTTAATACCTTTTTCCGCATATTGGAATGCTGTATTTTTCGTTAATCCTATAACAGCATGTTTAGATGCTGTATACGCAGCCCCCGCCCTAGAGCCGTATAAACCACCTATTGAGGCAATATTTATAATCGTTCCTGCACCCTTTTCCAGAAAAATAGGCATCGCTTGACGGCTTGCACGCATAACACCTTTTACATTTACTTCAAATACGCGATCCCATAAGTCATCTTTCACATCGCCTACTGGAGAGAAGTCGTCCATAATACCAGCATTGTTTACTAAAATATCAAGTGTACCATAACTATTTAAAGCGGCTTTTATTAATTTATGAATATCTGCTTCCGTCGCAACATTAGCTACTACAGCAGTTGCCGTTCCGCCCAGTGCTGTAATTTCTGCTACTGTTGCCCCCGCACCTTCAAGAGTTAGGTCCGATACAACAACCTTTGCACCTTCTCGGGCAAATAAAATGGCCGTCGCCTTCCCCATTCCTGATGCAGCACCTGTTATTACTGCGACTTTATCCTTCAATCTCATACATAAAACCTCCTAAATAGGATTTCGTTACTTAAATAATTTCGACGGTAACGACCAGTTTACCTTTAAAAAATACATAAAAAGGAAGTAGAACTCCGAAAAGTTCCGCTTCCTTTTACTATACTTACTTTACAAATTTCACTTCCTGAAGCTTATGATGTCCTGAATCATTAATCCAGTGTCCTTCAATTTTTTCACTTAATCCTGAAATATAGGCTTGGTGGTGTACGTAAATCATTGGTGCTTCTTCTATTAAGATTTCTTGAGCCTGTTTATATAAGGCCAAACGTTTCGTTGTATCAATTTCTTCACGTGCTTCATCTAGTATTGCATCTAACTCTTTATTACTATAAAAAGTAGTATTACCAGATCCTCCGTGGTTTTTAGAATGGTATAGTTGTGTCAAGAAGTAATCTGCATCACCTACTGGATTAGATAAACCTAAAATATACATTTCATGCTCACCTGCATCCGTTTTATCAAGGTATGCACCCCACTCTAAAACTTCGATATTAGCTGTAATATTTAATTGCTTTAATTCTTCTTGAAGCATAATTGCAATATTTTGTCGTTGTGGATTATCATTTGTCCAAATCGAAGTCTCAAAGCCCTCTGCGTACCCAGCTTCCGCTAAAAGTGCTTTTGCCTTTTCGATATCTTTTGAAATTGGTGTTAGTGTTCCATCATAGCCAAACACAGTTGGTGCTAGTGGACCACGTGCCGGTTCACCAATTCCCTCATAAATACCATCAATGATTAACTGTTGATCTACAATCATTGAGATTGCCTGACGTACACGTACATCATCAAACGGCTTCTTGTTAATATTAAATCCAATGTAAGATAGTGAAGAACCTGGAGTAATACTAACTGAACTAGATGTTGCATCAATCATTTCAACTTCATTAGGTTGAACTGGCTCAATAATATGTGCATACCCGGTCTCAAGTTCAGCTGCACGCGTTGCACTTTCAGGAATTACTTTAAAAGTTACTGAATCTATATAAGCCTTTTGATTCCAGTAATCCTGATTATTCACTAATTTAATTTCCGTTCCTGGTGTCCATGAATCAAACTTCATAAAGCCAGTACCAACTGGACCATTTGCATTCATAATTGCTCCGGCTATATTGCCCGTTTTCATATTTTCATAATCGGCATCAATTTGAGCTGGTGAAAGAATAACGCCTACTGGGTGGTTTAAATGGTTTAACAGTGGTGCGAATGGATAATGTGTATGAATACGTACAGTGTAATCACTCACAACTTCCACTTCTTTAATGGCTTCAAACAAAAATGCGCGTGGCGCTGCAACTTCGGGATCCAAAATTCTTTCAAAGTTCTTTTTCACTGCTGTAGCATTGAATTCTTCTCCATCATGGAATTTTACCCCTTCTTCAAGTTCAAACTCCCATGTTAAATCATCAATGGATGTCCAACTTTTTGCCAAGCTCGGAATAATTTCTCCGTCTTTATCCTTTTTTACTAATCCCTCTGTAATATTTGATAATACCGAAGCTGATGGAACGTCCGTTGACATATGTGGATCTAGATTTGCGGCATCGGATAAGGTTGCTAATACTAAATCACCGCCTGCTGCATGCGTATCATTCGACGAATCTGCCGAAGAATCGTTATTACTAGAAGAATCTTCCGTTGAATCATCCCCTCCGCTACATGCAACAAGTAATAAGGCAAATGCCATTACTATAAATAGCAGAAAGCTATTTTTAAAATTGTTCTTCATTTGTTGTGCCCCCTTTGTTTTTTGCTTTATACATCTTACATCCTAAATTTTACAGATTAATTTTCATAAAACAAACAATATTTCAAATTTTTATACATTTCAGACAAATAATTCGTTCATATTATTTTCGTAATAAATTACTTAAATGAGCAAATAAAATGTGCTATATAGCAAAACTCATCATTTTTCAATAGTACATTATGCATTTTTTATACATTTCATTTTTAAATAAAAAAAGAGCTAAGCAGTAGACAATCTGCTTAGCTCATAATTTCAATTCACCGATACTGTTGGTTTCGACTTTAATGCACTGTTTTTTCCAGTCATAAAGCCCTCTAATGTTGAGAATAATGTTTCAATATCCGCTTCTGTTAAACGTTTTCGATCAAGAGTTTTTGTCAGATTATTTAACTCGGACATTTTTAACACTTCAACATTTTCCGAATGTATTTCAATTTGTTGAAATGAACAATCGTTTGTAAAAACAACAACCGTCTCGAATAGTGTTGCATCAACTTCTGGAAGTTGGTCCTGCAAGGCATTTATCAGACGCTTAGTTTCGTGTATTGGGTTGTTGAATGTACGTATTTTATTCTTATGTAATAGCTCTTTCCATTCAATATTTTGCTCTCGTCCATTAATCCAACCTGATTTGTCTTTTATGTTCACTACATAAATACCTGATTCATGCAGGAGTAAAGCATCAATTGAATGTATTTCCTCGTAAACAGGAATTTGTAAATTTATCATTACTTTTCGAGCGCCTTTAGCCTGCTCTAAGTCATGCATAATTTTATTTAATATGCGAACCTTTTTCTTCATTAATACATCAAAATAAGAATAACCTGTCATTTTGTAGAAAATTGTATTGTCATGAATGTAAATTTTGTATGCGAGATAGCCTACAATTACCATTACGACTATTATAAATAAGGTCATTACGCTCACTCCTTGCGTACATTTTATACTACATTTTAACAAAAAAATTCACCATTTACTATGCACCTATAGACTACTCTCCCCCCCTACTTTGGACCTTTCTAATAGTAAAGACCCTTAAAAAAAGCAATATTATACAGTGCTTTTTAAATGCTTTTCATTCTTTAAAATCGAAAGAAGTTGATTTAGCCTACTAATTTCATATGTTGGAACAACGGATTGCGGCGGTGTAATATACATTGGGTTTAACCAACACGTATCAATGCCTGCACGATCCCCACCAATAATATCTGCACTATAGGAATCACCTATTATCAATGCCTTATTTAAATCGAAATTCGGAATATGGTCAAACACATAGTCAAAAAATTGTTTCATCGGTTTTTGATAGCCTGTATTTTCCGAGACGAAGATTCCTTTAAAATATGGAGCCAGTCCCGTAACTTGGAGCCGCTTCATTTGTGTATCAGCCAAACCGTTTGATGTAATATATAGGTCATATTGAGGCGCCAATGTTTGAATTAATTGCAACGCACCGTCTACGAACACTTTACTTTCTGTTAAATATCCGCGATATTCAGCATCCAATGCCCTACCGTCTACTTCATAGCCAAAGTATTCAAATGTTTTTCCAAAACGCGTTTGCATTAACTCTTCTCTAGTAACTAATCCTTCTTCAAGTAAGCGCCATAAATTAGAGTTAATCTCCTGATAGACACTTTTAATTTGTGGAGTTAATGGCAACTGATGCGCTTCAAATAACTTCGGTAAAGCTAATTTCTCTGCTGCTTTAAAATCCAGCAGTGTATCATCTAAATCAAACAGTAAAAATTGGTAGTCTTTCATTTATATACTCCGTTCTATAAAGCTAATTTACTAACAATATCATAGTTATTGCAAAATTTTAAGTATTTACATGAAACCTGTTTTTCGTTAGCATGACTATATTGGTTTATATTAAGAAAGAAGGTTTTCCTTTATGGGATTTGAGTTAGACCCACAACTCATTATTATCTTACTTTGCTTTGGTTTTTTAGCTGCCTTTATCGATTCTGTTGTGGGAGGCGGTGGTCTAATTTCCTTACCTGCACTGATGTTCGCTGGGCTTAGTCCATCTGCAGCAGTTGCAACAAATAAGCTTGCCGGGACAATGGGATCACTAACAAGCACCATTACATTTTACCGTTCTGGAAAATTGGATATTAAATCGGTAATGAAATACTTTCCTTATGTTTTTATTAGTTCTATGATTGGGGCATGGATTGTTCATTTACTCGATCCGAATCTATTAAAACCACTAATGCTAATTATGTTAGCTGCTGTAGCAATCTATACCATTTTCAAAAAGGATTGGGGTAGTATTTCTGCAGTTAAATCCCTATCGAAGACTAAATATATTTTATTCTTCCTAGTCATTTCACTTATCGGCTTTTATGATGGCTTTTTGGGACCAGGTACAGGTTCATTTTTAATTTTTGCATTTTTAATGGTTGGGTATGATTTTTTAAAGGCTGCAGGCAATGCAAAGTTATTAAACTTTGGAAGTAATATTGGGGCACTTTTGATGTTCGTCTATTTAGGCCAAATCAATTATACATACGGGCTTATAATGGGGGCTTCACAAATTTTCGGTGCGATTGTTGGTTCACGATTTGCCATTAAGCGTGGTAGTGGCTATGTTCGCGTCCTATTCATTATCGTCACAGTTACTTTACTTGCAAAAAATGCATATGATTATTTTTCCAATTAATTTTAAAAAAGAAAGTGCCTTAAAGTTGGGGCACTTTCTTTTTTTCATTTACCGAAAGGCGAAGGTCACTATATTACTGCATTTCTTTTGTTGGTCCCATTACTGGTGGAACGCTTAAGCCTGCTTGGCGAAGTAATACAGTCATTTGACCAACATGATGTGTTTGATGTGCAATGACTTTACTCAATAAATCACCGCGCTGCATCATTCCTCCAAATGCAGGCACTTCTTCTAATAATTGCTCTTCCGTCAATGTGGCTGCTTCTTTTTTATATGCTTCACGTACTAGCTCATATTTCTCAATGATTTCTTCCATTGTTTCAGGCTGTGGCATATCTGGTCCCGGAGCAGGAATTTGTAACCCTGCAAATTGACCAAATGCACCTGCTACACTTACTAAATGCCACGATAACCAACCTAGTGAATTATGGTCATCGACAATCGCAATATGCATTTTATCATTCGGAATTGCCTGCATTATTCTTAGTGCACCTTTTGATGCTATTGCCCAATCTTTTACGAAATCTTCTGCTACACGATACATGGAAAACTCCCCTTTTTTATCATTTATATAATCATACCGAACAACACTAAAATGGTCTATTTATAGATATTGTTGAATAACACGCCATGCCTCCACCTTTTCATCGAATGATTTTATATTTCTTCCTGGTATAGGGCTTGTAGAAGGCATTTTTTCATACGCACGATTTTCTAAAGTCTCTAATCCCACATGCTTCTTAAATACTTCAAAGCTTTTACCGCCATTAAATAAGATAAGTTTAATTTGGGGATACTTTTTAAAAAGCGTTGCAAAGTCATTTGGAACTTCATTTTTTATCGCTGCATCCAAACTCCCTTTCCGTTCACAACTTTTTACTGAATCCCATAAACCAATTCTATGTGTACGAAGAAGTCTGATTTTATCATTATAGTTTTCAGGAATTTCGGTTGCCAGTAGCTTCCCGATGATTGCCCAAAAATGATTTCTTGGGTTACCGTAATATTGTTGTTTCTCTAATGATTGTTTCCCTGGCATCGAGCCTATGACTAGCACATATGTTTTATCATCTACAATTGGAGGCAATACATTTTCTATAGGTTCCATCGTATCCCATCCTTTCTCGTAAATTTAGTATATTAAATACATCCAGGACATGCCAAACATCAGGAAAGGGCAATTAACTTTTATCCATGAAAAAGGCTACTTGCATACCGAGTGAATTTTGTCGGTTGCAAGTAGCACTTTTTTGCTTATTGATTAATTTGTACGTTTTGAATTTGATAAATACCTGTCGCATCAACTGAAAACCCTGTAACATTATTCGCATACCCTGTTAAGTATGCTTGGTGATGAATGAATGCCGCTGGTGCTTCTGTATTGATCATTTCCTGTGCTTGCTTATAAATATCCGCACGTATCGTTTCATCCGTTTCAATACGTCCGAGTTCCAGCAATTCATCCAACTTTGCATTGTTATAGCGGGTACGGTTGTTATTACCGATATCAGATGAATGGAATAATGGGTAAAGTGCGCCATCCGCATCCCCTGTAGAAGGTGCCCATCCTAGCATGAACATATCGTGGTCACCCTTGGATGTTTTCTCTAAATAAGCGCCCCATTCCATTACTTCAATTGTTGCATCAATTTTCAATTGCTTTAATGTTTCTTGTAATATTACTGCAATTTGTTGACGCTGTGGATTGTCATTCGTCCAAATAGCTGTTTTGAAGCCATCAGCTAAGCCTGCTTCCGCCAATAATGCCTTTGCTTCTTCTATGTTTGTATCCTGTTTTGTTACATCTTCTGTGTAACCCCATACCATAGGTGATAATGGACCAAAGGCTTGCACACCAAATCCATCGTACACCCCTTTAATAATTGCTTCGCGGTCCAATGCTTTTGCAATAGCTTGACGAACTTTCGGGTTATTAAATGGTTCTTTTTCAGTATTGAAGCCTAAATATGAAATAGATACAGAGGGCTGCTTTAATACCTGTGCATACCCTTCCACTAGAGGTACTTCTGTTGGTTGCACCGGATCAATAATATGTGCATACCCTGCTTCTAAATCAGCTGCACGTGTAGCACTTTCAGGCACTGTTTTAAAGACAGCTGAATCGTAAGTAACTTGCTCACCCCAGTATTCTGTATTCTTCACTAAACGAATTTCCTGACCTGGCGTCCATTTATCTAATTTTAAGAAACCTGTACCGATAGGATTTTCATTTCCGTATGCACGTGCCTCTCCGCCATTTTCCATACGTTTATAGTCTTCTTCAATGACAGCTGGGCTCATAATATTTCCGCCGGGATGTGTTAATGCGAATAATAGCGGTCCATATGGTTTCTCTGTTTTAATTTGGATTGTATAGTCATCCATTACAACAATCTCTGTAATTGGTTCAAAGTTTGAAAGACGTGGTGAAGCGATATTTGGGTCAAGTAAACGGTCCAAATTCACCTTTACTGCTTCAGCATTAAAATCTGTACCATCATGGAATTTTACCCCTTGACGTAATTTTAATTGTAAAGTCAACTCATCAATATATTCCCAAGACTCTGCTAATAACGGTTCTATCTCCCCTGTCTCAAAATTTCGAACAACTAGTGTTTCGAAAATATTGCGTTGTACATTTGACGAAGGAATATCATTTGAACCGTGGGGATCCAACTCCACAGCCTCAGAAAGCACTTCGATTACTAACTCACCGCCTTGTGCATTCAAATTCTCTGTTGATGTATTTGAAGCCGGTTCATTGTTTGTGACTGTTGAGTTCTCTTGGGTTGTACCTTCACCACCGCTACATGCGGTTAATAACAATAGAAAAGAAAAAGGTAATAAAATCCATAATCTATTTAACTTCATTTCACCACTCCTTATATAACTGAATTTTCAGCTTTTTATATCATATCTTTTTACAGAGGATTTTTCAACACTTTTTCCTATAAGTTTACTTGGGTTATATTTTCCAAAAGAAAAAGAACCACACTTATATGTGATTCTTTATGCATTAGTTACTTTTTATATACAACATTACCTGCAACAACTGTTTTTAATGCAGTAGTTTGCAATATTTCTTCGGCAGTGCAATGTAATAGATCTTTATCGAGTATTGTAAAGTCTGCATCGTATCCCGGCCGGATGTAACCACGCTCATTTTCTTTACAAATGGCCTCCGCACTTCCAACCGTATACATTTTGACTGCTTCAAAACGAGATAGCTTTTGTGCAGCTCCATATCCGTCATGCGTATCGTGAGGCTTTTTGCGTTCTACTGCAGCGTAAATTGTTTCAAATGGACTAATCGCTTCTATCGGCGCATCTGTTCCTGCCGCGCACATTAAACCTGCTTCTACAAAAGTCTTCCAAGCATATATATGACCGGAACGATTTTCTCCCAGCTTTTCACGTATCCATGGGAAGTCAGACGTGACAAAAGCAGGCTGTAAATCTAAAATAACAGACAGCTTTTTTATTCTTGCCAGCTGCTCTTCAGATACGAGACAGCAATGAATGAGGCGATCTCGCTTTCCTTTATTAACAGGATATTTCTCTAAATACGTCAATACTTGTTCCATACTACCATCCCCGATAATATGGATGGCGACTGCTTCATCGTATTTTCTTGCTAATTGAATGAGGGCTTCCATTTGTTCATCTGTATGAATAAGCATACCTTTATTATCCAACTCATTTGCATATGGCTCCAATAACGCAGCAGTGGAGCCTCCAAATGAGCCATCGGCAAAAATCTTCATCGCACCGGGCTCGATAAACGGTTCATCATATGGTGCATTATTTTTAATCATTTCTTCAAAGACTGTATGATGACGCAATAGATTGACACGGAAATGCTTTTTATCCCCAACTGTACGTTGATAGGCTGTTAACGGATTAATGTAATGCCCAAAATAACCCATTTCCTCCGTATGACCACCCGTTAATCCATATGATTGCATATGTTCAATGCCCAATTGCAGATAGTGCTGCAAACTATCAATATAGCTTTCTCCTTCTTGCTGGAAAATAGACGACACCAAATTCATAGCTTGCTCATACAGTAAGCCATTCAGTTCCCCATTTTTATGACGGCCCAATTTTCCACCTTCTGGATCTGGCGTGTCATTTGTTATACCTGCTAATTGAAACGCCGCTGAATTTACGAGTGCAACATGATGACAAACACGATTAAGATATATAGGTCTATCAGTTACGGCATCAAGTTCTTCTATTGTCGGAATTTGAACATCTATAAATTGATTTTCATTCCAGCCATCGCCAATTAACCATTGCCCTTCTTCAAGCAGACTTGTAGCATTTTGTACGAGCTCCAGAAGTTCCTTTCCACTCTTGGCCTGTGTTAAATCCAGTCGCATTAACTTTGCTCCATGCCCAATCATATGCAAATGACTATCGACAAAGCCGGGATACATGAAGGCACCTTGTAAATCGATTATTTCATCTGCTTTTTCCCGTAATTGATTGAAGTCTCCTGTTTCTATAATTTCCCCTTCATGCACAAGCACAGCCTGAACTGTACTTCCTTCTTGTTCCATCGTATAAATCGTGCCATTTGTCCATAGTTGTTTCATCTCCCACAATCCCCAATCTACATATCAAATTCACTTCGTAAGTAAGGCTGCCCTATATTCATATGATCCAAAGCTGGTTCGTACGAGCCCTTATGGATAAATGTAATTTCCTCAATTTCCGGTAAATTTTCAAAGTAAGAACGGGCTAATGTTTCTACGAACATTTTCGCTCCAGCTGAACCTTGAATAGTATAAATATCGTCGCCTAAATTTAGCACTAAGCTTTTATTCTCACTTTCTACTGTATAATCCAATAATTCTACGTCATGCTCATTTACTTCCGAGAAAATAAACGGCACTAGGTTTCCTTCATCACCTTCAAACTCTTCTTCATATGGAACTGTATTTTCAGCATTTTCATCAGATTTATATAAAGTAATCTTTTTTTCCTCTACATTTGTATTACCCTGCGTTACATCATCTGTAGTATTTCCCGGGACATTATTTGTTATATCTGTTGTATCTTCCGTCCCGCATGCCGCGAGCACGAATATCAGTAACAAAGTAAAAAACAGCTTCTTCATCGTTGTACCACTCCTTTTGATGTATTACTTCCACGATAACGAATATACTCTCAATTTTCAAACTTTTATAACAATAAAATTGTTTTTTATACGATCTAATAGTAAAAAACCACAAAATTCCAACACTGAATATAAATTGTTTTCAAAATATATTGACAATGATAATTCGCTCTAATAATATTAAGGAACACTAAATAAATTGGAACAAGGAAAGGAGATTAGGGGCATGATGACAACACCTTTAGATGTACACGTTTCAAAAGCGACAACTTCATATTCCCCTATTCCGTACCTTTGTTTTGATGTAGCTTGCACTTTTAAATGAAGGGCACGGGTTTGGACTTCCTTGTGCTTTTTTCGTAATGACACCTTTTCGAAAAATCGAAAGAGGTGTTTTTTTGTTGGATAAGAGCTTACAAGTGATCGAAACAAAAAAGCAGTGCTATTTAGTGAAAAAACATTCAGGAGGGCTTTAAATGACATTCTTTACGCGAAAACTATTAAAAACGGATCGATATGATGATGGGTAGCCTTGCTTTAAATTTTATAGAAAGAAGGTATAAGTAATGTTTAATGTGTTTTTTAAATTAAAATGGTTTTTTAAACAGTACCGTAAGCAGTACACAATCGCTATAACACTATTGATAATTGCAAGTTTTATAGAAGTATTGCCGCCATGGATTTTAGGTGAAGCCATCGATGTTATGACAAGCGGTGAGATGGATCAGGCACAGCTTCTTAAGTATGTAGGATTTATTCTGGCTGCTGCGATTGCAAGCTATGGATTAAACTTCTATTGGCAATACCAACTATTTGGCGGTTCTATTGCGCTTGATCGAATATTGCGGAAAAAATTAATGCATCAATTTTTACAAATGACACCTACATTTTATGAAAAAAACCGTACAGGGGACTTAATGGCAAAAGCTACAAACGATTTAAATGCCGTTACATTAACAGCAGGATTTGGAATCATGACTCTAATTGATTCGACGGTGTTTATGGCGCTTATTATTTTGGCAATGGGTTTCTTCATCTCCTGGAAATTAACTTTCTTTGCGATGCTCCCAATACCGGTTATGGCAATCATTATTCAATATTTAGGTAAGATTGTCCACGAAAGATATATGACTGCACAGGGCGCATTCGGTGAAATGAATGACAATGTTCTTGAATCAGTTGCAGGAACACGCGTTATCCGCGCTTACGTCCAAGAAGGTAAAGACGAAGAACGCTTTGAAGAGATGAGCGAAAATATCTTTGCAAAAAATATGCGCGTTGCCTATATTAATGGTCTTTTTATGCCAATAACAAAAATCGGTACAGGAGTCTGTTACGTTATCGCGCTTGGTTACGGAGCCGTCCTTGTATCAAATGAGGCGCTAACAGTGGGTCAGCTCGTATCATTTAATGTGTATTTAGGGCTTGCAATCTGGCCAATGTTCGCAATTGGCGAGCTGATTAACGTCATGCAGCAAGGAAGTGCCTCTCTTGACCGTGTACAAGATACATTAGAGTATGAAGCAGATGTTAAAAACCCAAATACTCCAATGAAACATAACGTACCCAATTCAATTGGTTTTTCTGAGTTTACTTTTCAATACCCTTTATCTCAGGTAAAAAACTTACAGCAAATTTCATTGAATTTACAAAAAGGGCAAACCCTTGGCATTGTCGGAAAAACAGGTGCCGGAAAAACAACCTTCATTCGTCAACTATTACGAGAGTACCCGTTAGGAAATGGGCAAATTATTATTAATAATACAGATATAGCACATATGACGAAGGAACAAATTTTAGACTGGATTGGTTATGTACCACAAGATCACGTACTATTTTCTCGTACCATTCGTGAAAATATATTGTTCGGAAAAGAAGATGCGACAGCAGCAGATATTGATGAGGCTATTCGCTTAGCAGACTTTGAAAAAGACTTAGCTAATTTACCACTAGGCATCGAAACACTAGTCGGAGAAAAAGGAGTATCTTTATCTGGCGGACAAAAACAGCGTGTATCAATCGCACGTGCACTTATTAAAGATCCGGAAATCTTAATTCTGGATGATTCTTTATCAGCAGTAGATGCAAAAACGGAATCAAAAATAATTGAAAATATTCAAACAGAGCGCTCCGGGAAAACAACAATCATTTCAACCCACCGCTTGTCGGGTATTCAGCATGCGGACGAAATAATTGTACTGGATGATGGCTTTATTGTTGAACGAGGTACACATGAAGAGCTTCTACGCTTAGGTGGTTGGTACAAAGAGCAATTTGACCGCCAGCAGCTTGAGGAGGTAAAACAATGAGTACATCTAAACGACTGTATCTTTATGCTTTAAAATTTAAAAAGCCGATTTTAATCGGATTATCCTTATTAACAATTGCTGTTGCAACGGATATTGCAGGTCCGTTTATCGCAAAATATATTATCGACCATTACATGGAACCAGGTAATTTACAGGCAGAGCCAATTGCGATTTTATTATCGATTTTCTTCTTGTTATCCGTACTGACTGCTGTATTCCGTTATTTAATGTTCATCTTTTTACAGCGGGGTGCAAACTTTGTCATCCAACAGCTACGGAAAGATGTGTTCGGGCATATTCAAAAGCTACCAATTGAATACTTTGATAACTTGCCGGCCGGTAAAGTAGTTGCCCGTGTTACAAATGATACAGAGGCTATTCGAAACCTTTACGTAACCGTACTTTCGCAATTTGCGAACAGCTTTATTACCATTGCAGGGGTATATATAGCTTTATTTATTTTAAATTGGAAAATGGCGCTTTTTGCCCTAGTACTCATTCCAATCGTCTATATTTGGATGATTTTATACCGAAAATTCGCTTCACAATACAATCATGTTATTCGTACAAAAATTTCCGATATTAATGCGATGATTAACGAATCGATTAATGGAATGACAATTATTCAGGCTTTCCGCCGTGAAGATCAGATGAGACTTGAATTTGATGAGATGAACGATGAGCATTACCAATACAACCGTAAGCTTTTATTGTTGGATTCTGCGACTTCACATAACTTAGTAAATATTTTACGACTTGGTATGTTCGCTGTATTCGTTTATTACTTCGGTACACAATCGATGACATTGCCCGAAGCAGTTTCAGCAGGTACACTTTATGCATTTGTTGATTATATTACGCGTCTATTCAATCCGATCACTAACTTGGTCAATCAATTTTCACAACTGGAACGTTCACTTGTAGCGGGTACCCGTGTATTCGAATTACTTGATCAGCCGGGAGAAGAAGTAAGCAAAGAAAGAATTGAGCGCTACAAAGGAAATGTTGTATTTGATCATGTTTCTTTTGCATACAAAAATGACGAGTATGTATTGAAAAATATTCACTTTGAAGCAAAGGAAGGCGAAACAATTGCACTTGTTGGTCATACAGGCTCAGGAAAAAGCTCAATAATGAATTTATTATTCCGCTTCTATGACCCACAAAAAGGACGTATTATCATTGATGGGCAGGATATTACAAAGCTGCCTCGCCAAGCAATTCGTGAGCATATGGGTATCGTATTACAGGACCCGTATTTATTTACAGGAACGATTGCATCAAATGTTAGCTTGAATGATGCGCGTATCTCACGAGAGATGGTAGAAAATGCACTGGAGGCGGTTGGTGGTGACCGTGTTTTATCAAAATTTGAAAAAGGAATTGATGAACCAGTAATCGAAAAAGGAAGTACCCTTTCATCTGGTCAACGCCAATTAATCTCATTTGCACGGGCACTAGCATTTGACCCAGCCATTTTGATTTTGGATGAAGCAACATCTAATATTGACTCTGAAACAGAAGAGATTATCCAGCATGCGATGGATGTACTAAAAAAGGGACGGACTACGTTCATCATTGCACACCGCCTTTCTACTATTAAAAATGCAGATAAAATTTTAGTATTAGATCGTGGGGAAATTGTCGAGCAAGGAAGCCATGATGAGCTTGTTGCACTCGGCGGTAAATATGAATTGATGTATCGATTACAATCAGGTTCTTTAACTTCTTAAAAACAAAAGGTGCTGTCCGGAAGTTCATTTCGGACAGCACCCTTTTTCTATTTTTGAAGCTTTTTATTTGGCCAATAGGACCATTTTCCAAATACCGTAATAATTGCTGGTACAAGCAACGGACGTACAACAAACGTATCCAGTAATACTCCGACTGCCGTTACAATACCGAATTGCACTAATAATTGAATCGGTAATGTAGCTAATACTAAGAATGTACCCGCTAAAATTAAACCTGCCGAAGTAATGACGGCTCCTGTTGATGCAATACCATTCACAATGGCCTCACGATGAGCAATCCCACGCTTTCGGTTTTTCCATATATCTGAAATCATGAATATATTATAGTCATTTCCTAAAGCAATAATAAATACAAAGCTATATAAAGGAATCGCACTTGCCATTGCTTCATGCCCTAATCCATAATGGATTATTAACCAACCAGCACCTAAAGCTGAGAAGAAGGAAATCAATACAGTTACCATCAGTTGAATCGAAGTAATAAGGGCACGTAAGTAACCTAGTAATACGATGAAAATAATGATAATCATAACAGGTTGAATAATGTTTTCATCACCTGATTGTACAACCTTTGTATCTAATTGAGCGCTTGTTTCGCCCCCTACCCAGAACTGACCATCTTCCAGATTATTTTCAGCTAAAATCGACTTCACATCATTTTTCATCTGTTCAACATCATCCATCGCTTCATTTGAGTATGGATTTTTGTCTAAATCTATTTCATAAAGCTGAATATTACTATTCACCTCACCTGTACGCATTTCTTTTACAATGCTCACGTAAGGCAACCCTAATAATTGTTCTGTAATATTAATATCTGTTCCTTCTGAATCTACTAAAAGCTGTACCGGAGCTAATTCGCCCGGTGTGAAGTTATCTTCAATAATTGTAAAGCCTTCACGAGAAGGCATATCTTCCGGGAATGAAGAAATTAAATCATAATTATATTTAATATTCGTTGAAGCGAAAGCTAAACCAATCAAAATTACACCTGCAATAACAATGACAAGCCACGGCTTTGTCGTTACGAATTCACCGACCGCACGCATATAACGGTGATTTGGCTTACGAGGTTTATATGGTTTATTTTTCTTTTCTGCATGTGCTTTTTCAGCCGATTCAGTACGTGGAACGAACGGCCAAAATGCTGCACGACCTAAAATGCCGAGTACAGCCGGCAATAATGTGACAACAGCAAAACCTGTTATTAATACACCGAAACTAAACGGAACAGCGAATCGCTGGAAAGCACCATAGTCCGCTAAAGCCAGTGTTGCTAAACCGATTACTACAGTTAAACCACTCATTACAATGGCACCGGTAGATTCACGTACTGCCATGGCTAACGCCGTAAATTTGTTTTCTTCTGTTAATAATATGTCGCGGTAACGTGTAATTAAGAATAAACAATAGTCTGTACCCGCACCAAATAGTAGGACAATCATAATCGCTACTGCCTGCGCATCTTTATCGATCCAGCCGTTTTCTGCCATCGCCCCTAATAAAGGACTGACAACTAAATATGCAATCCCAACAACAACTAAAGGAATAATAGCTAAAATTGGAGAACGGTATATTAATAATAAAATGACTAAAATAATGATAACAGTGGCAATCATAAGTTGAACATCAGCTGCTTTAAAAAGATCCGTCGCGTCAATTGAGATTCCAACTGGTCCTGAGAAACGAGCATGTAACCCTTCATCTTCCAAGTTCGACTCATATGGATTTTCACCAAACTGTTCTTCCGTACGTTCTTTAATAATCGCTAAGTTTTCTTTTAATACATCTGTATTTTTATCTGGGGAGAAAAACACAGGTGTTACAAGTGCGGCTCCATTTTCCGATAACAAGCCCATTAATGCTTGAGCCGGAATTTCATGGAATGGAGGAATAGATTCCTGCCCATTTAGTGGATCATCTGCAAGTTGCTTGTATAACCCTTGGATATTTGTTACATCCTGTTCTGTAATTCCTGATTCGTTATACCAAGTAATTAATAATGGAATTCCACTATCTGACGCAAATTCTTCTTCTAAAATCTTTCCTGCTTGTATTGATGTATATGTTTCTGGGATTTCATCACCCGCAAAACTTTCTACACTATTAATTTGCGGGAAGATAAGTGCAAATGTAACAGCGAATACAATCCATAGTGCTACAACTATCCAGCGTGTATTCTTGCCGCCCATTACACTTCCCCATTTTTCTAATGGATGTTTTGACATAATACAACCTCCTTCTCCCACTTTTCTATTTACAAATTTTTACTAATAATCATACCCTACAAACAATAACCCCATACATTGTTATACAAACATTGTACAGCATACGAAAAACATTTGACAAGTGCTTTTTTTTTCGATTGAATAGACATAAATAAGTAATTACTTAAGGAGGTGCAAAACTTGGTTAAAAAAACGTATTCTATTCAGCAAGTATCTGATATTACAAATCTTTCAAAACAACTGATCCGTAAATGGGAAGATCGCTATCAAATCATCCAACCCGAAAGATTGGACAATGGTTATCGCTTTTATTCCGAAGACGAAGTACAAACTTTAATACAGTTGAAAAATCATATAAATAATGGCATGACAATTAAGCAAGCTGTAGACCATTATCTTAAATATAAAGACACCCCAGAAGTAAACCCTATTACTTTCTTCCATAAAGCGCTTATTAAGGCTGGTACGGAAGGGGATGAACATGAGATATTACATTTACTCGAACAGGCACACCATAAATTTGGTGTTGAAAAGCTGATTCATGAAATTGTTGTTCCTTTTTTACATGAAATTGGCCAACTTTGGTGCGAAAATGCGTGGGGGGAATATCAGGAAGCCATCAGTAGTCAAACGGTGCGAGACTTTTTAAGTCATATCCGTCGGCACTTTTACGTCCCAGAAGATGCTCCGCTCGTTTTAGGGAGCTGTCTTCCTGGAGAAAGACATGAAATTCCTATGCAGATTCTGCTTATTCAATGCATGTTACGTGGTTATCGAACACTAATGCTCGGTCCTTCACCTGCACCTACCGCGATTCAATCGACTATCGCTTTAAAAAAGCCGGCCATTGTGCTCCTCACAGGATCCACTGAAATTGCTTTTACTGAATTTGCACAATCCATTACAACATTGGAAAAGTTGGCCCAAGCACATCAGGATATATCTTTTTATATTGGTGGAGCAGGCGCAGAAATCTACTATAGCGAATTTGAATTAAAAGCTTTAAAATTATCACGTACTATTAATGATATCATCCCTGCAAAAAAGAATTAAAAAATAACCCAGACAATACAAGCTCACAGTAAAGGATGTTATAGTCCTCTACTATGAGCTTGTAGTTTTTATATCCAATTTACAGTAATTGTAATGTCGTGATACATGTTCCATCTTCCTCAAACGTTGTTAAATCTCCTGTTACACTTTTCCCATCATAAGACATTTCAACAATGAATGCTTCATTACGCGGCAACCATAAATCGACGAAACCATTCTCTAAAGTTTTCATCGTCTCATCCACTACAACTTCACCTTTTTCATTTTCAATGAAAACATCTATTTCCTTTTGCACTAACTCGCCTTGGCAACCTGTTAAACTATGGTCTTTACAAGGATGAGTTTCATTAATATACGGTGCAATCGAAACAAAAAACTCATCTTCCGGTAAATCATATGTAACTTTATTTTCACTTGTATCCGTCACGATTAATTGTGTTGAAGTAATTGATGCCTTTTCATCAGTCGTTTTGTTCGCACTATATTCCGCCACCAAACCTTTCACATCTTCAGTTTGGCCTTTTGATATGGTTTCAGTTTCAGACTCGACTTCCTTCTTATCAATCGCTTGACTAACTGTTTCCTTTTCATCACCACACGCAGCTAAAAATACCATTACAAATAAACTTAATACTATGGATTTCCACTTCATTTTTAAGAACTCCCTTCCTTTATTCCATTATTGTAATTCATTTCAAGGTGCAATTCTGTGAAAAGTATAGGGCAATTCTGAAAAGTGACAAGAAAAATTGACCATTTTACAAAAGTAAAATGATCAATTATTTATTAAATTAAACTATCTACGTCTCGGTTGGTTTTTACGCTCACTACCTGACGTTTTTTTAGTGTCTGCAGGATGTCTCTCATCTTTTACTTGATCATTAAGTTCTTCCATCGGGATCGGATCGACAAATTTCATTTCCTCATCTATATCAAAAATACTATCCTTTTCGGTATTTAATAAATCAGGATTGTCGAGTTTTTTATGCTTTATTTTTTCATCTCTTTCATTTCTCATTTATAAAAACCTCCCTTTCTAGTAGTCATTATATTTATTACCCGTTTACTAGAAAGAATACACTTTTTTCTTTTATAACAACCTTCTTCTTGATGTATCACCCACAATTCCATTCTAATAGAAAAATCCGTTGCACGAATTTTTTCGCACAACGGATCTATTTTTTACGCCTCTATATAGTCACGAGAATCAACATTACGAATCATATAATCAAATGCTCCTAAAGCTGCTGTTGCACCTGAACCCATTGAGATGACGATTTGTTTATACGCAGTATCTGTACAATCACCTGCGGCAAAGATGCCAGAAACATTTGTCGCACCGTGCTTATCGACAATAATCTCTCCATGTGCATTCATTTCTATTGCCCCTTGCAGGAATTCCGTATTTGGCAATAAGCCAATTTGAATGAAAACACCTTGCAATGCAATTTGTTTTTCTTCACCTGTTTTTCGATCCTTATATGTTAAGCCATTCACTTTATCAGTACCTGTAATTTCTGTAGTTAAAGCATTCGTAATGATTGTAACGTTTTTCAAGCTACGAACACGTTCCTGCAGCACTTTATCAGCCTTCAACTCTTCACTTCGTTGAATTAGCGTTACGTGATTTACTACACCCGCTAAATCAATTGCAGCTTCAACACCTGAGTTACCTCCACCAATAACCGCTACATCTTTCCCTTTAAAGATTGGACCGTCGCAATGCGGACAGTAAGCAACGCCTTTATTTTTAAATTTCTCTTCACCCGGTACTCCCAATTGACGATAGCGTGCACCTGTTGAAAGAATTACTGTTTTACCTTTTAAGACAGCTCCATTTTCCAATGTAACTTCAATAAGATCTTTTTTCTCGATTTTTTTAGCACGTTGAGATTTCATTACATCGATTTCGTAATCTAGTACATGCGCCTCTAAGCTCGATACAAATGCAGGACCTTCCGTTGCCTTTGTTCCGATGATATTTTCGATTGATAGCGTATCATTTACTTGACCACCGAAGCGTTCAGCAACAATACCTGTACGAATCCCTTTACGCGCCGAATAAATTGCCGCCGCAGAACCCGCAGGACCGCCACCTACTACTAATACATCAAAAGGTTCTTTATCCGCAAACTCCGAACCATCCGATACTTCCCCTAGCTTTGCTAAAATATCTTCCAATTCCATACGACCGCCACCGAAATTCTCACCGTTCAAATAAACTGTAGGTACTGCCATAATGTCACGCTCTTTAATCTCATTCTGGAACGTACCACCTTCAATCATCACGTTGGAAATGTTCGGATTTAACACTGACATAATATTTAATGCCTGTACAACATCTGGGCAGTTGTGACAAGTTAAACTTACATACGTTTCAAATTTCAACGGCTGTTTAATTGCTTGAATACGTTTTATAACCGCGGCATCTACTTTTGGCGCACGACCTGAAACTTGTAAAAGCGCTAAAACCAATGATGTGAATTCATGGCCAAGCGGTAAACCTGCAAATACAACGCCCGATTCCTCTGCACCTACCTTATTAATGCTAAAGCTTGGTGTACGTTCCAACAATGAATGTTGCACCGTAATACGAGGCGACATTTTTTCAAGTTCCTCTACTAAATTGAGCATATCTTGTGAAGTTTTGTCATCACCAATACTCGCTTTAATCAATAGATCTCCTTCAAGCATCGTTAAATACTGCTGTAATTGCGCTTTAATTTGATTATCTAACATTGCACTGGCTGCTGTACGAATGCCCTCCTATTGTTCCCCCCGAAAAATAGTCGACCATTCTCCCTCTAACACAGCAAGCCTTTCACCTCTTTCATATTTAAATTAAAAGATAGAGAGCTTATCTTTCCTTTCCCACATTAAAAACAGAGCGACAAAAATCAATCCATAATGGTTGTTTTTTGCCGCCTTTTTGTTGTTATTTATAACTTAGAACTTAGAACTTAGATTTTAGATTTTACCTACTAGATCCAAGCTTGGTGTTAACGTTTCGCCGCCTTCTTCCCATTTAGCTGGGCAAACTTCACCTGGATTGTTACGTACGTATTGAGCTGCTTTAATTTTGTTAACTAAAATAGATGCGTCACGACCGATACCGCCAGCATTGATTTCTACTGCTTGTACAATACCATCTGGATCGATAATGAATGTTCCGCGCTCTGCTAAACCATCTTCTTCGTTTAATACGTCAAATGCTTTAGAGATTGTATGTGATGGGTCACCAATCATAATGTACTCGATTTTACCGATTGCATCAGAAGTATCATGCCATGCTTTGTGAGTGAAGTGTGTGTCAGTTGATACTGAGTAAACTTCTACTCCTAAAGATTTTAAAGTAGCATATTCGTTTTGTAGGTCTTCTAACTCAGTTGGGCAAACGAATGTGAAGTCTGCTGGGTAGAAGCATACTACTGACCATTGTCCTTTGAAGTTTTCTGAAGATACGTCGATGAATTCGCCTTTTTGGAATGCTTTTGCAGCGAATGGTGCTATTTCTTTACCGATTAATGCCATGTTAAAATTCCTCCTATATAAATATCATTGAATAATTATTACAAAATAATTATTATTACCATCTAAAATTATCTTACATTAATAATATTTCGTCAACTAGTAGCTACATAAATTGTGGGATTTTACTTTTAGAATGGGCAAACCCATGAACAACAGTAATATCCAATAATTTATATTAACATTAAAAAGTACTTCAATTATAAAATTTCGTTACTTATACATTATCTTTGTATCAAGGAATTATTTTATAATAATTATTTTATAATAAATAAGAGTTATACCTCCCTTAGAGCAACAACTCATTCTAATTCAGACCATTCTCGTTTAACATATCATTTGATTCTAATAAATGAGAAAGGTGGGGCAACACCCTTTACTGTTTTTCCCTAAAAAAAAATCTATGCGGTAAGCTTTTTCACTTACAGCATAGACTTTTCTAATATTAATTTGTAAAAGATAATACCGCATTTTTGTATTGAGCTAAAATTGCCGATGCTTCTTTTTTTGTTGTGTATTCAAACATTCTGATATCATTTGGATTGTTAAAAATAGTTACTACCCACATATTTTTCAGCTCCTTTTGTTTTTTTATTTTGTGTATGATAAAACTGCATTTGTATATTTTGCTAATTGTGTTGCTGCTTCGTTTTTTGTCGTATATTCGAACATACGAATATCATTTATATGGTTAAACACTGTTACTACCCACATGTTTCATTTCTCCTTTTTTAAAACCTGTTATTTTAAAAAGCCTTTTCCCCAATGACTTTTGCGACTTGTTGTATAACAACTTACTTAATTCATATTGTACTCCCATTTTATAAAATTAAAAGTGAGAAATACCCCTTTTCACAATGTGTTCAAAATTGAAACGCTTTCTTTGAACACTTTGTGACACCTCAGTTTTTTTAGTTTTAAATTTTATTTAGAAGAATAGATCATTAATTAGCATCATCTGTTGTAGTACAGAATAAAAACGCTTTCATAATTATTGCTCTTCATTTCTCTTATACTTTTTCAAGCAAAAAAAGCTGTGTTAAAAGTCAACCTGACTTTTAACACAGTCTTACGTCTTTTCTTTATTGTGCTTTGCGATTTACATAACTCATTACTATATTTGTCCACTCTTTCACTTCTGCTTGTCGCTGTGAATCATTATTTGCCTTTTTCAAAACAGCCGAAGTCTTGTCATAGGAGACATCACTTACCTGGTTTAATACAATACCGGTGTTTTTTACCGATTGAATGACCGACTGAACAGAGTCCTTTTTAAATTCAATATCTGTTTTTATACGATCCATCGTTTCCGTTAACTTTACCGTTTCTGTTTGTATATAGCTTAACTGTTTTTGAATGCCTTCAACACGTGCCAATAATAAAGTGACGACTTTTTTTATTGGTCCTAGTACAGCTACTATACATCCTACTAATAGAACAACTGCTATTCCTAATATTATAATTGAAGCTAAAAGCCAACTATTCATAAATACGCCTCCTTCTTTTCCTCTATTTTAATACATATACCCATATGACAATTAATAATACATATAAAAAGACAAGAAAGTGTGTTAAAAGCTTTTCACTTTTAACACACCCTATTTTCTATAAATAACGTCTTGCTCCAGAATAATTCTTTTTATAGGCACCATTATTCATCGATTCAATTTTCACTTTTGACGCATAATGTGGTGCATGCAGCATTTTGCCTTCTCCCACATACAGACCGACATGATATACTTTTCCTTTGCCGCCATTATAAGCAAAAAATACAAGGTCTCCAGGCTTTAAGTCTTTCTTTGCAACGGCTTTCCCACCTGTCGCTTGGTAAAATGAATCGCGGGGAATCATAATGCCGTGCGATCTAAATACCGCATATAAAATTCCTGAGCAATCATAGCCCCATGAAGATGTTCCTGCCCATAAATAAGGAAGATCTAAATAACGCTTCGCTTCTTTAATAATCGTTTGTGCAGTTGGTTTAGGGACTTTGCTGTATGCTGTATACGATTTTGCGTCCCCCTTCTTTAATAGTTTAACGCCATTACTTGGTGTCTCAACGTAATAGTACTTTGCGTCTTCCTCGATTATAGGTAGTATCGTTGCATAACTAATCTGAAGGAATTTTGTTTTTGCGTCTTCCTCTAATAAGTGTGCTTTTTGTGATGTAATAATGGCAATGGCACAGTCATCATAATTTTTATTCGTTGCTACAATATGAGTTTTGGGTACCCAGCCCGGATAGCCTTCCTTTAAATACGGTACATATTGATCTTTTGCCGCCACACGTTGCCACTTTCCTTTTGTTTCAAGCAACGCAACCTCATCCCCGTATAATGCTTGTGTATCTGTACGTCCTACCAGCCACTTTTTTTGTGACAAACTTAACGATGAAACCCACTTTTGCATTTCTACTGGATCTTTCGTCGAAGGATAATCAACAGCACGCGCTTGATTTGGTTTATTCCAGAAGTTTGTGACTGCAACATCGACTACATATCTTTTTTTATTGGTATCTTTTGCACAGCTTTCAAAAACTGGTTGTTCTGGTTCTGAAGGTCGCAATGTAGGCTCGATAATTCTTGCAGTATAAGAAGCAAAGTTCCCGCGTGTCATCACTGCATTTGGATTGAACTTTTCGTTTTTTGCAGGAAATAGAATTTGATTTGCTACAAAAGCTTGGATAGCATTTGATCCACTATGATTTTTAGGAATATCCTTATAAGTTATCGGTGCTTGCCCTGATAACCCAAATGCCTGTGCCAGAATTTTTACTGCCTGGGCACGTGTCAACTTTGCATCAGGGTTAAACTTGCCTTCAAACCCTGTCATAATACGTAGCTCTGTAATCGCTGCGATAATGGGCATGCGTGGGTCATCTTCTGAAATATCCTCGTATGTAGGAATTGGTGAAGCTTCATAATCAATTTGCATTGTTCGAACGATCATTTCTGCAGCTTCATATCTTGTTATTGCATCATTTACCCGAAAAGGTTCATTCGGTATTATTGCGATTCCTCCAAAATCACTTAAAACATTAAGCTCTTCGCTTAATTTTGTGTCACTCGGAACATCGGGAAATGTATTAGCATACCCTACCCCGGTTGCCGTAGCCATAAATATACATATTATTACAATTTGAAACAAAATTCTTCGAATCATACACATTCTCTCCTCGCTATCATCGTTGTTGTAAACGCTTTGTATATAAAAATCGAAATTCC
This sequence comes from Solibacillus merdavium, assembly GCF_014836935.1. Classification (GTDB taxonomy): domain Bacteria; phylum Bacillota; class Bacilli; order Bacillales_A; family Planococcaceae; genus Solibacillus; species Solibacillus ferritrahens. The sequence continues at coordinate 38,590 of NZ_JACSPW010000010.1, read as the reverse complement.
ACTTAACAATCAAACTCTTTCTTATTAAATATAATAGTATTTATTGTAATTTTTTTCTATGTTAATTGTTAATATTTTTTGATTCTTACAAATTTTTATTATACCCCTTTAATCTATACAGTTAAATTTAGGTCAAAAGTTTTCACGTGAAACATATTGCAACAGCTTTCGACAAATACGTCATATTTTTTTTAATACATGAAAAATATTTTAATTGTTTTTATTGCATGTAACGTTACGTTAGCTTTTATACTACATATAAGGGAGTGAAATGAATGTATTCAATTGGGGAGTTTTCTAAAAAAACAGGCATTACAATTCGTACATTGCGGTATTACGGAGAAAAAGGTTTATTGTACCCAGCCTATATTTCTGCTGGTGGGCAACGCTATTATAATGATGACAATATAATTACAGTCCAAAAGATTTTAACATTTAAATATCTTGAATATTCTCTGGAGGATATTAAGGAACTTCTGAAAAAGAACGATTCCATACTCGAATCTTTGGAACAGCAAAAATACCAGTTACTCAAAAAGAAAAAACAACTTGAACAAATGATTTCAACAATCGATACCGCCATTCACATACACCAAGATCATACTGCGGTTGATCCTACAACATTATTGCTCGTCATCCATAGTTTACTAACAGAGGATGCTCAAAGGGACTATTTAAAGCAATACCTTCCTGAGCAGCTAATCGACCGCATGTATAGCTATTTTGATATGAACTTTATCGAAATTAATCGGCGCTATATTGAAAGTGTACATGAACTAAAGCAAGCTTTTATGTGTCCACCTTCAGATACTGTCTTAAAAGAGATACTTGAACGTTTATTTAATATTATTCCACAGGATTTAGCGAAAAGTTTAGTTCAGGAATTTGAGAAGTATGCGACTATTGAAGTTGATAATTGGTTATTTGCTATTCCTTTTACTACCGAAGAGGAAAAATGGCTAATGGAACAAGTTGAGCGATTGAAAATACATGAGGAGGTTATTACATGAACGTTCAACTTAAGCAATTATGGGCACTCGTAAAAAAAAGCAAATTCCCAAAAAGACTAGTTATTGTTGTTTTTGCGTTAAGCATTATTGAAACACTCGCATCTTTAGCCGTGCCTCTCTTTACAATGAATATGATCAATGATTTTTCGAGTACTGGATTTGCATGGACAGCGGTAACCGCTGTAGCTATCATTTTAGTTATTCAAGCAATACTAAGTGGTCTTACCTATTTCTTAATGCGCATGCTCGGAGAGCGTATTGTTGCAAATTTACGCAATACACTTTGGCAGCATATTTTACATTTAAAAACACCTTATTTTGATGCCCATGAATCGGGTGAAACGATGAGCCGTATTACACAAGATACAAGCGTTGTTAAAGAATTAGTGACGAGTCATCTTGTCAGCTTCGTTTCAGGTATTTTCTCCATTATTGGAGCGATAGCAATTTTATTGTGGATTGACTGGAAGATGACATTGCTTATGTTAATTGCTGTGCCACTTGCCATATTTGTCACAATACCGCTTGGACAAAGAATGCATAAAATAGCAAAAGCCAATCAAGATGAACTTGCTTCTTTCAGCGGACATCTAGGCCGGGTATTATCGAATATTCGACTCGTGAAATCGTCTCAAACTGAGCGTTTGGAAAAGGAGCGCGGAGAAGACCGTATTGAGCAGCTTTATCGATTCGGTCTAAAGGAAGCTAAAATTTTAGCTATTTTGTCCCCAATTATGACACTTATTATGATGGTTGTTCTAATTCTCTTGTTCGGTTACGGTGGTACTCAAGTTTCTACCGGTGCAATTTCTTCAGGAGCACTTGTAGCAATTATGATTTATTTAGTACAAATTATTATTCCATTTACACAAATGGCTACATTTTTTACTGCATTACAAAAAGCACTCGGTGCCACAGAGCGTATCCAATCCATCATTTCACAGGCGACAGAAAAGATCCCTGGCTCTGTTATCCCAACTACTGCCCAGGCAATTGTCTTTCAAAATGTAAAGTTTCAGTATGCCGAGCAGCCTATTTTAAAAGGAATGAACTTTACGATTCCTGCTGGCAAAACGACAGCATTTGTAAGTACTAGTGGCGGAGGGAAAACGACGATGTTTTCCTTAATTGAACGTTTTTATGAAGTGACAGATGGTGAAATTTTATATGGACAGACGAACATAGAACAATACAACTTATATGAATGGCGGAAGCTGTTCGGCTATGTAACCCAAGATGCACCGCTTATGAACGGATCAATACGTGAAAATGTATTATACGGTCAACATGATGCAACAGAGGAGCAGATTGTGGAAGCATTACGAGCTGCATATGCATATGATTTTGTTATGACATTGGATCGGGGCCTGGATACCGAGGTTGGTGAAGGCGGCATTAAATTATCCGGCGGTCAAAAACAACGAATTGCGATAGCACGAGCAATTTTACGTAACCCCCAAATATTATTATTAGATGAGGCAACATCTAATTTAGACAATGAATCAGAACGAGAAGTTCAGCTTGCTTTGCAGGCATTGATGAAAAACCGGACGACGATTATTATTGCCCATCGTCTTTCAACGATTACGAATGCCGATCAAATACTACTATTTGAAGAAGGCCAGCTTTCAGGCGCAGGCAAACATGAAGAACTTATTAACTCCCACTCCTATTACAAGCAGCTGTGGTCAAAAATGCAAACAATTTAATATATATAAGGAAGTGCCCAAAATTTTTGGGTACTTTTTTATAGCACAAAAAAAGAAGCCTAGCATATTAGCTAAGCTTTCATATGAACGAACTCTATATTTTTACATTGTTTTTTCAGTAAATCCAACACTTCGTTTAATTTACCGATTTCATCTTTTTCTACCATCCAGGCATTTTCATCATGCTGAGCAACATAAGAACTGCTAACATAGGGGGCGTTGTGCTCGGTAATAAGACGTACATAACCGAATGTCATACCGGATTCCTTATAATCTACTCGTAAAATCTCCTGATAAGGAATGGCCTTTTTGCGAGGTTTTGCTTTTTTTATAAAAAGGAACTTCTCCCCCGCATAGTCAATTATTATATCCTTTTGGTCAAGCATCACCTTATAGCCACCAAATAATTTAAAGCTATATGTTTTCATCGTTAACGACTCCATTTCAACTATCATTAGTAGTTTTATTATACGGATTATGACGATGAAATTCTAATTTTTACAATGATTACAGGACTAACCGATCCTCTACTGTAATTTTCCCATTACTAGTTTTCAATTGAATTCGATGTTCTTTCGTTCCATGTGTATAATGCGACGTTTTTTCATTATAAATGGAGACAGAACCCCAGGCAGTCGAACTTTCAATTTCAACATTTTCTAACTTTCCTTCTGTGCTCAATAAAATTTGCCCATTATCGGATGCAAAATTTAATGGGGATTGAACAGTTTTTAATTGGGCTACAATCCGTCCATTTCGTGACTGTGCTTTAATTTCACCTACAACATCTTTCAGTTCTACACGTCCGTTATCAGACTCTAATTGAAGTTCCTGACCCACTACATTCTCTGCAATAATTCGACCATTATTAGAACTTGCTTTTACATTTTTAATATTAGTTTCTGTAAGTACAACACGCCCATTAGCAGAGTGAGCATCAAGCATCTTCCCTTGAATATGATCTGTTAAAATACGACCGTTATCTGATCTTAAATAAAATTGCTGTGCGACTGTTTCGGACACCTTAATACGCCCATTGTCATTATTGATTGTGAGATTCTCATATTGTTTTTTCGGCAAATGAATAACCGTATCTATTGGATTGATTGACCCTATTATTGTTATAAACCAAAAACGGCGAACTTGTTCTTGACGCTTTACGGAAATAAAAAGTGTGTCATTTTTAATTTCCATCGTTGCTTCTGTTAAGTTGTCCTTATCCTTTGCTTCAATCATTGCCTCACTAGCATCTGTTGGAATAATTAATATGTTAACTCCGTCAGCTTCTATCTCTACATTGCGATATGGAAACGTTTCATCATTTTTCATAATGGCCATATTCTCTGTGAAATCCTCTTCATCATATGAGGCAAGAAGTTCTTCGGCCAACTCCTTTATATTTCCGAACGATTGAATGATTTCCTCTGTCGTTTTCCCCTCGGCACGGCCATTTTCGAAGTATTCCTCAAAGTCTCGGCGAATATCCTCACGCTCTTGCTGCTGTAATTTTTCTAAATGGTGATCAAGTAAAATTAAAAATTGTTGTTCGTTCATTTTATTTGCTCCCTTGAATTAAAGTATTTACACCTGAAATAAAACTTTCCCATTCATTACGTAAGCTGTTTAGTTGTTCAATGCCTTGTTCGGTAATTTGATAATATTTGCGTGGCGGTCCCTCTGTAGACTCCATTAAGTACGTTGTGAAAAGCCCATCTTTTGTGAGCCTGCGCAATAACGGATAGACCGAGCCTTCTGAAATTTCTATTTGTGTTGAGATCGCCTGGACAAGCTCATATCCGTACATATCTTTCTGCTCTAACAAGGCGAGTACACATAAATTTAATACACCTTTTTTAAATTGAGGATTCACTACTTCACCTCACACCTCACTATTGTTTTATATACAGTAGTGTATCAAACACTAATGTTCATTGCAAGGTAGTGTACAAAAAATAATTGTGCTAAGTAAAAAACTAGCACAATTATTTATTAATATCTTTTATGCTCTCTTTCATTTGAAAAATGAATGGCTGTCCACATTAACGTTGCAATTAAAAATAATTCGAATGCATTTGTAATCGCATCGCTCCCGATATCGAGCGGGAACGCACTGCCAATTGTCATAAAGATTGTTCCGACAAGCATCCACCACCACTTTCTTTTCCAAGCAAGCATAATTGCAGCGATTAATAATGCTACAAGAACTATTAAAATCATGAGTGGAGGTCCTGATGCGGCTTCAGTTGTACTATAGTTAAGTACCCCATATGACTCTTGTGGTGCGAGTTCAAGACCACTTAGCTCCGTAAAATACTCGACAATCATTGCCAAAATCCATAAAGCACCAAATGAAAAGGCAACCCATTTTTTATAGGCAAACTGAATGTTCGCTTCTCTCATAACGAATAATGAAAAAATAATCAATGTTGGGGTAAAGATTGCGTGAAGCCAGAATCGTCCATAGCTTAAATTTTTTAGTAACTCCCCTTCTCCAAACAAGTGTCCTACCGCTAATATTGCATTATCATAAATAAGGGCAAGGATGACAAAAAATATAATTGCCGAGGCTGTTTTTTTATGTTTCGTAATTCCCCAAATTAAGATAACAATATAAGCTAATGCAAAAAATCCAAAAATATAAGGATCCATCTACTATACCTCCTTCTAATTTCTATTCTTTCCTCTTTACCCATATTTATTTAATCTAAAAATTCCAAGATTAGAAATAGTAAAGAACGGGAAATATTCTCTAGATCATCTCAAGGGGGACTATATATGGAATTACACAACGGCTTATTGTTTTGGCCGAGTACATTCGTTAAAAAACAACATTCGAACCCACCCATTAGACCGCATTACGATGTCATCGTGGTCGGTGCTGGAATGAGTGGAATATTAACAGCGAAGGCATTGATTGATGAGGGCTTAAAAGTAGCCGTGTTAGAACGAAACGAAATTGGCTCTGGCAGTACTGCCGCCAATACTGGACTCCTCCAATATTCAAATGACATCCAGCTACATGAATTAAGCGAATTGATAGGTGAAGAGGATGCAGTGCGCTTTTATAAACTTTGCTATAAAGCCGTAGACCAATTAGAGGAAATAGCACATTCATTGCTCGATCAGGCAGATTTTATTCGACGCCCGAGCATTTGTTATGCAAGTAAAAAAGGCGATGTAAAAGTACTGGAAAAAGAATGTGAGATGTTAATAAAACACGGTTTTCCTGCTGAGTTCTGGAACGAACTTGTCGTAGAAAAGCGGTTGCCTTTTAAAGCGCCTGCTGCATTGTACACGAATGATGATGCAGAAATAAATCCTTATAAATTTGTTGTTTCCTTAGCAGAACAGCTAATAGGGCAAGGAATGGATTTATTTGAACATACGTACGCCAATGTGATTGAAAACGAAGGAAATGAGATTATTCTGCGAACAATGAATGGTGACTTTAAAGCATCACGGATCGTCTATACAACAGGTTATGAGCGGCTCCCGTATGCAACAATAAAGGGCGCTGACATTAATCGCTCCTATGCGATTGTTACCGAGCAAAAACCAAGCTTTAAAGGCTGGTTTGAGGATGCACTAATTTGGGAAACGGCCCGTCCATATTTATATATGAGAAAAACGGTGGACAATCGCATTATTATCGGTGGGTTGGATGAAAGAAAATCATCACCCGCCAAACATGAAACAGTAGTCGACGCGATGGCACGTGAGCTAATCGATAAACTCCATGAGTTATTGCCTGACGAAACGTTTCATGCACCATACAAATATTGTGCATCGTTCGGGGAATCTTTAGACCACCTTCCATTTATCGGGCAACATCCAGAAGACCCAAATCATTATTATTTGCTTGGCTTTGGCGGCAATGGCACAGTTTATAGCATGCTCGGCTCGAAAATTATAGCTGACTTAATTATGAATCGACCAAATGACGACGCACGTATTGTCACATTAGACCGGAAATATGGAATTAAATAAGTAACCGCCATGGTTTTTCTATCAGTTTTTAGGGCAAGCCATGGCTTTTTATTCTTAGCTTCTTAAAACTTTTCACAAAATTAATATACATCAACATGCGTGGATAGTTATACTCGTATACCCTTCTCACTTAAACGTTTTGAAAAATCCTCAATATTTAATGGTCGGCTGTAATAGTAACCTTGGACAAACTCACAGTTAAATTCACGTAGTAGCAACAAGTCTTTGTTTTCTTCTACACCTTCTGCAACTATCTTTAAATCAAGTGCCCGCGCCAACGTTATAATAGCTGAGACCATTGCAACATCCGCTTCATTTTTATACATTTCATGGATGAACGACCGATCGATTTTCAGTAGATCAACCGGAAATCTTTTTAAATAGCTCAATGATGAGTACCCTGTACCAAAATCATCAATGGCTAATGTAATACCCATTTCTTTCAATTGCATTATCGTGTTCAGTAAATCTGTATTTTGATCTAAAAAGCTCATTTCGGTAATTTCTATTTCCAATGAACTTGGCGAAATATCATTGGTCTTTAGTATATTTTTCAAACGCTCAATAAAATCTTCTGCTTTTAAATGGCTTGGCGAAATATTAACCGCGACACGTAGTTTTAAGTTAAATTGTTTGTTCCATTCCATAACTTGACGTCCAGCCGTAGCAATTACCCATTCACTAATGTCTGTTATAAAACCAACCTCTTCTGCAAATGGTATAAATTCATCCGGGGCCACAAAGCCAAGCTCCTCATCAAACCAACGAATTAGGGCTTCCATTCCATCAATTTTATTCGTCTGCAAATTTACTTTAGGCTGGTAATATAGCTCAAAAGCCTCGTTAATAATTGCATCATGCAATCTCGTCTCTAATTTCAGCATTTGGTTATGAGAAAAACGTTGCTGCTTTTTATAAATTACATAGCCTTTATTATTGCTTTTCTTCGCTTCATACATCGCAATATCTGCATATTTTAGGATATCCTGCGCTGACTGACCGTGTTCGGGGTAATTCACGGCTCCAATACTAATTGATGCATAAAATTTATGATTATTTAAATCGAATTGCCGCTGAATTTTATTTTGGAGGTCATCCGCAATTTTTTCCAGTAATTCGGGTTCCTTTAAAATACAAACAAACTCATCGCCACTTAACCGGTAAAAAGTGACTTCATCACTATTTAATGTTTTCATTCGCTGGGCTATTTCAACCAAAAAAATATCACCTATATGATGACCTAAACCATCATTAATATTTTTAAAACGATTTACATCAAACAGCATAAGTGTGAATGGCTGATTTTCTACTTCTATCAATTTATTTAAGTCATTTATTAATTGTCGGCGATTTTGCAGTCCTGTCAAATCATCATGATGGGCGATATGTATCATTTCTCCGATTTTCTTCCGAGCTGTAATATCTGAACGAATGGAAATGTATTGATACGGTTTTCCTTTGGAATTTAGAAATGGCACGATAGTCGTTTGCACCCAATATATTGAACCATCTTTTGCACAGTTACAAATTTCACCATGCCAAGTTTGTCCAGAACCAATTGTGCGCCACATTTCCTTAAAAAAAGTTTTTGGGTGGTAAGCTGAGTTTAACAGTCGGTGATCCTGTCCAATAAGCTCATTTCTTTCATATTTAGATATTTCACAAAATCGGTCGTTAACCATTGTAATTACACCGCGCTGGTCAGTAACAGCTAAAATAGAGGCTTCATCTAATGCCAATTTTATATTTTGTAATTCTTCTACTGTCAGTTGGATGGATCCTAGGACATTTGTTTGCTCTACCACAGCCATTTCTCCACCTCACTTTTAATTTATTGATATTCTATTATTATTTATATTCCCATTACGCTTTAATGGATTATTATAGTTCTTAATAAGCAATATTAATAGTTCTTATCATTAAACTCGGCTCATTTTCATTAATCTTTACCTTTTACCCCTACTTTTATTATCTATTACAATAATTCTCTTATAAATATCATTTATTTTCTATTAAAATCGAATATTTCCTAAAAACAGCAAGAGAGCCATCCCAAACACGGCTCATCTTCATATTCCTTTTTTAATGAAACACCACTAATAATTGATTTAATTTTCTGATAAAATAATATTAAGTTAATAAATAGAAATTAATGAACTTAATGAAACACACAACCTAGGTGATTGGAAAGTAGAACTATGCTCTTTTCAATCTATTACAAAAAAGAACACTTGAAAAGAGGAGAACAATGTATAAAGATCAAGATTTAACGATTCGACCAATTGTAGAAAATGATATGAAACGCTTATGGGAGCTTATATATAAAGAGGAACAGCCTGAATGGAAAAAGTGGGATGCACCCTACTATCCGCATAAAGCTATGCCTTACGAAAGCTTCATTCAAACAAAGCGCGATTGGATTGGCGATGATAGCTATTGGGTTATTGAAGTAGCTGGTGTAGTACGCGGAATTATTACGTATTACTGGGAGCATAAGCCTTCCAAATGGCTCGAAATCGGCATTGTTTTACACGAAGCTGGCTCGTGGGGCAAAGGTATTGGCACACGCGCATTGAAATTATGGATTGGACATTTATTTGAGTCAATGCCACTTGTTCGGGTTGGACTCACAACTTGGTCAGGCAATGAACGTATGATTCGTGTAGGTGAAAAACTCGGCATGCAAATGGAAGCACGTATTCGTAAAGTCCGCTATTATGATGGTCAATATTATGATTCAATTCGTATGGGGGTTTTACGAGAAGAGTGGGAAGCGTTACAACTATAAAATTTAGGGGTGGATGAATTGAGCATTTTAGAAAAGCTACAAGCCAATTTTGATGAGATGATTGAAATCCGTAGACATTTACACATGTATCCTGAGCTTTCTTTTAAAGAAGTAAATACACCAAAACTTATCGCTGATAAACTTGCTTCATTAGGCATTGAAGTAAAAGAAAACGTTGGCGGTAATGGCGTTGTTGGGTTTCTAAAAGGGGCTTATGATGGACCAACTATTGCATTTCGTGCAGATTTTGACGCACTTCCGATTCAAGATGAAAAGGATGTGTCCTACAAATCTAAAATTGATGGGGTAAGTCATGCGTGTGGACACGATATTCATACTGCTGCGCTTCTTGGTTTAGCCAAAGCACTTGCCGATGCACGAGAAATTCTACACGGCAATATCGTTTTTATTCACCAGTTCGCTGAAGAAGTTGTTCCTGGTGGGGCAAAAGCGATGGTAGAGGCAGGTTGTTTGGAAGGTGTCGATTACGTATATGGGGCGCATGTTTCATCCTGGAGCGAGGTTGGTACGGTACTGTTTTGTGAAGGCTATTCAATGGCCGCTGCAGACTTTTTCGAACTGACGATTCAAGGAAAAGGAGGTCACGGCGCATCTCCGCACGAAACGATTGATCCGATTATGGCAGCAGCACAATTTGTGTTTGGTGTGCAGCCAATTGTTAGCCGTAATGCCGATCCAATTGAATCCGCTGTAATTACCGTCGGCAAAATCGAGAGTGGTACAGTCGGCAATGTTATTCCTGATAAAGCTTATTTAACAGGGACTGTACGTACTTTTAATCCGGACGTACGCAATATGGTAGAGCAAAAACTAAATAACTTATGTAAAGCAATTGAAATTCAGTACGATGCCCAGCTCGATTTCCACTATACACGCGGCTATGATGCTGTATACAATCATCCTACTGAAACAGTTGCATTACGTGAAGCTGTTTCGAACAATTTACCTGAGCTTCAAGTTGTCAATGTACCGCCTCGTATGGGTGCTGAAGATTTCACGTATTATTTGCAGGAAAAGCCCGGTACATTCTTCTTTGTTGGTGGCGGTAATGACGACATTAATGCTATTTACCCGCATCACCATCCGAAATTTGATGTTGATGAGCAATCTATGCTTCATATTAGTGAAGTCTTTTTACAAGCCTTAACGCTCCATGGAGTAATAAAATAAAAATTGTTTTCAGGATCTATCTAAGTCTACTTTCCAGATAGATCCTTACCTATTTTCCCAAGGAGAGGTGATGTATGAAGGCTCTTAGAATAGGCGCTCTGCTTTCCATTGTAATTATAGTCATTTTTATCACGACAAATAGCGGTGTGCCTAATGCATCGGTTACTACAGATGATAGAAGAGTGACGGTTTTGAAAAGTTCTTATTGTTGGAATGAAATCTGGCGACAGCAATGTGTCGATTACATTTCACCTTCCGAACAAATAAAGGAAAAGGGAGTAGTTCCAACGGTTGTGGCACCCCAAAGCAAACTTCAAATCAAGTTTAATAAAAAACCAACCGAAGAGATTTCTATATCAGTTTGGAACAATGACAATATAGGTGAAATAGAATTTGTGGATAATACAATTACTGCCCCAAAAGAACGCGGCGTTTATATTTATGTCGTTTCCAGTCGTTGGAGTAAAGGAAGTGCCTCTTATGTGTTTAGTATAGAGGTGAAATAATCATACAGCCACTAACAGTAATCTTGTTGGTGGTTTAATTTCCTTCCCAATCAATCTCCTTTTCCATCGTTACCGTCTCCATAACAAAACCTAATGGGCTCGTCATTACTTCTTCTTGTGAAATATGGTACCCCAGCTTCTTATACAAACGAATATTATCCCCTTCCGATTTCCGAACTTTGCAGCGTACATAAGGCGTCTGCTCTTGTATTGCCTGCTTTTCAATATATCTTACAATCGCACTTGCTATTCCTTGCCCTTGGAATTCAGGCAACACTGATAACCTTGAAAAATAAAAATGATCTTTAAAACATCTAACCTTTACAACCCCAGCAAGCTGTCCTAGAACTTCTGCACCAAATATTAGTACATTACTTTCAAGCTCTTTTTTAATTGTTGATGCCGTTTCAATTAACGCACTCGAGGGCATCGGATCATCTTCATAACATTTAAACGCTGCATGAATTACTTCTATAATTTGATCCCCATCGCTAACACTTCTAATCGTATCAAGCATTTATATACCCTCCGCATTTAAAATAATTGTATGAAAATAACATATCATTAATTAAAATACATTAATAGTCATTTGAACGTATTTTCAAAGCAAAAAATACATCACTTTATGACATATATAAATTGCATTATGTAATTTATATTGTATAATGAAATTATCAAATAGAATAAAGGGGCGTTATTTATGGGGTTATTTAATCGTAAAATTGTTGATGAACGTGTACAAAATATCCAAAACAAAATTTATCGTGAAGTTTACTACATCGTATCCATTATTTGTCTTATTTCATTAATTACTAAAATGATTATTTACGGTCGCGGTGTCGAGTATATAGCAACTGAACTTATTATCCTAATAGCATGCGGTATTTATTATAGTTACCGCGCGATGTATACGGGGGTTTTATCGGAAGAGGTTGAAATCCATGATGCGAATAGTAAATTCCGCTATAGCACCAAGACTATTTTTATCGGCATTTTTACTGGTGTCGTAATCGCTTTAGCAATGGGATTAAATAGTGGCATCAACTATGCAGACAGTAATGCCCAGGCGATAGAATATTTCTTTATGGTATTTTTAATTTCATTGCTTATTTACGCACCGTTTCTAGCGCTATTTTTATTTATTGGCCATCAATCAGCTGTGAAGAAAAGCAAACAAGTAAATGATAAGATGTTAAAAGATGATGAAGATACGTGGTGAATACAGATGAAAAATGTACGTTTAAAAATGGCTCGTATTGAACATGATTTATCGCAGGAGGAATTGGCTAAAAAAGTGGGGGTAACTCGACAAACGATCGGACTCATTGAGCTCGGGAAATACAATCCAACATTAAGTGTGTGCATAGCGATTTGTAAAACATTAAATAAAACGTTGGACGATTTGTTTTGGGAAGAACAGTCTGAATAAAAGACGACGTGTAAAAGGGCTAGTAAAAGTTATCTGCTTTTACTAGCCCCTTTTTATTCTATAAGTCCAATGAGTATAGCTGATCATCTTTATTAGATGGATTTCCTCGACCATCTGTATTATTCGTAATAAAGTAAAGTTTATCTTCTTCTATCCAAACATCCCGTACTCGACCTACATCATTAACGATTTCTTCCACTTCTTTTGTATCTAAATTAAAAGCAAGTATCGCCGTCCCTCTCAGTGCAGCAACATATAGCTTTCCATTGTAAAAAGCCATACCTGAAGGAGCCCAAGTCGTTCCCTCACCTGAGGTAAATAAAGGAGACATTAATCCTTCTTGTTCTTCATCCCCTTCAATAGTAGGCCAGCCATAATTTTTTCCTGCTTCAATTTCATTAATTTCATCATTCGCACTTTGCCCATGTTCACTCGCATACATTTTTCCATCCGGAGACCAAGTGATGCCTTGCGGGTTCCGGTGCCCATAGCTATATACATATGAGCCAGGGAATAGGTTGTCCTTTGGAATACTGCCATCTAAATTCAGACGCAATATTTTTCCACCTAACGAATCCGTATCTTGCGCAATTTCAGGATCTGACGCATCACCCGCTGTAGCATAAAGCATGTTATCTGGACCTATTTTCAAACGACCACCGTGATGATAAGTTCCACTTGGGATTTCGTCAACAAGCACTTGCTGCTCTTGCCATATATTGTTTTCTAATTGAAGTAACACAACCCGATTAAACTGTTCTTGTCCCTTTTCATAAGTATAATACGCAAATGCTTTATTTGACTGTTCGAAATCCGGTGCTAATACAAGTCCCAATAAGCCTGCCTCTGAAGCAGTTGAAAGTGTTTGTTCCAAGCTTACTTCCTGTCTTACTACTTCACCTTGCTCTACCTTTACAATATTACCTGTACGCTCCGTAATATAAAAACTATCACCGAGCTTATTAATTGCCCATGGTGCATTAAGGTTAGTTACGATGGCTTCATATCGTCCATCAACCTGTATGTCCTCATTTGCAGGCAAAGGCTGAACCTGTTCGTCTTCTTTTGCTGAACATCCGAAGAAAAATAATATCACTATGCTTAATCCGACAAGCAACTTCAAAATAAAACCTCCTTTTTTATAAAAACTATCGTTCATATAAATTACTACCCTTATATATGGACATTTACTATATATTTTTGAAGTATTTGCCCACAAAAATATAAAACACTTAAAATATTGCTATAACAACATTTCAAGCGTTTTATTAGAAGTATAATAATGATTCCTAAAAGGACAGAACATCTAATTATTTTTAATATAATCTTCTGCTAAAATAGCTAAATAATCCATATCTTCATATACACCATCTTTTAAAAACTCTTGTCTATGGCGCCCTTCCCATATCATTCCTGACTTTTCCATTACTTTTCTTGAAGCGGTATTTCTAACCATGCAGCGGCTATAAATTCTATTTAATTGATGTTCCTGAAATCCATATTCTATTATTTTCTTGCATGCTTCTGTTGCATATCCCTTGCCCCACTCCGAAACATCAATAAAATAACCTACTTCAGCATTTCTGTGATTTTTTGAAATCGTAACTAACCCACAATTTCCAATATAACGGCCATTTTCTTTTAGAAATGCTGCAAATTCATAGGCCTTTCCTTGTTCAAAACTTTTCTGTAAATAAGAAATCCAACTATACACCACTTCACGAGGATAAGGATGCGGAATCATCACCATTGTATCTGCAATTTCCTTATGCTTCACGACCTCGTAAATGTCATCTGCAAATTCTTTTTCATAAGGCTTTAATAAGAGTCTTTCTGTTTCTAAAATCATTTTCAATCCCCCTTCATTTTTTGGAATAATATTATATTAATAATAACAAAAAATGATTTTGCAATATTCATTATTTACTATTATTATTATTATTAGAAAAGTAAAAACTTACTATTAATTTAAGGATGAGTCTATGAAAATATCAGTAAAATGGAAAATAATAGGGATAGTTATTATGATTATTATTATTGGCTTAGGATCATTGGCAACCATTAGTTCTATTATTATTTCGAACAAAACAGAAGAAAGCGTTGTGAATCAAAGTAAGATCATTGTGGAACAGTTATCAACGAATGTTCAAACAGTTTTAGAAAATTATGGTAACTCTCTTCAAATAATTGCACAATCTGATGAAATTGAAAACTACTATTTGAATAATAGTGTGCTTTTTGACGAAGCGGATGCAACACTTCGTCAGGATTTTCAAACATTTTTAGCTACATACCCTAATGTGTCCGGAATTTATACTGCTGACGTTGAAGGGTTGATGTATGAGCCTCACTTTGATGGTCTCGAAGATATCGATGCGACAACACGCCCTTGGTATCAGCTTGGCCTAGAGAATCCGGATGTCGTGAGCTGGACAGAGCCCTATTTGGATGCGGCAACTGGTACTTTTACTATTACTGGGGTGACAGGCATAAAAGTAAATGACCAAGTAACCGGGGTACTTGCAGCAGATATTTTATTAACAAACTTAACAGAAATGGTTTCAGCAATGGAGCTTGGATATAAAGGATATCCTGTCATTTTTGACCGTACAGGCTTAGCAATTGTCCACCCCGATCTCGCAGGTGAGGACCTATCGGGGGAACCATACGCTAAGCAGTTACTGCAAACAACTGAATCTGCAACTATTAAAGAATCAATAAATAATGTGGCGAGTATTATCGTTTCAGAGCGTATCGATAATGTAGATTGGACCATAGCCACGATTTATGATAAATCCAGTCTCAACAGTACAGCAACTGATATTCAAAAGATTATTTTCTTAATTACAATTGGAATATTGACTATTACCTTTATCGTGCTATACTTCTTTATTTCAAAAATTGTTCAACCGCTCTTTGCCCTCGGTACATTAATGGGGAAAGTATCTCAAGGAGATTTAACTGTTCATATTGATGTAAAAACAAAAGATGAAATTGGACGTTTAGCTCACCACTTTAACTCAATGATTGGTGAAATGAAAAATATTATTAGTATTGTAAAAACCTCTTCCGAACAAGTAGATGATCGCTCACAACATTTAAGTGCGATGGCTGAACAAACGAGCGCCTCTTCGGTTCAAGTGGCACAAGCTGTAAATGAAATTGCAATTAGTGCTGCGAATACATCTGACCAGGCGGATATTGTGACGGAGCAATCAACAAGTTTAAGCGAGAAAATCAACAATATGAAAAATCTATCCACTCAAGTTGAACAAACAACAAAAGAAGCAGCGTCCCTGAATCAGGAAGGTCGTCAGAAGATGGATAACCTTTTAGAAAGCTTTACAGAAAATGATCAGGAACTAATAGAGCTGACAAAGGTGATTATGTTGTTAGAGTCACAAATTGTTTCAATCGATTCTATAATGAATACGATTTCCTCTATTTCAACCCAGACAAATTTACTTGCACTTAATGCTTCCATTGAGGCTGCTCGTGCTGGTGAGCACGGCAAGGGATTTGCGGTTGTTGCAGAAGAGGTACGCAAACTGGCTGAACAATCGGCTGAGGCAACAGAAACCGTCAAAAAAACGATTCATCAGCTTCAAAGTCAGTCTCATGATGTGACAATTCGTATGAATGAAATGAAGCGGTCTTTTAATGAATCAAATGAAGTCGTTAATACAACGGGCGAGCTGTTCGCGCAGCTATCTAATTTAATTGACCGTGTAAACCATTCATTTATTGCTGTTCATTCAGAAATTGATAATGTAAATAAATACAAAGACCGTGTGCTTGATACAATCGAGGAAATGTCGATGAATTCACAAACAGCAGCTGCTGCTTGTGAAGAAGTAAGTGCATCGACCGACGAGCAGTTACATGCGATTCAATCGGTCGCACAGGCATCAGAGGAGTTAAATCACTTGAGCACTGACCTTGCGACAGCTGTTAGTCGTTTCAAAATTTAAGGAAAAAAAGATGTATCCAAATAGAAGTGCAGCCAACGTACACTAAATTGTACTTTGGCTGCACTTTTTAATTACTCTATTCACTAAGATTATTAATGAAATACAAAGCTTTTCTATCAATTTATTGATTATTCTGGTAATAATATGGTATGTTAAAGGAAAATTAACCCAAATAATTAAAGGAGCTGGATAAATGAAAAGAACTTTTGTATCTCTTAGTATAGCATTAGGATTGTTATTTTCGACAAGTGCCGGCGCAAATGCCAAAGTACATTACACTGACGTAAAGGAATCTGACAACTTTTATCCATCTGTTCAATATTTATTAGATCAAAAGGCTATTAGCAGAACTTTACCTAAGTTTAGACCTTATGAAAATATTACACGTGGACAGGTTTCCAGTATATTAACAAAGGCATTGGACAATCGTTTAAAAGAGGTAGAATACTCAGATTTGTATTATGGAATCGACTATATAGACGTGCCGAAGACAGATCAATTTTACCCTTATATTGATAGACTGTTCTTTAATGGAATAATGCGTGGCTATACTGTCGGAAATTCTTTCGATTGGGCATTTGGTATAAATCAACCTTTAACACGTGGACAATTTGCTGGAATCATTATAAAAGCCTATGACATTCCACTAATTCAACGTCACAGCTACAAAGAGAATGGAGCTGGTAAATCGGATATCTTTAACGGCAATTACTTTACGGATCCATGGGGACAACAAATTGCCACACTTGAAACACTCGGAATTATATCTGGCTATCAGGATGGTAACTTTAAACCTAATACACCCATTAAGCGTTCACAGTTTGCCAATATGCTAGTAAAGGCTGATAGAGATGAGCTAAACTTTTTTAATCAGTCAACTCTTGTGAGGGAATTTATAACGTTAGGTATTAATGCAGACGTTGCGGTTGAAAAGCTGAAATCCCTTTCAAATAATGAGGTGCTAAAATATATCGCTTCTTATAAAGATATTCGTTATATAGATACGGTTAATATGGCGGCAACAGTCAGAAAAGAAGGGGAAATTATATTTAAAGATATTCAAGTGAAACTTATTGTTTCAAAAGATGCGGATGATAAGTGGCTAATAAATGTA
Organism: Solibacillus merdavium; assembly: GCF_014836935.1. Lineage (GTDB taxonomy): Bacteria > Bacillota > Bacilli > Bacillales_A > Planococcaceae > Solibacillus > Solibacillus ferritrahens. Next base: position 20,885 of record NZ_JACSPW010000010.1, on the reverse strand, counting down.
GTTAAGAATTAAGGAACCTGCTATTACACTTTAAAATAAGCCTCAAGCCCTTTCAAGACTTGAAACTTATACTCACTGTATTTAATATTTCTTCACTGGTCTCTCTCTCGGAGTTATATTAATAATATAGTAACCAATGATTAAAATTAATATAACTCCTGCGAAAATAAGTGTATCTAATGCAGAATCATGTTCGACAATAATGAGCCGGAGCATTGCCGTAATCCCGATGTACATAAAGTAACGAAGCGGGAAATGGTAATCCTCTTTAAAGTATTTCACAATCATTGTTATAAACTCAAAGTACAGAAAGAAGACTAAAATTTTTGCTAAAAAGTATTTATACTCCTGCTTCCCGCTATTAATTATAAACTTTAGAAATTCGACCATCTCGACGATGAGCATGACGCATAGAGCTAACGCCAGTACCGATAAACCAATATTCAAAATCACTTGCAAAACTTTAGGAATCAATTCTTTGAATGGCTTAGGATTGGTTAAAAGCTTCATTGTACACACCTCCAGATGTTATATTTTCAGATTATTCCATCTGTTTATATGTGTCAATTTTGTAAGCGATTACTATCCCAAAAAATTTTTTCTCTTTTTTTTATTGATTAAATCTCGTGCAGAAAAACTGCTAAAAAGGTTCTGTTTCTTTAAACTCCCCAATATAGCTGACAATTTTACCGAATAGGGGATTGTATGTAGCAATTTCAATTGTATACATTTGTTTTTGTTCATTAAAGCATTCAACCGCGCTGCCACGCCCTTCTAAAATAGAAGGCAGCGGAATTTCAACAGGACCTGCGACAAGCTTTTGTGCCCCTGATTTTGTAATGAGACCACCATCTTTCGTTGTGAAAAATTCTAAATCAGCAGATACAATGGTGGGTTTACCTAAATAATCACGTGCTGTTAGACTGTTTAAATTAACATGCATTGCAGTTGTAAAGGTTCTTGTTGCGGCAGGGAAGTAAAAAGTTCTTTCAAATATTACAGTGTCCTTGCCATCCCATGTATTTTTAAGTGTAAAAGGAATGTTTTTGCCGTTTTCAGGAAACAAGAAATTCACATGCTTTCCGAGTAGATAAACAGGCTTTATAAAAGTAGAACCTGTTTGAATCTCATGCATGACTCCCTTTGCATAAAAGGGCATTGTATATCGATGCTGTAATTTTGGATGGAGCTGCTCAAACTGTTTGCCTAGCAAAATTTGATAGATCATAGAAATCCTCCTAATAGTGCATCCATTAAAAAAAGGAATAGTTGCCGAATTTGTAGAACTTTTTATTGAGATAATTAATCTCATTGTACGGTTGATCATTTAAAATTTACAACTATTTGGTTATTTTGGGGAGGCGATACTATGAATAGGATAAAAATAATCTTAATATTTTTCAGTATGCTACTTTGCATAACAGGCTGTACACCTGCTCAAGAAGAAATAGAAAAAGAACTTATTTTACCTGCTACAATTCCTTCATTTGTTCAAAAGAGTGATATTGAAACAATTGATTGGGATAGAAAGGCTGTAAAATTTGGGGACAGCGGAATGATTGGCAATGAAAAAAAATCCGGTGTAATAGGAGCAGATATGCCGAGTTTAAATGGTCAAAAGTGGATGTGGCACCTTTGGGGAACAGAAAATGCCACAAATACCGATCTTACAGTAGTTGGCTTTCATAGAGAATCAGGTACTGTTCATCCAATACTTATTGATGGTTGGTCACTGAAACTTGGTGGTGAGAATAATGGAGCTGACGCTCATATTCCTTCTAGCGTTAAAATACCCAAATCAGGGGAATGGGCAATTTTACTTTATACGAACGGGGAATTATTCGATACGGTTGTATATAATATACACAAATAATGACCGATACGATTCCAGCACCCATAGCCATGCTGATTTGAGATGAAGTTTAATTTATCCCCCCACCCCAATGGATTCCTTTGTCCTAAAGGGGAAAAAATCCTTAAGTGAGGAGCGGTTTTTTGGTTCATTTATTAGAGAACATTTTTCAAATATCAGCAGTTATATTATTACTGTGTTCCATCTATTATTATAGACATTTTAAAAAAATGAAGAGGGAAAGAAAACTGAATTCATCAGAGCTTTCAATATATATTATTACTAGAATTGCTATTATTCTTTTTGCAGCTAGTTATATGCTTCTGTTTTTGGATAGAAACTACGGTTAACATAATAAAGGGAAGTTAGATTTCTAAATCTCCTAATTTCCTTTTTAAAAATTGAATAAACGGATACTCATTCTGATCTGCTTTCCTTGTACAAATAAACAGGCTTTGACTGATTTCTACCTGATCTACAAATACACGCGCCAGACTGCCTTGTACCAATTTCTCCTTTACACTTACGGCTGGTGCAATGGCCATTCCATAACCAGCTTCCACGACTTTTATTGATTCAAGTACACCTTCCATTTGTAAGCCGAATTTTGGTAGCGGACAATTATGTGTATAAAAAATTGCCTCGAGTAAATCCAGCGTTGAACTGCCCCGTTCTCTATAAATAAAATCATGCCCACTCAATTCAAAAATTGATACTTCTTTATTTGCTAGAGGATGAGTTGGATTTACTACAAACCAAAATGGGATATCCAGTATTTTCTCAAAGGATAAATCTTCATGACCTATATTACTCTGTACAACAAAGCCAAAATCGACTTCATAATTTAGGACGAGCCGCTCTACTGACTGCACATTACCTAACGATACATACACATCGATTTGTGGGTTTTCCAATTTATAACTCGCAATTATTGACGGTAAAATATAATTTGTTGAAATATAAGAAGAAGCAATTTTTACGTTCTCCTTCTTCGCCAAAAATGTGTTAAATTTTTCATCAATTTGTTCCTCTAAATAGAATAAGCGCATTCCTTGTTCATAAAGAAATTCCCCTTCGGAGGTTAGTTGTATCCCTCTTCCCTTTCCAGTAATGAGCTTGACCCCGATTTCCCCTTCAAGTTTTCGAATCTGTGCGGTAACAGCTGGCTGGCTAATATGCAGTATATTTGCCGCTTCGGTAATACTGCCTAGCTTTGCGACATTTGTAAAAATTCTTAGTGTATGTAAATTCATTTTCTCACCCATTCATAACTAAAATTTATGAATAAACAAAATATATATATTTGTTTTATGAGTAGTATAGCAGTATTTTGTCATTAGGGGTGATTTGTTTGGAAAACTTACTACTAGAGTGGCTATCATTTGATGGTCTCATATTATTTGGAATTGGTTTGCTTGCAGCAGTTGTGGGTGTAATGTTTGGAGCGGCAGGATTTGTATTACTTCCTTCCTTATTACTAGTCGGCATCCCAATCCATGCAACCGTTGCAATAAATAAGTTTGCAACAGGCATATCTTCTTTTTCTACGGTTATTGTTCTGACAATGAAAAAGAGAGTACAGCTGAAAAAAATGATCCCATTCATGCTCATCGCTGCAGTTGGCGGAATAAGCGGAGCCTTTTTAGCAACAAGACTGTCGGAACAAACGATGAATATTGTGGCTTGTATTGTGTTAATCGTGATGTTCATTTTCGTTTTAAAAAGTAATAAAAAAGCAGTTGTTAACGAACAACCTGAGATTGAAGAGAAAACTACTTTAATAGCTCCATTTCTTATAGGAATATATGACGGCGGGCTTGGAACGGGGTCCGCGCTTTTAAATATAACGTACTTTCTAAAAAAACAATTCAGCTATGTAATGGCTGCTGAAATGACCCGCTTTGTCATGTTTGCAAGCTGTACGACCGCATTTTTGTTTTACCTTTTTTATGGAATTGTCAATTGGGGCGTTGCCGTTCCAGTAGCTGTCGGATCAATCGTTGGCTCCCAAATCGGTCTTAAAATTATCCCTTATTTAAAGGGTAAATGGATTGAGATTTTGCTTCCTATTATCTTTTTCTTATTAATTGTCCAAGTTATCGCTGATCTACTATTTTAATTTATAAAAAGAAACCAGATGATTTCGCTCCATCTGGTTTCTTTGAACTTACTTCTCTTTTACGGCCGGTGCGCCAAACTTCCCTTGCTGAAAATCTCGGAATGCCTCTTTGATTTCTTCCATTGTATTCATTACAAATGGTCCACCGAGAGCAATCTCTTCACGGATTGGAATGCCTGAATAAATTAACACTTTGGAACGCGAGACTGCTTTGATTTTCAACTCACTTTGATTAGTTTCTGAACCTTCTTCGTAAAAGGATAAAGTAGCTGCCCCTGTTTTAGCAATCTTTGTCTCATTATCCCCGAACGCCATTTCTCCTGCCAGCATATACAAAAATGAATTATGGTTTTCAGGTAAAACATGTGTATACTCCGCTCCTTCGCGGAGGCTAATTTCTGTCATCGTTATCGGGACTAAACTATTCATTGGTCCTGTTACTCCTGCAATCTCGCCTGAATATACTCGAATGGAGCCCCCTTCAAAATTTACAACAGGCGCATCTTCTACATATATATTTTGATAAGTTGTCTCTGTATGTTTCAGGCTTTTCGGAAGGTTCAGCCATAGCTGTAATGTATGAATAAGATCATCATCATAAGCTTCTTCCGCATGTCTAGCAGCCCAACCTGCATTCATATATTGAACATCGCCAGCATCTAATACGCTATATCCGCCTGCATTATCTATATGTTCAAGTCTTCCATCGATTACATACGTTACCGTTTGGAAGCCCCGATGTGGGTGATCTGAGAATGTTCCACGTTTGAACCAGTCTTCCGCCATTAAAATAAATGGGTCAAATTCTTTATTCCTGTCTGGAGAAAGGATGAAGCCCTGCTGAATATGAGGATAACCATTCTTGTTATATTTCGGATACCAATAATCTTTTACTTCTCTTTGAAATGTTGAATCGCTCTTCATTTTAAAGCCCCCTTTGATATACTCTGCCGCCTATTAATAACTATCACTTATTGCATAATTAAAGTATAGATATATTCTAATTACCTCTCAAGCAACTAAACTTTTAAGCCACCACTTTTAAGCCACTGAATTTTTTATAATTGTTACTTCTACCTTATAACTAAATACAAAAAGGGCACCCATCTTTCGAGAAGGGCGCCCAATAAAAGATGTCCACCTTTACATGGACACCTTTCTGATTTTATTTAGAAGATAGTTCGCTTTCTGTTACCCATTTATGATTTTTTACTTGTTCTCCTGTTGTGGAAGTAAAATCAATCATATAAACCGTTGTTTCTTCAGCTGAATCTATTATGGCAGTTGCTCCCTGCATCCCTTCCATATGATCCGCATCAAGTAATACTTCTGCTTCAGGTTCTAAAGGCGCTTCACCTGCGTCCTCTATTTCTTCATGAATAACCCATTTATGATCTTTAACGGTTTCTCCTCCCGTAGTCGGTGTATAGGAAACCGTATATACCGTTGTATCAAAAGCTCCTGCAATTATGGCTTCAGCATTTTTCATACCAGGCATGTGATCCGTCTGGATAATTGCTTTACTCCCAACAGGGAATGTTGGATCTTGTGCCTCTTTTAAATTTACTGGAACTTCACCTGTCCCCGAATGGTTCATTGAAGAGTGATCCATGTCTTTCTCGCTACCTTTTTCTGCACCTTCACTTTGTTCATTTAATATTCCGTTTGTTTCTTCCTGTGTTGTTTTATTTTGGGCAGTATCTTCATCCCCTTCCCCACCACATGCAGCAAGTGCTAAGGCAGCAGAAAGAGAAATAATGCCCATCTTAAATTTAGTATTCATTGTCTATCCCTCCTAGCTATTAACGTATTTACCCTTAGTCTGTAGAGCCAAACTTGGTAACTGGAAAACACCCGTGTTGGGATTGCAATTCAGATGGACGCTAAATGCACATTTTACACACTATTTAAATCGTATTAAGTACATGGCGCGATCTGGTCCTTCTCCATTTACAACTAGGCTACCTGCCTCTGTAAATCTCGGTTTAACAAGACGCTCTTTAATATTTGGTAACTTGGATACTCGCTTTAATACGCCATCATTATTTTCATATAACCATACTGTATTGCTGTCACCTCTTTGTACCGAAACAGCATAATGCTCACCATCTGTTGCAAAGTCATGTACCTCGAAAGAAGTATTAATTGCATGGAATTGACCGCTTTCCATATCAATTGAACCGATAAAAGGCTCATCGTCTCCTTCATTCCACATATAACCGTAAACGTGATTTCCTTTTAGCTGCAAATTTTGAACAGATTTATAGGGCACTGTATAGTTTCCGTAATCTTTTATTTCTTTATAATCTTGTACGGTAATTACAGTCGACATTCCTCTCTCCATTTCTACTCGTTCAGAAATAGCGATACGGCTGCCATTAATTGCCGGGCGACTATTACTCCCTTCTCCACCAAGTTTTCGCAACTCTTTGATTTCTCCCGTTTTCAAATCCACCATTTTATACGCAGCACTTGAAGAATTTCCATCAATACTAGTGAGCCCCATATAAATCAATGTATCGTCCTTCACTTCAATCCCGTAAAAGTAATCCGTCTCATATATTTGGACTTCATTCGTTTGACGATTCAATACATGGAGTTTTTCCTCATTTTCAACAGGCTGTGACCAAACAAGCCAGTTTTCTGATACTCCATAGTCATAACCCCAGTGAGTTGTTTCTACCAATAATGTTTCTTTCTTACTAGTAACATTAAATGAGTAAAATCCGTGCTCTGTTCGATAAATAAATTCATTTGATTCATCAAGATAAGTCGAATTATTTAACGCATCATACGCTGTTTCAGGGAATACAACTTTTTCAATCGTAAAATCTTGTTTATTAAATAACGCCTGATACATAGAAGGACCAATCAAAAATATAGCAACGATAAGCGTGAAAACAGCAATGAGCGCCGGCATCCAATTACGTTTAGATGTTGGTTTGGGTGATGGCATATTATTTCGCATATGTTCCATAATGCGTTTTTTATTCTCTGATGTATCTCGAAGTGGTGTTAAACGATAATTAGTCATGTAAAAGCACCTCCCATTCTTCTTTTGCAAGGTTTTGTTTCAGCAAATCCCGTCCAATCTTTAGCCTCGATTTCACTGTACTTTCGGGACGTTCTACTAGCTCCGAAATTTCCTTGGTCGATAAACTTTCTAAATAGTAATAAACAATTGCCTCCCTTTGCTTTAGAGGCAATGCTAATATCGCTTTGTCGATTGTATTTAGTTCTTCCTGGTGCACTAAGCGATCTCTATGTAAAACTTTTTCTTTTGAAAATAACTTTTCAGTTAACTTGATTTTGCGGTACGCCCAGCTCTTTAAATAATCTTTGGACGCATTCGCTGTTATTCGTGATAAATATGCCTTTAGTTCGCCTTGTTCCACATAGTTAGAACAATATAATTTCATGAACACATCCTGCACAATATCTTCTGCCATATGTGAATCTTTAACATAATAATAGGCGACGCGAAACAGGTAGTCGGTATAAGTATGCATCACTTCTTCAATGAACCCGGAAGATTTCAAACGTTCTCCCTCCCTTCTCTATATAAACGAAGCTGACTGCTAAAAAGACGAAAAAAGCTTAGCATATTTTGCCAAGCTTAAATTCTCACTTCTTAAAATCATCCATTGTCGTATCTCGATCAGTAAACTGTACCATAAGCGGTGTATAAAAATATGTTAAGGAGACAACAAATAGCGCTGAAAATAACAATACATAGGCAAAGTGAAGTGACAGGAAATTTTGTAGCCAGATCGGTGCTAATGGTATTAGTGCATATCTCATTGTACTCTGTGTGGCATTACCCTCTAAATAAATAATTTTTTGGCAAGAATCGCATTTTTCACGATAGGGCATATAGGTTTTACGGAAAATTTGTTTTCGTGTAAATGGGGTCTCACAATGGGGACAATGTGACTGTTCTCGGTCCCGAGCATCATATAAAACCCATAATGTCACCAAAACTAAAGTTAATTTCAGCAGCTAATCGCCCGGCTTTTGAACGTGAATTAAAAGACTTCTTGAGTCATCGCAAAAAAACAAAATCTCTCCCAGAAACTTATACTTTGAAAAACATTTTGATTAAAATGCAGTTATAAATGATGATTCTTATAGAAAATCATAGCTCCTATTTTGACAAATATTAATCAAAATAGGGGTTATTTTTCATTTTTGTATAGGGCTTTTTGTAATAAAGATTGATCATTTCGGAAATCCAATATTCAACTAAAGCACCCGTTAGTTCAATAAGGGGAAAGTCAGATTTATGCGGATTTACAACGTTAAGAATATACACAATTCTATACAATATCGTCGTTGACACAGCATCTCCAAAAACACGCTCAACCTGTTGCTGGCACTGGCTTTGTAGAAACGTGCATAAAATCACGTATAAACAATGTTCCATATGAAAAGCCATAAATGTTGATGTGACAGCGTTTATGGCTTTTTGGTGTGTTCCCTAACTTGCATTTGGGAACGTTATTTTGTATGTCTTTGTATAGCTCAAATAAATGTATCAATCGAACTCGAAGTCGGTTTTACTTGCTGTTGTGCCTCGGCTTTTAAAGCGCGCCACGTTTCTGTATAAATTGCGTCAAAAGCACTTTCACGACGCTGCTCTTCTTTTGTACCAATTGCGTGCCAACCGTTATGAGGCGAATAGGTAGACGTAAGATTTCCCTTAGCGTCCTTTATCTCTAAATAGCTGACTTTACCACGCTGTAAGGCTGGTATTTGTCTTATCATTTGTGCGATTGAACCTTTACGGTCAGGTGATACGACAGAAACAAAGCTGTTCTTTAACACCATATAAGAAGAATTGTTATGACCACCAAACTTACCATTTTCAAAATCCTTTTTAGCTTGTGCTATAATTGCTTCTTTAAATTTTTCTTCACTCATCGCTGGTGCTGATTTTGTGGGCATACCTGTCGCACCATTAAATTTAGGCACAGGCATTTGTGCTTTCTTATCTGATATTTCTACTCCTAGTAATTTTAATGTCATTTCATCAATGCCTACTGACCTCATTTCAAACATCTCCTTTTGAAATTCTTTATTACTTAAACTATCGGCTAATATATCTTACAGTTAATTAGTAAAAATGATATGCGACTCATAAAGAACATTCCCAAAGCGTCGTTTGGTAACATTTCTTTATTTATCGTTGTAAATCTGACTATAATCCTTCTTCAACTAAACTGCGACGTTAGTTTAAGTACATTTCTTCACAATCTATATAGTTTCATTGACATAAATATCCAAATTAAAATCATCTATCCTCTAAGAAATCTAGAGAGGAAAGATGATTTTAATCAAACTTTATTACAAAGCTACAACTTTATTATACAGTTACAAAACAGTTCAACTTTATTTCAAAGTCACAGAATAGGATTATGCCAATATTAATTATAATATTTAACTGTTACTTTTTTAACTTTTAGTAAATTACACTTGTTTAATACAACTGGGGTTAAAAAAAGAAAACCTTGATCCAGCAATGTTTATCGCAGTATCAAGGTGAACTTATGTGTCATAACAACTTATAATTATATGACAAATATAATTATAAGTTGTGACAATATTAGTTATAACTCACAATAGAGGTTGTTTTTATCATTCTACTCAACTGTAACCGATTTTGCTAGATTACGTGGTTTATCTACATCACAACGACGGTGAAGAGCCGCATAGTAACTAATTAACTGTAACGGTACAACCGATACAAGTGGTGTTAATAGTTCGTGAACAGGAGGAAGCACTAAGCAATCGCCTTCTTCTTCCATACCTTCCATTGCAATAATGCATGCATTGGCACCACGCGCAACAACTTCTTTAACGTTACCGCGAATATTAAGCGCTACGTCTTTTTGTGTTGCTAAAGCAAATACAGGTGTACCTTCTTCAATTAAGGCAATTGTACCATGCTTTAACTCACCGCCAGCAAATCCTTCTGCTTGAATATAAGAAATTTCCTTTAGCTTTAATGCACCTTCTAGCGATACACAGAAGTCCATGTTACGGCCGATGAAGAATGCGTTACGTGCAATTTTCAAGTAATCTTCAGCAATTTGCTCCATTTTATCTTTTGAATCGATGATTGTTTGAATACCATTTGCAACAATTGCCAGTTCTTGTTTTAAATCAAAATCAAGTGCCACACCTGTTTGCTTTGCCACCGCATAAGCCGCCACCGCTAACACAGCTATCTGTGCGACATAAGCTTTAGTAGAAGCTACGGCAATTTCTGGTCCAGCATGCAACAGTAATGTGTAGTCCGCTTCTCGAGAAAGCGTCGAACCTTGAACGTTCGTTACAGTTAATGACTTATAGCCAAGCTCTTTAATTTTCACTAATACTTGACGGCTATCTGCTGTTTCACCTGATTGTGAAATAAAGATAAATAGAGGCTTTTTCGAAAGTAATGGCATGTTGTAGCCAAATTCACTTGAAATATGCACTTCTACCGGGATACCAGCAATTTTTTCAAAGTACTGTTTACCGATTAATCCAGCATGGTAACTCGTACCCGCTGCAATAATATATAGACGGTCAGCTTCTGCCAATGCATCTAATATATCAGCATCAACCGTTACATCTTCGCCCTGTTCATAAGCTTGAATAATTTTACGGATAACAGTAGGCTGTTCATCCATTTCTTTTAACATATAGTGAGGGTAAGTACCCTTTTCAATATCAGAAGCATCTAGTTCTGCTGTAAATGGAGCGCGCTCAACCGAACGGCCATTTAAAGTAGAAATTTCTACTTTGTCTTTACGCACAATAACAACCTCTTTATCATGTAATTCGATAAATTGATCTGTTACTTGCAGCATCGCCATTGCATCTGAAGCAATAACATTAAAGTCCTCTCCAACACCTACTAATAAAGGAGATTTGTTTTTCGCTACATAGATTGTTTCAACATCTTCGTTATCTAAAAGCGCTAATGCGTATGAACCATGCACTAACGATAAAGTTTTACGGAATGCTTCTAATGTTGATAGTCCTTCTTTTGCAAATAAATCAACTAACTGAACAATAACTTCTGTATCTGTATCTGAAGACATTTTTGTGCCTTTTAAATAAGCTTTTTGTAATAAGTGGTAGTTTTCAATAACGCCATTGTGTACAAGCGTATATCTTCCTGAAGCACTTGTATGCGGGTGAGCGTTTAAGCGATTCGGTACACCGTGAGTTGCCCAACGTGTATGACCAATTCCTACTGCAGCTTCGACATCACCATCTACTGCTTTACGCAAATCAGCAATACGGCCCTTTTCTTTAAAGATTGTAATACCCTCTTCATTATGAACAGCAATCCCTGCTGAGTCATAGCCACGGTATTCTAGTTTCTCTAAACCTTTTAATAAAATTTCCTTTGCGTCTAATACACCATTATATCCTACAATTCCACACATAATCCATTTCCTCCGATGCAACAGCTATATCTAAGCGACTTTTGGCAATAAGAAAGCAGACTACGAAATCTACCTTTTTTTCGCCGGATGCGCTTTAGGAATGTTAATTAGAAGATGTTCTTTGCTCTCTTTTAGCAAGGTGTCCACTCATCTATAAAATTCCTACTCTTTAAAAGGTGATGTAGCTTGTTAGTATTTTTTATTTGTATGCCGTTTCGTTCTTCTGTCCAGAAAATCACTTCTCTGTTTTAAAACGAAAGTTACAACCGGGCATGTGCGATCGGGAGGCATCCGCCGAAATTTCGATAAACCTCCACCTCGTCAGCTAAGGATTAATGTTCGCTCGATTTCCTTAGCTCTGGCGCTTTTACTTTTTTTCCGATTTTATTTTATGCGCATTTTTCCCTCCTTTAGCGCAACTTAGGAAATAGTTTTTTCCATGAGCATTTCCATCATACACATAATCAAATTCATACGTCAATCCTCTGTTTCTAATGTAAGCGCTTCATAGAAAAAAATCCCGTTTTGTCATTGGAATAACGCATCAGTGAAGAATTGTGCTGTCCACTGATTTATTCATTCACTCCAATGACTTCCAAACGGGATATGCACTATTATATTATCTTATGCTAAGAGCACTATTACAGTGCCTTATCTTTTAATAACTTCACGATTTCACGGTTAAATGCCGGCAAATCATCTGGAGTACGGCTTGTCACAAGCTGTTCCTGACAAACAAATACTTCCTCATCATGGAATTTTGCACCTGCATACTCTAAATCGACTTTAATTGATTTATAACCTGTCGTATCTCTTCCCTCTAAGGATTTTGCAGTAATTAATAGTTGTGGACCATGGCAAATCGCAAATACAGGTTTCTTCTCATCCATAAAATACTTTGCGAATGCTACGACACGATCATCATCACGCAGTAAATCCGGTGAGAAACCTCCTGGGATAAACAATGCATCAAAGTCTGCAGGATTTACATCTGCCACACCTTTATCGATTTGAACTGTAGCCTCACCATTCTTACCTGTAACTGATTTATTTCCTTCTTTATCAATCGTTACAAGTGTATGCCCTGCAGCTTCCAGTGCTTCTTTCGGACTTGTGAATTCCACATCTTCAAACTTATCTGTAATTAATGTTGCAATTTTAGCCAATGTAAAACACTCCTTCGTCTTAATAGGGTACACTATATCGTTTCCCTCAAGATTATAAATTAAAACATTTATTGGTTTAGTTATAAGCTTTTTAGTAAGGTGCTTTAATTAGAATAAATGAAGCTAATATTAGAAAAGATATGTTTGATTTTAGGACACTTCACCATGATATTAGACGATTTGAGCCGAATTTTAGAACACTGAAATTATTTCAGAAAAATGGTCTTTTACTAGATCTTTTTTAGCTATATTAGAACTTCAAGTCAGTATATTAGAAAATGAGCCCCTAGCCATCCCCACAAAAGCAAAAAACACCGAAAGCAATGTCTCCATCACCCCCGGCGCCTTATTCTATGTTATTCAGCTAAACCCATTTCTGCGCTTACCACATCTGCAATGCGGGTAACATATTCTTCACAAGCCTCCGCAGAAGCTGCCTCTACCATCACACGTACTAAAGGTTCAGTACCTGAAGGGCGGACTAACACACGACCATTGCCGGCCATTTCTGCTTCCACTTCAGCAATTACTGCTGCAACCTTTTCATTTTGTGTTACTGCATGTTTATCTGTAACACGAACATTGATTAATCTTTGCGGGTAAATTGTCATTTCACCTGCAAGCTCAGATAGTTTTTTACCTGTTGCTTTCATGATGCTTACTAATTGAATTCCCGTTAAAAGTCCGTCACCAGTTGTATTGTAATCTAAAAATACGATGTGACCTGATTGTTCGCCACCTAGGTTATAGTCGTTTGCACGCATTTCCTCTACGACATAGCGGTCACCAACTGCTGTTTGAATACTTGTCATTTCATGCTCTTCTAATGCTTTGTAGAAGCCCATATTACTCATTACAGTAGAAACGACTGTACCTTTGTTTAGGCGACCTTTTGCTTGTAAATACTTTCCGATGATAAACATGATCTGGTCACCATCGACAATTGTTCCGTTCTCATCCACTGCGATTAAACGGTCACCGTCTCCATCAAAGGCCAGGCCAACATCTGCATTACGCTCTAAGATAAATTCAGCTAATTTTTCAGGATGTGTTGAACCTACACCTTCATTAATATTCAAACCATCTGGAGAAGCACCCATAGTAGAAATATCGGCCTCTAAGTCTGCAAATAAATGTGTTGCTAAAGATGAAGTTGCCCCATGTGCACAATCAACCGCCACATGTAAGCCTTCGAAATCTTCATCTACAGTTTGTTTTAAGTATGAAATATATTTTTGTCCACCTTCGAAGTAGTCTGTCACTGAACCAACAGCAGCACCTACAGGACGTGGTAATGTATCTTCTTCTGCATCAATTAAGCTTTCAATTTCTGCTTCTTGTGCGTCTGTTAATTTAAAGCCATCTGGACCAAAAAATTTAATGCCGTTATCCGCCACAGGGTTATGCGAAGCTGAAATCATGACCCCTGCTTCTGCATTCATGACACGTGTAAGATAAGCAACACCTGGTGTACTAATCACTCCTAAACGCATAACTTCCGCACCAATTGAAAGGAGACCTGCAACAAGTGCACCTTCCAACATTTCCCCAGAAATACGTGTATCTCGTCCAATTAATACTTTCGGGCGATCTTTAGCATCCTTCGTTAGCACATAGCCGCCAATACGACCTAGTTTAAACGCCAACTCTGGTGTTAGTTCACTATTTGCGACACCGCGGACGCCATCTGTTCCGAAATATTTACCCATTACTTTCTCTCTCCTTCAACGCTTAAATTACATACGTTTTAAATTTACCACCTAATGTGGATTGGTTGTTTTATTGGTAGTTAGTTTTACTCAGCGTCGTCAACACTTTCCTCTGCATTGGCTTCGCTTTCCTCTTCCTGAACAGGCTTACCTGATACCTCTGCATATACCGTTAGTTTATCCTGTGATAGCTTCGTTGCACCTGTAGGAAGCGGAATACTAAAATCATAGGAGCCAGACTCAGTAATTTTTTCACGAGATACTTCTACAATTACTTCTTCCAAAGCATCCACTGTCGTTTTCGCCCCATAAACAGTGATGCGGGATGGCTCTGACGACAACTTTTCAATCGTAAGCCCATCTACTGATTCCCCAATTTCCTTCAATGTAATCGGGACTTCTCGACTATATTCATTAATTTCTACCTTCACCTTAACTTTATCTGGATTAACACGCACATCCAGTTTATTTAAATCACGGTCAAGTACCTTTACAGTCGCATCTTGCTCAAATGATTCTTTTAAACCTTTCTCACCTGTAATTGTTGCCTTTACGAAGCTTATGTTATCTATCACACTTTTTGCACCTGTAATAGCAACTTTCGTCGGTTCTGCACTCATCCTATTTACGATGAAGTCTTCAGCAACAAGGCTTTTATTCATCTCAGGCTCTATACGAAACTGCTCGGTAATTTTTTCTTCAATTGTCACATTAACAATTTTCGGTTCAATTGATACATTAAGTTTTTCAGAAAAGTTTTCCTGCTGTATTGTAACGCTATGTTCACCGATTAACAATGAGTTTAAATTGACAAATAGTTTAAAATCCTTTTCAAGCTTCGTTTTTAAAACAATTGCAGTCGGTCCGGAAATTTTCACATCGACGGTTTCAGGAATCCCTGTGACAAACAGATTATCTGAATCATAATACACTTCCAGCGGGACATTTGTTATGACATCTGTTTCGTTTGACGAACCCGAATCAGCTGTTCGATTTCCTTCTGTTTGAATGTACAGGAACAAAGCAGCCGCTAAAAACAATGCTGCTAACCGTAGCATCCACGGGCTATCGAATAATTTATCCATTCTTTTTCCCTCCCCAAGTCCACTTAGATGCTAAGTTAGAATCTTGCTCAGGACCAAACCACATTTTACGTAATAGCTCTTCAAATTCAGTCATAGTGAGATTACGGTGTAAATTGCCGTTTGCTGTAATACTGATCGCACCTGTTTCTTCCGATACTACAATTGTAATGGCATCTGTGACTTCACTTAATCCCAGTGCAGCTCGGTGACGTGTTCCTAGCTCCTTAGAAATAAATGCACTTTCAGATAACGGTAAATAACAGGCAGAAGCCGAAATTCGGTTTTTCTGGATAATTACAGCTCCATCATGCAATGGGGTGTTTGGAATGAAAATATTAATCATTAATTCAGAAGAAAGCGCGGCATCCATTTTAATGCCTGTTTCCACATATTCATTTAGACCTGTATCTTTTTCAATTGAAATAAGTGCACCAATCCGACGTTTCGCCATATAGCTCACAGATTTTTTTATTGCCTCGACTAAACGTGTTTGTTCATCTTCCTGTTGGTTATTAGTGCGTTGGAAAATCTTCCCTCGCCCTATTTGTTCAAGCGCCCGGCGAATTTCCGGTTGGAATATAATGATGATGGCCAAGAAACCCCAGTCAATTACTTCCTGCAATAGCCAATCAAGTGTATCGAGTCCAAAAACGTAGGTAGCAAATTTCGCTAAAACAACAATCAGCAACCCTTTTAATAATTGAACGGCTTTCGTTCCTTTAATGAGGGTCAATGCCTTATAAACTACGTACCATACAAGCAGTACGTCCAACACTTTAAAAATCATATCTACAGCAGCAATGTCTGTAAATTGTTCAATTATTTGCATGTGGCATCCCCCACCTTTTATAGCTAATCCATATTGCCTTTAGTATAGCACAATTTTGGCATTGATTAACTTTCATAACAGAAAAAAGTCTACCCGAACGAGTAGACTTTGCCTTTTATAATAGAACGTCATTTTTTTGAAGAAAGTTTCACCATTCGTCAGGAAAAATTTATTTTTATGTGATTTTCAGTAAAACTGATATTTATTTATTTATTTATTTATTTATTTATTTATTTATTTATTGCTAAAGACCGCCATCAAATTATTAAAGCCATCTTTAATTTTAAACCATAGCCACTCGAACATTTCATCGATTTCCTCTACTTGTCCTGTAACTACTGCTGTAGATGCCATATAGTTTCCATTTATCACGGTGACATTCCCATCTACTTCCCCTTCAATAATGATATCGCCATTTTTCACAACGATGTCACCTTTAACAACTTCACCAGCGGGAACTGTTACCGTTTGCCCTTCAACAACTATATTTGGCTTTTTTGTCACAGAAAATTGATTGTCATTCGGGAAACTACCTAGCACTGTAGCACTCATAAACAAGCAAAACAATGCAGCAGCCATGAGTAGCGGATGCTGACGGAACCAACGCTTTATGCCGACAGAATTTTTGCGTTTCGGTAAACGACTTATCACTTGTTCCTCAAAGCTTGGAGGGGCAGTAATATGCGCTGCACTCTTGATAAACGCAACCGTGTCACTTAATTCATGCATATGTTGTTGGCAGTCCGGGCATGTCTGCAAATGTTGTTTTAATGATTGTTCATGCTCACGACTAATATCACCATCTAAATATTCGTGCATATAATCCACGAATTTTGATGCACACGTTTTCATGCGTATCTTCCTCCTACAAATTGTTTAACTGCTTTCTTAACGCTTCACGACCCCGGTGAATACGGGTTTTTACTGTACCAAGCGGCATATCTAAAATTTCACTAATTTCTTGGAGCGATAACTCTTCAATATATTTTAAAACAATGACCGAACGATATTTGTCAGGGAGGCGACTGATTTCATATTGAATTCTGTCCTGAAGCTCCATTTGTTCAACGGCAGCTTCAGGTGATTGCTCATCAGCAGCAATTTGCGAGTACATATCCAATCCTTCTGTCCCAGCAACTTCGGCATCTAAATAGTAATCTGGTTTCTTTTTCCGAATACGGTCGATACATAGATTCGTACCTATTCGATAAAGCCATGTTGAAAATTTTCGATTTTGATCATACGAATGTAGATTAATATAGGCACGTATAAACGCCTCTTGAGCAATATCTTCTGCTTCTTGTTTATTTCCAAGCATTCGAAAACATACTTGGTACAGCTTGTGCTGGTAGAGGTTAACAATGTCGGCATATGCGTTTTGATCACCTTTAAGCACTTGCTTTATTCTTTTATTTACTAACGCATCCATTTGTCTTTCCTCTCCACCTTTTCAGCTGTTCTATATATACGGATTGTTTCTTAAAAGGTTTCATTTTCAAAAAAATTTATTTTATCTTTTCCGCAAAAATATGTGTACCTATTATAACAAATTTCATTATGCTCTACCCATTTTTCCACAATATTCATACTAAAGTTTCACCAAACAAAGAACCGATTAACGCAACTGCTACATCAGCCGTTTTATTACGTTCATCCAGTATAGGATTCACTTCAACAAATTCGGCAGAAGTCAGCAATCCTGATTCCTGAATCATCTCCATTGCTAAATGACTTTCTCGATAGGTAATTCCTCCAGCAACCGGTGTTCCAACTCCAGGTGTATATAAAGGATCCAATGCATCTAAATCAAGAGATAGATGCATTCCATCTATTTCATTTTGTTTGAAATAATTCACCGTTTCTTCCATTACATGCGTCATTCCAAGTCGGTCAATTTCATGCATCGTATAGATTTTAATTCCACGCGTTTTTATTAATTCACGTTCCCCTTCATCAATCGAACGCCCGCCAATAATGATTATATTTTTTGCTTTGATTTTTGGTTCTCCGTGTAATATTGAAGTCAATCTCTTGTGTCCAAGCCCTATACTTGTAGCAAGAGGCATACCATGAATATTTCCTGAAGGTGTTGTCTCTGGTGTATTTAAATCGGCATGGGCGTCAAACCATATTACTCCTAAGTTTTTATATTTCATGGAAAGTCCTGCTAACGTACCTATTGCTATACTATGGTCACCCCCTAATACTAGCGGTGTACAATCTTTTTTTACAACTTCATATACTTTCTCGGCAAGTGCTGTATTCACTTTAATTACTTCATCTAAATTTAGAAGTTTTTCGTCTTTCTTTTCAATTGCATTTCTTTCAATTACTTGAATATTGCCTTCATCTTCAACCTCAAATCCTAGATTTACTAAACGTTGCTGCAAGCCTGCATATCGAATAGCACTTGGTCCCATATCCACCCCACGACGTTGTTGACCATAATCACATGGAACACCTACAATCGAAATTTTTCTATTCATTTTCCCATCCCCTTACGATATCTTTTTAATATATTTGTCGGCTATACTATGCTCAGCTAAACTCTCTATTGAAATTTCGATTTCCTACACGATTTTCCCTTTAAAATGCAAAAAATCCTTTACTCATAAATATAAGTAAAGGATTGTAATTTTTTAATTTAAGTGCACTTCTAAATTTATAAAATAAAAGTGAGCCATGAAGGACTCGAACCTTCGACCCTCTGATTAAAAGTCAGATGCTCTACCAACTGAGCTAATGGCTCAGAAAAAAATAAAAAAAATGGCTGGGGAACCTGGATTCGAACCAGGGCATGACGGAATCAAAATCCGTTGCCTTACCGCTTGGCTATACCCCAAACATTTTATAGATGGTGGAGGGGGACGGATTCGAACCGCCGAACCCTAAGGAGCGGATTTACAGTCCGCCGCGTTTAGCCACTTCGCTACCCCTCCGACAAATGATGCAACACTGTTAAACAATGAATGGTGGAGGATGACGGGCTCGAACCGCCGACCCCCTGCTTGTAAGGCAGGTGCTCTCCCAGCTGAGCTAATCCTCCATACATAACAAGTGTTACTGATTATTTTTTTATGAAGCCTTAAATGGTGACCCGTACGGGATTCGAACCCGTGTTACCGCCGTGAAAGGGCGGTGTCTTAACCACTTGACCAACGGGCCGTTATGTAAATGTTACGTTCTCTTTAAGACAAGATTTATAATATCATCATTTTCAATATCATGCAAGCCTTTTTGAAAAAATTTTTTTAAAAATTTTTGTTTTTAATTTCACTATACAAAAGAGCAAAAAAAAATGGCTCCGAAGGCAGGACTCGAACCTGCGACCTGCCGGTTAACAGCCGGATGCTCTACCAACTGAGCTACTTCGGAACGCTACTATAAATGTACCCGAGTACATTGTTTCCCTTGTACATTTATTATTATAGCAACGTTTTTATTTTATACAAGCACTTTTTTTAAATAATTTTTCTTACATTTTTATTTTCAGAGTGAGAAAATAATCCTCTTATCTAGAAGCTATTTCACTTCACGAATTTAACAATTTTATCTAATAAGCCACTCGCTAAAAGCGGCTGTAAATTTTAGCATAGTCCACAATCGACGTGACGTCCTCTACATACATATCAAATGTTAAGTCTTCTTCTTATGCTATTAGGGCTGTATTTTCTCCAATACCCCGCCTATCAAAACGAATTGAGGTAATTCCCTGGTCTGCTAAACTTTCCGCAATCATCTTTAGGCTATTATTAGACCCACCACCAATAGTATTTCCATCTTTATTCGTTGGTCCAGAACCTGCATGGATAATAAGCTCCCCTGTAGGTTGTTCGGGCATTTGTAATGCTACGTTTAACTCTCCGCCGAAAATAGGGAGAGAATGTTCTTCATATGTTATAGAAGCTTCTGTATATGGATTTAAAGTAAGCGGAATTCAAATGAAAATTCACTTAATCATCCTTGGGCTGGCACCGATATATTTCCGCCCGTTTTTTGCAAATCTAAAATAATTTCCAATGGTGCCTGTGGAATTTCGATCATGTCTTGCCATTCCCTAATTATGCTCCGTTCATCTGGATGACCTCCTGAGAGCATTCAGTTTGTCCTTTAGTAGTTATATCTGTACTGCTTGTTATTATCATTGCCACAGGCCGCCTGCAATACACTAGCTACCGCTATATACAGTATTTTACGCATCAGCTCCCCCCTTAATTAAAATTTCCCTTCTGTATACGGTACTTTAGTTGTAAAAGTTTCAAATCCGGAAATCTGTTCAAAGATCGATTGGCGAACCTTTTTAAACCCTCAACCTTTAATGCGTATCTTCAAAATCATTAAGGTATTTACGTTCGTTAAATAAAAAAAGCATGCCCCAGAAAGTCTTATCCTTTCAGGTCATGCTTGTTATCTTTAATTCACTATCTTTTTAAAATAATAAAAAAGCCACTACTGACTGAATCAGCAGCGACTTTTTGAGCCTAGCGACGTCCTACTCTCACAGGGGGAAGCCCCCAACTACCATCGGCGCTAAAGAGCTTAACTTCCGTGTTCGGTATGGGAACGGGTGTGACCTCTTTGCCATCATCACTAGACTATTGAAAGAATTTCATTCTTTCAAAACTGGATAAACGTTTCATTGAGTTGTGCAATAAAATGTGGTTAAGTCCTCGACCGATTAGTATT